>JADZED010000044.1 GCA_020850715.1 Acidobacteriota bacterium
CCCGGCGGCGACCGCCCGCACGGCGATCGTCCCTGGCGGCCCAAACCCGGCGGCGACCGCCCGCACGGCGATCGCCCCTGGCGACCCAAACCCGGCGGCGACCGCCCGTCCGGCGATCGCCCCTGGCGGCCCAAACCCGGCGGCGACCGTCCGCACGGCGATCGCCCCTGGCGGCCCAAACCCGGCGGCGACCGCCCGCACGGCGACCGCCCGTGGCAGAACAAGGCGCGCGACGACCGCCCGCGGAATCCAGATGAGGCGCCGCGGAAACCTGGGGAGCGGAAGCGGAAGAAGCCCGATCCCGATCAACGCTGAACCTCCGCGGCCCTCACGATGAACGGATTCGTTGCCTTCACGTTTTCGATGACGGGGGCCGTGGCCTCGATGGCCGCGGCCTCCTGCTGGCTCTGGCGTTCGCCGCACTCGCGTCTCGCGCGCCGATGTCTCATCGCGCTTGCGCTCTTCTACACGTTTGCGAGCACGTATGCGCTTCCTGCCGCGATGAGCCGGGTGCTGTCGTACGGCGAGTATGACTATGGTCCGTTTGCTGCCGAAGGGGCGCCCGGCGCACCCATTGCGCTCGTCGTCCTCGGCTCGGGAAATCAGATCATCGAAGGATGGGACGGCAGGATCGACCTGATGACGGACATCGCCGCGGCGCGCGTGCTCGAGGCCGCGCGTGTCTACCACCTGCTCGAGCCGGCCGTCGTCGTCAGTTCCGGCGGGCTGCCGCCGGGCGACGACCACTCGCTGCCGAGCGGATTGAACATGAAGAGCGAGCTCGTCCGGCTTGGCGTCCCCGAAGCCCGCATCCTCGTGGAGGCAGAGTCGGCGAGCACGCACGAGGAAGCCGCCATCGTCACGCCCATGCTTCGCGCACGCGGCATCGATCGTCTCGTGCTCGTCACCTCCGACACGCACATGCGCCGCGCGCTCGGCGCATTCCGCGCCTACGGCTGGGATCCGGTCCCCGCGATCGCGCCGGATCCGGAATTCGCCGGGTCGTGGGGCAACTGGTTGATTCCGTCGGAAGAGGGTCTCGAGCTGAGCCGGCAGGTCGCGCGCGAGCTGCTGGGGTTGCCGTACTATTGGGCTCGCGGCTGGTGGAGGTAGGTCCGGCGATGGTCTGGCATCTCGTGTTGATGAAACCGAGGTCCGGTCTGCCGATCGCAGATCGGCGCGCGCTGCTCGAGGCGTTCGATCGAGCGTGCCGCGACATCCCGGGCGTACGCGACGTCCGCATCGGCCGGCGTTTCACGTTCGGCGCCGGTTACGAGGGCGGCATGCCCGACACGGCCGACTACATGATCGCGCTCGCGTTCGATGATGCGCCGGCGTTGCAGGCGTACCTCCGGCATCCCGCGCACCAGGAGCTGGGGGCGCGGTGGAGTCAGTCGCTCAGTTCGGCGCTTGTTTACGACTTCGAGGAGACGAGACTGGAAGACTTGAGGACTCGAGAATCCGGGGACTTGGGGATATGAGGGATGTGAAGTTCCTGCCGCCTGAAGGGACTCGAATTCTCTATCTCCCCGCTCCTTCGGCCTCCGTCAGCCCGAGCAATCGCTTCACACGCGCCATGAGGCCCGGCTGCTCCTCTTCGGACGTGTCGATCTGTTCGAGGATGTCGAGGCATTCGGCGACGGTCTTCACGACGCCGATGCCGAGACGGCGCGCCGCGACCGGCAGCAGCGATTCGTCCTCGCGCCACACGAGGATCGTGCGCGCCTTCGAGTCGACGACGACGTCGAGGCAGTTCTCCGGGCGGTCGTCGATGACGATATCGAGATCGAGCGCCGCCGCGATGCGGCCGCGCGATCCCTGGACCACATAGACGCTCGGGAGTCGGAAGCCTTTCGCTTCCAGCCACCGCTGCGTCTGCACCTGGGCGGTCGCGCCGGCGCTCTCCGGCCGCTTCGTCAGGAAGATGATCTCCCAGCGCCGGCTCGCGGCCGCCTCGGCGAGCCGGGCGACTGCGCCCGGTTCGATTTCCTCGAGCGTCTCCCAGAAGCTCTCGATCGATTCGACGTGCCGCCAGAGCCGGCGTTGCTGGCGCGGAGTCATCCGGAGCTCGAGCAGTGGCGGCGTCGTGTCGGCGATCCTGTCGGCGGCGCTCCGCGCGCCGGGATCGGTCTCCTGGGCCCTGCCGGTTGAGGCGGACGGCTGCCCGGAAGGCGGGCCCTCCTGGAGCCGGCGCGTCATCGCCGCGCCGAAGATCAGTTCGGCCTGGCGGACCAGCTCTGCCTCCATGTCGGCAAGAACTCCGTCGAGATCGAAGGCGATTCTGAGCGGCATGTCCTATGGCCGTCGTTCGGCCCCGGGCCGTGGCACCTCTCCGGAGATCCCGCTTCCGATCGGCTTGAACGCGGATCGGATCGGGCGCCGCCCGGCTGGCGGCCGCTCGCGGCGGTTCGCCGGCGGCTGTCTGCTGCCCTCAGTACCCATACGTGATCGCGGTCCCCATCTTGATGCCCGCGTAGCGGCGATCTTCGATCGGCGACCTCCGTTCGTTGCGATCGATATTGACGCCGACGCGGAGGTCCTGGCCGAGACGGTACCCGATCCCCGCGCCGTAAGCCTTCATGTGATCCGTGCGGTCGGGCGCCGCGACGGGAACGCCGGCGCGATCGCGGTACGCCAGGCGAAATGTTCCATAGCGGCCCACGACGTCGATCGGTCCGAACAGCTGCTGCGCGATGGAGAGATTCGCGCCGGTCTGCACATAGTAGGGCTGGTTCGCATCTAACGAATAGTTCACGTCGCGGCTCGCCTGCACGACGAACTTCGTCGCGCCAAGCATCACGTAGGCGAGATCGACCGCGACCGTCACCCCCGAAAAGCCGGGCAGCGCCGGATCGACCGGCTGGAAGCGGCGGTACCCGATCGCCGCACCGCCATTCAGCAGCGCGAGCGGATCGAACGTCACCGACCCGGTCACCTTTGTCGAATCGGAGTCGCGCGCCGGCGAGAACGCGAACCGGTCTCCCGTCCGTGCCACGTCGAACGACAGACTGGTCAGCGGCGTCAGCGCGAGTCTGGCCGTGAGGGCGGCCGTCCTGGTCTCCCGGTTGAGCCCGAGGCGAAGGTCCTGGTCCAGGAAACGCTGGTCGGGCTCGAACTCGACCACGCTCCGCCCGCCGCGGATGCCGACGAACGTCCTGGCGGAGATCCGCACCTCGGCGAGGCCGTCGACTCCCTTGTCGCGGCGCTGCGCGCGCGCATCGATCTCGAACCCCGGCCGCTCGCGCGTGTTCATCCATTGCCCCTCGATCCGGAACGCGATCCGGTTGAGCGGCACCGACCACCCCAGCTGGTACCGCATGTTCGCCGAGCGCTCGCCGGCGTACGTCTGATACCAGACGACCTGCTCGCCCACCTGGCTGGTGATCCATGTGCGGCCCACGCGCAGCCACAGATCCGTTCGCGGCTCGACGGTGAGCGTGAAGTCGCGCTTGGGATCGGCGCCGATCGGCTCGTTGAAGACGTTGCCGTCGATGCCGAGGTTGGTGAGCGCCAGTGTGGGGTTCAAGTACACCGGTCCGAGGCGCACCCGCGCGCTGGCGGGATCGGGGATCGCGACGCCCCCTTGCGCCGCTGCCGGACGGCTCGGCAGCAGCAGGGCTGCGGCGCAGACGGCCAGAAATCGTCTCACGGTGAAGACACCTCTCGACAGTTATCGGTTTCGACCGAGGCGCAGCGATCGCATCTTCCGATACAGGTTCGTGCGCTGAATGCCCAGCGCCTTGGCGGCGTCGCTGATCCGCCCGCGGTGCTGATCGAGCACGGCGACGATGTAGTCGCGCTCGAAGCGGGCGCGCGCCTGCCGCAGCGTGCCCCCGTGCGCCAGCACGCCCGCGCTGCCGTCGAGCCGCACGTGGGCCAGCACGTCGTCGAGCCCGATGCCGCGGCCGCCGGTCTGGCCGCGGACGATGCCCTCGAGCAGCGCCCGGAGCTCGACCGCATTGCCGCGCCACGGCAGGGCGCCGAGCAGCGAGAGCGCCGGACGCGAGAGCGTCTTCGGCGGCAGTCCGAGGGCCGCGCACACCTCGCGGATGAAGTGGTTGGCGAGCGCCGGAATGTCCTCGCGCCGTTGCCGCAGCGGCGGCACGTCGATGGACAACACCGACAGCCGTCTGTGCAGGTCGTCGCGCACCCGGCCTTCGGCGACCGCGCGATCGAACGCGGCATCGACGGCAGCCATCGGCCGCACGTCGAGATCGATTGTCTCGCCGCTCTCCGCCGAGAGCGCTTCGCGATCGCGCAGCACGCGCGCGAGCCGCGCCTGTATCCGCGCGGGCGCCTCGGCCACGTTCTGGACGAACAGCGTGCCGCCCCGGGCCGCATGGAGCCGGCCGGCGGCGGAAATCCGCTCGAGGCCGGGCGAGGATCGGTCGGCGGCATGCACCCGCCCCGAGGTGCCGAACAGCTCGATCTCGAGCTTCTCGAACTCGTGCGCACCGCAGTCGAGGCACACGAAGTCGCCGGCCGCCTGCTGCGCATGGATCGCGCGTGCGATCGTCTGCCGGCCGGTGCCTTCCTCGCCCCGGATGGTCACGCCCGCGCGCATCGCCGCCGCGCGCGCCACGAGGGCCGCCACGTCGCGCATGGCCGGCGACAGCGCGTACAGATCGGCGCCAATCGCCGCCGGCGGCCCGGCTCCGCCGCCGGCGGACTCGTACGCGAGCTCACGCGCGATGGCGTTGGCGACGCGGCGCCCTCCGAGCGGCCGGGCGAAGACGTCGGCAACGCCGGCCAGCACCGCCTCGGTCGTCAGATCCGGACGCCTCGGATCGACGACGGCGAACATCAGCGCGTCGGTGCGCCGGCGCAGGAGCTCGCGCGCAACCTGCAGCGTGGCGGCGCCGCGCGACAGATCGAGGATCACCGGCATTTCGCGATCCTGGAGCTCCGTCAGCAGGAAATGGACGCTGTCAGCCCACACCACCGACAGGCGCTCGGCGGCAAACTGTGCTTCGACCGACGCGCGTTCGGCGGCGGGACAGCCGAGATACAGAACCGAGGTCAAGAGCCGCACCCGGCGCCCGGATGCGGCCGGACGCCGCTCGCGCCCGCTTCCCTCGTCCGGCTGGCGTCGGACGAGACCGGCGCCTGCGCCGGCCGCGACAGGGCGGCTGAATCCACGGCGCCGGCGCCCGGGCCGCTCCGACGAAGAATGGTCGGCGGCAGCGGCCCGCGCTGGCCCATCGAATGCTCGTAGCGAACCGACGGCGCGCCCGGGTTGAACGGGATGTCGAGCCGGGCGCGAACGTCGCGCTCCACGAAATCGCGCAGATCGACGAGTGCGGCCGAGGACAGGTGATCGGTGTAGACGTAGGCGTGGTAGCCGCCGTCCGGATTTCCCTTGTAGTACTCCGCCACCTCGGTGAAGTCGACGTTGTACGCGTGCAGGCGATCGCCGTTGGTCCGGCAGGTGTAGGTCCAGACGCCGGCATCGCGCGCGTGCGGCACCGCCTCGTCATAGTAGGGCGTGCCGGGGTACGTCGTGATCAGCGAGAGATCGAAGTCGGCCGGCCGGGCCGCGAGCAGCCAGTCGCGCGTCTGCATCACGGTGTCGTGCGATTCGCCGGGATGGCCGATCGACATGAGCGCCTTCACTTTGAGGCCGGCTGCCGACGCGATCTCGAGACAGCGCGTATTCTCGTCCTGCGTCGCACGCTTCCGGATGTTCTCGAGAATCCGCGGCGCGCCCGACTCGAAGCCGACGAGCAGCCACCGGAACCCGGCCGCGTACATCTCGCGCGCCTGCTCTTCGGTGAAGAGCTCGGCCTTGACGAAGCCGCGCAGCCGCCACTCCGTCCCGAGCCGCTCCTGCGCCGTGCGGATGGTGCGCATCAGGCCCACCATCTGCCGGTTCACGTTCAGCTCGTCGTCGTAGAACATGAATCCGGTGACGCCGTATTCCTCGTGCAGGTGCACGAGCTCGGCGGCGATGCTCTCGGACGTGCGGGTGCGGACGCGGCGCAGCATCGGCGACGCGCGCCCGCCGCAGAAGCCGCACTCGAACGGGCACCCGAGCTGCGCGATCACGCTCAGCGCACGGTGGCCGTCGACGGCGTACCGGTAGGTCGATACGTCCACCAGGTGGCGCGCCGGCAGCGGCAGATCGTTCAGGGCCGCCGGCGTGAGGAAGAGCTCGGTCCCGGGCACGTCGGCATCGATCACGGGCGGCGCCGCGGGAGCGATCGCCTTGAAGATCGCCTCTTCGCCGTCGCCGGCGACGAGCACGTCGAACCGGCGCCGCAGGCCGTCGAGCGCCTGGGCCGCGCGCCCCGGCGCACCCGCCGATCCGCGTTTCAGCTCGCCTTTGACCGCGGCGTTCACCAGCGTGACGTGCGGGCCGCCGAGGATCACCCGCGCGTCCGGCCGCACGCCGCGGATCGCCGCCGCCGCCTTCGCGGCCGCCGGCATCTGCGGCGTCGTCGCGGTGATGCCGAAGTGCGTGGCGGCAGACGCCGAGGCGTGCAGCCGCGCCACTTCTTCGTAGTTCTCGATCCCGGAGAGATCCAGGAGCTCCACGGCCATGCCGCGCCGCTCGAGCGCGGCCGCCACCCGCAATAGGCCGAGGCTCATGAACACCCGCTCGTCGAGCAGGAACCCCGAGGGCGGGATGATCAGGCAGATCGGCACGCGATCAATCCGCGAAGCGGAACCGGATCAGGTTCCAGACGACCGCGAACGTGTGATACCAGTGAATCTTCTTGCCTTCGGCGAACGTGCGGCCGTAGTACGAGATCGGCACCTCGTATACGACCAGATCCCGCTTCAGCAGCCGCGCGAGCAGCTCCGCGTCGAACTCGAAGCCGTCGCTGCGCAGCGCCAGCCCGGCCACATGCTCGCGGCGCACCGCCTTGTAGCAGGTGTAGATGTCGCTGAGCGTGGTGTTGTAGAGCATGCGCGCGATCAGCGTGATGAGCCGGTTGCCGACGTAGTGCCAATAGTAGTACGCCCGCTGCGGCTTGGCGCCAGTGAGCCGCGATCCGAGCACGAGATCGGCATTCGCCTTCACGAAGGGCTGGAGCAGGTCGGGATAGTCGGCGGGGTCATATTCGAGATCCGCGTCCTGGATGACGACAATGTCGCCGCTCGCCGCGGCGAAGCCGGCGCGGACCGCCGCACCCTTGCCCCGGTTGCGCTCCTGCAGGAGCAGCTTGTCGATGCGCCCCGATTCTCTGGCGAGCACCTCGCGCGTCCCGTCGGTCGACCCGTCATCGACGACGATGAGCTCGGTCCGGATGGGGACCGCGCGAACGCGATCGATGACGGCGCCGATCGTCCGCGCTTCGTTGTAGACGGGAACGACCACCGACAGCAGCAGGTCATTCACTCCTGCAGGCCCTTCGCGCCCTTGGCCTCCCCTGCGCTCGTTCGGTGGTCGGACGCCACGAACACTCCGTCGCCGTCCGGATCGACCTCCAGCGTCGCGCCGCCGTCCGCGGCGTACCGCAACCGCCGATCGGGCGTGCCGCGGCCGGTTGTGTCGAAGGCCACCGACACGAGACGGCCGTCGTCGTAGATCTCCCACTTGTCGACGCCACCCTGGTGGTCGGTGTCTTCCTCGGCGCTGACCATCTGATCGTGCTGGTAATGCTCGATTCGATCGACCGCGCCGTCGCGGCGCGTCGAGATCTCGATGCGCGCGATCGCCCCGGACGCGTCGTCGTAGGACCAGGCATCCTCGACGCCGTCGTGTTCGCGCGAGAAGCCCACCTTGGCCAGCTTCTGATCGGCGCCGTAGTGCTCCCAGCGATCGATCGTCCCGTCGCCGTTGCTGTCGATCTCGATGCGCACAATCCGGGCGCCGTCCATGTAGCTCCACATGTCGGTGCGGGCGTCGCCGTCGGAATCGAAGCGGAGCAGTGTGAGCTTGCCTGCCGGGTCGTATTCCGGCTGCAGGCGCGCCTGCGCCCGCTCGTTGGGCGTCGAGCAGGAGACCGCAAATAGGGCCGCCGCCAGAACCGTCAGTGATTCAATCGATTGCAGAGCCATGATCGGAGCCGACCTGCCGGGCGCTGGCAGCTTCGCCCTCTGACTCACAGCACGCGGCGAGACCCGCACCGAGCTCTACCGTTGTGTCAATGAAACCACAGAACGCATTGCCAAGGATACGGGTATCAGGGCGCAGACGGCGCGAAGAGGGTCGGGGCAGCCGCCGCATCGGCCGCCGGCGCCTCGAGGAAGAACCGGTGGACGAGCTCGATCAGCGCGGGCAGCGAATCGACGCCGTTGATTGCCGTGCGCAGGCGGGATCCGTTCTCGAGCCCTTTCGTGTACCACGATCCGAGCGCGCGCACCTTGTTCACCACCCATCGATCGTGGGACATCAGCCTCTCGTCAAGCCGTTCCTCCCGCAGCAGCCCGATGTAGTCGAGCAGGAAGCGTCCGCGATCCTCCCGGGTGACGTCGCGTCGCGCGCGGCCGGCCGCGATGTCGTCTGCCTGGGCGAGAATCCACGGGTTGCGCAGGACGCCGCGGCCGACGAGCACGCCGTCCACCCCGGCGCGCACCCTCTCGATCACCTGCTCCGGCTCGATGCAGTCGCCGCTGCCGAAGACCGGGATCGCCAGCGCTCCGGCGATCTGCGTGACGATCGACCAGTCGGCGGCGCCACTGTAGCTCTGCGCGGCCGTGCGGCCGTGCACGGCGATCGCCGCCGCGCCGGCGTCCTCCACCATCCGCGCGAGCACGGGCGCGTTGCGCTCGGCGTCGTTCCAACCCGCCCGCATCTTCACCGTGACGGGAATGCGCACGGCCTTCGCCATCGCGGCCACCACGGCGGCCGCGTGCTCCGGCTCGCGCATCAGGCTGCAACCGGCGTTGTGCTTCGCGATCTTCGGCACCGGGCATCCCATATTGACGTCGACGATGTCGGCGCCCATGCCTTCGACGATCTGCGCCGCGTCGGCCATCTTCTGCGGGTCGCCGCCGAAGATCTGGATCGCGATCGGCCGCTCTTCGTCGGTATACTCGGCGTACTCGAGCGTGCGATCGATGCCGCGGACGAGCCCTTCGGCGCTGACCATCTCGGTCACGACGAGGCCGCAGCCGCCATGGCGCTTCACCAGCCGTCGGAACGCGGTGTCGGTCATGCCGGCCATCGGTGCGATGGCGAAGGGCGACGGGAGGTTCACGGGACCGATCTTCATCTTCACATCCTGCCCGCCGGCGTAACGGTTGCGCCTCGGGCGTCCACGCGCCCTGCCGCCGCTGCAACCGCATCAGATCCCGCGCCGCGCCGGCCGCGGTTCGATCGCCGGGCCTTGGCCTGCTGATCCGATCCGCAGCTTTGGTATCGTAGCGCAATGACCCGCGGGTCGACGCTCGGGCGCGTCTGGCTGTGGGCGCCGCCGCTCGCATACATGGCGCTCATCTTCTACCTCTCGGCTCAGCCGGATCCGGTGCCGCTGTTGACCGAAACGGTCCGGGACAAGTGGCTGCACCTGGGCGGCTACGCCGTGCTCGCCGCGCTCTTCAGCCGCGCGCTGGCCGGGGAGCGCCTCGCGCTGGCGACGGCGCTGCTGTGCGCCTTCGCGGCGGCGAGCGCCTACGGGGCCAGCGACGAGTGGCACCAGAGGTTCACGGCCGGCCGCAGCGCCGACGTGGTGGACTGGATCGCCGATACGGCCGGCGCGGGACTCGGCGCGGCGGCGTACGGCGCGTGGCAGGCGGGTCTGCGAACCGGAGTCTTTCGGGCCGACGATTCGACTCGGCCCCGCCTCTGATATCGGCTGGAGGAGGGGCGCTCAATACGGCTTCACGTCGGCGGCGTCGACTTCGACGCTCACGGCCTGCCCGATCAGATCGACCGACAGCACGAGCCGCGCGCGCGGTGCGTCCTTCCGCATGAGGCGCCCGACCACGCCCCGCAGCGGGCCGTGCGTGACCTGCACCATCATCCCCTCGCGTATCAGCGGACAGGGGTCGTACTGCAGTTCGCTGCCGACGAGCAGTCGCACGCTCTCGACCTCGTACTCGGGAATCGGCGACGGCTTCCCCTCGAACCCGACGATGTTCACCACCCCGGTGCACTTGAGGATTGGCAGGACATCGGCCGGGTCGAAGCGTGCGAAGCAGTACCCGGGGAACAGCGGCCAGTCGATCTTCTTCTTGCGATCCTTCCACCGGCTCCACCGCGTGATCGTCGGCAGGAACGCCTCGATCTGCTTGCCCTGCAGCTGGTCGCGGACCATCTGTTCGTGCCGCGACCGCGTCCAGATTGCGTACCATTGCGCGCCCGGCTCGCGCGACGGAGAGGTGGTCAATGTTGGTCCTCGGTCCTTGGTTCCGGGGCCCCGGGCCCGACGTTCGCCCTCCGCGGGCCGGGGGCCCCGGCCTGGCCCTGAACCGTGGCCAGCCGCCTGGATCGCGGCACGCGGCGGCGAGCGGCGGGGACCGCGTCTCAGGCGCCGGCGGCCGGCTGCTTGAGGCCGATCTCGTAGGCGCGCTGCACTTCGGCATTCTTCCACTCGATGATCGCCTGCTGCCGCAGCGTCTCCTTGTATCGCTCGAACTCCGCCTCCCGCTTCCCGGTGAACACCTGCTGGCTGATCAGCTCCCTCGCCTTCTCGAACGGCATCGTCTCGACCGGCGTCATCGACTCCAGCTGGAAGATCTGGTAGCCGCGCGGCGTCCGGATGGGCTCGCTGACCTGGCCCACTTTCATCCGCTCGATCACCTGCCGCAGGTCGGCGGAGATGTCGTCCAGATTGAGCGGCCCGATCAAGCCGGCATTCGCCTTCGACGGCGCGTCCGACGCCTCCGCGGCCAGCGTCTCGAACGGCTCGCCGGCGGCGAGCCGCGCGCGGATCCGATCCATCCGCGCCTTGGCCGCTTCATCGTCGGCGGCGCTCACGCTGGCCGGGTCGCTGCCGGCGCGCACGAGGATCTCGCGCAGCGTGACCGACGCCGGCGTCCGGAACTGATCGGCGTGCGTCTCGTAGTAGACGCGCGCCTCTTCTTCGGTGACACCGACCTTCCCGAACACCTCGGCCTGCTCGACGCGCGCGATGATCGCCTGCCGCTCGAAATTCCTCCGCAGATCCTCCATCGTCATGCCTTCCTGCTTCAGGGCGGCGTTGAACTGCTCCTCGCTCTCGAGGTGGTTCTCGGTCTTGATGCTGTCGACGGCGGCCTTGAACTGGTCGTCGGTGAGGCGATAGCCGAGCTCGCGGCCGCGCTGCACGAGCAGCATCTCGTCGATCACGTCCACCATGAGCTTGGGCGTGATCTCGTTCAGCTGGCGCTGGAGCTGGAGACCCTGCGGGTCGGTGCGGGGATCGACGACGTCGCCGCGCTGCCGCAGCGTCATGATCTGGCGCTGCTCCAGATCCGTCTTGGTGAAGATCTCGCCGTTCACCTTGACGAGAATCTCTTCGAGGATCTGCGCCCGGAGGGCCGATCCGCCCGCGAGCACGAGAAGGGCGGCGGCAGCGACGGCGCCCGCGATCTGTCTCATGGAATGCATTTGAGTCTACCTTCTCTCGAGGAGCTCGCTCAACACGCCGCCGATCTGCTCGAAGAGGCCGCCGGGCGCGCGCGGATCGTCCCGGGCGGGCTTCAATATCTCGGCCTTGCTGAAGCCCCCCTTCACTTCGCCCTCGCGCGCGCGGGACGTCCACCAACTGGGCGCAGCGCCCGGGCGCGGAGGGCTCCGCCGCATGGCCTGAGGCTGGGCGCTGGAGGCCGGGGGCTCGAATCCGGGCGCCGGGCGCCGGGCGCTCGCAACGCGCGGGGCGGCGCCCGGGCCGCCGCCCGATACGGCGGCGCCGCTGCCGGCCTCGGGGCCCGGGCCCCCGGGCCAGTCGAGATCGAGCTTGAGGGCCGCCGGCGGGACGAGCGACAGCCCGCCGCGCCGTCGCACCAGCGCGACGAGCCGGACGGGATCGACCTTCGCCTGCGGTCTGAACTTCATGACGACGAGACGCCCTTCGCGGTCGATCGATTCGACGCCCAGCCGATCGGCCAGCACCCGGACGCGGCCGTAGTCCGCCAGGTTGCGCACCGAATCCGGCGGCGGACCATACCGATCGGCCGCTTCCTCGAGCACCTGGTCGATCTCCTCCTCCCGCCGGGCGGCGGCGACCTTGCGATAGAGCATGAGCCGCTGGTTCATATCCGACACGTAGGACGCGTCGATCCGGACGTCGACGCGCAGGTTGACGTTCGCGCGCACGTCGTCTTCGAGCTCCTCCCCCTTGAGCTCGCGCACCGTCTGCTCGAGCAGCTTCGTGTACATCTCGAAGCCGACCGCGTCGATCTGCCCGCTCTGCTCGCCGCCGAGGAGGTTGCCGGCGCCGCGGATCTCGAGGTCGAGCGCCGCCACGCGGAAGCCGCTACCGAGATCGCTGAACTCCTTGATCGCCGCCAGCCGTTTCTTCGCGATGGGCGAGAGATTGTCCTCCGGCGGAATCAGGAGATACGCGTAGGCGGGGCGGTCGGATCGGCCCACCCGGCCGCGCAGCTGGTAGAGCTGCGAGAGGCCGTAGCGGTCGGCGCGGTTGATCACGATCGTGTTCGCGTTCGGAATGTCCAGCCCGTTCTCCACGATGGTGGTCGCCAGCAGCACGTCGTACTTGCGCGCGACGAAGTCGAGCATCGCGCGCTCCAGCGTGTCGTCGTCCATCTGGCCGTGGCCGACGACGATGCGCGCTTCGGGAACGAGGCGCTCGATGAGGTGACCGATGGAGAAGATCGATTCGACCCGGTTGTGGACGAAGTACACCTGCCCGCCGCGGGCGAGCTCGCCGCGAATCGCCCGGCGGATCACCTCCTGATCGAACTTCACGACGTTGGTCTGGATCGACAGCCGGTCCTTCGGCGGCGTCTCGATGATCGACATGTCGCGGATCCCGACGAGCGACATGTTCAGCGTTCGCGGAATCGGCGTCGCACTCATCGTGAGCACGTCCACCTTCTTCCGGAGCTGCTTGATCTTCTCCTTGTGCGCCACGCCGAAGCGCTGCTCCTCGTCAACGACGAGCAGGCCGAGATCGCGGAACCGCACGTCGTTCGAAAGCAGGCGGTGGGTGCCGACGATGATGTCGACCTTGCCGGCGGCAAGATCCGCGAGCGCCTCTCTCTGCTCGGCCCGGGTGCGGAAGCGGCTCACCATCTCGATGCGCACGGGGAAGCCGGCGAAGCGCTCGCGCAGCGTCTTCTCGTGCTGAAAGGCGAGCACGGTCGTCGGCGCGAGCACGGCGACCTGCTTGCCGTCCATCACCGCCTTGAAGGCGGCGCGCATCGCCACCTCGGTCTTGCCGTAGCCGACATCGCCGCACAGCAGCCGGTCCATCGGCGTGGGCGCTTCCATGTCGCGCTTGATGTCCGCAATCGCCGCCTTCTGATCCGGCGTCAGCTCGTACGCGAACGCGTCCTCGAACTCCTGCTGCCAGTGCGAGTCGGGGCTGAACGCCTGCCCGGCCACGGCCTTGCGCGAGGCGTAGAGCTTGAGCAGCTCCTCCGCCATGTCGCGCATCGCCTTCTTGACCCGGGCCTTGGCGCGTTCCCACGACGTGCCGCCCAGCCGATCGACCGGCGGCGTCGCGGCGCCGGTGTACTTCTGCACCAGATCGAGCCGCTCGACTGGCACAAACAGCTTGTCCTCGCCGGCGTAGCGCAGCTCCAGGAACTCCTGGGCTTCACCGCCCGCGGCGACCCCGATCTGCCTGAGGCCCGCGAACACGCCGATGCCATGGTCGACGTGCACGACGTAATCGCCCGCCTTCAGATCGCGCAGGTCGGACAGGAACGCGCGCGACGGCGGCCTCCGCCGATCGGACGCCCGGCGATCCTCGTCGAACACGTCGGCTTCGGCGTAGATCTGCAGGGCGGCGTCGGGCAGGGAGAAGCCGTGCGACAGGCTGCCGACCGCGACGAGCACGGCGGCATAGCGGGCGTCCTCGGCGCGCTCGACGGGGAGGGCGAAGATCTCGTACTCCTTCAACAGCTCGATCGTGCGCTCGGCCCGGCCGGCGGTCGCGGCGACGAAGAGCGTCGTCCCGCCCGCCTCGCGCATGGAGCGGATCCCGGCCGCCCAGTCGGGGATGCGGCCGTGCACGTCCAGGGTCGGCTGGCAGCGGACGTGGTGGACGGAGGGCGCGCTGGGCGCCGAGGGTGCGCTGGGCGCAACGAGCTCCAGGAGCGAGAGGCTCGTCGCACGCTCCAGGCGGAGGCGGATGGCCTCCGTGCCGGCAAAGAGCTCCGCCGGCGGCAGGGGGCCCGCGCCGGCGCGGACTGCCGGCTCGGCCGCGCGCGAGGCCGCGTCCTCGTAGCTGCGCGCGACGTGGCCGGCGAGCCTGTCGATCTGCGCCTCGACTTCGTCGCGCTCCGACACGATCGTGCGGGATTCCTGCGCACGCGCCAGATAGTCGAATGGCGTCGCCGATCGATCGAGCGGTTCGGCGTCGCCGCCGCCGATCTCGCCGGAGCGGCTGTCGGCGCGGGCCGCCCGACCCGAGGGCGGCCGCACCGGCAGGACGTCGCGCAGCGGCACGATTGTCAGCCGATCGATCGGCGCCGTGGAGCGCTGCGTCGCCAGGTCGTAGGTCCGCAGCGTCTCGATCGTGTCGCCGACGAATTCGAGGCGGATCGGCGGCGCCTCGCCCGCGGCGACGATGTCGACGATGCCGCCGCGCCGGGCGAACTCGCCCGGCGCGTCGGCCGGATCCTCGCGTGTGAAGCCGCCGTCGGCCAGCAGTTCGGCCAGATACGCCGGCGCGATCTCCTGGCCCGGCCGCAGCTCGATCGAATCCGCCATGAGCCGCTCGGGCGCACTGACCCGCGGCAGCAGCGCCGCCGCCGACGCGACCACCACCCGCGCCGCGCCGCCGGCCATCGCATGGAGCGCGCGCGCGCGCGCCGACGCGACGCCGACGTGGGGTGCGAGACCGCGGTACGGGTCGATTTCGTGCGAAGGGAACGGCAGAATCGTCCGGGCGGCGGCCGCCGGCGACCACCCCTCGAGCGCCGACGCGAACATGCGCACGTCGGCGGTCGCCTGCTCGAGGTCGGCATCGGTCGGCACGACGTACAGCACGACCCCGTGCGGCATCTCGTGCGCGACCGCCGCCACGAAGAGGGCCTTGGCCGGCGGCGTGAGCCCGGAGACCGCCGCGGCCGGCGCACCCATGCCGCTGCGCGCGATCGCCGTCTTGAGAACGGCGCGGAGGTTCAGGGACGTGGACGTGGGCACGGGCAATCTTTCAGTGTATCGCAGCGGCCCGGCCGGCCACAGGCGCGCGGGGCGCGCCACGGTCGGCGGGAGCGGCCCGGGCGCCGCGACGGCCGGTGCGCGGACCCTGGCGTCGGCTCGCCGGCTACGGCTGGGCCCGCCGCCGGAGCCGATCGAGGATCGCGCTGGTCGAGTAGCCTGCCTCGACCGGCATCCGCACGACGCGGCCGCCCCGCGCCTCGACGACATCGCGGCCGACGACGGCGTCTTCGGCCCAGTCGGCTCCCTTCACCAGGACGTCCGGTTCGATCGCTGCGATGATGGCATGCGGCGTCTCTTCGTCGAAGATCACCGCAGCGTCGACGCAGGCGAGTGCGGCGACGATCTCGGCCCGTTCGGCTTCCGGCGTCACGGGGCGCGCGGGTCCCTTGATCGCGCGCACCGAGCGATCCGAGTTGATGCCGACGATGAGCGCGGCGCCCAGCGCGCGGGCCTGCTGCAGATAGCGGACGTGGCCCGGATGGAGCAGATCGAACACGCCGTTGGTGAAGACGACGACCCGGCGGGCGCCTCGGAGCCGGCCGGCGAGCTCGACGGCCCCGTCGCGGGTCACGATGCCGGCGCCGCGATCAGCTCCGCTCATCGGTTGGCTTGAAGCGGACCCCGTCGGAGAAGCTCCAGCGATGCTTCGGTCGATGGATGCCGACGTCGCGAATGCGCGACTTCACCCTGAACGTGTAGAGCAGCCGGTGGTAATCGTAGGGAAAACCGTCGCGCTTGTGCACGGCGAGGTCGAGTTTGTAGGTCCCTTCGACGAGATCGAGGCTGTCGATCTGGAAGACCACCTCGGCCTCCCCGTCGAGCCGCTCGGGGTTCATCTCCTCGAGCCACGTGTTGGTGCCGTAGCAGCAGACTCCGTCGGCATTGAACAGACCGAAGCCGAACACGAAATCGCCGACGGGCCGCTTCGCCTGCACGCGCAGGCGCACCGCCATAGGCTCGCCGGAATGGAAGACGAGCGTCGGCTCGCGATGGCCGTCGAGGAGCGCGACGTCCACGATCTCCACGTCGCGCGATCCCCACCGCCCTTCCACCGCGCGGTGGCCGTCGGGCTGGGCGTCGCCGCCGGCCGGGCCCTCCGGCGCGGGTCCGGCCTCGGGCAGCGGCGGCTGGGCGGCCTCGACCGCGCGCGCGTTGGCAGCGGCGAGCAGCGAGTCCTCGCTCTCTTCGACCCTCGTCAGATAGGCGTCGATGACGCGCTTGGGATCGCCCTCGGCCTGCCTGCGGCCCGCTTCGAGCCAGACCGCCGCGTCGCAGAACCGCTCGACCAGGTTGAGCGAGTGCGTGACCAGCAGGATCGTCTTGTTGCCGCGCTTGAGCTCGGCGAACTTGTCGAGGCACTTGTGCGTGAAGCCCTCGTCGCCGACCGCGAGCACCTCGTCGACGAGCAGCACATCGGGGTTGACGTGGATGGCGACGGCGAACCCCAGCCGCATGTACATGCCGGATGAATAGGTCTTGACAGGGGCGTCGATGAAGTCCTCGAGCTCGGCGAACTCGACGATCTCGTCGAAGCGCGCCTGTATCTCGCGCTTGGTCAGCCCGAGCATGATGCCGTTGATGAAGACGTTCTCGCGGCCGGAGATCTCCGGATGAAATCCGGCGCCCAGTTCGATGAGGGCCGAAATACGGCCGTTGACGCGGACGCTGCCGCTGGTGGGCTTGGTGATGCCGGCGACGAGCTTCAGCGCCGTGCTCTTGCCGGAGCCGTTGCGTCCGACGACGCCGAAGGTCGCGCCCCGCGGCACCGCGAACGAGACGTCGTCGAGTGCCGGAAAGGTCTCGCTCGGCTGGAGGTCGCGCACGATGCTGCGCTGGAGCAGCGCGCTCTTGAGGGTCGCGAAGTGACGCCCGCCGTAGCGGCGGTAGATCTTGGTGACGTGCGCGAGTTCGATGGCGTTCATCATCGCCGCCGCGGCCTGCCGCCGCCCGATGAACCGCCGCGAAGGCACGGGGCGCCGCGCGGATCGGCAAGCGCGGCCGGTCGCAAGGCCGCCTCGCCTGCCCCGTGACGCGTCGTGGCTTCGCGATGGAGCGGCGCGCGCATCCCGCTACACCGCCTCGGCGAAGGAGTCGCGCAGCCGGTCGAACAGCCAGAACCCGGCGAGGAACAGCAGCGCCGAGGCGCCGCCCATCGCGAGCAGCCACTTCCAGTGGCCGATTGGGCCGCGAAAGAAGAGGATCTCCTGGTACGACACGATGATGTGGGTCATCGGGTTCAGGTCGAGCACGGTCTTGCCGAGGCCGGGGGCTTCACGGATCCAGTAGATGATCGGCGTGGCGAAGAACCAGAGCGTCAGGATGTTCGACAGGATGTCGCGGATGTCCCGGAAGTGCACCGTGAGCGCCGCCAGGATCAGCCCGAGGCCCGCCGTGAAGATCAGCTGGACGATCACCGCCACCGGGAACCAGAACAGATCGGGCGCATCGGGCCAGCGCTGATAGTAGATGAGAAACGCGATGAGGATCGGCAGCCCGAGGAAGAAGTGCACCATGTTGGCCAGCACGCTGACGATCGGGAGAATCTCGGCCGGGAAGAGCACCTTCTTGATCAGGTTGCCGCCGGCGATCAGCGCGCCGGAGGCCTCCGACAGCGCCGACGAGAACCAGGTCCACGGCAGAATGCCGCAGACCATGAACAGCGCGTACGGCTCGACCTCGGTGGTGTGCGCGCCGGGCAGGACCACGGCGAACACGAACGAGTAGATCGAGAGCAGCAGCAGCGGGTTGATGAACGACCACAGGAAGCCGAGCGCCGAGCCGCGGTAGCGCGCCTTCAGCTCGCGCGCGACCAGGCTCGACACCAGGCCCCGGTATCGCACCAGATTGGCGAGATTGGAAATCAGGATCGCATTCTAGCGCGTTCGGCCGCCTGCAGGCGCACGAGCGCCTTCAGCATCGCGATGCGCGCCCGCTCGACGTCGATGTCGGCCGTGGGGGTCGCAATGCGCTCCTCCGCGCGCGTCCTCGCCGCCCGGGCGCGCTCGAAATCGATCTCCTCGGGCCGTTCGGCGATCTGCGCGAGGATCGTGACACGGTCGGGCTGCACTTCGGCGAAGCCGAACGCCAGCACCAGCAGGCGCCGCTCCGGCCCCTGGCGATACGACAGGGTGCCGACGCTGAGCGCCGCGAGCAGCGGCGTATGGCCGGGCCAGACGCCGAAATAGCCGTCCCAGCCCGGGATCTCGACCTCGTCGACCAGTTCGTCGACCAGCGAACGCTCCGCCGAGACGATCTGCAGCCGGATCTTCGCCGGGAGGCCGGACGCCGCCGCCATCTATGCCGCCTTGCGCCTGCGGAACTTCTCGAGCACCTCGTCGATGGTGCCGACCATGTAGAAGTCCTGCTCGGGGATCTCGTCGTGCCTGCCCTCGACGATCTCCTTGAAGCCGCGGATCGTGTCGGCGATCGCGACGTACTTGCCCTCGAGGCCGGTGAAGTGCTGCGCAACGAAGAACGGCTGCGACAGGAACTTCTGGATCTTGCGCGCGCGCGAGACGGTCAGCTTGTCGTCCTCGGAGAGCTCGTCGATCCCGAGGATGGCGATGATGTCCTGCAGATCCTTGTAGCGCTGCAGCACCTGCTTGACCGCGCGCGCGACCTGGTAGTGCTGGTCGCCGATGACGCGCGGATCGAGGATGCGCGAGCTGGACGCCAGCGGATCGACCGCCGGATAGATGCCGAGCTCCGAGATCGCGCGCGACAGATTGGTGGTCGCGTCGAGGTGCGCGAACGTCGTCGCCGGCGCCGGGTCGGTGTAGTCGTCGGCCGGCACGTAGATCGCCTGCACCGAGGTGATCG
Organism: Acidobacteriota bacterium; assembly: GCA_020850715.1. GTDB lineage: Bacteria > Acidobacteriota > Vicinamibacteria > Vicinamibacterales > CAVVIG01 > JADZED01. The sequence goes on from JADZED010000044.1 coordinate 19,046, forward strand.
AACCGCTCTTGGTCGAGGTGATGCGCTCCTGCATCTGGCCCATCTCGCTCAGCAGCGTCGGCTGATAGCCGACCGCCGAGGGCATGCGGCCGAGCAGCGCCGACACCTCCGAGCCCGCCTGCGTGAAGCGGAAGACGTTGTCGATGAAGAGCAGCACGTCCTTGTGCTCGGCGTCGCGGAAATACTCGGCGACCGTCAGCGCCGACAACGCGACGCGCAGGCGCGCGCCCGGCGGCTCCGTCATCTGCCCGTAGACCAGCGCCGCGCGCGACTTCTCCGGATGCTCCGTGTCGATGACGCCCGACTCCTGGAACTCGGTCCAGAGGTCGTTGCCCTCGCGCGTCCGTTCGCCGACGCCGCCGAACACCGACACGCCGCCGTGCTTCAGGGCGATGTTGTGGATCAGCTCCATGATGACGACCGTCTTACCGACGCCGGCGCCGCCGAACAGGCCGATCTTGCCGCCCTGCAGGTAGGGCTCGAGCAGGTCGATGACCTTGATGCCGGTCTCGAACATCCGCAGGTCGGTCGACTGCTGCTCCAGGGTCGGCGCGTCGCGATGGATCGACCAGCGGTCGGCCGCCTGAATCGGCCGATCCGGGAAGTCGACCGGCTCGCCGAGCACGTTCAGCACGCGGCCGAGCGTGGCCGGGCCGACCGGCACCTGAATCGGGTGGCCGAGATCGGTCGCCTTCATGCCGCGCTGCATGCCGTCGGTCGGCTTCATCGCCACCGCCCGGACGCGGTTTTCGCCCAGGTGCTGCTCGACCTCGGCAATCACGTCGATCGCCCCGGTCTGCCCGGGGTCGTCGGAGATCACGCGCAGCGCGTTGTAGATTTCCGGCAGGTGGCCGGCGTCGAATTCGACGTCGATGACCGGGCCGATGACCTGAACGATCCTTCCGACGTTGTGTGTGTCTGTGGCCATAGTCTCATTCCAGGGGAGAGGCTCGGGGCCGACGCCTGCGGCGCGCTGGCCGCATCCGGCCGGCCCCCCCGGGCCTGCCCGGCTACAACGCCTGCGCGCCCGATACCACCTCGATGATCTCCCGCGTGATCGCCGCCTGCCGCACCTTGTTCATGTAGAGCGTGAGGCCGGCGATCATCTCCGCGGAGTTCTTCGTCGCCGTGTCCATCGCCGTCATCTGCGCGGCGAAGAACGACGCGTGCGATTCGAGCAGCGCCCGGTACACCTGCCCCTCGATGAAGCGCGGGAGCAGCTGATTGAAGATCTCCTGCGGCGACGGCTCGTAGAGATAGTCGGTGCGCCCGGCGTCGGGCCCGGCCGATCGCTCGTCGACTTCCGCGCGCGAAATCGGCAGCAGCTGATCGACGACGAGCCGCTGCGAGATGACCGACTTGAACTCGTTGTAGACCAGCACGACGCGATCGACCCGGCCGGAGATGAACGCGTCGGTGGCCTCGGCCGCGATCGCCTGGGCGTCGGCGTGCTTCAGCGCCTGGAAGAGGCCCACCTGCTCGAACAGCACGTCGAAGCCGCGCCGCGCGAAGAAGTCCCGGCCCTTGCGGCCGACCAGGCCGAGCGTGCACGGCTGCGCGCTCTCGGCCACCAAGGTGGCCGCCGCCTTGATGATATTGGTGTTGAAACTGCCGCACAGCCCCTTGTCGGCCGTGACGACGACGACCAGCGTCCGGCTGCCGGGGCCCCCCTGGCGCACGGCGAGCAGCGGATGGGCGGACGGATCGACGCGCGACGCCACGTTCGCCAGCACGCGCTGCATCTGCTGCGCGAAGGGCCGCGCGCCCATCATCCGCTCCTGGGCGCGGCGCAGCTTCGACGCCGCCACCATCTTCATGGCCTTGGTGATCTGCTGCGTGTTCTTCACCGCGCGGATGCGGCGCCGGAGGTCGATCAGGGACGGCATGGGCGCATCTACGCGGCCTTGCGCGCGGCGAAGTCGCTGGCAAACGCCTTGACCGCCGCGTCGAGCGCCGCCTTCACCTGCTCGTCGAGCTGCTTCTTCTCGGCGATGCTCCGGAACACCTCCGGATGGCGCGACTCGATGTGACGATACAGCTCCACCTCGAAGTTGCGCACCTCGGCCACCGGCACGCTGTCGAGATAGCCCTGCGTGCCGGCGTAGATCAGCGCCACCTGGCGCTCGACCGGCAGCGGCATGTACTGCGGCTGCTTGAGGATCTCGACCAGCCGCGCGCCCCGGTTCAGCTGCGCCTGCGTCGCCTTGTCGAGGTCGCTGCCGAACTGCGCGAACGCCGCGAGCTCGCGGTATTGCGCGAGATCGAGCCGCAGCGTGCCGGCGACCTGCCGCATCGCCTTGATCTGCGCCGAGCCGCCGACCCGCGACACCGAGTTGCCGACGTTGATCGCCGGCCGGACGCCCTGGTTGAAGAGGTCCGACTCCAGGAAGATCTGGCCGTCGGTGATCGAGATGACGTTGGTCGGGATATAGGCCGAGAGGTCGCCCGCCTGCGTCTCGATGATCGGCAGCGCCGTGAGCGACCCGCCGCCGAGCTCGCGCCGCAGCTTCGCCGCCCGCTCGAGCAGCCGTGAGTGCAGGTAGAAGACGTCGCCCGGATAGGCCTCGCGCCCGGGCGGCCGCCGCAGCAGGAGCGAGATCTCGCGATAGGCCTGCGCGTGCTTCGACAGATCGTCGTAGACCACCAGCGCGTGCCGCCCGCTGTCGCGGAAGTACTCGCCGAAGGTGCACGAGGCGTAGGGCGCGATGTAGAGCAGCGGCGCCGGATCGGATGCCGTGGCCGCGACCACGATCGTGTAGCGCATCGCGTCGGCCTCCTCGAGCGTGCGCACGACCTGCGCGACCGTCGACTGTTTCTGGCCGATTGCGTTGTAGATGCAGATGACGCCGGTGTCCTTCTGGTTGAGGATCGTGTCGAGGGCGACCGCCGTCTTGCCGGTCTGCCGGTCGCCGATGATCAGCTCGCGCTGGCCGCGGCCGATCGGCACCATCGCGTCGATCGCCTTGAGCCCGGTCTGCAGCGGCTCCTTCACGCTCTGCCGATCGACGACGCCCGGCGCGAGCCGCTCGATGGGCGCGAACTGGCTCGTGACAATCGGCCCCTTGCCGTCGATCGGCTGCCCGAGCGCGTTCACGACGCGTCCGAGGAGCTCCTCGCCGACCGGAACCGAGATGATGCGACCGGTGCGCTTCACCAGGTCGCCTTCCTTGATGTCCTTGTAGTCGCCGAGCAGCACGGCGCCCACGCTCTCTTCTTCCAGGTTCAACGCGATGCCGAACACGCCCCGCGGGAATTCGAGCATCTCTCCCGCCATCGCGCGCTCCACGCCGTGCACGCGGGCGATGCCGTCGCCAATCGAGATGATGCTCCCCACCTCGGCGACGTCCACGTCGGCGGCGTAGCTGCCGATCTGGTCGCGGATGATCTTGGAAATCTCTTCGGCTTTGATGTCCATCGAGGAATCTCGGGTTCCTGGTCCCTGGTTGTCGGCTATCCGGCCGTCTCCAGCGCCTTTCGCATCCGCGCGAGCCGCGTCGTGACGCTCCCGTCGTAGATCGTGTCGCCGATCCGGGTGACGACGCCGCCGATGATCGCCGGATCGATGCGCGTGCCGAGCCGGACCGTCCGGCCCGTGAGCCGTGCCAGCGCCCGCTCGATCGCCTGCGCCCGATCGGGCGGCAGCGAAGCCGCGAGGGTGAGCTCGGCGCGTACGACCTGCTGTCGATCGAGCAGACGCTCGCGATAGGCTGCGAGAATGCCCCCCAGCAGCGCAAGCCGATCGCGACCCGCCAGCAGCGCCAGCAGCTTGCCGGCGAGCGGCGAGACGCGGGCCCGCGCGACGAGCTCGATCATCGCGGCCCGTTTGCGGGGCGCCGGCACCGCCGGATTGAGCATCACCTTCCCGAGCGCGGGATGCTGCTCGAAGAGGCCGACGAACCCCGCGAGCTCCCGCTCGATCTGCTCGAGATCGACCCGCTCCGCGACTGCGACCTCCATGAGCGCGCGCGCATAGCGCGCGGCCGCGGCGCGGCCGGTCACCGGCAACCCCGGCGGATCGCGAACAGACGCACGGGAGCACGAGCGGCGGGCGGCACGGGCTCGCGGCTCATCGCGTTCGACTGTCTCGGAAACGTGTCGGCCGCGTGGGCCTCGGGGCACGCATTCAATCGGCTGACCAAACAGCAATTTATACCATCCGGCGCGCGCGCCCGACAAGGCCGGCGCGGCGAGGACGCCCGGAGGCGGGGCCGCGCCTACGCCTGCGGCAGCAGGAGCTCGTAGATCCGGATCAATTCGTCTTCCGACACGAAATCGATCTCTATCCGCCCGCGCGTCCCTCTTCTGACGATCCGGACCCGCGTGCCGAGCTTCAGGCGCAACTGGTCTTCGGCCGCCCGGGTGTGCACATCGGCGCGCGGGGCCGACGCCGGGCCGGCCGGCACCGGCCCATGCCCCTCGATGAACCGCTTGACGATGGCTTCGGTCTCGCGCACCGAGAGGCTGCGGGCGACGATCTCGCGCGCGGTACGGCGCTGATCGGCTTCGTCGGCGAGCGAAAGCAGCGCCCGGGCGTGTCCCATCGAGAGGTGGCCGGCCGCGACCTCGGCGCGGACTTCGTCGGGGAGCCGCAGCAGCCGGAGCACGTTGGCGACCGTCGCCCGATCCTTGCCGACGGCGGCGGCGACGTCTTCCTGGCGAAGGTGGAACTCGTCGGTGAGCCGGCGATACGCCAGCGCCTCTTCGATCGGGTTCAGGTTCTCGCGCTGGATGTTCTCGATGAGCGCCATCTCGAGGAGCGATCGCTCCTGTCCGGGCGCCACGCTGCGGACCACGACGGGCACACGCGCGAGGCCGGCGAGGCGGGCGGCACGCCAGCGGCGCTCGCCCGCGATGATCTGGAACCGGTCGCCCGCCGGGCGGACCACGATCGGCTGGATGACGCCATTGGTCGAGATCGAGCTGGCCAGCTCCTGCAGCCGGGCATCGTCGATCTGCGCGCGCGGCTGAAAGTCGTTCGGCGCCAGCAGATCGATGTCGATCTCCATCGGCGCCGCGCGCGGCGGCGCCGGCGGCGGCACGGGTATATCAGGGATCAGCGCGCTCAGGCCCTTGCCGAGCGCCGGGCGTTTTTCCATGGCGTCCATCCTGTCGGTCGAATGCGCGCAGGGACCTGCTCGACGGGCGGCGCCGCCGGGCGCACGGAAATCGCCGCCCTCGGGGGAGCAAAGGCTCCGAAGGGCTTCAGCGTGCTCCGTCCTGCGCTGCGCGTCATTGCTCTCTCGCTCCGATTCCAGCCGTCCCGGGCCCGAGGTCAGGCGGCGGGCGCAGCCGACCGTTCGATGACCTCTCGAGCGAGCGCGAGGTACGCTTCAGCTCCCCGCGATTTCACGTCGTACAGCAGCACCGGCAGGCCGTGGCTCGGCGCCTCGCCGAGGCGTACGTTGCGCGGGATCACGGTGCGGAACACCTTCTCCTTGAAGAATGCACGGACGTCGGCCGCCACCTGCTGCCCCAGGTTGGTCCGTTCGTCGAACATCGTCAGCAGCACGCCTTCGATGTCGAGGGCCGGGTTGAGCGCGCCGCGCAGCCGTCGCATCGTGCCGACGAGATCGGCAAGACCTTCGAGCGCGAAGTACTCGCAGTGCAGCGGAATGAGCACGGCGTCGGCGGCGACCAGGGCGTTGAGCGTGAGCAGGCCGAGCGACGGCGGGCAGTCGATGAAGATGTGGTCGAAGCGATCGCGAGCCGGCTCCAGCAGCAGCCGCAGACGTTCCTCGCGCCGAGCAAGCGGCACCAGTTCGATCTCGGCACCGGTGAGATTGCGATCGGCCGGCACCAGCCACATGCGATCGACCGGCGTCGGCAGCAGAAGCGGAGTGACGTCGGTGACCGCCGTCGTCGAGACGAGCGCGTCGTAAATGGTGCCACCGGCGGCCGCACGTCCCTTCTGGCCGACGCCGCTGGTGAGATTGCCCTGGGGGTCGACATCGACGAGCAGGACGCGGCGGCCTGCGGCCGCGAGCGAAGCGGCCAGATTGATCGTCGTGGTGGTCTTGCCGACGCCTCCTTTTTGGTTGGCGACGGCAACAATTCGTCCCATCGATTTATGTCAATTAACCAAATTGTCCGGTCTCATCTCTGGCCGAGCTTCAAGCAGGATAGCTGGGCCGAAGCCCTTCGTCAACGCTTGTGTTTCACGTGGAACGTCCACGAGTGTTGCCTCCCGAAGAGTCAACTCTTCCGCTCTTGACCAAGATATGCAGAAAGGTCGGAGAACGAAGGGTAAGGGGGACAACATCAATCGTGCGTAACAATTCGGGAAATTGCGCAGATCCTTCTCGCGCTGTCTGAAAGATCAGGAGTCTGCCCATTTCATCGAGCGTATTGTTGCAGGCGCTGGCAATCTCCCGGTCGAACTTCACCGCTCGCAAGGTCAAGACATCGACCCGCTCCTGGAGCTGACGCGCGAATGTCTCGAATCGCTTTGTCTCGACGACGACGCCGGTCAAACCGAGAGCCCGAGCGACTTCTTGAAGAAACACAGTCTTGCGCTCTCTCGACTCGACCATCGTAAGGCGCGTCTCAGGGCGGAGGATCTTCAGGGGAATAGCCGGTGAGCCGCCGCCCGAGCCAACATCCAACCATGAGATGGCGCCAGGCGGGAGAAAGGCAGCCGCTGCAACCGGCTCGATGATGAGCCGATCGATTGCCAGCGGATCATCCAGCCGGAGAGAAGTCAGGTTGATGCGTTGGTTCCAGCGCATCAGCAGGTCGAAATAGACGCCGAGCCGAGCGACTTCATCCTCCGCGGGAAGCGCTATGTTCGAAAGTGCGCAACGCTCGAGAAGTCTTTCCCGAAAGCCGATCATGTCCGACGGTGCGTCTCTGATGCGGCCCGATTGCTCAGCGCTCGACCCGTAGCGATCAACCGGGCATTCAACCACCTGTAGACGGGATCGGCGACGCCGTTGGGTGTCCAGTCGAGCATCAGAATCAAAGTAGCCACGTCCAGCGGCAGTTCCGATACGCTGAGTCCCAATCCAGGCGCCAACCGCTCGGCGAATCGCCTGGGAAGGACCGCAATGAGGTCGCCGCCTGCGACCATGGCCGCCGCGTCAGCCATCCCGGGCGCCCGAAACGTGAGCCGCCTGGTTCGATTGGTCGCCGCAAGCGCGGCATCGAGCAGACGGTCGGCTTCGCCGCCATCGACCGCCACATGACGGCACGCCAGGAACCACTCGAGCGTGCGGGTGGTACCCGCCGGCACCGAGATCTCCCGATATACGTACGCCACCGAATCGCGCAGCAGAATCGCTGCTCGAGCCGACGACGCCCAATCGATAGTCAGTAGCGGCGCTTCGCCTTGATGCACGCCAGGATCCCGAATATCAAAGACGACCTCCTCCGGCATCGACCTGGCGTCGGCGGCAAGATCCGACAGCAGTATCCGCCGGGCGTACTCATTGGCAGCCACCGTCACCAGCCGGAGATTCGAACCTGCACTCGACGGGTCGAGCAACGCCTGCCGCAAGGTGGTTATCGCCGAACGCACCGGCCCGGCCATCGCCACGGCGCGCGCTGTGGGCTCGATCCCGCGCCGCGTACGCGCAAACAGCGGATCGCCAACGCCCAAGCGAAGTCGCGCGAGGGCGTTGCTCACGGCCGGCTGCGATAGACCGAGCCGCCGAGCGGCCCTCGTAACGCTGCGCTCGGCCATCAGCGCGTCGAAGGCGACAAGGAGATTCAAGTCGAACGCTTCTATATTCACTAGACAAATATTAGATCGGTTATTGATTAACGTATTGAATATTTCAATTGGTCGCCCCAATTTCCGCGAGTTGGAACCAGCTCGGCCAGTGGCTGCGGGCGGTGGACGGGCTACGGCGGGCGGCGTGACGCGCTACGCACCGAACGATGGCCGGTGGGGGGGGAACTTGATTTCCCGTCGCGGCGCTCAATGCACGTCAACATATTCTATAAATCATTGGTTGACATTGCCTGTGTATTAACGCATATTGGTTCTCGACACAGGAGTCCCCAATGTCCACACCGGCCATCGTTGTCTTCACCGCTAAGACCGTCGAAACCATCCTCACTGAAGGCGGAACGTCCGCGTGGCGGCTCCACCCGGACCACGCTAAGGCACGCACGTATGCCGTGCTCACGCGCAACAAGTTCGCCAAGTGGTCGAAGGGGCCTGAGCCCCACCGCGCGGCGTTCCTCGTCGGCAAGATTTCTGACGTTGTGCAGGCTCCCAACCGCGACCCCGGCCGCTACCTGATCGAGTTCTCCGAATACGCTGTCATCGACCTCCCCGACGTCTGGGCGAAGGGCGATCGAAATCCAGTCAAATACGTCGACATCGAGGATTTGAAGATCGATCCGACGAAACTGAAGTGGAACGCTATGCCAAAGGCAAACGCCGCGAAGGTATCGACGCCGGAGACGCCGCTGGCACCCGACGGCACCCTGACGATTGCCGAAGCCAAGCGACGACTCGCCACGACGTTCGGCGTCTCGACCGACGCCGTGGAGATCACGATTCGCGCTTAGCCATCGCTACGCGCGTGGGCGCGCGCCCGGCACGCCATAGCACCCAGGCTGGTGGGGTAGGTCTGTGGTCGGAGCGACGAAAGTCAGGGAAACGACGCGCCTCGATGGGCAGGAACGGTTGGCGGGAAATCGTCGGCCTGACAGTAGAATCACACCGCCATGCCGCAGACGAAGCCCGTTCCCATCAAAGACCTGGCGCTCGATCTTGGCAATTTCAGGACCGTCAAGCAGCCGACCGAACGTGCGGCCATCGACGCGATGATTTCGACCAGTCCTGACCGGTTCTGGGCCCTGACCGGAAGCCTCCTCGACAGCGGCTACCTCCCAACCGAGAGCGTGATCGTCCTCCGCGACGGCAAGAAGCTCACGGTGAAGGAAGGTAACCGCCGCGTGGCCGCGCTGAAACTAGTTCACAAGATTCAGCCGCTTGCGGGGCTCGATGTTCCCGATGCTGTTGCGGACCGCATCAAGGCGGTGACTGCCGCTTGGCGTCGGGACAACGATACAGTCCCCTGCACCATCTACGACGTTGGTGACGCGGCAACGGTGGACAAGATCGTGACTCTCGCCCACGGCAAGGGCGAGAAGGCCGGTCGCGACCAATGGAACCCGGTCGCCCGCGCGCGGCACAACCGGTCGATGAACGGTGCAACGGAATCGGCGCTGGACTTCCTGGAAAAATATCTGGTCCTTCCGGAATCTCCGTGGGTGACCGGATAGAGATGTGCCACGATCGCGCCACGGCGTCCAGGGCTTCGCGCGCGATGCGCGGCGCCTTCGGCGCCCCTGGACCCCGCGTCGCGATCGCAGCGTGATCGCTCTTATGGCCAGCAAGCTGACGCTTGCTGGCGAGACCAGCCAGCACTGACCACCACCGATTCGATACGATCACGGAGCCGACGCGACGGACGAGTACGGGAGGGTGCGGGTGCAGGATACGAAGCTCTTTGAAACGATTCTGGGGTTGCAGGCGCCGTGGCACATTGCGCGGGTCGAATTGAAGACCGACGAGAAGCGCGTGGACCTGTGGCTGGAGCACGAGCCGTCGCGGTGGCCGTGTCCCGACTGCGACACCGAGCTGCCTGGCTTTGATCATGCTGAGGAGCGGGCGTGGCGCCATCTCGACACCTGCCAGTTCCAGACGCATGTGCATGCGGCGATTCCGCGGGTCCAGTGCTCCACGCACGGCGTCAAACAAGTGCGCGTGCCGTGGGCGGAGCCGCGCAGTCGCTTCACGCTGCTGATGGAACGGCTCGTCATCGATCTGATCCTGCAATGCAGCACGGTGAAGGGCGCGTGCGCGATTGTCGGCCTCAGCTGGGACGAAGCGTGGGGCATCATGCAACGCGCGGTGGCGCGCGGGCAGGCCCGCAAGGAGGCGCGCCCGATCGCTTACCTCGGTGTCGATGAGAAGGCCTTTCGCAAAGGCCATCGGTACCACACGGTCGTGTGCGACTTGGAACGGTCGACCGTGGAATTTGTCGCCGAAGAACGCAAGACCGAGAGTCTGGCCGGGTACTACCGGCAGCTGACCGACGTGCAACAAGCCGCGGTGCAGGTCGTCGCGATGGACATGTGGGAGCCGTACATCGGGGCCACGCACGCCGGCCTGCCGAACGGGGGCGAGAAGATCGTGTTCGATCGGTTCCACATCATGCGCGACATGACGAAGGCGGTCGACACGGTGCGGAAGCAAGAACACCGGGAGTTTCTGGGCGCTGGGGGCTCGCCGCTGACCGGCACGAAGTACGTCTGGCTGTTCAGCGACGAGAACCGGCCTGAGTACCATGCCAAGACGTTCGCGACCCTGCAGGCGCTGAATCTGAAAGTCGGGCGCGCCTGGGCCATCAAGGAAGCGTTGCGGACGCTCTGGACGTACCGACAGCTGGCGGCGGTGAAACGCTTTTTCACCCGCTGGTACGGCTGGGCCGTGCGATCCCGGCTCGAGCCGGTGAAGCGGGTCGCCGCTACCTTGAAGCGTCATCTCGACGGCGTCCTTCGCTTCGTGAAGCATCCGATCACCAACGGCATCGCCGAAGGCTTGAACAGCAAGATCATGAGCATCAAGCGCAAAGCTGGCGGCTTTCGCAACCCCTCGAACTTCACGACGGCGATCTACTTCCACTGCGGAGGGCTGGATCTATACCCACGCTGATTCCGGATGGTTCAAATATCTAGAGGACGGCAAGAACCTCACCGCGCTCCAGAGAGCGCGGTGGTCCGGTGCGTTTCCGCTCAGCATCCTCGAAGAAGCGATGAAGCGGATCGCGCCGAGGCTCGGACTCGCCAGCGCAACCGCGCTCGCCGGCCTCTATCCGAACATCAAGCATCGCGATGCGGTTGTCAAATATCGCCCGTAGGGAGCCACTCGTTTTCGCCTGATCGGGGGCCACTGCAGCCACGTCGCGCCTACCATTCTCCGGTTTGTTTTCGTCTTGATCCGTACCGACGATGAGGACCTGTGGAGCCTGTGGGCGCGTTCTGCGCGCGTCCAAGGACCGGTGGGAAACTCGTTCTGTGAGTTTTCCACGGGTCCGGTGATCAACGACAATTAAATTTGCCGGCCGACGACAATTAGATTTGCCGGTCCGCTGACCACCGATCTGGCGTGTCAGACTGACTGCTTTCCCCTGGGGAGGGCGGTTGGTCACGGACGCACAGGTAC
>JADZED010000045.1 GCA_020850715.1 Acidobacteriota bacterium
CCAGCTGCGCTGGCTCCGCGCCTGTCTCTTTCAGAAGAACGAAAGCCCCTACGACGACGACCGTTTAGATTTACGCGGTTTCACGTGAGCGCTGACAGCCGCGCGCAGTGCTACTGTTGTGCGGCATGGACGCGCGCAGGGACTTGCCGTGGGACGTCGTCGGGATCGGCGAGAACTCCGTGGACGAGGTTCTGCTCGTGCGCGCGATGCCCTCCTCCGGCGGCAAGGCGGAGATGGTCGCGCGGCACGTCGTGTGCGGCGGCCAGACGGCGACCGCCATGTACGCGTGCGCGCGGCTGGGATTACGCGCGAAGTACGCGGGCGCGACCGGCGCCGACGACAACGGCCGCCTGATCCGGCGCGAGCTGGCCGGTCTGGGCGTGGACCTCGCGCACGTGGTCGAACGCGACGCGCCCAGCCGTCGCGCGGTGATCCTGGTCGAGGAGTCCACGGGGGAGCGCGCCGTGATCTGGCGGCGCGACCCGCGGCTGGATCTGCAGATGGCCGAGCTGCCTCTCGCCGACCTGACACGCACGCGGGTGGTGCACGTCGATCAGACCGACCCCGTCGCCGCGCTCGGGGCGGCCCGCGCCGCCCGGGACGCGGGGGCGCTGGTCACGACGGATATCGATCACGTCATGCCGTGCACGCGGGGGCTGACCGAGCTCGCGACGCACGCGATCTTCGCCGAGCCGGCGGCGAAAGCGCTGGCCGGCGACGACAATCTCGAGCGGGCGCTGCGCGCGATCGCCGGCGGAACGCGGGCGACGCTGGTGGCGACCTGCGGCACGCGCGGCGCCGTGGCGCTCGCGCAGGGCTGCTGCGTCAGCGTGCCCGCGTACCAGGTCCGCGCCGTCGACACCACCGGCGCCGGCGACGTGTTTCGGGCCGGCTTCATCTACGCGCTGGTGAAGGAGGAACCGATCGACCGCGCGCTGCGCGTGGCCAACGCGGCCGCCGCGATCAGCTGCACGCGCGTCGGCGCGATGAACGGGGCGCCGTCGCTGGAGGAACTGAGCGGGTTGCTGGAGCGCTGAAGGGCCCTTCGCCTGTCCCGGGGCGGGCGCACGCCGGAAGGTGTTGCTGGCGGAAGCGAGCGCCGCGGAGCCGCGGGACAGTCGGCGGACAGGGCGTGCCACCAGCCGGCCTGAAGGCCCTGCGCTCCACCGGCCGGACGCCGAAGCACGGCGCCTGGCGCCCGTTCTATCCGAACGTCCCCCACGCCCGGCTCAGATAATCGGTCATCGTCAGCGCCAGCAGGATCCCCAGCCAGAACGCGCCGCCGATCACGACCACCCAGGTGAGCCGCGTGCTGTACTTCACGTGCATGAAGAACAGCACCACGAGCACCGCCTTGAAGACGGCAATGGCGAGCGCGGCGACGGTGTTCAGCGCCCCGAGGTCCAGGAACGCGACCTGCACGGTGAGATACGTGCAGAACATCAGGATCGCGAAGATCGTGTAGTAGACGCGCGTCGGAACGACATGGGTCTGGCTCATGCGTGGCGTCCGATCAGATACAGCAGCGGGAACAGGAAGATCCAGACGATGTCGACGAAGTGCCAGTAGAGGCCGCTCACCTCGATCGGGTTGTAGTAGTCGGCGGTGATCCGGCCGCGCCACGACATCCAGAACATCGCGAGCATGATGCCGATCCCGATGATCATGTGGACCGCGTGCAGGCCGGTCATGATGAAGTAGAGGGAGAAGAAGATCTGCGCCTGCCGCGCGTAGGCCGCCTCGAACTCGAAGCCCGGGCCGGGAACATGGTGCTCGACGAACTTGTGGTAGTACTCGACGCCCTTGATTCCGAGAAACACGCAGCCGAGCGCCATCGTCGCGATCAGGAACAGCAGCAGCAGGCGCCGCCTGCCCAACTGCGCGCTGTGGACCGCCAGCGCCATCGTGAGACTGCTCGTGATGAGCACGGCGGTATTGGTCCCGCCCAGCAGGATGTCGAGCTCGTGGCTCGCCGCGGCGAACGCGTCCGGATACCACCAGCGATAGACCGCGTAGGTGGCGAACAGACCGCCGAAGAACAGGACCTCGGTGACCAGGAACACCCACATGCCGAGCGCCGCGGCCTCGCGCTGCTGCGCGAGGCTGTCGAACTGGTGCGCGAGGGCCGGGTGGTGGTGCTCGACGGCGTCAGGCAACACGGCCTTCCACCTCCCCCTTGTAGTCGTAGGCGTCCCAGGCGACGACGGGCGTCGTCGCGAAGTTCTCGGTCGGCGGCGGTGAGGTCGTCATCCACTCGAGGCCGACGGCGCCGAACGGATTCGAGCCGGCGGCGCGCCCGTAGCGCAGCGACCACATCAGGTACGCCATCGGGATGAGGTAACCGACGCCGAGAATGGAGGCCCCCGCCGACGACAGCACGTTGAGCACCTGGAAGTCCGGTGGATAGGCGTGATAGCGCCGCGGCATCCCGAGATAGCCGGCTACGAACTGCGGGAAGAACGTGAGGTTGAAGCCGAGGAAGATGATGCCGGCGCTCAGCTTGGCGAGGAACTCCGGATAGAGCCGGCCGCTGATCTTGGGCCACCAGTAGTGCAGGCCGCCCAGATAACCCATCAGCGCGCCGCCGACCATGATGTAGTGGAAGTGCGCGACGATGAAGTAGGTGTCGGTCACATGCACGTTGACCGCGAGCGTCGCGAGGAACACGCCCGTCAGTCCGCCGATCGTGAACAGCCCGATGAACCCCATCGCATAGAGCATCGGCGTCTGCCACGAGATCGATCCGCGGTACATCGTCGCCGTCCAGTTGAAGACCTTCACCGCCGACGGGATTGCCACGAGCATGCTGAGGACCGAGAAGATCATCGCGGCGTAGACCGAGATGCCGGCCACGAACATGTGGTGCGCCCAGACCAGGAAGCCGAGGACCGCGATCGCCACGCTCGCGAAGGCGACGATCCGGTAGCCGAACACCGGCTTGCGGCAGAAGGCGGCGACCACCTCGCTGACCACGCCCATCGACGGCAGCACCATGATGTAGACCGCCGGGTGCGAGTAGAACCAGAAGAGGTGCTGGAAGAGGACCGGGTCGCCGCCGACGGCCGGATCGAAGAAGCCGAAGTGGAACAGCCGCTCGGCCGCGACCAGCAGGATCGTGATCGCGATGACCGGCGTGCCGAGCACCATGATGAGGCTGGTCGCGTAGATCGACCAGAGGAACAGCGGCATGCGGAACCAGGTCATCCCCGGCGCACGCATCCGGTGAATCGTCACGATGAAGTTGAGGCCGGTGAGGATCGACGAGAAGCCGGTGATGAACACGCCGAGCGCGGTCGGCACCACCTTGCTGGTCGACGAGATCGTGCTGAAGGGCGTGTAGAACGTCCAGCCGGTGTCGACGCCGCCCGAGATGAGCGCGTAGAGCGTGAACAGGCCGCCGACGACGAAGATGTACCAGCTCAGGAGGTTCAGCTTCGGGAACGCGAGGTCCTTCGCACCGATCATCAGCGGCACGAGGAAGTTGCCGAGCGTGGCCGGGATCGACGGGATGAGGAAGAAGAACACCATCATCACGCCGTGCATCGTGAAGAGCTTGTTATAGGTCTCGTCGGTGACGAGATCGCCGGCCGGCGTCGCGAGCTCGAGGCGGATCAGCACCGCCATCGCGCCGCCGATGAAGAAGAACAGCGTGATGGTCGCCAGGTACAGCAGCGCGATCCGCTTGTGGTCGCGCGTGAACAGCCAGGATCGGATGCCGAACCCGTCGTTCAGGTAGTGGCGGGGCGGCAGGGCGGCGACGGTGGTCTGCATCTCTTATCGGCTCCGGAGCGCCTTCACGTACTCGACCAGCTCCAGGAGCTGCTCCTCGGTGACGAGCCCTTGAAACGTGGGCATGATCGGTTGAAAGCCGGCCGTGATCCTCGCCGCCGGCGTCAGGATCGACTGGCGGAGGTAGGCCTCGTCGACGGTGACCGTCTCGCCGCCCTGCAGCGTCACGGTCTTGCCGAACAGCCCGTCGAGCGCCGGGCCGCGGCCCTGGGTGTCGGGACGATGGCAGGTGTTGCACGCCAGATCGGAGAACAGCTTCTCGCCGCGCGACGCCAGCGAGCCTTCCTGCGGCCCGCCGCTGAGCCAGGCCTGATAGTCGGTCGGCTCCATCACGACCACCTGGCCGATCATCCCCGAGTGGCGCGTGCCGCAGTACTCGGCGCAGAACAGCTGGTAGCGCCCCGCCTTGGTCGGCTCGAACCAGATCGTCGTGTAGCGCCCCGGGATCACGTCCGCCTTGGTGCGGAACGCCGGCACGAAGAAGTCGTGGATGACGTCCTCGGACGTCATCGTCAGCTTCACCGCCCGTCCGACCGGCACGTGCAGCTCGTTGATCTCGCGCTGGCCGTCGAGATGCTGGAACTTCCACATCCACTGCTTGCCGACGACGTAGATGTCGAGCGTCTCTTCCGGCGGCCGCGACATCGCGAAGTACACGCTCGCGCCCCAGCCGAAGCTGATGAGCACGATGGCGAGCGGGACCGCCGTCCAGATCGTTTCGAGCAGCACGCCGCCGGTGATCACCTCGCCGATGGCGTCGGGTGCGCGCCGCCGGTACTTGATCGCGAAGCGGAGGATCAGCGCTGCGATCAGCACGGAGAAGAAGACGGCCACGCCGATCAGGAAGAAGAACACGGCGTCGACGCGCGAGGCGATCGTCGACGCGGCTTCGGGAAAGAGGGGACTGCCAGACCACATGATGGGTTAGGTGCCGGGGTACCGGGGTGCGCCGGCGGGTGCACTGGAGGCGCCGGGTGCGCCGGGTGCCCGGGTGCGCTCGCGGCGCACCATGACGACGATGAAGGCGCCGAGCGCGAGAACGGTCGCCGCGGCCGCGATGCGGATCGCGCGCATCACGACGAGGCCGTAGCGCCCGGTCATCGGATCGTAGTGAAAGCAGTAGAGCAGCAGCGCATCGACCGGCGTGCCGACCCTGCCGCCGGACGCCTCGACCAGCGCGTACCGCAGGTCGCGCGGGCCGTACTCGATGCCGAACAGATACCGCGCGAGGCGGCCGTCGGGCGTGGCCACGATGATGCCGGTCGGATGGGCGAACTGCTGCGTCTCCTCGTCCCACGCGTAGCGGAAGCCGGCGGCGCCGGTGACCCGCTGGATCGCCTCCTCGCCGCCCGTCAGGAAATGCCACGCGCCGGCGGCCCTGTCGTTGCGGTACCGCTCCACGTACTGCGCCTTCTTCCCGGCGGCGGCCGCCGGCGTGTCCTTCGGATCGAAGCTGATCGTGACGACCTCGAAGTCGGCGCCCGGCTCGAGCGACAGCACTTTCAGCGCGCTCACCAGGCCGTTGAGCGACATCGTGCAGAGCATCGGGCACTCGAAGTAGGCGAAGGTGAGCACCACCGGGCGCTTGCCGAAATAGTCGCCGAGCCGGACCTGGCGCCCGGCGTCGTCGGTAAAGGGCACGTCGAGCGGCAGGCGCTCGTCGATGTGCTGATCGAAGCCGATCGCCTTCAGCGCCGGCGGCAGCGACGATGAGGACATGCCGGCTTCGGTCTTGTAGCCGGGCGCCGGCACGCCGCCCATCTGGGCGAAGGCCGGCGTCGCGAACACCACGAACCATACGAAGGACACCAAGGACGCACAGGCGTCGAAGCGCTGGATGGACCTCATGGTGCCGCAGCCCCCCGCGCGGGCAGCCCGCGCTCCACCGTGAGCCGCATCGCCTCGTCTATCGGGATGCGCACGATCCCGCCGCTCCGATCGACCCAGCCGTAGGAGCGGAGCACGCCGTCCTCGCGTGCGCGGAGCTCGCGCATGTCCTGGCGCGGCGTCACCTGCAGCCGCGGCGCGGGCGGCTCGCGCGTGCCCTCGGCCGCCGCGAGCGGATAGGCCGCCTCGGCCGGCCGCGCCTCCCGGCCGGCGAAGTACAGGAACAGCAGCCCGATCAACAGATGGACGGCGATCGCGACCGCGAGCAGCGCCGCGACGAAGGCGAGGATGCCGCGGACATTGACGTCGCTCGTTTCGTGCTCGGGCGCGTGCGCCTCGGCGTGCAGCTGGACGTCTTCGTGGTTCGCCATGATCAATGCGCCGTCGACGGCCGGCGGCCGCGCTCGAGGATGTCGCCCAGCGCCTCGTCGAACTCCGGATCGTGCACCGGCAGGATCGGCCGGCGGCGCAGCTGGTAGACGAAGCAGCCGGCCCAGAACGTGCCGAGCGACAGCGGCAGCGCCAGATCGAGCCAGCTGAGCGCCAGGCCGCGTTCATGGAAGTCGGGCGCGACCAGCCAGTAGAGATCCAGCAGGCGCGCCAGCAGCATGAAGACGGCGAGGCGGACGAGCAGCCGCGCCTCGCGCTTCATCGCGCGCAGCAGCAGCAGAACGAGCGGGACCGCGAAATGGAACAGGATCAGCCCGCCGCCGAGCAGCATCCAGCTGGTCTGCAGCCGGTGCACGTACCACTCGATCTCGCGCGGCAGGTTGCCGGCCCAGATGATCAGGAACTGCGAGAACGAGAAGTACGCCCAGAGCATCACGAAGGCGAGCAGCAGGTTCCCGAGATCGTGGAAGTGCGACTTGGCGATGATCGTGTCGAGCGGCGGCCGCCGGCTGAGCCACTCGAGGACGATGATCAGGAAGGCGATGGCCGAGAGCCCCTGTCCGCCGATGATGATGACGCCGTAGATGGTCGAGTACCAGTGCGGCGCGATCGACATGAGCCAGTCGAACGAGGCGAACGTGATGGTCAGGCCGTAGACGAGCAGGCCGCCGGCGCTGAGCCGCTGCATCCGCCTGGCGATCTGCGGATCGCCGGTCTGGTCCTGTTCGAGCCCCCACTTGTTGAGCAGGTGCGAGATGACGTTCCAGGCGATGAAGTAGAGGCCGGCGCGCGCGAGGAAGAACGGCACGTTCAGGTACAGCTGCTTGTGCTGCAGCAGCGCGTCGCCCGCGACCACGCCGGGGCGGGTCCAGACGTAGAGATCCTGCATCCCGGCCACGATCGGCAGGAACAGCACCGTCATGACCGGCAGCACGCGGCTCGCGGCGCCGATTGGCCGGCGGATCACGACGCCCCAGGCGCCGCCCGAGAGCTGGTGCACCATGCCCAGGGCGAGACAGCCGAGCGTCACGCCGAGGCACAGCATGTAGGCCATCAGATACGACTGGTAGAACTGCGCGGGCTCGAGCACCCAGCCGATGGCGCACACGGCCAGGCCGAGCGCCCCCGCGGCGAGCAGGGGCCGCTGATGGCGTCCGAGCTCGGGAATGACTTCCCCGGCGTTGCGTTCGAGGGCCGACATTACTGCAGCCTCCCGCGCTCGGCGGCCGGCACGTCGTCGATGGTCGCGTGCGCGGCGAGCTGGAGCGCGCGGATGTAGGCGACGATCGCCCAGCGGTCGTGCGCGTCGACCTGCGCCGCGTAATCGGGCATCGCGCCGAAGCCGTTCGTCATCACGTCGAAGAAGTGGCCGGCCGGCGCGGTGCGCAGCCGCTCGTCGGTCAGCGCCGGCGGGCGGCGGTAGCCGCGCTGGACGACCATCCCCGCGCCGTCGCCCGAGCGCCCGTGGCAGGGCGCGCAGTAGATGTCGAAGCGCTCCCGGCCCCGCGCCATGAGCCGGGCGTCGACCGGGAACGGCAGCACCCCGGCGTCGGCGCCGTCGATCTTGCCGGTGTACAGCAGCGTGTCGTCGCGAAGCTGGCCCCGCGCGACGGTGCCCTCGACCAGCGGACGTGCCGAGCGGCCGTCGTCGAAGAAGCCCGACTCGCGCAGCGGGATGTACTTCGGCTGGTTGTGCATGTCCTGGCGGCAGGCGGCCGACACCGGGAGCAGGCAGAGCAGCAGCGCCAGGCGCCGCCACGCCATCGAGCCAGGCCTTGCGCTAGTCATCGACGGTCATGACCTCCCGGGGATGCAGCGACTGCAGGAACCCCGTCGTCTGTTCCAGATCGAACCTGGGATCGACGGCCTCGATCACCAGGAAGAAGCGATCGCGGCTCGCGAGCGCGAAGCGCGGCACGTTGAATACCGGGTGGTACGGCTGCGGCAGGCCGTTCAGCGCGAGCATGCCGAGCACCGCCGCGAGCGCCGCGCCGAGAATCGTGCACTCGAAGGTCACCGGGATGAACGCCGGCCAGCTGTGCAGCGGCTTGCCGCCGACGTTGATCGGGTACGCGATCACCGACACCCAGTACTGCAGGAAGTAGCCGCCCAGGCAGCCGACGAGGCCGCCGAGCAGCACCACGAGCGGCAGCCGCGTGTGGGGCGATCCGAGCGCCTCGTGCAGTTCCTCGATCGGAAACGGCGAGTAGGCGTCGAGGCAGCGGTAGCCCTGGCTGCTGGCCGCGCGGGCCGCCTCGACCAGGTCGGAGGGATGCTCGAACTCCGCCATCAGTC
This sequence comes from Acidobacteriota bacterium, assembly GCA_020850715.1. Classification (GTDB taxonomy): domain Bacteria; phylum Acidobacteriota; class Vicinamibacteria; order Vicinamibacterales; family CAVVIG01; genus JADZED01. Next base: position 8,362 of record JADZED010000045.1, read on the forward strand.
CGTAGAGCGACGACCGGGCCGGCGTCATTCCCGGCCCTCCACCTTCGCCTCCGGCAGCATCGCCCGCATCTCGGCGATCGAAATCATCGGCAGGAAGCGGACGAACAGGAACAGCAGCGCGAGGAAGAGCCCGAGGGTCCCGACAAACGTGGACCAGTCCCAGAACGTCCCGGCGTAGTTGCCCCAGGACGAGGGCAGGAAGTCGCGGTGCAGGCTCGTGACGACGATGATGTAGCGCTCGAGCCACATGCCGATGTTCACGATAATCGCGATCGTGAAGAGCGCCCGGGTGCTGGTCCGCACCTTCTTGAACCAGAGCAGCTGCGGCACGACGATGTTGCAGGCGATGAGGGACCAGTACTGGGACGCGTAGAAGCCGGTTCCGCGATTGAACGGCACGTAGCTCTCGAACGGGTCCGCGCTGTACCAGGCGATGAACGCCTCGGTGAGGTAGCCGTACGCGACGACCAGTCCGGTGACCAGCATCACCTTCGCCATGTTCTGCAGGTGGCGTGAGGTGATGAAATCCTCGAGGCCGTAGATCGCGCGGATGGGAATTGCCAGGGTGAGGACCATCGCAAAGCCCGAATAGATCGCGCCGGCGACGAAGTAGGGCGGGAAGATCGTCGTGTGCCAGCCCGGCAGGATCGCGATCGCGAAGTCGAAGCTGACCACCGTGTGGACCGATACGACCAGCGGGGTGGCGATGCCGGCCAGCAGCAGGTAGGCCGTCTCGTAGCGGTGCCAGTGCATCGACGAGCCGCGCCAGCCCATGGCGAGCATCCCGTAGACCACGCGGCCCACCCGCGACTGCGAGCGGTCGCGCAGGGTCGCCAGATCGGGAATGAGCCCGACGAACCAGAACAGCAGCGACACGGTCGCGTAGGTCGAGACCGCGAAGACGTCCCAGATGAGGGGGCTGCGGAACTGAGGCCAGATCCCCATCGTGTTCGGGTACGGGAACAACCAGTAGATTGCGAGCCACGGACGCCCGGTGTGGAGGATCGGAAACAGGCCCGCGCAGGCCACCGCGAAGAGCGTCATCGCCTCGGCGAAGCGGTTGATCGAGGTGCGCCAGCTCTGCTTGAGCAGCAGCAGAATCGCCGAGATCAGCGTGCCGGCGTGGCCGATGCCGATCCACCAGACGAAGTTGACGATCGCGAACCCCCAGCCGACCGGCACGTTCACGCCCCAGATCCCGGTGCCCTTCAGGACCAGGTAGGCGACCGCCAGCATCAGCAGGTTCGTCAGGAGGAAGGCGGCGGCGAAGCCGAACCACCAGCCGGGCGGCGTCCTGCGCGCCAAGACGATCGAGCTGATCTTGTCGGTGACCGTGCTGAAGGTGTGGCCCGGCGCGATGACGTCGCGCGTGGCGACCTCCATCGCCCCGCCGTTCGAATCCGCCACGGGCTCGAGTCCCTCGTTCATGCGTGCTCCGCGGCGGCCTCGAGGTGCGCGGCCTTCGGCCATCCGATGAGGACGCCCTGCCCGATGCCGGGCCGCTGCGGCGCGCGCGTCCGTGCTCCGGCGGCGTCGTGGCGCAGCCTCATTCGCCGATCTCCGCGTTCACGTTGCGCACCGCCCCGAGATAGGTGGTGCGCGGGCGGGTGTTGAGTTCGCCGAGCAGCGCGTAGTTGCGCTCCGACGCCTTCAGCGCCGACACGCGGCTGCCGGGATCGTTCAGGTTGCCGAAGACGATCGCCTCGGCCGGACAGGTCTGCGCGCACGCCGGCTGAATCTCGCCGTCGCGCACGGTCCGGCCCTCCTTCTCCGCGTCGATCTTGGCTTCATTGATCCGCTGCACGCAGTAGGTGCACTTCTCCATGACGCCGCGGCTGCGCACCGTCACGTCCGGGTTGCGCCCCAGCTTCAGGCTCGGCGTATCCCAGTCCTGATAGAGCAGGAAGTTGAAGCGGCGCACCTTGTACGGGCAGTTGTTCGAGCAGTAGCGCGTTCCCACGCAGCGGTTGTAGACCATGTCGTTCAACCCCTCGTGGCTGTGGACGGTCGCCCCGACCGGGCAGACGACTTCGCACGGCGCGTTCTCGCACTGCATGCAGGGCACCGGCTGGAAGAAGGTCTCCGGGCGCTCCGCCGGCCCGCGGTGATAGGTGTCGATCCGGATCCAGTGCATCTCGCGGCCGCGCAGCACCTGCTCCTTGCCGACGACCGGGATGTTGTTCTCGGCCTGGCAGGCGACCACGCAGGCATTGCAGCCGATGCACGCGTTGACGTCGATCGCCATTCCCCACTTGTAGCCGTCGTACGGGAACTCGGGATAGAGCGTCAGCGTCTTCGGCGGCGTCTCGTCGCCCTCGGTCATCGCCGCCGGATCGCGCTCGAACTCCTCGAGCGTGACGGCGCGAACCGTGTGCCGCCCTTCCATCAGGAAGTGATACTGCGTGCAGGCCAGCGGATGGGTGCGGCCGGTCTTGACGATCTCGGCGCCGGCGGCAAACGACAGGGCCGAGGCCGCGCGCAGCGCGTTGGCGTCGAAGCCGACGCCGGGCGCCACGCGGCCGCCGCGCGTGCGGCCGAAGCCCAGGTGCACCGTCGCGCAGTCGTCGGCGTGCCCCGGCACCACGAACAACGCCCCCTGGACCGATCGCCCCTGGCACCGCACCTCGACCACGTCGCTGATGATCTGCCCGTGCTCGCCGCCCGTCGTCGCCGGCATGCCGCCGGCCTCGAGCCGGGCGGCGGTCGCCGGACTCACCAGCACGGCGTTGTCCCACGTGAGCCGCGTGATCGGCTTCGGAAGCTCCTGCAGCCAGCCGTTGTTGGCGAAGCGGCCGTCGAGCACCGACGGATCGGCGCGGAAGGCGATCTCGAATCCGCCGGCCGCTGCCGGGCCATCTGCCCCCGGAGGCGGCACGGCAGCCCCGCCGACGGCCTTCGGCGCGAACGCCGTGTCGGGCACCGCGCCGTCGTGAACCCAACGGCGCCAGCGGGCCTCGAACTCCGGGGTGATCGTCTCCCGGCTCCAGAAGCCCCGGACGATGTCGTAGGCCGACCGCTCGGGTCGCTCGCTCAGAGCCGCGAGCAGCTCGTGGGCCGACCTGGTTTCGTACAACGGGGCGATCACCGGCTGGACGATCGAGACGGTCCCGTCGAACGCCCGTGCATCGCTCCAGCTCTCGAGGAAGTGCGACTCCGGAATCTGCCAGTGGCACAGCGCCGAGGTCTCGTCTTCGTGCAGGCTCAGGTGGACGCGGACGGGTACGCGGCCCATCGCGTCGCCGAACTTCAGATCGGGCGGCGCCGTGTAGACAGGATTGCCGGACACGACGACGAGGAGATCGACGCGTCCTGCGTTCATGTCGTCCACGAGCGCCCGGATCGAGGCGAGCTGATCGGTCGGCTCCACCTCGACCGGATCGGTATAGGTGATCGTGCGGCCGATGTTGCCGAGAGCGCCGTTGATCGCGTGCGCCAGCGCATGGACCGCCGGCGACTGCTCGGCGCCGGCCACCACCAGGCAGGCGCCGCGGTGCGCGCGCAGGTCCGCCGCGACCGCATCGACGAACGCGGCGGACCGGCCGCTGTCGACCGATGCCGCCCCCGGCGCGCCCACGGCGGCGGCGAGCCGCCGGACCGCCGGTTCGATCTGGCCCGGCCGGAGCGCCAGCCGGTGATCCGCCCGCGCCCCGGTCGGCGTCGGCATCACCTCGACGGCGTAGAGCCGGTTCATGGGCCGGTCGCCCGGCCGCCGCCGCGCGGCGAAGTCGCGCGCGTACCGCAGGCTGCCCGGCCCGCAACTCAGGACGTCGGCGTCCAGCGTGAGGACCACGTCGGCCCGGTCGAAGTGGTACTGGACGCCGAGGTACTCGCCGAACGCGAGCTTCGTGCCCGCCCGAGCCTGGTCGCCGCTCGCCGGATCCCACTGGTGCCAGCGCGCGGACGGAAATCGCGCGAGGATCTCGTGGATTTGCGCGCCGAGCGTCGGCGAAGCGATCGACTCGGTCAGGATTCGGATGCCGGCGCCTTGCAGCGGCGTCTGCGCCGTGAGGGCGGCGCGCATGGCGCCGAGAAACGACGGCCACGCCTGGATCTCGCCCAGGCGGGTGAGCGTGCGCGCGCGATCCGGATCGTAGAGACCAAGGATTGCGGCCTGCCCGAAGACGTCGGCCGCACCGAGGCTGCCCGGGTGCAGCGCGTTGCCTTCGACCTTGGTCGGCCGCCCCTCGTGGCACTCGACGAGCAGGCCCGACGCCACGCCGCCGAGCGACATGGCGGTCGCGTAGAACAGCGGTCTGCCGGGGATCAGCTCTTCGGGCTGGCGGACATAGGGCACGATCGGCTCGGCGGGCTGGCGTGTGCACGCGCTGAAGCCGGCGAGCGCCATCGACGCGCCCATCAGCTTCAGGAAGGTGCGCCGCTGCACCGGATCGACGATCGCCTCGACCTGCGATGGGAACTCCTGCCGCACGAACGCATCGAACCGCGAGTCGCCGGCGTGCTCCTCGAGAGTGCGCCAGAACCTGGCCGGCACGGGTGCCGCGCCCGCCGGGACGGCGTCGACGTTCAGGATACGGGGGGCTGGGTTCGTTCGCGGCTCGGCGTTCGGGTCCCGTTGGTCGTCGCGGCTCATCTGTGACACGTCGAACAGCTCGTCAGTCTCTGAATCTGGTATTCGGCGACCAGCTGGCGTCCGAGCGCGAGCTGGTCGGCAGGCGGCACGTAGTCGACGTTGAACACCTCGCCGCGCGGCCGCACGAAACGTTCGGGCTCGCGGTGGCAGTCGAGGCACCACTCCATCTGCAGGGAGCTCTCCTGCCACATGAGCGGCATCCGGTCGACCGGGCCGTGGCAGGTGGTGCAGCCGACGCCCTTGTTGATGTGAATGCTGTGGTCGAAATAGACGAAGTCCGACAGGTCGTGCACGCGCGTCCACCGGATCGACTCTCCGGTCCGGAAGCTTGCGCGCACCGGCTCGAGGAACGGACTGTCGGCGAAGATCTGCGAGTGGCAGTTCATGCAGGTCTTCGTCGGCGGAATTCCGGCAAATGACGATTTTTCGACAGATGTGTGGCAGTAGCGGCAGTCGATGCCATTACCCGCGACGTGACGCTCGTGGCTGAACTGTATCGGCTGCTCGCGCGCGACCTGGGCCTCGGTCACCCACGGCGAGCGGGAGACTTCGGCAGCGAGAGCGAGCAGGCCGGCGATGATGAAGATCGCGCCGAAGATGCTGACACGCGCGATCGTGTTCGTGCTGCGGTGGAAGACCTGGGACATCCGTCGGATTCAACACGTCGAGCGAAGACGTCCGTCGATTATACGTCGAGGTCGGAAAAGCGCAACTCCAGCGCCGGACTTCCGCCAGCGATCGAATCCGGCTAACGCGAATCGCCGCTCACATCGTCGGGCACGCGCACCCACTCGTACGATCGTCCCGCGACGTACCGCTCGAACCACTCCAGCTCCGCATTGGCCTTGAACAGGTTGTGCCGCGGCTCAGCCCAGCCGTGGCCCTCGCGCGGCGCGACATACAGGCGCGTGGGCACACCGTTGGCGCGCAGCGCGCGCGACATCTCCTGCGACTGCCCGAGCGGCACGCGCTCGTCGTTCTCGCCAACGAAGAAGATCGTCGGCGTCTTCACGTTCGCCACGTCCTTGATCGGCGAGCTGTTCCAGTAGACGCCGATCGGCGCATCGCGCTGCCACGGCGTCCCGCCGAAGTAGATCGTCCGATTCGCTCGCTGATCGGTCTGTCCGTAGAGCGAGATCCAGTTCGCCGCTCCGGCCATCGACGACGCGGCCTTGAAGCGATCGGTGAACGTGATCAGCTTGTTCACCAGGTGCGCACCCGCGCTGAAGCCGCTCACCGCCAGCTTGTCGGGATCGGCCAGGCCGATCGCGATCAGGTGATCGAGTCCGGTCATCACGTCCAGGTGCATGTGGTTGAAGTAGCCGCCGACGATGTCGCGGTAGGCGGCGTTGCCGTAGCCGATGCTGCCGCGGTAGTTCGGGCGGAAGACGACATAGCCCTTCGCGGCGAGCACCGGAAGGTAGTTGATCAGGAAGCCGACGCCGGCGCCGAACCGGTCGGCTTCGTTCGGCCCGCCGTGCAGTTGCACGACCACCGGATATCGAACGCCCGGGCGATAGTCGATTGGGTAGAAGAGCAGGCCCTCGATCGTCGCGCCGTCGGCGCTCGTCCACGCGACCTTCTCCTGCCGCGGCAGCGCGAAGTCGCGCTCGAGCGCCTCGTACACGCTGGTGACCCGGACGGCGGGCGCCCCGCCCGAGGCGGGCAGCGTCCAGATCTCGCCGTAGCGCGTCGGCTCCTCCATGATGAAGGCGACGAGCCCGGAGCGTGGGTCGACGCCGGTCCATGCCGGCGCCGGCGGGGACGGAATCGAGTGATCGCCGCCGGTCAGCTGCGTCACCGCGCGGGTGGGCAGGTCGATCTTCACGATCTCGTTGCGCACGCCCATGTTGACGACTGCGATGATCGTCCGGCCATCGAGCCCCCAGGATGCGCGATCGAAGGAATAGGTGTCGGGCAGGACGCGCGCCGGCGTCCCGCCCTCGGCGGGCACGACGAACAGCGCGGTGTTGTAGTACGGCTCGAACCGATCGTTCATGTCGGCGAGGAAGAGCACCTGCGAATTGTCGGGAGAGAGCTCGGGCGTATCCTCGAAGTTGACGTTGCGGGTGAGGGCGCGCGCGCGGCCGCCATCGGCGTCCATCAGCCAGACCTCGGCGCGAAAGGTGTCGACCGCCAGCGGCGAGGGGGCGCGTTCCACGACGAGCCCGCTGCCGTCGCGCGAGACGCGGAAGGACAGCACCGTCATATCGCCGGTCGTGACCTGTTGCTCGGCGCCGGTCGGCACGGCCACCTTCCACAACTGCCGCTGCTTGTACTCATCGTCGGGCTGCTCGACATCGTCGCGCAGCCGCAGCCGCTCGCGCTCCTCGGCCGTGGGCGGATCGGGTGCGACGAAGTAGAGCGCCGCGCCGTCGGGCGACCACGCGGGAGCAGGCGAGGGGAGCACGACGGTCGCGTGCGTCGTGAGCTGGCGCGGATCGCCGCCCTCGGCGGGAACGAGCCAGAGCTGGCCGGCGCGCCAGAACGCAATCGTGCGGCCGTCGGGCGACCACCGCGCGACCGCTTCGGTGCCGCTCCCGCTGGTGAGCTGTACCGGCGGTCCGCCGGCGGTCGACTGTTTCCAGATATGGCTGACGTACCGGCTGCTCGCCCAGTCGGGCGCCTGCCGCATGTAGGTGACGGCAGAGCCGTCGGGGGCGATCGCCGGATCCAGCGCGCGCGGCAGTGAGGCGACGTCGACGAGCGTCATCGGCCGCTTCGTCTGCGCGTGAGCGGTGGCGGCGCCGATTGGCGCGGCGCCGGCGAGGGTGAGCGCAAGGGCGGCCCGGCGCACCAGCGTCATGAGCAACTCCTGGTTGGGGAAGCGGGACAAGAGTACCACTCTGCGGGGGCGGGAGTACCGGGCGCCGGGTGGCTGGGCGCCACGCGCGTGGCGGAAATGCCGGGTGCTGTCCGAGCACCCGATGCCGAGCGCCGTGCAGGCTTTCGCGCCTGCCGAGCTCACTTGAACAGATCGTCGAAGGCCTGCCGGGCGCTGGTCGGCCCCTGGGTTCCGGTCTGCCGCTCGATCGTCGTGCGCGGCGCGAAGAACGGGCAGGTGCAGCGTGCGTCCTTGGGTGCCACGCGCGCGGTCACCGAACTGTTGGCGCACTCGAAGCGGGCGCTGGTGTCGAACCAGACGCAGTGGAGGCAGGCGTGCAGGTCGACGCTGCAGCGGCTGCAGCGGGCATCGGGTGCAACCGGCAGCGACAGCCGGTTGCCGCAGCGGGCACAGCGGAAGACCTCGTGCGACGCCATCAGGTTCGGCGTCTTCGGGCCGGCCGCGCTCTGCAGCTCGCGCCCCGGTGCGCGCGGCTCCTGCGCACGCTGCACCTTCGGCGCCTTGGGCCGAGGTTCGTCCTGGTAGCCGCGCTGGCGGTATTTCCGTTCGCTCATGCCCGATCGCATCTTATCGCAGCCCCCGGCCCCCGGCACCCCGGGCACCTCCCCGGCACGCTGGCACCCGGCCCCCCGGCGCCCTCATAATCAGATCCATGGCTCTCATCGCTTCTGCCGATCAGGATGTGCTTCGCGAGTCGTTCGCCGAGATGACGCGGCCGGTGCGCCTGCTGTTCTTCACCCAGACGCTCGACTGCCCGACCTGCCTGCCGACGCGGCAGATTCTCGACGAGCTGCCGGTGCTCTCGGACAAGATCACCGTCGAAGAGGTCAACTTCGTTCTCGACAAGGATCGGGTCGCGCTGTACGGCATCGACCGGGTGCCGGCCGTGGCCGTGGTCTACGAAGAGGCCGGCGCGCTGCTCGATTCGCGCATGCGCTTTCTCGGCACGCCGGCGGGCTACGAGTTCGTCTCGCTCGTGCAGGCGGTGCTGCTCGCAGGCGGCCGCCCGTCGCGCCTCGCGCCGGACAGCCGCGCGGCGCTCGCGGCGCTGGATCGGCCGCTCACCATGCGGGTGTTCACGACCCCGACCTGCCCTCACTGTCCGCGAGCGGTGGCGCTGGCGCACGAGATGGCGTTTGCGAGCCCGCAGGTCACGGCCTACGCCATCGAGGCGACGGAGTTCCCGGATCTGGCGCGGCGCTACCAGGTCAGCGGCGTGCCGAAGACGGTCGTCAACGACCAGGTCGAGATTCTCGGGGCGATTCCGGAACCCGACTTCGTCGCGCAGGCGCTCGCGGAGCCGCCGCCCGCCGCCTGACCGCGCCGCGACGGCCGCCGGTCGTTTCGCGCGACCGGCGATCCCGGCGATCGACGCGCGTCGTGACGGCTGCCAGCCGGACGATTCGGCTCTGGCGCGCGCCGCGGCGCGGCGTGCTAGCATCGCGACGTGAAGACGCTCATCGCCCTTCTCGCCGGTACTCTGGCGCTGGCCTCGCTGGCCACGCCCGTCCTCCCGCTGCGCGCGCAGGCCCCGCCGGCCGCGCCGCCGGTGCAGACGCCGTCCGCGGCCGGTGCGCCGGCGCCGGCGCCGCCGGCACCGACCGGGCCGATCGTCTACCGCCTGTCGTTTCCCGAACCGCAGCACCGCTGGATGCAGGTCGAAGCGACGTTCAGCGGGCTCACGCAGCCGACGCTCGAGCTGCGGATGAGCCGGTCGTCGCCCGGGCGCTACTCGCTGCATGAATTCGCGAAGAACGTGTACGACGTCCACGCATTCGGCGCCGCCGGCGCCGAGATTCCGACCACGCGCCCCGACCCGTCCGGCTGGAACGTGAGCGGCTTCGGCGCGAGCGTGACGGTGAAGTACAAGGTTTACGGCGACAGGATCGACGGCACCTATCTTTCGATAGACGACACGCACGCGCACATCAACATGCCGGCGGCGATCATGTGGGCGCGGGGGCTCGAGCTGCAGCCGGTTCGCATCATCCTGACGCAGCCGCCCAACGCCTACTGGGGCGTCGCCTCGCAGTTGCGGCCCGGCGGCCGTCAGGCGGAGCTGGCCGCGCCCAACCTGCAGTACCTGATGGACAGCCCGCTGGAGTTCGGGGGCGGATCGCTGAAGGAGTTCGAGGTCGGCGATCGCCATTTCCGGCTGGCCGTGCACCATCTGGGCACCGAGGCGGAGCTCGACGCCTTCGCGGAGGACGTGCGCACCATCGTCGAACAGGAAGGCTTCATCTACGGCGAGTACCCCGAGTACGAGCCGGGCTACTACATCTTCCTCGCCGACTACCTGCCGTGGGCGAACGGCGACGGCATGGAGCACCGCAACAGCACCGTCATCACGGCATCCGGATCCCTGGCGCACGACCGGCTGCGGCTCCTCGACACGGTGGCCCACGAGTTCTTCCACGGCTGGAATGTCGAACGCATCCGGCCGGCGGGCCTCGAGCCGTTCGACTTCGACCGCGCGAACATGAGCGATCTGCTCTGGCTCGCCGAAGGCTTCACGCAGTATTACGGTCCGCTGGTGCTGCGCCGCGCGCAGATCGTGGACCTGCCGCGCACCCTGAACACGTTTACGGGGCTGATCGGGAGCGTCGCGCTCAGCCCGGCGCATCTCGAGCGGTCGGCGGTCGAGATGAGCCGCATGGCGCCGTTCACCGATGGTGGACGGCCGATCGATCGCACCAACTGGCCGCGGACCTTCATCTCATACTATCCGTTCGGCGGCGCCATCGCGCTGGCGCTCGACCTGACGCTGCGCGATCGTTCCGACAGCAGCGTCTCGCTCGACGATTTCATGCAGGCGATGTGGCGCAAGTACGGCAAACCGGGCGGCGCGCGCCCGGGCTACGTCGACCATCCCTATACGCTGGCCGACGCCGAGGCGACGCTGGCGGAGGTGAGCGGCGACCGCGCGTTCGCGCGCGATTTCTTCGCCCGCTACATCGCAGGGCACGAGGTGGCCGATTACGCGCGGCTGCTCGGCCGCGCCGGCCTCGTGCTCCGCAAGCGCAACCCCGGACGCGCGTGGCTGGGCGACCTGCGGTTCGACGCGAGCGGCGGCGCGCTGACCGTCGCGACGCTGGTCGGGCAGGACTGGCCCGTGTACGCCGCCGGGCTCGAGCAGGATGACCGGCTCCGCGGGCTGGACGGCCAGGCGGTGGCCTCGGCCGCGGACGTCGACGCGGTGCTCGCGAAGCACAAGCCGGGCGAGCGGATCGCGATCGCCTTTGCCGATCGGTCGGGCCATGCGAAAGAAGGGCAGGTCCTGCTCGTCGAGGACCCGGCGATCGAGGCGGTCCCGGCGGAGCTGTCCGGCACGCCGCTCACGCCCGCCCAGCGGGCGTTCCGCGACCGCTGGCTAGGGCCGAAATAGGACGCCCGGCGCGAGCTTCCACGACGGATCCAGCGCGCGCTTGACGCGGCGCATCTGGTCGATCGCCTCCTCGCCGTAGAGATCGGCCAGCAGCCGCTGCTTCACGGCGCTGCGGCCGACGCCGTGCTCGGCCAGCGGCGACCCGCCGAGCGCGATCGCCACGCGGCCGACGGCTCCGACGGCCGCCTTCCCCGACGCCACGTCGGCGAAGGTCGCCGGGATCACGTTCGGATGAACGTTGCCGTCCGAGACATGGCCCCATACCGCCCCGTCGAGCCCGCGCCGCGCGATCTCCGCGTCCCACGCCGCGAGCAGCTCTCCGAGCCGATCGAACGGCACGACGAAGTCGCCGGCCGTCTTCTCGATCCTCGGGTCGATCGCCGCCGCCCGGCCGACCCGCTGGTTGACCGCGGCCGGGATCGCCTCGCGCACCGCGATCAGCTGCGCCGAGCGTGCCGCATCGCCCGGCAGGGCCATCTCCACGTCACCGAGCACGCCGCAGCCGTCCAACAGGCGGCAGAAGCGGACGAGCGGGCCGTCGGCGGCGCCCGGCTCGCGCGCGCGTCCGATTTCCTCGTATGCCTGGCTCGCCGTGGCGCCTGAGGGCAGCTCGAGCGTGACGAGCAGCGCGGCCGCCGCCCCGGCGGGCAGCACCACGCCGCACCGGCGATCGACGCCGTCCTCGCGCAGCAGCGCGAGCGATCGGGCGTCCAGGCCCTCCATCGCGGCGGCGTCGATGCCGCACGGATCGCGCGTCCGCCATGTGGCCGCCGCCTCGCGGCGCAGCGTCGCCACGCAGCCGAGCGCCGCCTCGCGGTTCGCGAAGGAGGCCAGCGCCAGGCAGGCCGCCGGCCGGTCCGGCACGGTACGCAGGGTAATCTCGGTGACGATGCCGAGCGTGCCTTCGGCGCCGATGAACAGATCGATCAGATCCATATCGGGCGCGGCGAAGTATCCGGCCGACAGCTTCGGCAGCGCGGGCATGCGGTAGCGCGGGACCTCGATTCGTATCGTGCCCGCCCCCAGCTTCAGATCGAAGCGCCCGGCGCGGGCGCGCGCCTCGCCGCGCCGGAGGTCGAGCACGTCGCCCGAGGAGAGCACGACCGTGAGCGCCTCGACCCAGTCGCGCGTCGTGCCGTACTTGAAGGTCGCCGCGCCGGCGGCGTTGGTGGCGACCGTGCCGCCGATCGTCGCGCCCGCAAAGGTGGGGGCCGGCGGATAGAACGCCCGCCGCGGCGCGAGCGCCTCGTCCAGCTCGGCGATGGTCACGCCCGGCTGGACGCGCACCCACCCCTCGCCGATCTCCAGCACGCGATCGAGCCGTGCGGTGCCGATCACGACCTCGCCCATCGGCGTGGCGCCGCCGGTCAGCGACGACTGCGCGCCGATCGGCAGCACGGCGGCCTCTTCACGCAGCAGCGCGGCGATCTCGCCTTCCGAGGCAGGCGATGCCAGCCCGGCGGCGTGCCCGCCCGGAAAGCGGGCTGCGTCCTGCATCACCGATGCGAGGAGGCGCTCGTCGCGCGCGATGCGCGGTGCGCGGACCTCGCCGCGCGGCGGTCTCGATCGGATGAAGTCCACCGGCATGGGACGGGGAACCGGACCGCTCGCCGATGCGGGCGGCGGAGGGCTGCTACGGCCTGGACGACAGCGCCGTGATCAGCCGGTACTGGTACTCGAGACCTTCGAAGCACCGCTTCACGCCGGCGCGCTCGTCGCGTCCGTGCGCGCGGCTGTCGTCCATCTCGTCGAAGATGCCCTCGGTGCGGTACTGGAAATCCGCTTCTTTCAGGCGAATCAGATTGGCGGCCAGGATCGATGCCCTCGCCTTGTCGTCGCTCGCGCCGCGGGTGCCGTCGCGCTCGATGTCGCAAGGCCGACGGCGAACATCAGGTCGTTCATGCGCGGATTATAGCCGGTCGGCTTCGGGGCGCAGGTTCTGGTTCCGGGCGCCGCCCCCAGACAGCACACCGCGCGCCGGGCGTTCGGACCGCCGGACGGATCGAGCGCGGCACCCTGAACCCCGGACCCCGAAGTCGATATACTTCCGCAATGGGTTTCGCCCCGGAGTACGTGACGTACGTCCTGAGCGAAAACTTCGCCGACGCCAAAGAGCTGCTGCTCGATCCGCTGATGGCGGTCGAGTACGCGCACCTCGTCATGCTCCGCTCGCAGGGCATCGTCTCGGCCGCCGACGCCCACGCAATCCGCGCGGCGCTCGACGCCGTCTCGCGCGACGAGATCCGGCGTGCGCCCTACGACGGCACCTGCGAGGATCTCTTCTTCCATGTCGAACGCCTGCTGGCCGCCTCGTGCGGCGAGGCGGCGGCCGGCCGGCTGCACACGGCGCGCAGCCGCAACGACATCGACATGACGATGTACCGCATGCGGCTGCGGGAGCTCGTGCTCGGGCTCGCGGCGGCCAGCTTCGAGCTGCGCGATTCGCTGCTCGGCGTCGCCGCGGCGCACACCGGCACGATCCTCGCCGCCCACACGCACACGCAGCGCGCGCAGCCGACGACCGTCGCGCACTACCTGCTCGCCGCGGTCGAGCAGCTCGAGCGCGATCTGCAGCGTTTGAAGGGGGCCTACGAACGGACCAACCGCTGCCCGCTCGGCGCCTGCGCGATCACGGGGACCGGCTTCCCGATCGATCGCCGGGAGACCGCGCGGCTGCTCGGCTTCGACGGACCGACCGGGAACACCTTCGGCAGCATTGCCACGGCCGACTACCTGCTCGAGAGCACGTCGGCGGCCATCGTCCTCGTCGCGGGGCTCGGCCGCGTCCTGCAGGATCTGCTGCTGTGGTCGACCGCCGAGTTCGGCTATCTGCGGCTCGGCGACGGCTTCGTGCAGACCAGCAGCATCATGCCGCAGAAGCGGAACCCGGTCGCGCTCGAGCACGCGCGCGCGCTGGCCAGCAAGGCGCTCGGCCAGGCGCAGGCGGTGGCGACGGTCGTTCACAACACGCCGTTTGGCGACATCGTCGATACCGAAGACGATCTGCAGCCGCTGGTGTTCGCGGCCTTTCGCGACGCCATGCGCGCGGTGCACCTGGTGGCGGCTGCGGTAGCCACCGCCGAGTTCGTCCCCGCGGCGCTCGAGGCCCGCGCCGGCGAGGGCTGGACGACGCTGACCGAGCTGGCCGACACGCTCGTGAGGGATCACGGGATTGCGTTCACGGCGGCGCACGCGATCTGCACGCGGCTGGTGGCCGCGCGTGCCGAATCGCCGGAGGCGCCGGTCTCCGAGCTGTTGGCACGGGCGTCGCGGGCTATAGTGGGTGGGCCGGTCGCCTATTCGGAGGCCGAGCTCGCCGTGATTCTCAGCCCGCGGCATTTCGTGACGGTACGGCGGACGACCGGCGGCCCGGCGCCCGAAGAGACCGGGCGCGCCCTCGCGCTGTCGCGCGCGCAGCTCGACGCGGATGCCGGGTGGTGGCGCGGCGCGACCGAGACGCTGGCCGAGGCGGAGCGCACGCTGGCCCGGCGGAGTGCCGAATTGTGAGAATCGATCGCGGCGGCGGCCGCACGCCGATGGCGGGGAGCTACACGAAGGTGATGGTGGTGTGGGCCGCCGTGCTCGCCGCGCTGTGGTTCCTGAGCCGCGCGTTCTAGAACCGCTTCCAGCTGAACGAGCTCAGCATCGGGTTGCCGGGCTGGTAAGCGTTGGTCGAGAAGATCGAATTGCTCGCAAGATGGCGATCGTAGTAGATCGTCGTGCCGCCGCTGTCGTTGAGCGTCTTCCCGACCACCGCTCCGTAGATTGACGAGCCGCCCGACAAGTTGATCGTTGCGTTCGGGGCATAGACGACCATCGCCTGCTTTGCACCGCCGCTCATGGCAAACGTGCCGGTGCCGGCGTACTGGATCACGAAGTTCGCCGGATCCATCGTGTTGTTCACGAGTGCGCCGCCGCTGAGGCTGATCGGGGTCGCGGTGGCCGTCGTCACGATGTTCATCGCCACGGCCGACCCGCTGTTGATGTTCAGGCTGCCGCCTCCGGACACGCTCATCGAGTTCTTGACGGTCATGGCAATCGAGCCGTTGGTCGTGATCGAGCCGCCGCCCGACACGCTGACGCTGTTCAGATTGTAGGCCCCGCCGTTGATCACGATCTTGCCGCCGCCGGAGAGCGACAGGTTGCCCCAGTTGATGGTGGCGCCGTTGGGGGTGACGGTCAGACCGCTGCCGGCACCCGCGGTCGTGCCCGCGCAGGTGGCGGGCGCCGACAACCCGAGCGCCGCGCAGGTGGTCATCGACGACACGCTCAGGTTGCTGGTCGGCGCGCCGGGATCGGTGATCGACGGCGACGCCACCACGACCGCCTGCGGGAGCTGCACGAGGCCGCCCGTCACGGTCGCGCCGCCGCTCGCGGTCTGGGCGGTCACGTTCCCGGAGCTGCAGCTGCCCACCCCGACCCGCGGCGTCGACAGCGTGCCGTTGATCGTGGCGCCGCCGCTCTCGGTCAGGTTGCCGTTGGTGCCGACGTTGCCGTTGGCGCTCTGCAGTCCGCCGTTGGCGACCGTGATCGCGGCGGACGGATTGGTGACCAGGCTCGAGTCGTAGCTCTTCGTGGACGCCCCGCCGGAGAACCGCAGCGCGCCGCAGGTGGCCGCCGTCGCGAACGCCGCGTAGGTCAGCGACGAAGTCGCCATCGAGAGCTTCTGCGTATCGAGCGTCGCGGTGACCTCGACTTCGGCCGTCCGGCTGCCCGATTGGATCGATCCGGTCGAGGTGATCTGCCACGTCTGCAGCGTGAAGGGCTGGCCGTCGATCGATTGGGCGCCCGGCACCTCTTCCATCGACATCAAGGTGGCATACGGGGAGAACTCCACCGAGGCGGTGCCGGAGGCCAGGGTGCCGTGCACGGCGTTGTTGAACGCCGTCTGCGCGGCCGCCACCGGGTAGTTGGAGGCGACCTCGGCGTTGGCCGACAGCACGACGGGCTGGCCGTTGTAGGTCACCGGTGAGACCGCGGTGTCGTAGTTCGCGATCGAGTCGGCGCCGCCGGTGGACGGTTCGACGTAGGTGTAGAGCAGGTAGTTGGACGCCTTCTGGATGCCCGATTCGGCGCCGTAGCGCGCCTGCGACATCAGCCGGTAGTTCTGGCTCGAGTAGGTCTCGGTCTGCGACAGGAACATCGTCGAGGCCGCGACGGTCGACAGCGCCATCATCATGAACATCGCCAGGATGAGCGCGACGCCCCGCTCGTTCCCGGCGCGCGCCGGCATGGAGACTGGTGTCATGGCAGCAGCAGCTTCACTGAATTGGGCATCGGCTGAAGGCGGTTTTCGCCCTCCTCGCCGAGGCTGGCGAGTTGCCAGGTGTTGAAGACGTTGCGGGGCGACACGTTCAGCAGCGCCTTGGTCTCGGTCTGCACCTGCCCCGTGATGGGATCGACCTGCTCGGTGTTCACCGTCAGCGTGATCGCGACGTCGAGCACGAAGCTCTGATTGCAGTTGGCGCCGCAGCCCGGATCGTCCACGTTGATGTTGTACGGCAGCGGGCTCGGCATGTAGGTGAAACAGGCGGTGCCCCCGGGGTTCGCCGTGATGTTGCCGAGGAGGACTTCGCTGTCGGTAACGGCCGGCTTGACGGCGGCGTCGAACGCCATCACGTTGCGATAGAGCTTCCCGCCGGCGGTGTCGCAGGTGTACTCGACGTAGACCATGTTGCCGTCGCCGTTGATGTCGCCGAACAGCTTCAGCACGCTGCCGGTCGATCCGTTCGGATAGGCGGCCCAGGCGGCGTCGTTCCAGTACTGATCGGGGACGATGCCGCTGGCAAAGCCGCCGTAGACGTTGACCGCGGCGCCGGAAGCGTGCGGCATGGCGAAGTCTGCCGTGATGGTCTTCGCCGCGGTGTCGATGGCGGTGATCCGGACGGTCTCCGCCTTGTTGCCGCTGTCGACCGTCAGCCATTCGTCGACGAACAGCCCCGCCACCGAGTTCGACGCGGCGCCGCCGATCGTCTGCCTGATGACGACCGTCCCCACGCCGGCGGCCACCGCGCCATTCAGGGTCACGACGCTGCCGGGCAGCGCCACGCGCCCCGCCTGCCCCACCTCCTGCTGCAGCAGCTCGGTTGCGCTCCTGACGCCGGCGTGCAGCTGCGTGCGGTTCGAGATCGTGCGCTGAGAGTTCGTCAACTGAAGGAGCGCGGAGGTCGCCACGCTGGTCACGATCAGCAGGATGGTCACCGAGATCAGGAGCTCGATGAGCGAGAAGCCGCGCTGCCTCCCCCGCGGGGTCGGCGTCCGGCCGCGCAGGTCAGCAGCCATTGGGACAGTCGGTCTTGTATGCGGCCACGGTGGCCTTTGCCTTCATCGCGCCGGCCACGCTGCTCCGGATGGTCGCCGTCACGGTGATCAGCTTGAGGTTCGCCGACGGGATCGACACCTGCCAGGCCCGCATGTAGTACCAATCGGCGGGCGGCTCGGTGGTGCACGGCACGTCGACCGAGCAGAGGGGATTCCCGCTCTGATCGAGATAGTCCGAGTAGTTCACCGCGGCCGCGGCGGGATCGGAAGATCCCCCGACCGCAAGGCCGGTCCCGCCGCTGGTCACCGAGGGGAATACCGTGGTGTTGCTCTGGGCGTCTCCGTAGGTGAGCTCGAGCAACTGCTCCATCTTGTCGACGGCGTACTCGGTCGTGCGGGCGCTGAGATGCCCCTCGTTCTCGGTCAGCGTCGTCGCCATGCTCGTCATGCCGGCGAGGCCGGCCATCAGCACGAGCAGGATGGCGCACGCGATGACGGTCTCGATGAGCGTCGTGCCGGCCTCGGAGGCCGCGCGTGCGGCCGGGCGCGCGCGCGGCGTCACTGCAGCACCCACGACGGCTCCGAATTCGGATTGGTGCGCCAGAGCTGGATGACGCTCGTTGCCGACACCGTCACGCCGAAGACCGCGGTCCCGTCGGACAGATACAGCGCGTGCGCATTGGTCGGACCGCCGGTCGAGCCCGCGACGTCGGTCACCGGAATGCCGCGCGAGTTGAAGACGATGCATGCCGTGTTGCCGATGTCGTCGCCATCGGCCTCCTTGCACATGGCCGCCTGGCCGATCGTCGCCTGCGTGCTCGGCGGCGGGGATGCGACGGGCGCGAAACTGAAGGATTCGGTCACCGATTGCAGGTACGTCGTGCCTCCCACCCGGGCCCAGTCGTCGTCGTCCTTGCTCCAGACCTCGACGTGAAAGGCGTTCGTGCTCAGGTCGGTGTAGAGCCGCGCCTTGGTGAAGTCCGCCGCGGCGCGCAGCTTCGTCAACTGGACGGCGCTGGCGACGCTTCGTGCGTCGCCCTGAAGCCGGAAGCCGCCGATCGAGCTGCCGGTCATCGGCAGCGCAATCGCCGCCACCACCATCGTGATCGCGACGACGATCAGCAGTTCGAGGATCGTGAAGCCGGCGGCCCTCGCCAGGGAGGTCATGGCGCCAGCTCTGCGCAAGCGAGATGCCGCGGGCGCCGGACGCGACGGTGGCTGCAACGCCAACGAACACAGCATCTTGTGGTGAAAGTTCGGGAATGTCCCGCCCCGGGCCGTGAGCCGTAGTGGAACAGCGGATCACGGAATTGGCCCGCGACAGGAGTGTCGGCCGCAGACCGGAAGATCTTGAGCAAGGGCCTCTGGCCGACGCCGGAGGCGGCGCAGGAATCAGTTCGCCGGCGGCGGCCCCATCACCTGGTCGAGGGTCAGCACGGTCACCTCGCCGAGCCCGAGCGAGCGGACGCCGGCCTCGATGGTCTTCAGGTCGCCGACGACCACCACCGCGAAGCGGCCCGGCTGGATGTACCTGCGCGCGACGCGCTGGACGTCGGCTGCCGACACCGCCTGGATGTTCTGCACGTAGCTGGCGAAGTAGTTCTCGGGCAGGCCGTAGACGTCGAGCTCTTCGAGGCGGCGCGAGATGTCGCCGGTGGTCTCGAACGAGGAGGGAAAGCGCAGCGCGACGTAGTTCTTCGCGCGCGCCAGTTCGTCGGCGGGCACCGGCGCCAGGATCCCGTTCAGCTCCTTGAAGAATTCCTGCAGCGACTCGGTTGTCTTGTCGGTCTGCACGCCGGCGCCGGCGGCGAACGGACCGGCCGACGCGCGCATGTCGAACTGCGAGCTGGCGCCGTAGGTGTAGCCGTGCTCCTCGCGCAGGTTCATGTTCAGGCGCGAGCTGAACGCGCCGCCGAGGATCGTGTTCATCACCTGCAGCGGGAAGTAATCGGGCGTCGAGCGCGGCGCGCCGATCCAGCCGATCCGGATCTGCGACTGCGCGGCACCGGGCTTGTCGACCAGGTACACGTGGCGCCGCGCCGGCTCCGGCGCCTCGGGCAGCGCGACATCGGGCGCCGGCGCCGCCGCCGGGGCTTTCCAGCCGCCGAAACCGGATTCGAGCAGCGGCATCGCCTTCTCGGGCGTCGTGTCGCCGACAACGATCAGGACGGTGTTGGCCGGCCGGTACTCCGACGCGTAGAAGGTCTTCAGGTCGTCGACGGTGAAGCCGTTGAGCGTCGCGGCCGTTCCCATCTGCGCGGTCCCGTACCGGTGCGATGCGCCGTACAGCACGCGCGAGAAGGCGAGCGCGGCGATCGTGCCGGGGTCGTCGCGCGCCTGGAGCAGGCTGGTGAGCCGCTGCTGGCGCTGGCGCTCGAGTTCCTCGGCGGGGAACGTGGGCCGCAGCGCGACGTCGGCCATGATCGGCAGGGCGTCGGCGAGCCGCGCCACGGGCACGTGCAGCCGCACGACCGACATGTCGCTCGTGCTGGCGGTCGACAAATCCGCGCCGAGATAGTCGATCGCGTCGGCGATTTCGAGCGACGACCGCGACCCGGCGCCCTCCATCAGCATGGCCGAGGTGAGGCTGGCGAGGCCGAACTTGCCCGCGGGATCCTCGGCGCTGCCGCTGAGGGTGACGAGGTTCACCTGCGCGACCGGCACCTCGTGCAGCTCGACGATCCACACCGGCAGCCCGTTGGAGAGCTGGCGCTTCTGGATCGCCGGCAGCGCGAGGGCCGGCGCCGGTCCGGCCGGCGGCGGAGCGGAGCGGTCCGGTGGCTGCTGGGCGGACACGCGCGCTGCCGGGGCGGCGACGAGGAATGCGAGCAGCAGGGCGATCGGCGTGCGATGGCGCATGGCTAGTGTCCCGTCCCGGTGGATCGAGGCATAAGTCGCGGAGCGCCGCGCCCCGATGGCAAGGCGCGAGGAGTGAGGATATTGGGCATATCTGAGCGACGAGCAACGCCGCCAGCGGGGATGCGCCGCCCGCGAATTGTGTCGCGAACCACTGGGACGGGACACTAGGACACTCTACTTTCTCGGGACGACGGTGAGCTCCACGCGCCGGTCGCGCGGCAGGAACTGTACGGCTGCGGCCGTGATGTCCGACGGCGACAGCGCGCGATAGCGCGACAGATCTTCGTTGAACCAGTCGGGATCGCCGGTGTCGGTGGCGTAGGCGTTCAGCAGATCGGCCTTGCCGCCGAAGCCGCCCACCCGTTCCATGCGATCGTAGAACGACGCCTCGATCTGGTTGACCGCCCGCTCGACCTCGCGCGCGGAAGGCGGCGATCCCTGCAGCGCCGCGATCTCCTCGTCGATGGCCGTCTGCACCTCGGCGGTCGTGTGGCCCGGCCGCGGCGTCGCCTCGATCAGGAAGAACGAGGAGAGCGCCTGCGAGTCCTGGAACGCCGAGACGTCCTGCGCGATCTGCATGTCGTAGACGAGCCGCTTGTAGAGGCGCGAGCTCTTGCCGCCGCTCAGCACGTCGGCCACCACGTCGAGCGCCGCGTCGCCCGGCTCCAGGTGCCGCGGCGTGAGCCACGCGAGGTACAGCTTCGGAATCTGGACGTTGTCCTCGAGCGTCCGTGCCTGGACCCCGGTCAACTGCACGGCGGGGATCGACATCGGCGCAACCGGCGTCCCGGCCTTGACGTCGCTGAACCACTTCTCGACGAGCGTCTTGGCCGTCGGCGTGTCGATATCGCCGGCCACCACGAGGCTGGCGTTCCCGGGCGCGTAGTAGGTCTTGAAGAAGCTCACGACGTCTTCGTACGACGCCGCCGAGAGATCGGGCATGTAGCCGATGACCGGCCAGTGATACGGATGCCCTTCCGGATAGAGCATCTCCGTCAGGGCGATGTCGGCCATGCCGTACGGCCGGTTCTCGTAGCTCTGGCGCCGTTCGTTCTTCACCACGTCGCGCTGCGCGTCGACCGTCTCGGGCGTCATCGCGTCGAGCAGATAGCCCATCCGATCCGACTCGAGGAAGAGCGCCAGCTCGAGGGCGTTCGACGGCACGGTGATCCAGTAGTTCGTGCGATCGCTGGTCGTCGACCCGTTGTTGGTGCCGCCCGCCCCCTCGAGCCACTCGTCGAACTGCCCGGGTTTCACGTGCCCGGAGCCCATGAACATCAGGTGCTCGAACAGGTGAGCGAAGCCGGTGCGCCCCGGCCGCTCGCGCGCCGATCCGACGTGATACCACACGTTCACCGACACGATCGGCACGCTGTGATCCTCGTGCAGGATCACGCGCAGGCCGTCGGGCAGCGTGAACTGGGTGTAGGGGAGCTCGAGCCTGGGCGCCTGCGCGAAGGCGGGCGCCGACAGGAGGAGGACGCCGAGGAGAGCAGCCGCGCGCTTCATGGATCGATTCTATGCTGTATCCTTACCGGCCATGACCGCCAATGCCCCGCTCGTCGGGATCCTCATGGGCAGCGCCTCCGATTGGGACGTGATGAAGCAGGCCGGCGACATCCTGGAGAAGTTCGGCGTGCCGCACGAGGCGCGCGTCCTCTCCGCGCACCGCACGCCGCACGACACGGCTGAGTATGCGTCGGGTGCGATCGCCCGCGGCCTCCACGTGCTCATCTGCGGCGCCGGCGGTGCGGCGCACCTGGCGGGCGTCGTCGCGGCGCACACCATCCTGCCCGTGATCGGCGTTCCCATCCACAGCGCGCTGAACGGCCTCGACTCGCTGTTGTCGACCGTGCAGATGCCCAAGGGCATCCCGGTCGCGACCGTCGCCATCGGCGAGGCCGGCGCACAGAACGCCGGCCTGCTCGCCGTCGCCATTCTCGCGACGACGCGGCCGGATCTCCGGACGCGTCTCCAGGCGCACCGCGAAGAGATCGCGGCGCAGGTCCGCAGCGCGAAGCTGCCGTAGCGGAAGTCCGCCGGCTCGGGGCTTGCTTCCGCGGGAGCATGCGCCCGCGGCTCATCGGCGGCCTCATCCTGCTGCTCCTGTGTTCGATCGCTGCCGCTCACGGCCAGCGTCCCGGCGACGCGGCGGAGCCGCCCGTGCTGACGCTGTACCTCGAGGGCGACAACCGCAGCCCGTCGTCGTTCCGCGCCCTGCGCCACCTGGAGGCGCGGACCGAGCACTTCGGCGCATCCGCCTGGATGGACGTCTGGACCGAGGCCGACGAGTCCGGCTTCCGTTACCGCGTGGCCGGCGAAGGCGGGTCGGGGTCGATCAGGACGAAGGTCTTCCGTGCGCTGCTCGCGCGCGAACAGAACGCGTGGGACGCCGACCAGTGGGCGCTGGCGGAGATCTCCCCGGCCAATTACATCTTCGACGATCACGCGGTGCCCGCCGACGGCCTGGCCCGGCTCGGCATCACGGCGCGGCGCAAGGACGTGCTGCTCGTCAACGGCACGATCGTTCTCGATCCCGACGACGGCAACCTCGTCCGCGTGGAAGGGCTGTTGTCCAAGACGCCTTCGTTCTGGATACGTCAGGTGCGGATCAGCCGCCGATACGAGCGCATCTCGGGTGTTCGGATGCCCGTGTCGGTCGAGAGCGCGGCCGACGTGATCCTGTTCGGCCGTTCCTCTTTCACGATGAGCTATCGGTACGACGCGGTCAACGGCCGGCGCGCGGACGCGGGACGCGTCCACGCCGCCGTCTCAGAGCCCTGACCCCCGCGCCGCGTTTCGGGTAACATCCGGAGACGCTTTCTTTCAGCCTTCGTCCGAACGCGTTGCTCACAGTGACGGCCGCGCTGCTCGTCTCGGGCCTCGCGGCGCAATCGCCGCCCGTCCCCCTGCCGCCGATCGAGCCGTCGATCATCGAGCGTGTCGTGTCGCGCGACGATCCGCCGCCGACGCAGTACCGCGCGCTCCGGCGGCTCGAGGCCGAGAGCGACAAGCTCGGCGGGTCGGCCTGGCTCGAGGCCTGGACGGAGGCCGATCCGGAAGACGGTTTCCGCTATCAGATCGTCGGCGAAGGAGGCTCCGGCTTCGTGCGCGGCAAGGTGCTGAAGCCCTGGCTCGAGAACGAGAAGAAGATGTGGGCGAACGGCGATCCTGAACGCGCCGCGCTCACGCACGCCAACTACACCTTCACCGATCGCGGGCTCGCGCCAGACGGCCTGGCCTGGATCGACATCAAGCCGCGCCGCAAGGATCTGCTCCTGGTGGAGGGCGCGATTTTCGTCAACCCCGAGGACGGCGACCTGGTGCGCATCGAAGGCCGGCTGTCGAAGACGCCGTCCTTCTGGACGCGCCGCGTCGAGGTGGTCCGCCGCTACGAGCGCATTGCCGGGGTCAGGGTGCCGGTCGCGATCGAATCGATCGCAAACGTCTTGATTGCGGGCCGTTCGACGTTCAAGATGACCTACCACTACGAGACGATCAACCACGAGGTCGTCGGGAGCCCGGTGCCGGCGGAGAACGAGAACGGGGAGCGATAGATTTCAGGGTTCTGGATTCGAGGATTTCAAGACGTGGCGATTTCGGGGATTGGGAAGCTTCCAGATTCGAGGAGTTGACGTATGTCCCGGCTGCTGGTCCTCTTTCTGACCGTACCGATCGTCGTCGGCGCCCAGGGCAACGCGCCCGCTCCGGCGCCCCTGGCCTCGTTCGGGGAACCCGGCATCTCCCCTGACGGCGCGACGATCGCCTTCGTGAGCGGCGGCGACATCTGGGATGTGCCGGCGCGCGGCGGCGAGGCGCGGCTGCTGATCGCCCATCCGGCGAACGACTCGCGGCCGATGTACTCGCCCGACGGCACACGGCTCGCCTTCAGCTCCACCCGCACCGGCAACGGCGACATCTACCTTTTCACGATCGCGACCGGCGACCTGCGCCGCCTGACGTTCGACGATGCCGCCGAGGCGATGAACGGCTGGTCGGCCGACGGAGGCTGGATCTACTTCTCGTCACGGAGCCACGATCTCGGGAGCATGGAGGACGTGGCGCGCGTGAGCGTCGACGGCGGCACGCCGCTGAGGGTGGCCGCCGACCGCTACGCGACGGAGTACTTCGCGGCGCCCGGGCCGGACGGCGGAACGGTGGCCATCACGGCGCGCGGCTTCGCAGGGTCGCAGTGGTGGCGGAACGGGCGCAGCCATCTCGACGAGAGCGAGATCTGGCTCGTGCGACCGGGCAACGGCGCGCCGGAATACCAGCCGGTCACGGCGGGGGGGGCGAAGGACGTCTGGCCGATGTGGGCGCCCGACGGGCGCACGCTCTACTTCATGTCGGATCGCGGCGGCGCGCAGAACATCTGGACGCTGCCGCCCGGCGGCGTCGCCAAGGCGGTGACGGGCTTCCAGGACGGCCGGGTGCTGTGGCCGACGATCAGCCGCGACGGGCAGACGATCGCCTTCGAGCGCGACTTCGGGGTCTGGACGGTCGACACCTCGTCGGGTCGGGCGCGCGAAGTGTCCATCACGCTGCGCGGCGCGCCGGCGGCCGAGGCGGTCGAGCATCGCACGTTCACCGATCGGATCCAGGAACTGGCGCTGTCGCCGGACGGCAGGAAGATCGCCTTCGCGGTCCACGGCGAGATCTTCTCGGCTGCCGCGAAAGACGGCGGCGACGCGGTGCGGCTCACCGATACGCCCGGCGAGGAATACGGGCTGGCGTGGGCGCCCGACAGCCGGCGCCTCGTGTACGTGAGCGATCGCGACGGCGCCGATCATCTCTACGCCTACGACTTCGGCAGCGAGCGCGAGACGCAGCTGACCTCCGGCGCCGCGCGCGATCACGCGCCGCTCTTCTCGCCCGACGGCAGGTGGATCGCGTTCGAGCGGGGCAATCGCGAGCTGCGCGTGCTCGATCCGGCGACGCGGCAGGAGCGGCTGGTGGCGAGCGCGACGCTCAACGCGCCGCGCAACGGCACGCCGCTCGAATTCCAGTGGTCGCCCGACTCGCGCCACCTCGCCATGATCACGACCGGCGCGAAGAGCTTCCAGAACGTCAGCATCGCGCCGGTCGATTCAGCCGGGGATCTGCGCCCCGTGAGCTTCCTTGCCAACACCAACGGCGGATCGCTGGCCTGGAGCCCGGATGGCACGTATCTCACCTACGTGACATCGCAGCGCACCGAGCCGGGGCAGGTGATTCGCGTCGATCTGGTGCCGCGGACGCCGAAGTTCCAGGAGGATCAGTTCCGCGATCTCTTCAAGGAGGAGTCGCCGAGCCGGCCC
This sequence comes from Acidobacteriota bacterium, assembly GCA_020850715.1. Classification (GTDB taxonomy): domain Bacteria; phylum Acidobacteriota; class Vicinamibacteria; order Vicinamibacterales; family CAVVIG01; genus JADZED01. The sequence goes on from JADZED010000045.1 coordinate 33,600, forward strand.
GACGCGCCGCGCCCGACGACGCCCGGAGCGCCGTCGGCGCGTTCCGGCGCGGCAGACGCGGCCGCGCCGGAGCGGGACCGAGCCGGCGCGGCTCCGGAGAGCGCGCGGGCGCCGGTCGAGATCGTCTACGACGACATCCGCCGCCGCGCCAGCGCGCTGCCGGTGGGCCTCGACGTCAACCAGCAGATCATCAGCCCGGACGGGAAGACGATGCTGCTCCGCGCGACCGCGGCCGACCAGGAGAACCTGTACGTGTACCCGCTCGACGAGCTCTCGCGGGAGCCCGCGATCGCGCGCCAGCTCACCTCGACGCCGGGCGGCAAGCAGAGCCCGCAGTTCACGCCCGACGGCAAGGAGGTCGTGTACCTGGATCGAGGGCGGATCTTCACCGTGACGATCGACCGGCGCGAGACCAGGCCGATCGCGGTGACGGCGGAGCTCGACGTCGACTTCGCGCGCGAGAAGATCGAGGTGTTTCGGGAGGCGTGGAGCGCGCTCCGCGATCAGTTCAACGACGAGGCGATGAACGGCGTCGACTGGAACGCGGTGCGCGCGCGCTACGAGCCGCGGGTGGCCGGCGCGCGCACGGGCGACGAGATGCGACGGATCATCTCGCTCATGCTCGGCGAGCTCAACGCGTCGCACATGGGCATCTCGGCGCCGGCGGGCAGCGCGGAGACGACGCTCGGCCGGCTCGCGGTCGATTTCGATCGGGCCGAGTACGAACGCAGCGGCCGCCTGCGCCTCACCGACGTCGTGCCGCTCGGGCCCGCGGCGCTCGCCGGCGTCAGGACGGGCGAGTACGTCGTCAGTGTCGACGGCGCGCCGATCGATCGCACGGTGAACCTCGACGAGCGGCTCGACCACACCATCGGCCGGAGGGTCCTGCTCGGCGTGGCGGCGACCGCCTCCGCGAGGCCGCGCGAGGTGGAGGTGAAGCCCGTCAACCAGACGACCGAGCGCGGGCTGCGGTACCGGCAGTGGGTGGAGCAGCGGCGCGCCTACGTGGCGAACGCGAGCGGCGGCCGCCTCGGCTACGCCCACATGCTCGACATGTCGGCCGGCGCGCTGGCGCAGCTGCAGATCGACCTCGACGCCGAGAACCACGCGCGCGACGGCGTGGTCGTCGATGTACGGAACAACAACGGCGGGTTCGTCAACGTCTACGCGCTCGACATCCTGACGCGCCGCGGCTACTTCGACATGGCGCGCCGCGGCCTGCCGATCCCGCCGGTGTCGTCGCGCACGCTGCTCGGGCAGCGCGCGCTGGAGCGGCCGACCATTCTCGTGACGAACCAGCATTCGCTGTCGGACGCCGAAGACTTCACCGAGGGCTACCGGACGCTGAAGCTGGGGAAGGTCGTCGGCGAGCCGACGGCGGGATGGATCATCTATACCGGCAGCGTCACGCTGATCGACGGCTCGTCGCTGCGGATGCCCTCCACCAAGATCTTCGGCGCCGACGGCACGCCGATGGAAATGCATCCCCGCCCGGTCGATCTTCCCGTGAAGCGGCCGATGGGCGAGAGCTATTCGGGCAGGGACAGCCAGCTCGACGCCGCCGTCGCCGAGCTGCTGAAACAGCTCGGGGGAACGAGCCAATAGGAAGGATCCGGGGATCTCGCGGCCCGTCCGCACCGAACGAGGACCAGATCGCGGAGCGCGGCGCCCGGATGGCAGGCGCGAAGGGCGCGCCTGTCGGGAATATCCGAGCGCCGAGCCACGCCGCCAGCCGGGATGCCTCGCCCGCGAGGGGATCCTCGATCCGCGTCGCGTCGCGAGGGCATTGGTCCTCCGCGCTTCCTCCGGGCCCCGAGCTTCTGCGGCTCCCTCGACAGCCCACAATTCCGTCGCCGCTCAACACCTTCTGTAACGTCCGCCCCGCGCGCATCCGCCCCCGATTCGCCGGAAATCGCTGAATTCAGACGCCGCGCGGATGCTGGCAAGCTGCCTGCAACACGGCCGCCGTGACCATGCCGTCCGATGCGCCACGCCGGCTGACACGGCGCCTTCGCGACTCGAGCGGACAGTCCCTCGTCGAGGCCGCCATCATCACGCCGCTGCTGCTGCTCGTCACCTTCGCCATCATCGACTTCGGCACGATGTTCTACGTGAGCCTCTCGCTGGAGCACGGCGTTGCCGAGGCGGCGCGTTTCGGCATCACCGGCAACACGATCCCCGGCATGACGCGCCAGGAATCGGTTGTGGCCGTCCTGGAGCGGGCGATGCCGACGCTGCGCATCGACGAGAGCAACGTCGCCTTCAGCCACCTGGTGGACGGCGCCTGGGTCCAGGGCATCGGCGGACCCGGCGAGATCGGGAAGCTGTCGCTGACCTACGCTCACGATGTGCTCGTGCTCAGGCCGCTGTTTCCCTCGGGCCGGATCACGATGCGCGTCGAATCGTCGATGAAGAACGAGGATCGATTCCAGTGAGAACCCGCCGGCCGCCCCCCGCACGGCTCGGCGAGGCGCGCGGACAGTCGCTGGTCGAGTTCGCGCTGCTGCTGCCGCTGCTCCTGACGATCGCGCTGGGCGTCGTCGAAATCGGGTATCTGCTGCTCGATCAGCAGGTGGTGGTGAGGCTCTCCCGGGAAGGGTCCAACCTGATTTCGCGCAACACGACGCTCGAGGACGCCGTCGCGGCGCTGCAGACGATGAGCAGCCGTCCCGTCGACTTCTCGACCCGTTCGAAGGTCATCTTCTCGGTCCTGAAGAAGGGCGCCACCACCGGGACCGGCAATTACGACCAGATTTTTCTCTACCAGCGGCGCGAGTTCGGATCGCTCTCCGACGGCAGCAGGCTGGTGACGCGAGGCGGCGGCGTGTTCGGCGGCGCGCCCGACTACCAGGCCGCGAACGCCGACAATGCCACGGGCCTTCAGGTGACCAATGTGCCGTCGAACCTGATCGCGCCGCGCGGCGGCATGATCTACGTCACCGAGATCTACACCGCCCACGAGACGCTGACGCCGCTGGCGCAGTTCGGCATCTCGACTCCGCCGACGTTGTACTCGATCGCGTATTTCTGACGCCGGCCGGCATCGGCGGGCCGACGCGTGCTTCGAAGGACGACAGCCATGAAGAATCCACGAGCGCTCAGAACGGACGAACGAGGCATCGCCCTCGTCTACGTCTCCGTCACGCTGGCCGCGCTGCTGCTGTTCGCCGGCCTGGCGACCGACAGCGGCCGGGCCTACGTCACCAAGATCCAGCTGGGCAAGGCGGTCGACGGGGCGGCGCTGGCGGCGGCGCGCATGCTCAACAGCGGCGATCCCGAGCAGGAAGCGCGGCGCGTCTTCGACTCGAACTTCCCGGCCGGATACCTCGGCAGCGAGGGGAGTCCGACGATGTCGTTCGCCCTTCGCACCGACGAAGCGCGCGGCGAGAACGTCGTCACCGTCTCGGCATCGACGCGGCTGCCGACGACCTTCATGAAGATCGGCAGCCTCGACGACGTGACGGTGAGTGCGCTGGGCGAGGCGCGCCGCCGGATGGTCGACCTGTCGCTCGTGCTCGACGTCTCGAGCTCGATTGGCTCGCAGTGGCCGGCCGTCCGGGACGCCGCGCGCGCGTTCGTGGAATCGTTCGATCCGGCGCACGACCGGCTCTCGCTGGTCACCTACGGCAACGGCGCGATCGTCCGCGCGCCGATGCCATCGAGCCGCGGCTTCGACCGTGGGTTCACCTCGTCGGCCGTGCCGCAGTCGCTTCCCGGCGGGAGCACCGCCATGGTCGAGGGACTGTATCGGGGATGGGACGAACTGCGGACGGTGTCCAACGGGTGGCAGTCGAGCCTGCGCGTGATCGTCCTCTTCACCGACGGCGCCTCCAACAGCGTCCCCGGCTTCTACGAAGCCTCGCCCTCGACCGCAAAGGGGCTGAGGACGTACGACTTCCCGAAGAACTCTCCGGATCCCGACAACCAGACGTGGAACGATCCGACGATTGCCGGCCTGTACGATTCGGAAACCGGCACCGCCGGACCGTCGTACAACGTCAAGGTCTCGAACTGGAACAGCACGACCACCCTGGCGCAGGTTCCCTATCTCCCTCTCGCGAGCGCGCACACGCACCACCGGAGCGCCGGCATCCCGGCCGCCTTTCCGCTGCAGTCGTCGACGCTGACGGTCAATGGCGTGCCGCAGGCGACGATTCGGGGCCTGCGGCAGCAGAACGGGGCGACCGGACGGTACCCGGCGCAGGTGTTCAACATCAACAATGCGGCGAGGAATCTCCTCGAAATCATCGCCAACGACGCGCGAGAAGACGACGACGGCGACTATCGGATCCGCATCTACACCATCGGCATGGGGGAGCTCGTCCGGTACCGCCTGGGCACCATCCCCGAACAGCCGGAAGAGATTCTCATGCGGCTCGCGAACGACCGGCGCTCGCCGGATTTCAACGGCAGCCAGTTGGAAGGCAAGTACTACTATGCGGCCGCCGCCGACGACGTGAGCGCGGCGTTCCAGGCGCTGCAGAACGAGATCATCCGTCTCAGCAAGTAGACGGCCCGCACAGCCGCGCCGAGTCGGATGCCGTCACGTGCGCGCTCAGCAGTACCCGTAGCCCGGATCGCACGGCGGCGCCACGGGCACCGGCCCGTTGATCGATCCGACCATCGTCGGGTGGAGCGTGCAGTGGAAGGTGCCGCTGCCGGCGCCGACCGTGAACCTACGGCTCGCCGCGCCCGGCGCGATGTTGCCCAGATCCGCCGATCCGTCGTCCAGCACGATGTGATGCGGCGTCGCATCGTCGTTGCGGAATGCGACGGTCTGCCCGACGCTGGCCGGCACGGGGTTCGGGCCGAACGAACTGGCGGTGAAGCCGGAACGGATCGAGACGACGACGCCGGCGCTGCTCGCGCCCGAGCCGCCGGGCGCCGCCGGGTTGCCTGCGCTCGAACAGCCGCTCCCGCAGCCCCAGGCCGCAGCGGCCGGCGCAAGTGCAGAGGCGCCAAAGCATCGTCATCGCATGTGCTCCTCCTGAGTGCGTGATCGGCGAGACGGAGCAGCAAGCGGGGTGCCGCGCGGAACGGACTGATTTCAGCGGGAGGCCCAGGGGCCGCGATATCAGCGGCGTAACCTCTTACGAAGTTCGTGATGCTACCAGCCGGCGCGGAGCGCGAGCCAGAGTCCGCCGGCGATCGCCGCGCCCACCGCGATCAGGGAGACGGCGTTTGGCGTGAAGTAGGGATAGGCCATGAAAGCCACGCCGGCCGCCAGGTGCGCGTAACGCTCCTGCTTCCTGCCGTAGGTGAACAGCACGAAGCCGATGCCCGCCGGGATCAGGGACAGGAAGAGCCAGACGGGATCGAGCGCAGGCACGTGGCCGATGATACGCCCGGCTCCGGTAAGATGCGCGCATGCCCCGAATGACCCGGCTGCCGGTGGTGGCGGCACTGGCTGGCGTCGCCGCAGCGCTGGCTGCCGCACCCGCCGATGTCGCACAGACCTTCAGGTCCGTCCCCGGCGCCGCGCCGGGGTTCAGGCCTGCGAGCTTCGCGCAAGATCGCGGGTCTCCGCTCGACGCGCCCTTCACCGTCTTCGAGGCGACGGTCGTCGATCTTCGGACCGCACTCGAGCAGCGGCGCACGACGTCTCGCGAGATCGTGCTCCAGTATCTGGCGCGCATCGCGACCTACGAGGACAAGCTGCACGCCGCCATCACCGTGAATCCGCGCGCGCTGGCGGTCGCCGGCGAGCGCGATCGCGAGCGGCTGCAGGGCCGGCTGCGCGGGCCGCTGCACGGCATTCCGATTGCCCTGAAGGACAACATCCACACCACCGATCTGCCGACGACCGGCGGCGCGCTCGCCTTCGAGGGACTCGTGCCCCCCTACGAGGCGACGCTGACGACGAACCTGCGCGCGGCGGGGGCGATCATCATCGCCAAGACCAACATGACGGAACTGGCGAACTGGGTGGCCGGAGCGCCGGCGCCGATGCCGGCCAACTACAACAGCCTCAACGGGCAGGGCTACAACCCGTACGATCCCCGCAAGGATCCGCGCGAGGCCACCTTCGACGGCCGCCCCGCGCTCGGGACCGGCGGCTCCAGCTCGGGCGCCGGCACCGCCGCAAGCTTCTGGGCGGCGAACGTCGGCACCGAGACCTCCGGTTCGATCCTGAGCCCGGCCAACCAGAACATGCTCGTCGGCATCAAGCCGACCCTGGGGCGTGTGAGCCGCTACGGCGTGATTCCGATCACGGCCGACCAGGACACCGCAGGCCCGATGGCAAAGAGCGTGCGCGACGCCGCGCTCCTGCTCGGCGTGCTCGAGGGACGCGCGCCCGATCCCCACGATCCGGCGACGACGCGCTGCACGCCCCCGCCGAATCACGACTACACGGCGTTCCTCGACGCCGGCGGGCTGAAGGGCGCGCGAATCGGCATCCCGCGCGCGTACTACTACGACCCCGTCGCCTCGCCAGGCGCCGGCGCGTCCAAGGGAAACCTCATCGGCGGGCTCGACGGCCCCGAACGCCAGGCGATGGACGAGGCGATCGCCGCGCTGAAGCAGGCCGGCGCCGTCATCGTCGATCCGGCGGATGTTCCGAGCGTGACGGCCCCGGATGCGCGCGACAGCTTCCTCGCGTGGAGCGTCTGCTCGGGCGCGGGATCCGCCCGGGGCAGCGACGCAGACTGCTCGATCGTGTTCAAGTACGGCATGAAGCGCGACTTCAACGCGTGGCTGCAGTCGCTCGGTACCGCGGCGCCGCTCCACTCGCTCACCGAGCTGCGGAGGTGGAACACGGAGCACGCGAGGGCCGGCACGCTGAAGTACGGGCAGTCCAATCTCGACATCTCCGACGAGATGGACATCGAGCGCGATCGCGCGCGCTACGAGGCCGACCGTGCGAAGGACATCCGGCTCGCGGCGGCTGAAGGGATCGACGCCATCATGCAGAGCGGGCGGCTCGACGCGATTCTCTTCCCCGGCGCGTCGGGCGCGGCGATTGCGGCCAAGCCCGGGTATCCGACGGTCATGGTGCCGTTCGCGCTCGTGCCCAACGCGCCGGTCCCGCCGTTTCCTCAGGGGTTCGACGCGAGGCCGGCGCCCTTCGGTGTGAGCTTCACCGGGATGGCGTGCAGCGAGCCGCGGCTCATCGAGATCGCGTATGCATTCGAGCAGGCGACCCGCAGGCGCGTGCCGCCGCCAGCGACGCCGTAACCCGGCTTCGCGGTTCGCGGGAGCGTCCGGCGTGCCGGGTGCCGCGATTCCCCCCTCGAGGCATCGACGGCGCTGCGCGGCGGCGGCGAATCAGTCGGCCCCGGCCGTCATGGCCTCGATCACCGGCTGTCGGCTCTCGAGCCTTGCCTCGGGATCGATCGCCAGCCACGCCAGGGCGCTGAGGAGGTAGACCGCCGAGGTGAGGTGGAAGGGGAACGTCCACGACTGCCAGCGCTCGACCGCGATGCCGACGACGAGCGGACCCGCCAGGCCACCGAGATTGCCGAACGTGTTCATGAAGCCGGTGATGACGCCGGCGTGATCGGCGCCGATGTCGAGCGGCACCGCCCAGCACGCGCTGAGCGCGAAGTCGGCGGCCCCGAGCGCGAATGCCAGGAGCAGCGCCTTGGCGACCGGCGCGGCGGCCAGCGTCGATCCGAACATCAGCGCGGCGCAGGCGGCAAACGAGGCAGCGCCGAGCCAGCAGCGCGCCACGCGCAGACCGTGCGTCCGCGCCAGCAGGTCGGTGCACCAGCCGCCGGCCAGGTCGGCGATGCCCGCCAGCAGAAAGGGGAGCGCCGCGAAGAAGCCGCCGCCCAGCGCCGAAAAGCCCAGCTCGCGGATCAGGTACGTCGGCAGCCACGTGAAATAGAAGTAGAGGCCGTAGCCGAAGCCGAAGTACATCGCGCAGAGTGCCCACAGGTTGCGGCTGCCGAGGAGCAGCCGCCAGGGCGTTCGGCCCGGCGCGCCGCCCCGCCAAGCCGCCGGCGCGCCTGGCGAGGCGCGATCCTGCTCGATCCAGGCGAGTTCCTCGGCGCTGACCGCGGGGTGATCGGCCGGTGAGTCGCGGTACCACGCGTGCCAGGCGGCTGCCCAGAGCAGGCCGGCCGCACCGAAGATCGCGAAGCTCGCGCGCCATCCCCACGTGGCGATCAGCAGCAGCGCGAGCGGCGCCGACAGCATGCCGCCGGCGCGGGATCCGAAGAAGAGGATGCCGCCGGCCTGCCCGCGCTCGCGTGCGGGAAACCACCGTGAGAAGGCGCGGGCCATGTTCGGAAACGCGCCCGCCTCCCCGGCGCCGAACAGGAACCGGATCGAGACCAGCGACGCGTAGCCGCGTGCGGCGCCCGTCAGCATGGTGAACGCCGACCACCACAGCACGATGCGCGTCAGCACGCGACGGGGACCGCGGCGATCGCCCAGCCAGCCCGAGGGCACCTCGAAGATCGAATAGGCGAGCGTGAACGCGCTGAACACGACGCTCATCTGGATGACGCCGAGCCCCAGCTCGCGCATCATGAACGGCGCCGCGGCCGAGATGCAGATCCGGTCCAGATAGGTGACGACAGCCAGCAGGAACGCGAAGGCCAGGACGCGGCGGCGGGCCCGGGACGCGTGGGGAGGGCGGGGCGCGGGCATCGTGGGCGCCGGAATTATAGCGCCCGGCTGGAACCCGATGCGCTGGCCGGACGTATCCTTACGCCGTGGAATCGATCCTGCACGATCTGCGCATCGGGCTGCGGCGCCTCTGGAAGGACAAGGCGTTCACGGCCACGGCCGTCGCGACTCTTGGCGTCTGCATCGGCGCCAACAGCGCGCTCTTTGCCGTCGTCCACAACGTCCTGCTGCGGCCGCTGGCGGTGCCGGAGTCGGGCCGCATCATGGTGATGGGCAATGCCTACCCCGGCGCCGGCGTCGGGGTGGGAACCTCGTCGGGCGTGCCCGACTACTTCGATCGCCTGCGCGAAACGGACGTCTTCGAGGAGCAGGCGATGTATCGCGGCCGCGATCGCAGCATCGACGAGGGCGGCCGTCCGACGCGGATCCGCACGATGGAAGCGACGCCCTCGTTCTTCAGGCTGGTCCGCGTGCCGCCGGCGCTCGGGCGCGCGTTCTCGGAGGACGAAGGCGAGCCCGCCAATGCCCGCAAGGCGGTGCTCACCTACGCGCTGTGGCAATCGGAGCTCGGCGCCGACGCTGGCGCGATCGGCAAGGACATCCGGATCGACGGCGAGCCGTACGCCATCGTCGGCGTGATGCCGCGCGGCTTCACGTTCGTCGATCCCGACGTGCGCCTCTTCACGCCGCTCGCGTTCACGCCCGAACAGAAATCCGACGAGGCGCGGCACAGCAACAGCTGGCGGCACATCGGGCGGTTGAAGCCCGGCGCCACGCGCGAGCGGGCGCAGCAGCAGATCGACGCGCTGAACGCCGCGAATCTCGAACGGTTCCCGCAGTACAGGACGCTGCTCGTCAACGCGGGCTTCCACACCACGGTCACGCCGCTGCAGGACGAGCTCGTGCGCGACGTGAAGCCGACACTCTACCTGCTCTGGGGCGGCGCCATCTGCGTGCTGCTCATCGGCTGCGTGAACGTCGCGAACCTCGTGCTGGTGCGATCGAAGAGCCGCGCCCGAGAGCTGGCCACGCGGCGCGCGCTTGGCGCCGGCCGCTGGCGCGTGGCCCGGCAGCTGATCGCCGAAGGCCTCATGCTCTCGATCGGGGGCGCCGGCGCCGGCCTGGCGATCGGCTACGCGCTCCTGCAGGCGTTCGGCGCGCTCAACCTTCAGGAGCTGCCGCGCGGCCGGGAGATCCGGCTGGACGCCGCGGTCGTGGCGTGGACGCTCGCCTCGTCGGCGATCATCGGCCTGGCGATGGGGTTGATCCCCCTCGGCGCCGTGCTGCCGGCCAGCCTGTCGCCGGCGCTTCGCGAGGAAGGGCGCTCCGGCACGAGCGGCCGCGGAACGCGCAGCCTGCGGCGAACGCTCGTCGTCGCGCAGGTCGCGTTCGCGTTCGTCCTGCTGATCGGCGCCGGACTGCTCTTCGCCAGCTTCCGCCGGGTGCTCGCCGTCGACCCCGGCTTCGCGCCCTCAGGCGTGTTGACCGCATCGGTCAATCTGCCCGACTCGCGGTACCCAGACGACCCCGCGCAGGCCGTGTTTGCCCGGCGCGCAGTCGACGCCATCCGGGCGGTGCCCGGTGTTGCCGCCGCGGGGGTCACCGACACGCTGCCGCTTGGCGGCGATCACAACGACAGCGTCATCTTCGCCGAGGGCTACCAGATGTCGCCCGGCGAATCGGTGATCTCGCCCAGCCGGGTCGTCGTCAGCCCGGGGTACTTCGAGGCCATGGGCATGAGGCTCGCGCGCGGGCGCTTCTTCGATGCGCGGGACGCCGCCGATGCGCCGCGCGTGGCGATCGTCGATCGCAAGCTGGCCGCCAGGTTCTGGCCGAACCTGGATCCGATCGGCCGGCGGATGTATCAGCCGACCGACATCGACAACCTGCTGGCAATCACCGACAAGACGGTCTTCCTGGAGGTCGTCGGCGTCGTCGAGGACGTGAAGCTCGACGCGCTGGTTGAGGGACCGCGCACCGTCGGCGCGTACTACTTCCCGATCGCACAGAGCCCGGAGCGCAGCCTCACCTTCGCCGTCCGCACGTCCGGCGACCCAACGCAGCTGGTCTCCCCCGTGCGATCGGTGCTGGCCGGCCTCGATCCGGAGCTCCCGGTGTTCGCCGCGCGCAGCATGGACGAGGTGATGGAGCGTTCGCTGGTGAGCCGCCGATCGCCGGTGTTGCTCTCGCTGGGTTTCGGCGCGGTGGCGCTCCTGCTCTCGGCGATCGGAATCTACGGCGTGCTCGCGTATCTGGTCACGCAGCGGACCAAGGAGATCGGGATCCGTATCGCGCTCGGCAGCAGCCCTGGCGCGGTCTTCGGGCTCGTGCTGCGGGAGGGGCTGCTGCTCGTCGGCGCCGGCTTCGTCCTCGGGGCGGTGGGCGCGGCGGCGCTGCGCCGGAGCCTCGAGGCGCAGTTGTACGGAGTGGCCGCGACCGACCCGGTCGTGCTCGGGACGGCGGCGATGGTGCTGGCGAGCTCCGCGATCCTCGCGTGCGCGCTGCCGGCGCGCCGGGCGACGAGGATCGATCCGATCGTCGCGCTGGCGGAATAGGATCAGGGGGTTCAGGGGTGCAAGGCGCGGGGCTCGAGGTGCGTTCGGGTTCAGCCGTCGGGATCCCGGCGCCGGCCGTGCCGCATGGCGACGACCCCGATGGCGGGCGGAATGCGCGGGCGGCTCGCGCCCGAGGCACGGGTCCGATGCTCGCGATCAGGAATCTTCAGAAGACGTTCGGCTCCCTCGTCGCGGTTGACGATGTCTCGTTTGCCGTCGAGCCCGGAATGCTGTTGGGCCTGCTGGGGCCGAACGGCGCCGGGAAGACGACGACCGTGTCGATGATTGCCGGGCTGGTGAAGCCCGACCGCGGCGAGGTTCTCATCGGCGGAGCGCCATTGGCCGGCGACACCGATCCGAAGAAGCGGAAGATCGGGCTGGTGCCGCAGGATCTCGCGTTGTACGACGAGCTGTCCGCGAAGGCGAACCTGCAGTTCTTCGGATCGCTGTACCGCCTGAGCGGCGCCGGCCTCGAGAGCGCGATTTCGTCCAGCATGACGCTCGTCGGGCTCGCCGATCGGCAGCGCGACCTCGTGCGCACGTTCAGCGGCGGCCTCCTGGTCGCGGCGCTGGGCAGGACGCCGGCCGCGACCCGAGGCGTCACGACGCTCGCGGTGCTGATGATGGTGATGCTCGGCGGCGCCTGGGTGCCGACGTTCGTCTTCCCGCGGTGGCTGCAGCGGCTCACGGTGGTGGTGCCCGCGCGCTGGGCGGTCGACGGCCTCGACGCGATGACGTGGCGCGGCATCGGTCCCGGCGGCGCCGTCGTGCCGACGCTGGTGCTGCTCGCGTTCGCCGCGCTCTTCGGGTCGATCGCGCTCGCCCGATTCCGCTGGGACGAGGCGGGAGGGTAGGCCTGCACTACAATCGCGCCCGGTGAGCACCGCAGTCGTCGACGACGCGCTCGGCAGGGCCCGCAGGAGGCTGATCCCCTTCCTCTTCCTCCTCTACATCGTCGCCTACCTCGACCGGATCAACATCGGCTTCGCGGCGCTGCAGATGAACGACGCGCTCGGGTTCTCCGCGACGACGTATGGCTTCGGGGCGGGCATCTTCTTTCTCAGTTACGTCGCCTTCGAGGTGCCGAGCAACCTGATCCTGGCGCGCGTCGGCGCACGGCTCTGGATCGCGCGGATCATGATCACGTGGGGGCTCGTGTCGGCCGGGATGATGTTCGTGCGCAGCGCCGCCGGCTTCTACACGCTGAGGTTCCTGCTCGGGCTGGCGGAAGCCGGCTTCTTCCCCGGCGTGATCTTCTACCTGACGCGCTGGTTCCCCCAGCGCGAGCAGGCGCGCGCCATCGCGGCCTTCATGACGGCTACGCTCGTCGCCGGGGTGATCGGCGGGCCGATCTCCGGCGCGCTGCTGGACCTGCACGGCGCAGCCGGGCTGCAGGGCTGGCAGTGGCTGTTCCTGCTCGAAGGACTGCCGTCGGTGCTCCTCGGCTTGGTCGTGCTGGCGGTGCTGCCGGACGGTCCCGCCGACGCGCGGTGGCTCACCGCGCTCGAGCGCGAGGCGCTGGCCCGTTCGCTCGAAGACCCGGCTGACGCGCCGCGCGTGGAGACGACGGGCACGGCGCTGAGCAACCGCCGCATCTGGCTCCTGGCCGTCGTCTATTTCACGATCCCGGTCACGCTGTACGGCGTGGGGTTCTGGCTGCCGCAGATGCTGAAGACGGCCACCTCCGGCGGGGGCAACCTCGAAGTCGGCCTGCTGTCCGCCATCCCGTACGCCTCGGGCGCGATCGCAATGGTCCTCGCAGGCCGTCACTCCGATCGCACGGGCGAGCGCCGCTGGCACGTCGCCCTCGCGGCCGCCGTCGCGGCGGCGGGTCTGGGGCTCAGCACGCTGTCGGCGGGCGCGCCCTGGGTGGTCGCGACGCTGTCGATCGCGCTCGTCGGCCTCGCCTCGATGTTCGGCCCCTTCTGGGCGCTGACGACGGCGGCCGCCAGAGGGAACGGAGCGGCGGCGGCAATCGCGCTGGTGAACTCGGTGGGCAACACCGGCGGATTCGTCGGCCCGTATCTGCTCGGTGCGATCAACGACGCCACGCAGGGCTTCGCCGGAGGATTGATCGCGATTGCGGCGATGCTGGCGGCCGGCGGCGTCCTCCTGCTGGCGCTCGGGGAGCGATGATGGTGCTCTCCCTGCACTCGTGCACGCTGCGCTCCTGGCGATCCGACGATCTCGATTCTCTCGTCGAGCACGCCGACAACCGGAAGATCTGGCGCAACCTGCGCGACGGTTTTCCGCATCCCTACCGGCGCAGCGACGGCCGCGAGTTCCTGCGGCGCATGCGCACGACGCGGCCCGAGACGACCTTCGCGATCGAGGTGGACGGCGCCGCGATTGGCGCCATCGGGTTCATGCCCGGCGAGGACGTGGAGCGCGTGTCGGCCGAGGTCGGCTACTGGATTGGCGAGAGGTTCTGGGGGCGCGGCATCGCGACCGAAGCGTTGCGCGCGCTGACGCGCCTGGCGATCGACGGGCATCGCCAGACGCGGCTCTTCGCGGTCCCCTTTGCCTGGAACGTGGCGTCGTGCCGCGTGCTCGAAAAGGCAGGCTACGTGCTGGAGGCGCGGTTGCGCCACAGCGCGTTCAAGGACGGGGAACTGGTCGATCAGATGCAGTACGCGCATATCGCCTGACGGAACGTCAGGCAGGCCCCGCCGCCGCGCGCACACCCGGCGGGCGCGTGCCAGCTCATGCGCGGGCCGAGCGGCCGGAAAAGGGCGTTGCCCCGCGGCCCGGCGCGCGCCTGGACGCCCTGGGAATTCGCCCAAAAACATTCTCGCCCACGCGGCGCGAGGACGGCTATACTCGCGCGCGCAAGGAGACACACGCCCATGCTGCGACGCGTTCTTCCGGTTCTCTTCGCCATGCTCGTCGTCGTGCCCGCCGTTGCGCAGCCCCGTCCCGCCCAGGGATCGCGGGTCGGCGTGCCGGCGGCGCAGCCCTACTTCCCCGAACGCCTCGACTGGCAGCACAAGACGCCCGAAGAGGCCGGGATGGACGCGGCGCTGATCGCCGAGGGCATCAAGATTGCCGTCGACGGACAGGCGACCTCGCCGAGAGATTCGAGCCTCCTCCAGTACCAGAGCTTCAACAGGGAGCCGTTCAACGCGATCATCGGCCCGGTCAGGGACCGCGGCGGCGCCAGCGGCCTCATCGTGAAGAACGGCTACATCGTCGCCGAATGGGGCGATCCGGCCCGCGTCGACATCACGCACAGCGTGACCAAGACGTTTCTCACGACGGTGATTGGTCTGGCGGTGCGGGACGGCCTGATCAAGGACGTCAACGACTACGCGAAAGACTACATGCCGCCGATGGTCGACCTGTTCACCTCGGAGCACAACAGCAAGATCAAGTGGGACCACCTGCTGCGCCAGACCAGCGACTGGGAAGGCACGCTCTGGGGCAAGCCCGACTGGGCCGACCGCCCGGTGGGCGAGACGATCGAGCAGATGAAGAATCGGCCGATGTACGAACCGGGCACGCATTTCAAGTACAACGACGTGCGCGTGAACGTCATGGCGCTGGCGGCGCTGCAGGTGTGGCGCAAGCCGCTGCCGGACGTGCTCCGCGAAGAGGTGATGAACCCGATCGGCGCGTCGTCCACCTGGCGCTGGTTCGGCTACGACAACTCGTGGGTCGAGATCGACGGGAAGCAGGTGCAGTCGGTGAGCGGCGGCGGCCACTGGGGCGGCGGCATGTTCATCAACTCGTACGACATGGCGCGGTTCGGCTACCTGTTCCTGCGCAACGGCAAGTGGAAGGACCGCCAGATCGTCCCGACGACGTGGATCGCGATGGCGCGCAAGCCGGGGCCCGACAACGCCACCTACGGCTTCGCGAACTGGTACCTCAACACCGACCGCAAGCCGTTGCCGGCGGCTCCGGCCACCGCCGTGCGATTCGTCGGCAACGGGTCCAACATCATCTACGTCGATTGGGACAACGATCTCGTCGTGATCTACCGCTGGATTGGCGGCGGGCCGACGCTCAACGACTCGCTCGCGAAGATCATCGCGTCGATCAGGACGCCGGCGCCGCGGCCGACCTCGTCGATGGCCGGCCGATAGCCATCGCGTTCCCGGGGGCCGGCGTTCCGGCCGGTCCCCGCGCTACCTGGGGCTCAGCCCCGACGGCAGCCGCGGCGACGCGAGCAGCTTCACGAACTCGTCCCACCGTCTGGCCGGATCGCCGCCGCTGCGCGATTCGACGTACTGCTTCACGAGATCCTGGCCGAGGTTGTAGTTGATCACGTAGCTGCGATAGGTGTCGAAGAAGCGCGTCCGCTGCTCGGCGCGCGCCTGCGGCATCATCGCGTAGCGCGTGAGCCAGGCGACCGCGCCCGCGCGGTCGATCTCGCCGTTCAGGTACCGCCGCGCCGCCTCGTTGCCCGCGTAGGCCAGCTTGTTCACGAGCGCCTGCACCTTCGCGTATTCCGCCGCCTGCGCCGGATCGAGCCCGGCCGCCGGATACAGCACGTCGCGTTCGAACGCCAGCCGCTCGTCGCCGGGGAAGGCCACCTCGATGCCGTAGTTCGCCGTGCCCTCGGCGATCAGCGACTGGGGCGAGAAGAGCGCGTACACCGAATACTCGATCCAGCCGCGATCGCGCAGCAGCTTCTGCTCGAGCAGGGCGTTGTAGACGTGGTGACCCGGGTAGCCTTCGTGACAGGCGAGATCGACGGCGCGGTCGATGTAGATCGGCAGATCGGTGTTGACCTGGATCAGGCTGCGGTCGTTCCCCTGGTACCAGTTGTAGCCGCTCCACGGCTTGTCGGTCACGTACTCGACGGTGAAGCTCTCGTTGGCCGGCAACTGCACGTGCGGCAGCGTGCGCCGGCGGCATTCGGCGATCGCCTTGTCGAACACCGCCTGCAGCCGATCGTGCGGAATCTCGAACTTCGAGCGGAACTCGTCGTAGCGGTCGACCAGCGCGCCGTCGCCGGGAAGATCGCGTGCGATCTCGTCGATGATCGCCTGGAAGTAGGAGTCCGGGTGCGTCGGCGCCGTCGCGTCGTAGAGCGCCTGCGATTCCTCGTCGAAGGTCAGCTTCACGCCTTCCAGCATGCGCACGCGCGACCGCAGCGCCTCGAGCTGACGGCGCAGGTACTCGTGCCGGAGGACGGCCAGTTCGTCGCGATCGCCCTCGGCCAGCGGCGGGATGTCGGCGAGGGCCTGGCCTGCCGCCTGTTCGATGTCGCGCAGCGGCAGCTGCCCTCGCTCCGCCTCCGCCTTCCATTCGGGCGGCCCGAAGTAGGAGTCGACGTAGTCGGCATCGTGCTGCCCGACGGCGAGCACGAGCTTCACGTAGCGTTCGGCGATGGCATTCATCGGGGACGGCCGGGGAGCAGCGGCGGGCGCCTGCGCCAGGAGCGCGGCGGCGGCCGCGAGCGAGCCCAGCGTGGCGGCGCCGGCAATCCGCGTGAGCTTCGTCATGCCATCATTGTAGCGATCCTCGCGTCACTTCGGCCGCAAGCTCCGGGTGGCGGCGGTCGTGCGGCGCGGCCACAATGGTCCGCATGCCATACGCACCAGCGCACCTCAGCGCCCTCGACGCGCGATGGGCCGCCGTGCTCGGCCGTGATCGGTCGTCCGACGGACAGTTCGTGTATGCCGTCGGCACGACCGGCATCTACTGCCGTCCGTCGTGTCCGAGCCGGCGCCCGCGCCGCGATCATGTCGTGTTCTTCGAGGCGGCCGGAGACGCGGAGCGGGCCGGGTACCGCGCCTGTCGCCGATGCCGCCCCGCCGAGCCGCCGCCCGTCGATCCGTGGGTGGACCGCATCCGGCGCGCCTGCGCGCACCTCGCGAATGCCGAGGCGCGCCCGTCGCTCTCGACCCTGGCGCGCCATCTCGGCGGCAGCCGGTATCACCTGCAGCGGAACTTCAAGCGGCTGGTCGGCATCACGCCACGCGAGTACGCGGATGCCTGCCGCCTGGCCAGGGTGAAGCGCGGCCTGCGGGCCGGCGAGGCGGTGACGGGCGCGCTCCTCGACGCCGGCTACGGGTCGGCCAGCCGGTTCTACGAGCGCGCGGCGCCGAAGCTCGGCATGCCGCCGCGGACCTACGGCCGCGGCGGCGCGGGCGCGACCATCGGCTACGTCATGGTCGCCTCGCCGCTCGGACGGCTGCTCGTGGCGGCGACGCCGCGCGGCATCTGCTCGATCGCGCTCGCGAGCTCGGACCACGAGCTCGAGTCGTCTCTGCGGGCAGAGTACCCGGCGGCGGTGCTCGCTCATGCCTCGACAGGCGCGCTGACCCGATGGACGCGGCAGGTGGTCGATCATCTCGCGGGAAGGCTGCCGCGGCTCGACCTGCCGCTCGACATCCGCGCCACCTCCTTCCAGTGGCAGGTGTGGCAGGCCCTGTCGTCGATCCCCTATGGCGAGACGCGGACCTACAAGGAAGTCGCGAAGACGATCGGCCGCCCGGCCGCGGTGCGCGCCGTTGCACGCGCGTGCGCGACCAACCCGGTGGCGGTCGCCATCCCGTGCCATCGCGTCGTCGCGAGCGACGGCCGGCTTGCCGGATACCGCTGGGGCAGGCGCCGGAAGCAGGCGCTGATCGCGGGCGAGCGGCGCGCACGCCGGGCCAGGGCGGAAGCCCGGGATAGAATGAACGCGGATGAAGCGCCCGATTCCTCCTCGCTACGGCCGCTCGCCCTGGATCGATCAGTTCCCCAAGTCGCGCATCCCCTCGTACCCGAGCTACGGCGGCGCCGCTGAGCGCGACGTCGTCGTGATCGGCGGCGGGTTGACCGGCTGCGCCGCCGCGTACGCTTTTGCCTCGGCCGGCGTCAACGTAACGCTGCTGGAGGCGGCCCGCGTCGGACAGGGGCGGACGGCAGACGGCCCGGGCTGGATGTCGGCCGAGCCGGACGTCGATTTCGTCATCCTCGAAAAGACCATCGGCCTGCGCCACGCGAGGCACGCCTTCCAGGCCTGGCGGCGCGCCGCGCTCGAGGGCGCCGCGCTCCTGCGCCGGCTCGACGTGAAGTGCGCCCTCGAGCCGCGCGACACGCTCGCGATCGCCAGGGACGGCGAGCAGGCGGCGCGCCTGACGCGCGAGCACAAGGCGAGGCGCGCGGCCGGGCTGGAGGCGGCGCTGCTGAACGCGCGCGCGGCGTCGGCGGCCGCGGCGCCGGGGGCGGCCGCGGCGCTGCGCGTCCGCGACGGCGCCACCCTCGATCCCTATCGCGCGTGTCTCGGGCTGGCGGCGGCGGCCGCCGCGCGCGGCGTCCGCGTCTTCGAGCAGTCGGGGGTGCGGCGGATCACGTTCACGCGCAAGCATGTCGATGTCTTCACGGCCGCCGGCGCCATCCGAACGCGGGCCGTCGTCGTCGCCACCGGCATCCCGACGCCGCTGTTCCGGGCGCTGATCCGCCATTTCTGGTTCCGCACGGCCTGGCTCGCGCTCACCGGGCCGATGCCGGCCCGGGTCCGCAGGGCCATCGGCGCGCGCGCCGCGGTCGTGCGCGACGGCGCCAGTCCCCCGCACCTGGTCCGGTGGGTCGGCGACCAGCGGCTGCTCGTCAGCGGCGCCGAGACGCAGTCGGGTCCGCCGCGGCTTCGGAGCCGCGCGATCGTGCAGCAGTCGATGGAGCTCATGTACGAGCTGTCGACCATCTATCCGGAGATCTCCGGCATCCAGCCGACGCACGGGTGGGACACCGAGTTCGCGAAGACCGACGATGGGCTCCCGTACTTCGGGCGCCACCGGAACTTCCCGATGCACCTGTTCGCGTTCGGCGGCGACAGCCGCAGCGTGACCGGATCGTTTCTCGCCAGCCGCATGCTGCTGCGGGAGTTTCTCGGCGCGCCCGAGCCGGCCGACGCCCCGTTCGAGTTCGCGCGCCATGGCCGGTGAGCCTGCCATCGATCTGATCGCGTTCGGCCCGCATCCCGACGACATCGAGATCGGCATGGGCGGCACGATCGCCAGGCACACCTCGCTCGGCTTCGCCGTCGGTCTGTGCGATCTCACGGCCGGCGAGATGGGCAGCAACGGCACCGTCGAGGAGCGGCTGCAGGAGGCCGAGCAGGCGGCATCGGTGCTCGGCTGCGCCTGGCGCACGAACCTCGGCTGGCCCGACCGCCGCTTCGGCACCGATCCGGCGCTGGTCGAGCAGGCGGTCGCCTTCATCCGGCGGCATCGGCCGCGCGCGGTGGCGGTGCCCTACTGGGCCGATCGCCATCCCGACCACGAGGCCGCGAGCCGCCTGCTGAGGGACGCCGTCTTCAACAGCGGGCTGCGGCGCTACGGCGTCGGCGAGGCGTGGCGCCCCGAATGGGTGTGCCACTACTTCATCAACGACAACGTGACGCCCTCGTTCGTCGTCGACGTCAGCGGACATTACGAGCAGAAGCGGCGGGCGCTCGCCTGCCACGCGAGCCAGTTCCGCCGGACCGGCGGCGCAGCGGCGACGCGCCTGAACACGCCGCTCTTCAACCAGCTCGTCGAGAGCCGCGACGCGCAGTTCGGCGCGCTCGCCGGCGTCGCGTGGGCGGAGGGCTTCGTCGTGCGCGAGCCGCTGGTCCGTCCGACGCTCTTCAAGACCGGCGGGGACGGGCGCTGATGCGAATCGGCATCGTGTGCTACGCGTCGGTGGGCGGCAGCGGCATCATCGCGACCGAGCTGGGCAAGACCCTCGCGGCCCGGAGCCACGACGTGCACATCCTGAGCAGCGACATGCCCTTCCGCCTCGGCGAGTACCAGCCGGGGCTGACGTTCCATCGGGTCGACACGCCGAGCTATCCGCTGTTCCGCGAGCCGCAGTACCTGCTGTCGCTCGCCAACAAGATCGTCCAGGTGGCCCGGAGCGAGCGGCTCGACATCGTGCACGCGCACTACGCGATCCCGCACGCCACGGCCGGCTACCTCGCGCGGCAGATACTGGTCGCGACGCGCGGCGGTCCGGTGCCGTCGATCATCACGACGCTCCACGGCACCGACATCACCCTGCTCGGCAGCGATCGCTCCTACACCGAGACGGTGGCCTTCTGCATCGAACAGTCCGACGGCGTGACTGCGGTGTCCGAGAGCCTCAAGCGCGACACCTACCGCGAGCTGGGCATTACCAAGGACATCCGGGTCATCCCGAACTTCCTCGACTGCTCGACGCACCGGCGCGTCGACGCCGAGTGGGTGCGGCAGCGTGTGATCGGCGATCCGGCCGGCAAGGTGCTGGTCCACGTCTCGAACTTCAGACCGGTGAAGCGGGTGGCCGCCGTCGTCGACGTCTTCGCACGGGTCGACCGCCTGGTGCCCGCGCACCTGCTGATGGTCGGCGACGGCCCGGACCGCGACCTCGCGGCGCGCTATGCGGCCGAGCTTGGTGTCGCCGACCGCGTGCACTTCCTGGGCGAGCAGGACGAGGTGCGATCGCTCCTGTCGATCGCCGACGTGTTCCTGCTGCCGTCCGCGCAGGAGAGCTTCGGGCTCGCGGCGCTCGAGGCGATGGCGTGCGAAGTGCCGGTCGTCGCCTCCAACGTCGGCGGATTGCCCGAGGTGATCGAGCACGGCGTGAACGGGTTCCTGCACCCGCCGGCGGAGCACGGGGCGATGGCGCGCTCGGCGGCCGAACTGCTGGCGGATCGCGCGCTGCACCGGCGGGTCGCCGCGGCCGCGCTCGAAACGGTCCAGGTTCGATTCTGCGACGGGAAGATCGTGCCTCTCTACGAGGACTATTATGAAGAGGTGTTGAAGGCCTCGAAACGAGCCGCGGTGTGAAGCCGCGGCTGATGCGCTTCGGTCTGCTCGGCTGCGCCTGCGCGGCGCTCTCCATCGCGCCGCGCGCGCAGATGCGCGCAGTCCCGCTCGACGGGCGGGAAGGGCATGTCGCGCTCGGGCTCGCGCTCCGGCACCTCGGCAACGCCGGCATCTTCATGCAGGCGACCGCGCACCCCGACGACGAGAACAACGGTCTGCTCGTGATGCTGAATCGCGGCCAGGGCTTCCGCACCGTGCTCGCGACGGCGACGCGGGGCAACGGCGGGCAGAACGAGATCGGCCCGGAGATCTTCGAGGCGCTCGGCGTGCTGCGGACCGGCGAGCTCGCGGCAATGCATCGCTTCGACGGCGCCGAGCAGTACTTCACGCGGGCGGTCGACTTCGGCTATTCCTTCGGTCTCGAGGAGACCTTCGAGAAGTGGGGGCGCGACGAGATTACCGCCGACTACGTGCGCCTCATCCGCATGACGCGCCCCGACGTCGTGATCGCGCTGCCCTCGACCGGCAATGCCGGCGGCCAGCACCACATGGCCTCGTCGATCATCGCGCACGACGCCGTCGGCCTGGCGGCAGACCCGACGAAGTATCCCGAGCAGATCCGGGAAGGACTCCGCCCCTGGCAGGCGCGGAAGTTCTACGAGACCGCCGGGGGCTTCGGCGCGCCCGCCGGCGAGGCCGCCGCCGGCGCGGTGACGCGCGTGAACACCGACGTGTACGACCAGCTCCTGGGCCGGACCTACGCCGAGATCGGCACCGAGGCGCGCAGCATGCACAAGTGCCAGGGGATGGCGCAGCTGCTCGCGTTGCCAGGTGCGGCGGCCTCGTCGTACCGGCTGCTCGAATCGACGGTCGCGCCCCAGCCGGCCGAACGGTCGCTCTTCGACGGCATCGACACGAGCTTGAAAGGGCTCGCGCGGTTCGCCGGGTCGAAGCCGCCGCGTGAGCTCACGCGCGGACTGTCGGACCTCGCCGACGCCGTGGCGGGCGCCCAGCGGGCGTTCGACGCCGGGACCGACGCGGCCGCGCTCGGCCCGCTGCTCGAGGGGTTGCACGCGGTCCGCGTGCTGCGCGGCGGTCTGGGCGCGATGGATCTGGACGAGGCGGCCCGCTACGAGCTCGAGTTCCGGCTGCGCCAGAAGGAAGGCGAGCTCCAGCAGGCAGCGCTGCTCGCCAATGCGATCCACGTGGACGTCCTCGCCGACGACGGCGTCGTCGTGCCGGGGCAGGAGGTGGCGGTGAACGTGATCGTCGCCAATCGCGGCCCCGCCGACATCACGGTGAAGCAGGTCCGCTTCGGCGGCTTCACCGGCGCCGGCACGTGCACGATGACGGCGTTCACCGGCGCGGCGGCAGGCCCGGGGCAGCCGGGGACGCAGGCGCGCCGCAGCGGTGCCGGAGCGGCCGCGCCGGAGCCGGAGCTGTGGACGCTCCGCACGGGACAGGCGGCGCACTGCGAGCCGACGCTGACCGTGCCGGCCGCTGCGCGCGTCACCGAGCCCTATTGGCATCGCGAGCAGTTCGGCGGCCGCTACACCTTCGATGCCGATGCGCCGTTCGGCCTCCCGTACCGGCCGACGCCGTTCTACGTCCAGGTGACGCTGGCGACCTCAGGCGGCGAGGAAGTGATCGACGGGCTGCCGGTGCAGTATCGGTACGGGAGCGACATCTTCAGCGGCGAGAAACGGAGCGAGCTGCTGGTCGTCCCGCCGCTCTCGGTGCGCGTGACGCCCGACATCGCGCTTGTCCCCGCAGAAGCGGTGAGGCCGGCCGCGCCGCCGGCGCGGCCGACCCGCGCCGCGCGCGCCTCGGCCACGGCGGCCGCCGCGGCACGGGCGGCGGCGGCGACGCGGGAGATTCGCGTGACGGTGCTCAACGACACGCCAGGTGCGCTGCAGAGCGAGGTGGCCCTCGAGATTCCCGACGGCTGGGCCGCGGTGCCCGCGAAGCAGGCGGTCTCGTTCACGCGCGCCGACGAATCGGCGACCCTCCGCTTCCAGGTGAGACCGGCGGTGGCCGAGGGAGCCGGCGATTACCGCGTCAGGGCGGCGGCCACGGCGAACGGGCAGACGTTCACGCGCGGGTTCACGGTCGTCGAGTACCCGCACATCTCGCGCTATCACGTGTACGAGCCGTCAGAGACGGCGGTGAAGATCGCGGACGTCGAGACCACGCCGGGTCTCGTGGTGGGCTACGTGATGGGCGTCGGCGATCAGATGCCGCCGGCCATCGAGCAGCTCGGCGCGAAGGTGGAACTGCTCGGCGCCGCCGATCTGGCGTGGGGCGATCTCTCGCGCTTCGACGCGATCGTCACCGGTGTCCGCGCCTACGAGCGCCGGGCCGACCTGCGCGCGAACAACGCCCGGCTGCTCGACTACGTGCGCAACGGCGGCACGATGCTGGTCCAATACAACAAGTTCGAGTTCAACGAGGCGCAGTACGGGCCGTACCCGGCCCAGGTCAGCTCGAACCGCGTCACCGACGAGATCTCGCCGGTGAAGATTCTGGATCCCGAGAACAGAGTGTTCACGACGCCGAACCGCATCACCCCGGACGTCTGGGACGGCTGGATCCAGGAGCGCGGCCTGTACTTCCTCGGCGAGAAGGACTCCCGCTATCGCGATCTGCTCCTGATGGCCGACGACTTCCCCTACAACACGGGCGTGAAAGAGGGTTCGCTCGTCCAGGCGCGCTACGGCAAGGGCGTGTGGATGTACATCGGCGTCAACTTCTGGCGGCAGATGCCGGAGGGCGTGGAGGGCGCGTACAAGCTGTTCGCCAACCTGCTGAGCGTGGGCGAAAGCGCGCCGCCGGTGGCCAAGCCGGCCAGCCCTTCGAGGTGAACGCCGCGAGCGCCCGGCGACGCCGGTCCGCGGCCCCCGCGCCGCCGATCGGTTCGATGCGCCCTGCCGGGTGGCCGCACCGCGGCCCGCGCGAGGCCCGCCGCACGTCCTGAATGCCGCGAATTGATATCCTTGTAGCCAGACTCCATGCCGCCCATCAAACGCACGAAGTTCAAGCTCACCTCGGAAGAACTGCTCGAGATGTTCTACTGGCTGAAGTTGATCCGGGCGTTCGACGAGCGTCTCAGCGTGCTGGTCAGGCAGGGGAAGGTCCGCAGCGGCGTCTATACCGGCATCGGCCAGGAAGCGGTGATCGTCGGCACCTGCTTCCACCTGCGCCGGGAGGACTACATCTGTCCGCTGCACCGCGACCTGGGCGCCTTTCTCATGAAGGGGGTCGAGCCGCGCGTGATGATGTCGCAGATGTTCGCCAAGATGACCGGCCTGTCGAAGGGCCGCGATTCCGCGCTGCACAGCGGCGTACCCGAGCTCGGCATCTTCGGCAACACGAGCATGCTCGGCGCGAACCTGCCGGTCGCCGCCGGTCTCGGGCTCACCTTCAAGATGGACAAGACCGACAACGTCGTGATCGCCTATTTCGGCGAAGGGGCGAGCAACGTCGGCGATTTCCACGAGGCCCTCAATTTCGCGGGCGTGCAGCGGCTGCCGATCGTGTTCGTCTGCGAGAACAACCAGTACGCCTACTCGGTGCCGATCGAGCGCAGCATGGCAATCGACGACGTGGCCGATCGGGCGGAGAGCTACGGCTTCGAGGGCGTCGCGATCAACGGCAACGACGTGCTGGCCGTGTATCAGGCCACGCTCGGCGCCATCAACCACGCGCGGCGCGGCGAGGGGCCGACGCTGATCGAGTGCAAGACCTATCGCTGGCACGGCCACTCGGAGCACGACAAGGCGTTCTACCGATCCGACGAAGAGCTCGCGATGTGGAAGAGCCGCGACCCGATCCCGACCTTCACCACCTACCTGCGGGCCCGCCACCTGCTCGACGATGCGAAACTGGCCGACGTGGAGGCGCGCGTGAAGCAGGCGATAGACGAAGCGGTCGATTACGCGTCGAATGCCGCCGACCCGGGCCCCGAGGAGGCGATCGCCGATCTGTATGCCTAAGGAACTCTCCTATCTCGAGGCCATCCGGGAAGCGATGGTCGAGGAAATGCGCCGCGACCCGAAGGTGTTCGTGCTCGGCGAGGATGTCGGGGCCTACGGCGGCGCGTTCGGCGTCACCCAGGGCATGTGCGACGAGTTTGGCGAGATGCGCGTGCTCGACACGCCGATCTCCGAGTCGGCCATCGTCGGCGTCAGCATCGGCGCGGCGATGCGCGGCTACCGCCCGATCGCCGAGATGCAGTTCGCCGACTTCATCTCGTGCGCGTTCGACCAGATCGTGAACCAGGCGGCGACGCTGCGCTATCGATGCGGCGGCCGCGTATCGGTGCCGATCGTCGTGCGCGCCCCCAGCGGCGGCAACGTCGGGGGCGGGCTGTACCACTCGCAGAATCCCGAGGCGTGGTTCGTCCACCGGCCGGGCCTGAAGGTCGTCGCGCCGTCGACGGCCTGGGACGCGAAAGGACTGCTGAAGGCGTCGATCCGCGACGACGACCCGGTCTTGTACTTCGAGCACAAGTACCTCTACCGGCGCGTGAAGGGGCCCGTGCCCGAGGGCGACGAGATCGTGCCGATCGGGAAGGCGGCGATCCGGCGCGCCGGCGACGACATCACCCTGCTGACCTACGGCGCGATGGTTCAGCCGTCGCTGGACGCGGCCGATCGCCTGGCCGCCGAGGGGGTGGAGGTGGAGGTCGTCGACCTGCGGACGCTGCTGCCGTTCGACAAGGCGGCGATCCTGGCCTCGGTGGAGAAGACCAGCCGTGCGCTGATCGTGCACGAGGACGTGAAGACGCTCGGCATCGGCGCCGAACTGTCGGCCGTGATCATGGAGGAGCGATTCGAGGCGCTCGATGCCCCGGTGATGCGGCTCACCTACCCGGACACGCACGCGCCGTTCTCGCACATCCTCGAGGCGTTCAACCTGCCGGACGCCGACAAGATTGCCGGCGCGCTGCGGCGGCTGGCGGAATACTGAGCGCGGCAGGCCGAGCGTGGCGGCCCTGCCCGCCTGCAGCGGCGCGCCGGCGCGGGCCTCGCTTTCGAGGCCTCAGGCCTGCGGACCGCGCGCGAAGATCGCGCCGAGCGCCTCGTCCACGCGCTCGTACGCGAAGCGGTATCCTTCGCGCTGCGCCTTCACAGGAACGGCGCGCTGCCCCGAGAGCAGCAGCGCCTCGGCCATTTCCCCCAGCATCAACCTCAACGCGAACGCGGGCGCCGGCAGCAGCGCCGGCCGGCGGAGCGCGCGGCCAAGGGCGCGCGCGAACTCGGCGTTGACCACCGGATCGGGCGCGGTGAGGTTGATCGCGCCGGCAATCGCAGGTCGTTCGAGCGCGTACCGGACGAGGCCGACCCAGTCGTCGCGATGAATCCAGGGCCAGTACTGGCGCCCGTCGCCGATTCGACCGCCGGCGAAGAGTCTGAAGGGCAGCAGCATCCGTGGGAGCGCGCCGCCGTCGCGGGCGAGCACGAGGCCGGTGCGCAGGCAGACGACGCGCGTCCGCGCCGATGCGACGCGGTGGGCTTCGGCCTCCCATTGCACGCAGACCTCCGCCAGGAAGTCCGATCCCGCCGGGGCGGTCTCGTCCAGCCGTTCGTCGCCGTGCGGCCCGTAGTAACCGACGGCGGAAGCGCTCAGGAAGACCGCGGGCGGCTGCCCGGCCGCCGCGATCGCGGCGGCGCGGCTGCGCGTCGCGTCGCGGCGGCTCTCTAGAATCCGCCGCTTCCGGGCGGGCGACCAGCGGCGGCCGGCAATCGACTCGCCCGCGAGGTTGACGACGGCGCTGGCGCCATCGATCGCGCGGGCGAAGGAGCCGGTGCCGCCGTCGGGCTTCCACGAGACGAAGCGCGCGACGCCGGCGCGGGGCGTGCCGGGGCGGCGGGTGAGGATGACGAGCTCGTGGCGGTCGGCCGCGAGGGCGGCCGCGAGCGCCCGGCCGAGGAAGCCGGTGCCGCCGGCGATGACGATGCGCATGGGGTGAGTGTAAGGGAAGGTCCGGCGGACGCACGCACGGCGGTCGAGCGCGGGGTGGCGGACGCGAGGGGGGAGCGGCGCGCGGGGCGGGCGCCGGGGCGCGCTTGACATGCGCGCGCGATTCTAATTAACTAACCGGTTAGTTTGTATGCCGCGTCGCCCTCGCGTCACCCCGGAGCAGATCCTCGATGCCGCCACGCGCGAATTCGCCGAGCGCGGTTTCGCCGGGGCCAGGGTCGACCGCATCGCGCGACGCGCCGGCGTCAACAAGGCGATGCTCTACTACCACTTCCGGAGCAAACAGACCTTGTATCGCCGGCTCCTGCGGCGCGCCTTCAGCCAGGCCGGCGCGCGGATTCAGCGCATCGCCGACAGCGACGCGCCCCCCTTCGAGCAGCTCGACCGCGTCGTCGCGCTCTTCGCCGACCTCATCGGCGAGCAGCGGTTCTTCCCGGCGATCATGCTGCGCGAAGTGGCGGAAGGAGGCGCGCACCTCGATGTCGAGACGCTCGGGCTCCTCGCGGCCGTGCCCGGGGCCTTCGGCCGGATCGTGGCGCGCGGGATCGCCGCCGGCGAGTTCCGCGACGTCAACCCGCTGTTCGCGTACTTCAGCATGATGTCGCCCATCGTGTTCTTCCTCTGCGCGGCGCCGATCCGCCGGGAGCTCGGCGCGCGCCGCCTCGCATCGCCCGACATCCGCAACGTTGCCGCCTTCGTCAGCCACGTGCAGGCGAACATGCGCCGCGTGCTGGCGCCAGACGGCGCCGCCGGCCCGAGGTCCACGACATGAGAACAGCCGCGCTCGCGCCCCTTCTTCTCGCGGGCGGTCTCGCCGCCGCCTGCGCACCGAACGCCCCGGCGGATCGTGTTCGCGCGTCGGGCCAGGTCGAAGCCACGCAGGTCGCCGTCGCCCCGACGGTCGGCGGCCGCCTGATCGAGCTTCGTGTGAAGGAGGGCGACCGCGTCGAGGCGGGCACCGTCGTCGCCCGCCTCGAGACCACGGACACCGAGCTGCAGCTGAAGCGCGCCGATGCGGAGCGCGCGCAGGCAGTCGCCCAGCTGCGGCTGCTCGAAGAGGGCGCGCGGCCGGAGGACGTGCGGCTCGCGGAGGCGCAGCTGGCCGGCGCGCGGGCCGAGATCGCCGCGGCCGGGGCGGAGCAGGCCGCGGCGCAAGCCGACGTCGAGCGCTTCGAATCGCTCCTCGCCTCGAGCTCGGGATCGCGCAAGCAGCGCGACGATGCGGTGACGCGGCACGAGGTGGCGGATTCGCGCCTGCAGGCCGCGCGAGCTCGGGCGCGCGGCGCCGAGGCGGCCCTGGCGAGGATCCGCGCCGGCGCGCGGCCGCAGGAGATCGCCGCCGCCGAGGCGCGGGTCGCCGCGGCCGAGGCGCAGATCGCGACGCTGCAGAAGGCGATCGCCGACGCCGTCGTGTCCGCCCAGACCGGCGGCATCGTGAGCGAGACGCTCGTCGAGCCTGGCGAGATCGTGCCGCCGCGCGGCGCGATTGCGATCGTCACCGACCTCGATCGCGCCTGGGCGTACGTCTACGTCGACGAGCCGTCGGTGCCGCGGCTGCGGATCGGCCAGCCGGCCACCGTCTTCACCGACGCCGGCGGCCGGGGCATCCAGGGGACGATCAGCGTGATTGCCGAACGCGCGGAGTTCACGCCGCGCAACGTGCAGACGGCGGAGGATCGGTCGAAGCTCGTCTATCGGGTGAAGATTGCCGTCGACAACACGTCGGGCGTGCTCAAGCCGGGCATGCCGGTCGAAGCGGAGATCCCCCTTGCCGGATGAGGTCGTCGTACTCGACGGCGTCACCCGCCGGTACGGCGGCTCGATCGCCGTGCAGGATCTCTCGCTGTCGGTCGGCGCCGGCGAGATGTTCGGGTTGATCGGTCCCGACGGCGCCGGCAAGACGACGACGATCCGGACGATCTGCGGGCTGCTGGCGCCAGATGCCGGGGCGGTTCGCGTGCTCGGGCTCGATCCGGTCCGCGATCACCGGCGGCTCACCGACTCGGTCGGCTATCTCTCCCAGCGGTTCAGTCTGTACGGCGATCTGACCGTCGACGAGAACGTCGCGTTCTTCGCGCAGATCCACAACCAGCGCGACTACAGGACGCGCCGCGACCGGCTGCTCGAGATGACGCAGCTCGCACCCTTCCGCGGCCGGCTCGCCGACCAGCTGTCGGGCGGCATGAAACAGAAGCTCGCGCTCGCGTGCACGCTGGTGCACGAGCCGGCGCTGATCGTGCTCGACGAGCCGACGACCGGCGTCGATCCCGTCTCGCGGCGCGAGCTCTGGAAGCTCCTCTCCGAATTCCTCTCCGAAGGGATCACCATCGTGGTGTCGACGCCGTATCTCGACGAGGCGGAGCGCTGCTCGCGTGTCGCGCTCATGAGCGGCGGCCGCCTGCTCGCGCTCGACCGCCCCGCGGCGCTGGACGCGTCGCTGCCGGGGACGGTGCTGGAGATCACCGTCGCCGAGCCGAGACGGGCGATCGCGGCGCTGGCCGGCCGGCCTGGCGTTCTCGACGCCCAGCTCTTTGGCGGCCGGGTGCACGTCCGTGTGGCGGGGCGGTCCGGCGAGGTCGACGTCGCCGCGTCGATCGGCGCCCACCTGCAGGCGGCCGGCCTGGCGGTCCGAGCCATCCGGGCGATCCCGGCCACGCTCGAGGATGTGTTCATCTCTCGCCTCACGGAGGCGGCACCATGATGCGGACCATGGCGGCGGCGATCGTTCTGCTCGCAACGCCGGCGGGCGCGCAGGCCCCCGCCGCGCCGGCGGAACTGTCCATCACCCTGCAGGAGGCGATTGCGAGCGGCCTGAGCGCGAGCCATCGCCTCGCCGAAGCGGCGGCGCGGGGCGACGCCGCGGAGGCGGCCGCGGCGCAGCGGCGTGCGGCCGGCCTCCCGCAGGTGAACGCGCGCGCGAGCTACCTGCGGACGAACCATGTCGATGAGTTCGGCATCCCGACGCCGGAGAATCGGCTCCGGATCATCTATCCGGACATTCCGGACAACGTACAGACGCGCCTGGATCTGCAGTGGCCGATCTATACCGCCGGCCGGCTGGACGCACTCGAGCGGGCCGCGCGGGCCGACGCGCGCGCCGCGCAGTTCGACGTCGAGGTTGCGCGCGCCGACCTCAGGCTGGAGATCACGCGCGCCTACTGGGCGCTGGTCACCGCGGGGGAATCGCTGGCGGTGGTGAACCGATCGGTGGAGCGCATGAACGCGCACCTGCAGGACGTGCGGCACCGCCTCGCGGCCGGCCTGGTGCCACCGAGCGACGTCCTCTCGGTCGAAGCGCAATCCTCACGGCAGCGGATGCTGGGGGTGCAGGCCCAGGCGCTGCGCGACTCGGCGCAGGAGCAACTCGCGTACCTCGTGGGCGCACCGCCCGGCACGGCGATTCGACCGACATCGCCGCTCGAAGAGCCTGACCCCGACCCTGACGCCGCCTCCGGCGCCCGACTCGAGGAAGCGGCGGGACAGCGTGCCGAGCGCGCGGCGCTGGATGCCCGCCTGGCGGCCGCCGGCGAGCGCGCCGCCGCGGCGCGGGCGGCACGCAGGCCGACGCTGGCCCTCAGCGGGGGCGTCGACTGGGCGCAGCCGAACCCCCGGATCTTCCCGCGGGCGCGCGCCTGGAACCAGTCCTGGGATGCGGGCGTGCACGCCAGCTGGACGCTGTTCGACGGGGGGCGGGCGTCGGCCGAGCTCGCCGGGGCATTGGCCGGAACACGAGCCGCATCGGCGCGGCTGGCCGACTTCGATCGGGCGCTCGACGCGGAGCTGCGCCAGCGCCGGAGCGACGCCGCGTCGGCACGCGCGGCGGTGGCAGCCGCCGGCGATGCGGTGCGTGCGGCCGCGGAAGCCGAGCGCGTGGTCGGCGAACGGTTCGCCGCCGGCGTCGCCATCACCACCGATCTCGTCGATGCCCGGCTCGCGCGGCTCCAGGCGGAGCTCGATCGCACCCAGGCGCTGGCCGCCGTGCGTCTCGCCGATGCGCGCCTGGCGCGCGCCCTGGGCCGATGAACGCGATCAGCGTCCGCGATCTCACCAGGCGCTTCGGCAGCTTTGTCGCCGTCGACGGCATCTCGTTCGACGTGCGACAGGGAGAGATCTTCGGGTTCCTCGGGAGCAACGGTGCCGGCAAGTCGACGACGATCCGCATGCTCTGCGGACTGCTGAAGCCGACCGGCGGCGCCGCGACGGTCGGCGGCGTCGACGTCGTCCGCGATCCCGAGCAGGTGAAGCGGCAGATCGGTTACATGTCGCAGCGTTTCTCGCTGTACGAGGCGCTCACGGTCGATCAGAACATCACGTTCTTCGGCGGCATCTACGGCCTGTCGGGCGGCGCGCTCGAGCGGCGCCGCCGCTTCGTCGTCGACATGGCCGGTCTCCACGGACGGGAACGGGTGCGGACGGCGGATCTGGCGGGAGGCTGGCGCCAGCGGCTCGCCCTTGGCTGCGCCATCCTCCACGAGCCGCCGATTGTGTTCCTCGACGAGCCGACCGGCGGCGTGGATCCGATTTCACGGCGGCAGTTCTGGGCGCTGATCGACCGGCTGTCGGCGGCCGGGACGACGGTGCTCGTCACGACGCACTATCTCGACGAGGCGGAGCATTGCGACCGGATCGCGATCGTCCATGCCGGGAAGCTTTCGGCGATCGGCACGGCCGAGGAGCTCAAGCGCGTCTTTGCCGATCGCACCATCGTCGAGATCCGGGTGGACAGACCGGTCGAGGCGATGCGCGCGCTGGACGCGATGCCGGGCGTGGAGAAGACCAGCCTGTTCGGAACCGCCGTGCACGCCGTGCTGGCGTCGGCGCAGCAGGACGCGCTGGCGTCGCTCGAGCGGGGCCTCGCCGCGGCCGGGATGCCGGCGGCGGCCGTCGGCGTGGTCCAGCCGTCGCTCGAGGACGTGTTCCTCGACGTCGTGGACCGTTCCGCGCGGGAGACCGGCCGTGCGTAGCCAGCTGGCCGTGGCGCGCAAGGAGCTCCGCCAGATCGTCAGGGACCGGCGGACGCTGCTGATCCTGCTGTTCGTGCCGGCCTTCTTCCTGCTGCTCTACGGCTACGCGCTCAACTTCGACCTCCGCCACATCGCGCTCGGCGTCGACGACCGCGACCTCACCCCCCAGAGCCGGTCGATGGTGTCGGCATTCGTGAACTCCGGCTATTTCGATCTCGCCGCGTCGGTCCGCCCAGGGGAAGAGGCCTCGGCGCTGATGGACCGCAATCAGGTGGGGGCGGTCATCGTGATCCCGCCGGGCACCGGCCGCGCGCTGCTCACCGGCCGTACCGCGCCCGTGCAGGTGCTGATCAACGGCGACAACGCGAACAGCGCCACGACCGTGATGGGCTACGCGCTCTCCATCCTGCAGAGCGAGTCGGCGCGCTACCTGCCGGAACCGGCGGGGGCGGCCGGACCGCCGATCGCGCTCGAACCTCGGATCTGGTACAACCCGCAGCTCCGGAGCACGCTGTTCCTCGTGCCGGGGCTCATCGCGTACATCGCGATGATCACGGCCGTGGTGTCGACCGCGCTGTCGATCACGCGGGAGAAGGAGCGGGGGACGATCGAACAGATCCGCATGGCGCCGGTGGGCACCTCGTCGTTCATCATCGGCAAGAGCATCCCGTACTTCGCGGTCTCGCTGGCGTCGGCGCTCGGCATCATCGGCACGGCGATGCTCCTGTTCGACCTGCCGATGCGCGGATCGTGGGCCGCGCTGCTGCTGGCGCTGTCGCTGTTCCTCATCGGGGCGCTCGCGCTCGGGCTCTTCATCTCGAGCATCGCCGACTCGCAGCAGGTCGCGTTCCAGATGGCGCTGCTCGCCTCGTTCCTGCCGACGCTGATCCTCTCCGGCTTCATCTTCCCGATCGCCAGCATGCCGGCGTGGCTGCAGGCGGTGACCTGGCTCGTGCCCGCGCGCTACTTCCTGGTCGCGCTCAGGGGGATCGTGCTCAAGGGGGCCGGGATCGGGACGTTCTGGACCGAGCTTGCCGCCCTGGCCGCCTACGCGGCAATCATGGTGATTCTCGCGTCGGTGCGCCTCCGGCGGCAGTGGAGATGAGATGAGGCGCGTCCGCTTCCTGATCTGGAAGGAGCTGATCGAGCTCCGGAGCGATCGCCGGCTCGTCGGCATCGTCGTCCTCGCGCCGCTGCTCGAGCTGTTCCTCCTGGCCTACGCGGCGACCACAGACGTCAGGAACGTGCCAATCGCGATCGTGGACCAGGATCGGTCGGCGGTGAGCCGCCAGCTGATCGCCCGTTTCGAGGCGTCGCCGAGCTTCTCGATCGTCGCGGCGCCGCCGGCCATCGGCGACGTGGATCCGCTGCTCGAGCGGGGGACCGCCTGGATGGCGTTGACGATTCCGCCGCGGTTCGGCGCGCGCGTCCGGCAGGGCGATCCGCAGGCCGTGCAGCTGGTGGCGGACGGCAGCGACGCCAATCGCGCGACGGTGGCGCTCGGTTACGCGAGCGCCCTCGTCGCCGCGTTCGGCCGCGAGGCGGCGGCCGCGCGCACGCCCTCTCCAGTGGCGGGGCGAGGGGGCATCGATCCGCGCATCCGTGTGTGGTTCAACCCGCGGCTCGAGAGCCGCGACTTCATGGTGCCCGGCGTGGTGGCGCTGCTGCTGCTGGTGATCACGACCAACCTGTCGTCGATGGCCATCGTGCGGGAGAAGGAGCTGGGCACGCTCGAGCAGTTGAACGTCACGCCGCTGCGC
The DNA here is from genome assembly GCA_020850715.1 of Acidobacteriota bacterium. Taxonomy (GTDB): domain Bacteria; phylum Acidobacteriota; class Vicinamibacteria; order Vicinamibacterales; family CAVVIG01; genus JADZED01. The sequence continues at coordinate 67,157 of JADZED010000045.1, forward strand.
CGCTGGGAGCTCATCGCCGGCAAGCTCCTCCCGTACGGGCTGGTCGGCATGATCGACGTCGTGCTCGTGCTCGCCGTGGCGCTGCTCTGGTTCGAGATCCCGATGCGGGGCAGCCTCGCGCTGCTCTTCGCCCTGACCGGCGTCTACCTGCTGACGACGCTCGGCCTCGGCCTGTTCGTGTCGACGATTTCGTCGACGCAGCAGCAGGCGATGATGACGACGATCTTCTTCTTCCTGACGCCGATGATCTATCTGTCGGGATTCATCTTCCCGATCGAGAACATGCCGGCGGTCATCCAGCCGATGACGTATCTGATCCCGCTGCGCTACTTCCTGGTGATCGTGCGTTCGATCTTCCTGAAGGGGGTCGGCCTCGAGATCCTGTGGCCACAGGCGCTGGCGCTCACCGCGTGGGGCGTCGGGATCCTGGCGCTTGCCGTCGCGCGCTCCTCGAAGCGGCTGGGATGATCGGTCGAGGCGCGCTCAGAAGATTGACTACACGACGCCGACTGCAATCGAGATCGTGTCGGCCAGAAGCCGCCGCGCGTCGCGGCCTCCGGCGCGGCCACACGGGTGTGCAAGCCCCTGGCCAGAGCAAGCCGCGCGCGTCCGGCGGACGTCGCCGCAACTGAAGATGGCTCCACCGGCTCATACCGCGGCAGCCGGCCGCGCGGCCTCGGCAATCGCCCGATCGGTATCCGTCGCGGCGAGAACGACCAGACCGGCGACGAACAGGAAGACGAGCGACAGGATCGCCTGCCGGTACGAGTTGGTCGCGCCGGCCACCGCGCCGAACACCAGAGGCCCGATCCAGGACGTGCCGCGATCGGCGATCTCGTACAGCCCGAAGAAGGACGCCTCCCGTCCAGCCGGAATCATCAGCGAGAAGAGCGCCCGCGACAGCGCCTGCGACCCGCCGAGCACCAGCGCGATCACCGCGCCCATCGCCCAGGCCTGCGCCCGGCTCTCGAGAAACCCGTAGGCGTAGATCACGACCCCAATCCACAGCACGAGCGACAGCACGATCGCCCGCTTCGTGCCGACGCGGCGTGCGATCTGCTCGAACAGCAGCGCGCCGCCGATGCCGACCAGCTGCACCATCAGAATCAGCATGATCAGGAACGACTCGTCGACCGGCAGCCCGCGGGCGACAAACAGCTCCTGCGCGAGGAACACCGAGGCGATCGAGATCACCGTCTGGATGCCGTCGTTGAAGAGCATGTAGGCGGCCAGGAAGCGCAGCGTGTGCGGGAGGCCCCGCAGGTCGGTGAACGCGCGGACGACGCCGCCCGCCGCGGCGCGGATCGCCGAGCGTCCCGGCGGAGCGACCTGCGACGCCGGCCGCGGCGCGATCCGGCTGAAGGCGAACGCGCCGAATCCGCCCCACCAGAGTCCGGCCGAGAGCAGGGACAGCCGCACCGCCAGGTCCTTGCCGATTCCGACGCGCGGGCCCGCGGCGATGAGCGCGAGGTTGCACGCGAGCAGAAGGCCGCCGCCGAGATACCCCATGGCGTATCCCCGGCTGGAGACCGCATCCCGCATGGGCGGTGCCGCCACGTCGTTCAGGAACGCGTTGTACAGGACCAGCGCCGCGCCGAAGCACACGTTGGCGCCGACCAGCAGCAGACCGCCCGCCAGGTAGGTCTCCGCGCTCAGGAAGACCATCAGGCAGGTGGCCGATGCGCCGGTGTAGCAGAGCGCCATCATCAGCCCCTTCCTCCTCCGGCTGTAGTCGGCTGCGGCGCCGAGCAGCGGGAGCATCAGCGTCTGCAGCACGACCGACAGGGCGATGCAGTACGGATAGAAGGATTTTGCCGTGACCGCACCCAGCGCGCCGAGCCGGAGCACGACGCCGTTGTCTCCGACTGCCTGCTGAGCGAGGGTGGTCAGATACGGTCCGATGAGGACGGTCACGACGGTGGTCTGGAACGCGGAATTCGCCCAGTCGTACATGACCCAGCCGAAGATCTCGCGCCGGTTGCCGGCGGTGCCGGTCACGCGCAGCTCGCCCCGTGCGCTCCCATCATCCAGCCTCCAGCGCCCGGCCCCGATCCCGATTCCCGCTCAGTACGTCCGCCGCGCGACCCACTCCCGCAGGAGCGAATCGACGACCACGTACCGATCGCCGTCCCGCGCGGCCACGCCCTGGCGGACCAGCGCCACCAGCGACGCCTGGACGCTGGACGCACCGCCGAGGCGATGGCGCGTGCGCGCATCGGCCGACAGCAGCTCGCGGCCGTCCTCGAGGACCACGGCGCGCAGCACCGCCCGCTGCGGCAGCGTGAGCCGCTGCCAGAGCGCTTCGTGCAGCGTCTGCTGCTCGGCGAGCAGGCGCCTGAGGGCGGCATGGAGATCGTCGAGCGTGGCGCGCCGCCGGCCGGCGCGGCGGACCTCGTCCCACGTCTCGTGGGCGAGGCGCTGCACGTCGTAGGGCAGGTTGCCGCCGAGCTCGACGATCGCGGCGCCGAGGCCGGCTTCGGGCCTGATGCCGGTCTTCGAGAAGCGCGCCTCGACGAACGCGACGAAGTCGCCGGCCGGTATCTTCTCGAGCCGCATGACCGGCCCGGCCTTGTAGAACGGCCGCCGCGGCTCCAGCATGCGCTCCATCAGGCTCGGCTCGGAACCGGCAAACACGTACCCGACCTCCCGCTGGTGCTGCACGGCCGCCCGCATCGCGTGCTCCACCGATCCGCCGTTGAAGCCGGCAATCGCCTGAAACTCGTCGAGCGCGACCGCCACCCTGCGCCGCCGCGCGGCGGCGAGCGCCGCCGGAAGCGCGAACACTTCCTGGGCCAGCCGCGACGCGTCGCGGGCGGTCCGGACGGCCGGGAACGAGACGACCGGCAATCCGGGCCGGGCGCCGGCTCCCGCGTCGCGAATCTCGGGTCTGGCCGAGCGGATGGTCTCGCGCAGCCAGGCGCGCGCGCGGTCCCACCGGGACTCGGCGCCCACGATCGCGCGGGCGTAGCCTTCGAGAAAGGCCACGTACGAGCTGAAGCTGCTCACGGTGACCTCGACGGTGAGCGCGCCCCGCCGCGCCATCCCGGCCAGCGCGTGCCGCACGAGCGACGACTTGCCGTAGCGGCGGGGTGAGATCAGGAAGATCTTCTGGCCGGCCGCCAGATCCGCGATCAACCGATCGAGCTCGACGGCGCGATCGGCGAAGGCCCGGGCCGGCACCACCTCGCCGTACACGAAGGGGTTGTCCATTACGGTAACAGGTGTATCGACTACGTTATATCACGTAGTACGGCGCGGCCCGACGACGCCAGGTGCCGGCGACCGACCGATCAGCTGAACCGCCGCGGCAGGTCGACGATGACGCGCAGGCGCGCCAGATCGGCCAGCCCCGGCGGAAGCGCCGCCGCCGGGAGCAGGTCGATCGCCGATCGCTCGACGCGCAGCTCGGAGGGCAGGTAGCGGCGGCAGTCCGCGCCGTATTCGTCCTCGTAGTCGGGCGAGGGAAACCGGAGCTCCAGACGCACATGGGCGCCTTCGCCCGCAGCCGCGTAGAGCGGGTTGATCCGGAACTCGCCGAGCGCGGCGTCCGGCGCCTCGACGGCATGTCTGGCAAAGACGCCCGCGTGCCCGGACGCAATCAGCGTCAACGCGGGCTCCTCCGCGAGCTCCGCGTCGGTCCATCCGTGCGACAGATCCACCGCCCCGTCGCCGACGATGCCGGCCAGCAGCGCGGAATCGGCGAACAGGGCGACCGGCAGCCCGCTGAACAGCTCGCGGTACGCCGAGGGCGGCAGCGGCATCCCTGCCGACCAGTTCCACTGGTTCGCGTTGTGCGTGTGGGTGACGATGGCCGCCGTGCGCGCATCGCCGGCATCGATGACCCGCAGCATCTCCGAGGCGAACAGCCGCTTGGTCCACACGTAGTGATAGGCATCCGAGCACGCCGCGACGCGGAACGCGCCGCGGTCGAAGGGCAGCGGCGAGTGCGCGTCGCAGCAGATGCCCTCGCAACCCGGGGCGACGAAGCGCCGGCCGAGCCACACCTTGGCGTAGTGCAGGTCGGCGAGCACCGGCGGGGGCGTCGACAGATCCAGCAGCGCGCGCGTGAGGTGGCCCGAGCCGCCGCACAGGTCGATGGCGCGCCCGCCCCCCGCCAGCACCGTACGCGCGGCGGCGCGCACGACCGCGTGCGAAACGACGTAGGTCGGGTCGCCGAAGCGGTGCAGGAAGTACCCGCTCTCGACCTCCGGCCCCAGCAGCGCGACGATCTCCCGGAAGGTGGCCGCGGGCGCGGCGGCCAGCTCGTCGAGCCGTTCGCCGGCCGACCCCTCCAGGCCGAACAGGGCGCGGCGCGCGAGGTCGGCGCGCCCGGCGTCGAGGTGCCCCCGCGCGACGTGCGTGGACGGTTCGAGGTGCAGCACGGGAATGCCGTCCACGACCGGAAACGCGCAGCAGTGGCACCCGAGAATGCCGTCGACGAGCTCGTCGCCGCGGCGGTTGACGAGGCCGGATTCGACCAGGCCGAGACGCCCACCGCAGAACGGGCACCGGAGGATGTCGAACAATTCGTTCTGCATGTCAGTCCACGTGTGCCGGACGGCCGATGCCGTCGAGCAGGCTCGTTGCGGCCGGCTCCATCCGGCGGAACTGCTCGTCGCCGAGCCACCGGCGCGCGTCGTCTTCGTCGATCCAGGCGAGCGGGTTGTGCGGCCCGAACTGCGTGCGATGGCAGCGCAGCGCGGCGAGCTTGCGGGCGATCCAGGGGCGCACGTCGACGGTGAACGCGGGCGGTTCGGCGCTCACGCCGAACGCGTCGGGATTGATCCCCCAGAAGGCGGAGGCGAGCGGCGACGCGCCGCGCGCGTGCGCCGCCTCGACCACCGCCTTCATCGCGCCACGCGGCATCGTCACGCAGTAGAGGGGCGGGGCGCCGGCGCCCAGCGAACGGATTGCGGTGACGGTCCGCTCGTGCACGCCGATGTGATCGGCGTGCCAGTAGAGGCCGTCGTCGCCGAAGGTGAGCACCGCGTCGGGCCGGAAGCGCCGGAGGGCGATCATCAGCTCGGCGTGGAACGGCGCGACCTCGGCCCAGCGCAGGTTGCCGTCGGGGTGCCCGAGGATCAGCAGGTCGGCGACGCCGAGCACGGCCGCGGCGGCGCGGAGCTCCTGCGCGCGCGCGCGCCCCAGCTCCGGGCGCGCGGGCGCCGGGTCGCCGGCCGGACCGCGATCGCCGCGCGAGGCGCAGATCAGCACGACGCGCGCGCCCGAGTCGGCGAGCCGCGCCAGCGTCCCGCCGCAGGCGAGCGATTCGTCGTCCGGATGGGCGAAGACGGCGAGGACCGTGGACCCGGCGAAGAGGCGGTCAGGCATGACGGGCGGCCGTGAGGCGGCGGTACGCCGCCACGTATTCGTCGACCATGCGATCGATGCCGAAGCGCTCCACCGCCTGCTGCCGGACGCGCGCGCGGTCGAGGTCGAAGACGCGCGGCAGTTCGCCGGCCATCTGTTCGAGGTCGTCGAAGACGATTCCGGTCACCCCATCGTCGACGATCTCGCGGACCGCGCCCCGGTCGAGCGCCGCCACGGGCGTGCCGCACGCCATCGCCTCCGCCAGGACGAGGCCGAACGGCTCCCGCGCCTGGATCGGGTAGAGGAGCGCGCGCGCTCCGCCGTACAGGCGCACTTTGGCGGCGTGATCCGCTTCGCCGAAGTACACGATGCGGTTGCCGTCGACCAGGGGGGCGACATGGCGGCGATAGTACTCGTCTTCGGCCGCGGCGAGAATCAGCCGCAGGCCGACGCGCTTGGCGAGCTCGATGGCCTGGAGGACCCCCTTGCCCTCGGTGAACCGGCCGAGGAACAGCAGGTAGTCGTCCGGCTCGGCGCGAAACGCGAACTGCCCGACGTCGATGCCGTGCAGCACGACGTCGGTCACGTTGAGGCCGGCGAGCAGGCGCGCCTGCTCGTTGGAGATCGCGATGAACGGGGCCTCAGGGTAGCGCGACCAGAGGCCCACTTCGGCCTCGCTCGGCGAGTGGTGCAGCGTCTGGACGATGGGCGTTGGCGACAGCCGCGCGAATGCCAGCGACATCGGGTAATAGGCCGCCTCGTAGTGGATGATGTCGAAGTCGCGGGCGCGCTCGACGGCCGCCGCGAGGTTCAGCATCTCGTAGAGCTCCCACGGCCACATGTGCGGATCGTGCCAGTAGCCGTGCGGATAGATCGCCTCGAGCTTCGCCGTCGTGGTGGAGTCGCCGGTCGCGAAGAGCGTCACATCGTGGCCGCGGGCGACGAGCCCTTCGGTGAGCAGGTACGTCATCTGCTCGACCGACCCCGACTTGTTGGGCGGAATCGTCGTCGCGACCGGCGCGATGTGCGCGATCCGCAGCGGCGGGCCGATCATCCCGCCGCCTCGTCCAGCAGGCGCGGCAGCACGAGGGCGGCGTCGAACCGGGCCCGCGCGATCTCGGCGGCCCGGCGCGCGTGCCGCGCGTAGTCGGAGTTGATCCGATCGATGCCGTCGAGCGCCTCGTCGATGGTCGAGAAAGCGAGGAGCCCTTCGCCGTGCGGCAGGTGCGCGGTCCAGCCGGTGTCCTGCACGAGCGCCGGCCGCCCGGCCGCCAGATAGCACTCGGTGCGATCGCTGAACCAGCCGGATCGGGTCGACACGTAGGTGTGCTTGGCGACGCCGAACTCGGCCCTCGACTCCTTGATGAACCGCCGGTAGTCCCAGATCGTCCGGGAGGTGGCCATGGCGGGCACCGTCTCCCACCCGTGCTGCGCGAGCAGCGCTTCCGGGCCGTTCACGGCCAGGCGGAAACGCTGAGGCGTGCGCGACGGCAGGTCGATGAACTTCAGGAACTCCCGGTCCTTGTTGCCGCCCACGTCGGCGAAGCTCTCGATCTTCCACGTCATCACGCTGGTGAACCGGTCGCCCGGCGCGGCGTCGGTCGTCCACTGGTCGAGCACGATCGGCTGCCACGTCTTGTGCCAGACGAAATCGCCGACCGGCACCGTGCACGCCGGCGTGCCGATATTCGCGCCGAACGTGAACAGGCGATCGAACCGTTCGAAGAAGGCGACGTACCAGGGCACTCCTTTCGCGATGGCGAGCTGCGTGAAGGCGGGATCGGAATCGATGAACACCCGGCGGGGGATGCGCGCGTACTCGTCGCGCCAGAACCAGGATCCGCCCGACAGATTGATGAACAGGTCGGCGCCGGCCGCGAACTTGCGGACCGTTTCGGCGGCCTGGCCGTGGTACGCGCCGTCGTAGTTGACGAACGACCAGCGATCGCCGAGACCGAACGGCTCGAGCGCGCGATGGATGTGCGAGGTGCCGTACGCCGGATCGACGGTCTGCGCGTTGAGCACCGGGTCGTAGACGCACTCGCCGGTATCCTCGACGTAGAAGACCTCGTGGCCGAGCGCGCGCAGCCCGAGCAGGTACATCAGCGAGCACCAGCTCACCCCGCCGAACGGATACCGCGCGATGATGCCGGCGAACAGGATCCTCATGGCGCGCCGCTCAGCGCCTCGCGGCCTCGATGAGCTCGTCGACGCTCTCGGGCTCGTCGAGAGACCGCCCGACCGACAGGCGCGCGCACATGCGCCGGTACAGCCGGCTCGACTGCAGCAGCTCCGCGTGCGTGCCGTGCGCGGCGATCCGTCCGCCGTCGAGCACGAGAATCGCGTCGGCGTCGCGGACCGTCGAGAGCCGGTGGGCGATGACGATCGTGGTGCGGCCGGCGCGGAGGCGGCGGAGGGCGGCAAACACGATCTCCTCGGAGATCGCGTCCAGCGACGAGGTCGGTTCGTCGAGGATCAGGATCGGCGCGTTCTTGAGGATGGCGCGCGCGACGCTGAGCCGCTGGCGTTCGCCGCCCGACAGGCCGCCGCCGGCCTCGGCGATCGCCGTGTCGTACCCCTTCGGCAGCCGCGTGATGAAATCGTGCGCGTGGGCGGCCCGCGCGGCCTCCTCGATCTCCGGCGAGGTCGCATCGAGCCGGCCGTAGCGCAGGTTCTCGGCGATCGTGCCGGAGAAGAGCACCGGATCCTGCAGCACGATCGCGATCCGGTCGCGCAGCGAGCGCACGCGGTAGCGCTGCACGTCGACGCCGTCGACGAGGACGCGCCCCGCGGTGGCCGTGTAGAACCGCGGAATGAGGCTGACCAGCGTCGTCTTGCCGGCGCCGGTGAGGCCGACGAGCGCGACGACCTGGCCCGGTCTGGCCTCGAACGTGATGTCGTCGAGAACGGGCGTGCCGTCCGGATAGGAGAAGCCGACGTGCTCGAAGCGGATGTCGCCGCCGATCCCGGCCGCGTCGAGCGCGTCGGGCGGATCGATGGTCTCGGGCGTCATCGCGAGGATCTTCCGCACGCGCCGCGCGCCGGCGAGCGCCCCCTGCACCTGGCCGGTCGTGTGGGCGATCGACGACAACGGCCCGTACACCGCGCCGAGGTACGCGATGACGATCGTGAGATCGCCGATCGTCATGCGGCCGTCGAGCACGTGCATGCCGCCGAACGCGATGACGATCGCCGTGCCGACAATTGTGATCGAGCTGACGACGACCGAGAAGAGCGACTCCTGCCAGGTGATGCCGATGCGGGCCCGCATGACATCGGCGCCGGTGCGCCCGAACCGCTCCTTCTCGTACGGCTCCCTCGCGAAGCTCTTGACCAGGCGCATCGCCGCGAACGTCTCGTACAGGCGTTCGACGAGCTTCGACTCGAGCTCCTTCACGCGCTCTTCGCGGTGCACCAGCGTCGACGTGTAGTAGCGCAGGCAGGCGTACAGGAACGGGACCACCGTGAGCGAGAGCAGCGCGATCGCCCAATCCATCCGCGCGAGGATGCCGAACATCACCCCCAGCGTGATCACCGCCGAGGCGAGGGGGAACAGGCCGCTCATGACCAGGTTCTCGATCGAGTAGGCGTCGGCCTCGAGGCGGTACACGGCGTCGCCGGTGCTGGTGGTGACGTGGTGGTGGAGGCCGAGCGCCTGGAGGTGCTCGAACAGCAGCAGCCGCAGGTCGTACACCATCCGCTGGCCGGTGTCGACCTGCACCTGCGTGTGGAACATCGAGGCGAACTGGTTCGCCACCTGCAGCACCACGCCGGCGATCACGACGACGATCAGCAGCTGGAGGCGGCTGTCGGCGATCGCGGCCATCAGCCGCGCACCGGGCTCCCACCCGATCGGGTGCCCGAGCAGCGCCTGATCGATGACCACCTTGAGCGGCCACGGCGCCAGCGCCCCGAGCGCGATCTCGAGGAGCGACAGGAACGCCAGCAGCGCGACCCGGCGCCGGTACGGTCGCAGGCGCGAGAGCGTCCAGGCGAGCAGCCCCTGCGGCGGTCCGCTCACGCGCCACTCCTGCGCGGCGGGAGGCTGCCGCCGTCGAGGCGGGCGGGCGCGGCGCCGCGCGGCGGCCGCGGCGGGGCCGTATTGGGCGCGGCCGGCTGGGGGATGTTCAGCACGACGATGCGATCGCGGCTCGAGTCGGTCACGTACAGCCACCCGCGCCGCGCCGCGTAGGCGACGCGCGTCGGTGCCCCGAGCGCCTCGCGCCCCGCGTCGCTGACGTCCCGAATGATGCCGTCGGGGCCGACTGCCCGCACGCGGCCATTGTAGTAGTCGGCGATGAACAGCGTCAGGGCGCCGGCGGGATCGGCGGCCAGCGTGATCCCGGCCGGCGTGAGCTGGGCCTGCGCCGCCGGACCGCCGTCGCCGCCGTGACCCCATTCGCCGCTGCCGGCGACCGTCGTGATGACGCGCGTCCGGACGTCGACCTTGCGCACGCGGTTGTGGTGCATGTCGGCGACGTAGATGTCGCCGTTGGGCGCCAGCGCCACGTCGGCCGGCATGAACAGCTTCGCGGAGGTCGCCGGGCCGCCGTCGCCAATCGGCTCGCCGTGCTCGCTGGTCTCGCCGGTGCCGGCCACGGTGTGGATGCGGCCGGTCGCGTGGGCGACGACCCGGATCCGGTTGTTCAGCGTGTCGGCGATGTAGATGTCGCCGTTGGGCGCCGCCGCGACGGCGCTCGGCATGTTCAGGGCGGCGGCGATCGCCGGCTGATCGTCGCCGTCGTAGCCGTTGCGGCCGGAGCCGGCGACCGTGATGACGACGCCGGTCTGGCGATCGACCCGCCGGATGCGATCGTTGTGCGAGTCGGCGACGATCAGATCGCCGTCGGGCGCGACCGCAATGCCGTCGGGCGTGTCGAACTGGGCCTGCGTCGCGAGGCCCGCGTCGCCCGAATAGCCCGGTCCGAGGTCGTGGGCGCCGACCACCGTCCGGATGACGGTGTTGCGCGCGTCGATCCGCCGGATCACGTGGTTGTTCGAGTCGGCGAAGAGGACGTCGCCGTTGGGAGCGACGACGATGCCGCCGGGCGCGTCGAGCCACGCCTGGATGGCGGGGCCGTTGTCGCCGGCGTAGCCGGTGTGCGCGCCGATCACGACGGCGGTCGCCGCCTCGCGCAGCATCGACGTGCCCGCGCCGAGGCCGATGACCATGGTGACGAAGATCAGCGCGCTGCGCAGCCCGTAGATGCGCAGGATCGACGGCGCGATGAGCGGCGCCCGGACCGGCCCCGAGGGCAGCCGGACCATGCCGCTGCCCTCGGCGATGCGGGCGACGGCGCGCCTCAGGATCGCCGTCCCCTGGGCGGTGCGCCACAGCGCGAACCCGGTCAGCAGCAGCGTCGTGCCCGCGGTGAGCGCGCCGGCCAGCGGCCAGCGCCAGGCGAGGCCGAACGCAGCCGCCGCCATCAGCGCGGCGCCGAGCACGACCGCCGCGAGCACGCCGAAGGAGGTCGGCCGCAGGTGGGTGCTCACGCGCAGCAGGACCTTGCCTTCGTGGTGCTCCTCGACGAGCGCGCGGACGTCGAGCCAGGCCCAGCGGCCGACGAACACACTCACGTCGCGGTCGTCGGACCAGCCCTCGTCGACCTCGATCGTCCGCACGGCGCGCGACCGGTGCAGCCAGTCGGTGAGCTGCGACAGCACGCGATCGGTCGACGTCCAGGTCTCGCTCCAGAACCGGTCTTCGGCGACGGTCCCCGACACCAGCAGCAGCGCGCGCCAGACCTCGCCGAGGATCGGCCGCGGCCGCCGGCTCGTCTGCCGCTCGCCGACCGGCTGCGCCAGTTCCGGCGGCGACAGCAGGCCCCGGATGCGGCCGCGGATGCGGGCGAGCGGCTGGATGAAGTGCAGGAAGGCGACGACCGCGCGGTGCCACAGCCGGCTGCCCGGCAGCGAGTCGACCTCCGAGCGAAAGGCGTAGGCGAGGTTCTTGGCGCCGGTGAACGCGAGGCCGGCGGCGCCACCCGACAGCAGCAGCGCCGCCGTGAGCGCGTGCCTGCCGCCGGCTGCCGCCGCGAGGCCCGAGAGCGCCAGCACGAACGACAGCAGTTGCCATCGCATCGAGTGCGGGAGGAACGCGAACGGGTGCACGTCGGTGCGGTAGATCGACGGGAACGCGGCCGTGCCCCACACGCCGGCGTTGATCCGCGTGCTCCAGAGCGAGCGGAGGAACGGCAGCGGGCTGTAGATTCGCCCGCGCCACAGCATCCGCCCGTCGAGGAACTTCTCCGGGTGGTGCGCCATCAGCCAGGTCTCGCCCTCGCCGTAGCCGACCTGCTGCCGCCAGTAGGCCTTGATCGTCGCGCGGTGGTGATGCCAGACCAGCGCAGCGGCGGCAAAGCCGATCTTCCAGCCGCGCGACTGGAGGCGCCAGCACACGTCGACATCGTCGCCGGCGCGGAGGTAGATCGGGTTGAACCCGCCGATCGCCAGCAGCGCCCCGCGCCGGAACGCCATGTTGCAGCCGGGCACGTGCTCGGCGATCCGATCGTCGAGCAGCACGTGCGTCGGGCCGCCGGGCGCCCGCGCGATGCACTGCGCCATCGGCGGATCGTCGGACGGCACGACGTTGGGTCCGCCGGACCCGACCACGTCAGAGGCGAGGAATGGCTGCACCAGAAAGGTGAGCCAGTCGCGATCGACGCGGGTGTCGGCGTCGGTGTAGGCGACGATCTCGCCGGTCGACTCTGCGAGGCCGACGTTGCGCGCGGCGCTGAGGCCGCCGTTCGGGATGTCGATCACGCGGACGCGCGCGTGCTGCCTGGCGATGCCGGCGGTCCCATCGCGCGAGCCGTCATTGACCAGGATGATCTCGAAATCCGGGTAGTCGAGCCGTTCGAGCGACGCGAGGTTGTCGCCGAGCGTGTCGGCGGCGTTGTACGCGCAGACGATCACCGAGACGCGCGGCCACGCCGCCTTCGCCTCGCGGGGGAACGGCGCCGCCGCGAACGCGTCCGCGACCGCCCGCGCGGCCCGCTTCGGACGGCGCTGCGCGTCGACCAGCCCGAACTTCCAGTCCTCGACCGGGTGGCCGCCGCGCCACCACTCGTCGGTCCAGGCGAACGCGATCGCGCCGCACGCGCCCTCCTCGAACGCCGTGCGCACGTGCATGGCCGTGATCGCCGCCTGGCCGTCCTCTCCCTCCCGCACCGAATCGGCCCCGGCCTCGGCGAGCAGCAGCGGCTTGTACGCCGCGACGTGCTGCAGCCGCGCGAGGTACGCGCGCAGCTCCGGCTGGCGGTGGAGGTACACGTTGAACGCGCAGACGTCGAGGAACGAGAGATCGAGGAACTCGGTCGGCGGGAAGTTGACGTAGGTCAGCAGGCTGTCGGGCGACGCCTCCTTGGCGTGCGCATACAGGCTTCGCAGAAACCGCTCGATGCGCACCCGGCCGTGCCACCGGGCGACGCCCGGCGGGATCTCGTTGCCGAGCGCGAAGAGGAGCACGGCGGGATGCGACCCGAGCTCGCGCACGCGCGAGGCCACCTCGGTCCGGATGGACCGCCTCAGGCGCCCGTCGTCGAGGAATGCGACGTGCTGCGCCCAGGACAGGCCGACCATGACGCGGAGGCCGTGGCGCGCGGCGGCATCGAGCAGATCCAGACGCGGTGCCGTGTAGGTGCGGATCGTGTTGATGCCGAGCTCCGCCATCAGGCCGAAGTCGCGATCGATCTGCGCGCCGGACGGAAACTGACAGCCCTCGGCGTCGGGCGCGAAGGTTCCGTAGGCGACCCCCTTCACGAGGAAGCGTTCGCCGCCCACGCGCAGGAACTTGCCGTCGACCTCGGCGCGGCCAGACGGTTCCCTCGCCGCCGCGGGGCGACGGACCAGGGGATCGGCCTGAAGGACGGTGCTCACGGACTCGTACAGGGAAGCCCCTCTCGAGGCAGGGCCATTTCCCATTGTAACAAGAGGTTCGAGGGCGCACGCCGGCCGGCCGGCCGTCAGCGATCCGGCTCGTCCGCCGCCGGCAGCGCCAGGACGCCGGTATAGATGGCCATCCCGACGACCGCGTCGATGCCGAGCGCGTCGAGCTCGTCGATTTCCTGCTGCGTGGTGATGCCGCCGGCGGCGGTCAGGCGTCGGGTCGTCGCCTGTTTGACGGCCAGGATCGCCTCGCGGTTGGTGCCACCCATGAGGCCTTCGGCGTCCACGTGCGTGTAGAGAAATTCCGCGCAGTACGGTTCGAACTGCCCGGCGGCTTCCGCCGCCGTGATCGGCAGCGGCGTCTTCCATCCATGGATGACCACCGATCCCCCGCGGCTGTCAACGGCGGCGATCACCCGATCGGCGCCGACCGCATCGGCGAGGGCGCGGGCGAAGGCGAGGTCGGGACGGCCGTTCCTGAACAGCGACGAACCGACGATCACCTGGCGCGCCCCGGCGGCGAGAACCTCCTGCGCGCGCGCAATCGTCCGGATGCCGCCGCCGACGCGGCAGGCGAGCATCGGCGCGATCTGCGCGACGACGGCCAGGTTGTCGCCCGACCCCATGGCGGCGTCCAGATCGATCACCTGGACCTTGGGGAACCGTGCGAAGCGACGGACCCAGCGCAGCACGTCGTCGTCGCGGATGGCGAGACGCTCGCCCTGCACGAGCTGGACGACGGCGCCGCCTTTGAGGTCGATGGAGGGAATCAACATGGGTCGTGTTCAACGCGAGTGTGAGCCGGGACGCCGCCAGGCGCCAGAGACCCTGGCCCTGTCGCAACGCCGCTCCCGTGTCTTCGCGCTCTTCGCGATCTACAGGCGCACGGCAATGCCCTGCTGCCGCAAGTACTGCTTCACCGAGGCCACGCTGGTTTCGGCAAAATGAAAGATCGACGCCGCCAGCGCCGCGTCGGCGCGTCCGGCGGTGAAGACCTCGTGGAAGTGTTCGCGGGCGCCCGCGCCGCCCGAGGCGATGACCGGGATCGAGACCGCGCACGAGACCGCGGCGGTCATGGCGATGTCGAAGCCGGTCCTGGTCCCGTCACGGTCGATCGAGGTGAGCAGGATCTCGCCGGCCCCGCGGGACTCGGCCTCGTGCGCCCACTCGACCGCGTCGCGACCGGCGGGCGTGGATCCGCTGCGCGCGTACACCGCGAACCGGCGGCCGGCCCGCCCGTCGGGGCCGGAGATCTGCCTGGCATCGATGGCGACGATGACCGCCTGGCTGCCGTAGCGCCGGGCCAGCGTCTCGATCAGATCGGGCCTGGCGATGGCCGCGCTGTTCAGGCTGACCTTGTCGGCGCCCGCGTCGATCGCCGCCGCCGCATCGTCTTCCTCGCGGATGCCGCCGCCGACGGCGAGCGGGATGAACAGCTCGCGCGCGACGGCCTGGATCGTGCCGGCCATCGCACGGCGCTTCTCAAGCGTGGCGGTGACGTCGAGGATGACGAGCTCGTCGACGCCCTCTTCGTTGTACCGCCGCGCGAGCGCCGCCGGGTCGCCGGCCGCGCGCAGGCCCTCGAAGTTGATTCCCTTGACGACGCGGCCGTCGCGTACGTCGAGGCAGGCGATGATGCGCTTCGAGAGCACGACCCTGTCTCCCCGTGCCCCGGCCTGCTATCCCGCCAGTTCCACGAAATTGCGCAGGATGCGCAGGCCGGCCTCGCCGGACTTCTCGGGGTGGAACTGGACGCCCGCGACCTGCCCGCGCTGGACGATCGACGCGAAGGGCTCGCCATGTTCGGTGACGGCCACGGTGTCGCCGGTCAGCGGGGCGGCGTAGCTGTGCGTGAAGTAGACCTGCGTGCCGGTGGGCACGCCGTCGACCAGCGGCGTCTCCCGCCGCAGTTCGAGGGCGTTCCAGCCGACGTGCGGCACCTTCAGGCTGCCCGGCGCCGCCGCGGCGCCGGCGCGGCGCGGGTCGAGCCGCGTGCAGGCGCCGGCGAGCAGGCCGAGACCGGCGGCGTCGGCTTCGGCGCTCCCCTCGAACAGCCACTGCATGCCCAGGCAGATGCCCAGGAGCGGGCGACCCTCGCCGAGGCGCGCCAGGATGCGCGAGGTCCAATCGCCCTCGAGCGCGCGCGTGGCACCGAAGTGGCCGACGCCCGGCACCACGACGGCCGCCGCGCGGTCGAGGTCGGCCGGCGTCTCGGGCACGAAGAGGGCGGCGCCGATCGCCGCGAACGCCTTCTTCACCGACGTGAGGTTGCCGGCGCCGTAGTCGACGAGCGCGATCACAGCAGCCCCTTGGTCGACGGCAGCATCTTCGCCATCCGTCGATCCTTCGCGCAGGCCGCGCGCAGCGCGCGGGCGAACGCCTTGAAGATCGCCTCGACCTGGTGGTGGCTGGAACGGCCGTACATCACCTTGAGGTGCACGTTGCCGCGCACCGCCATCGCGAAGCCTTCGAAGAAGTCGTGCACGAGCTCGGTCTGGAGGTCCCCCACGCGCGCCGCACGGAGGGGCAGGTCGACCGCGGCATGCGGGCGGCCGCCCAGATCGATGGCGGCGACCGCGAGCGTCTCGTCCATCGGCATCACGAAATAGCCGGCGCGGTTGATCCCGCGCCGGCTGCCGAGCGCCCGCGACACGGCTTCCCCGAGCGCGATGCCGACGTCCTCGACCGTGTGGTGCTGGTCGACGTCGAGGTCGCCGTCGGCGGCGATGCGCAGGTCGAACGCGCCGTGCCGCGCCACGAGCTCCAGCATGTGATCGAGGAACCGGATCCCGGTCCGCACGTCGTACCGGCCGCGCCCCTCGATCGCGAGCGCGATCTCGATCCGCGTCTCGGTCGTGCGCCGGCGGATCAGCGCGCGGCGCACAGAACCTCCTCCATCGCCGCGATGCAGCGGCGCGTGTGCTCGACGATCCCGGTCGCGATCCGGACGCAGCCGTCGCAGCCCGGCTCGGTCGACCGATCGCGGATGAAGATGCCCCGCGCGCGCACGCCGGCGACCAGCTCCGCCGCGCGAGGTCCGGCGCAGACCAGGACGAAGTTCGCCGCGCTCCGGTGGCAGACGAGCCCGAGCCGCTCACACGCGGCGTACATCAGCTCCTTCGACTCGCGAACCTGCCGCGTGTAGTCGTGCAGGTGCTCGCGGTCGTCGATGGCCGCCTGCACGGCGACGACCGCGGCGGCATTCACGCTGTAGACCGGCAGGGCGGGACGGATCCGATCGAGCGCGCCCGGTGCGCCCACCAGGCACCCGATGCGCAGCCCCGCCAGGCCGAACGCCTTCGAGAACGTCCGGCCGACGACGACGTTCGGGAACCGCTCGAGCTCCGGGATGAACGAGACGCCCGAGAATTCCGCGTAGGCTTCGTCCACGAACACGAGCGCCTCGGGCGGGACCTGCCGCGCGATCGCGCCTACGGCCGCGAGCGGCACGGGCACGCCGGTCGGGTTGTTCGGGTTCGTGAGAAACACGACGCGCGTGCGCGGGGTGATCGCCGCGAGCACCTCGTCGAGCGCGAAGGCGAACCGCGGCTTCGGCATCACCGACACGAGCCGTCCGCCCGCCACTTCGGTGTCGAGGCGGAAGATCTCGAAGGCCGGCTCGGGGAGCACCGCCTCGGGCAGCGGCCCCCCGGGTGCGGGGCGCAGGCACGACATCGAGACGGCCATGATGCCCTCGTCGAGCCCGTTGGTCAGCGCCACCCGATCGGGCGCCACGCCGAGATAGCCTGCCACCTTGGCGATCGCCGCGGAATAGGGCGGGTAGGAGGCGATCTGGCCGGGGCTGAGCGCCGCCAGCGCCTCGAGCACCCGCGGCGAGCAGCCGCCCGTGTGCTCGTTCTGGTGCAGCCGCAGCCCGTCGTACCACTCCGGCATCTGGTACAGGCTCATCGTCGTCGATTCCGGGTTCGCCGGCGCGGCGCGTCCTCCAGGCGGATCTCGATCGACTCGGCGTGCGCGCGCAGGCCCTCGGCGCGGGCGAGCGGGACGATGGTCGGGGCGAGGCGGGCCAGGCCGCGGCGCGTGAGCCGCTGCACCGACATCACGCGCACGAAGTCGGCCGCGCTCAAGCCGCCGCGGAACCGGGCGGCGCCCGAGGTCGGCAGCACGTGGTTCGATCCGATTGCGTAGTCGCCGGCCGCCTGGGCGGTGAACGGTCCCACGAAGACCGCGCCGGCGACGATCGGCGGCCTGACGAGCGCTTCGCGGTCGACGACGAGGTGCTCGGGCGCGAGGCGATTGGCCAGCGCCATCGCGTCGCGCGCGCCCTTCGCCATCAGGATCGCGCCGTTGCCGGCAAGCGATCGTTCGACCAGGTCGCGGCCGCGCGCGTGCCGGGCCACGGCCTCCGCCACCCGGTGCGCGAGCGGACGGTTCCAGGTGATGAAGACCGCGCGCGCGTCGGGGTCGTGCTCCGCCTGGGCCACGAGGTCGGCGGCAATCCAGCCGGCGCGCCCCGACCCGGCCACGATCACGATCTCGGTCGGCCCGGCGTAGAAGTCGATGGCGCAGTCGCCGGCGACGATCGCCTTGGCGGCGGCCACCCAGCGGTTGCCCGGGCCGACGATCTTGTCGACGCGCGGCACCGTCTCGGTGCCGTAGGCGAGCGAGGCGACCGCATGGGCGCCGCCGATCCGGAACACCCGCGACGCGCCCGCCTCGAGCGCCGCCGCCATCACCGCCGGCTCCACGCGGGGGCAGACGACGACGATGTCGCGGACGCCGGCGATGCGGGCGGGCACCGCCGTCATGAGCAGAGACGAGGGCAGGGGAAAGCGGCCGCCCGGCACGTAGCAGCCGACGCGCGCGATCGGTTCGACTCTCTGCTCGACCGAGACGCCGGGCGAGACCGCGAGGTTCCAGGACTTCGGGATCTGGCGCGCGGCCACGCGCGCGATCTGGCGCGCGGCGACGGCGAGCGCGCGGCGCACCTCGGGATCGGTGCGCGCGGCGATGCGGCGGATCTCGGACGGCGGCACCTCGAGCGGCGGCCGGGCGCCGTCGAAGCGCCGGGCGAACGCGAAGAGCGCCCGGTCGCCGCCGGTGCGGACGCGATCGACGATCGAATGGACCTGCCGATCGAACGCGCGGTCTGCGCGAGCGCTCCGATCCAGCAGGCGCGCGATGGCGCGCCGATTGCCGCTGTCGATGATCCTCACCCTGATCCCTGCGTCCTCATGCCCTGCGGCTAGTGTCCCGTCCCAGTGGTTCGCGACACAATTCGCGGGCGGCGCATCCCCGCTGGCGGCGTGGCTCGTCGCTCAGATATCCCCAATATCCTCACTCCTCGCGCCTGGCCATCGGGGCGCGGCGCTCCGCGACTGATGCCACGATCCACTGGGACGGGACACTAGACCCAAAATAAGCGCGTTTGCGGCTCGGCTGACGACGCGAATCGCGATGCGCGCGCGGCGCGAACCTTGCCCGCCGGCTCGATGTCCGGTCG
>JADZED010000046.1 GCA_020850715.1 Acidobacteriota bacterium
CGTCCGCCACCAGGCTGGCGGCCGATACGAGATCGAGATGGCTGCCACCGCGTACGACGTTGGGCGCGCCCATCAGGACGACGTCCCCCAGCTCCCGCGCACGGGCCGCCGTCTCGCGATTCCACGGGAACTCGCAGATGCGGGCGCCCAGCTCGTGGAATGCCGAGCGCACCGCGGGGCTCGGATCGTCGTGGGAAGCGATCGGCAGCGCGCGGGACCGGGCCGCCTCGGCGATGCGCCTGGTCGATGCCGCCACCTCCTCCCGGCGATCATGGACGCCCGCCAGCAATCGAGCGAATGCTTCGGTCGCCATCCCCGCGCGTTGCGCGAGATTCGCGAGCCGGCCGGGCTGGTCGAGATGGCGCGCCATAGCCGGCGTATGGTCGTTGAAGGCGACGAGGTCGACCATGCCATCGACGATCCAGCCGAGGAGGTGGTCGACGCCGTCGAGGTTGAATGCCTCGTGCCGCAGATGGACCCGGGTTTCGCACGCGAGCCGCGGGCGCAGCGCGGCGATCGCCCCGATCAGCGCGCCGGCGCTCCCCAGCGATCGCAGGCCGGGCTCCCAGGAACAGGTGATCGCGTGGAAGGCCGTGGTCACGCCGTTTGCCGCGAGCTGCCGGTCGGTGTCGAGGAGGGCCAGTTCCACGCCGAAGGCCACTCCGGGACGCGGCATCATCTGCCGTTCGAAGGCGTCGCCGTGGAGATCGACGAGCCCCGGCAGCACGAGGGCGCCGCGCGCGTCCAGGACGGGGCCGGAACCGGCGGTGCCGACGCCCGCTATGCGATCGTGCTCGACGGCCAGATCGGTCGCGAGAATCACGCCATCGGCCGTCAGCACGCGGCCGTTCACGATCCGCCACGAAGTCGCGCTCATGATGTTCTCGCCTCGGTGCCTCAACGATACGGGGTGTCCACGCCCATCTGGAGCAGCCGCCTCATCTCGATCGGGTCGGGGTTGCTGTCGACGTCGACGCCGACCACGGCCGGTCGCTGCGGGTTGGGGTTGCGGAAGAAGTAGCGGCTGCCGCCCTGCACCTCGAACGTCTCGTTGGTCTGCGGGTCGACGAGGCGGACGGTGTTGGTGAGGGCATCCCGCCATTCCCGTCCCTGGCGATCCTGCGTCGCCCAGCGCTGGCTGACCGTCTGCTGCTGCAGCGCCGCGGATTGCTGGAAATAGGCCATGTACTGCTGCTGCGCCTGGGCCTGCGCGCCGAGCTCCTGGCGGAACCAGTCGGGATTCACCCGGAAGGCGCCGAGCAGCCGGCCGAGCGCCGCGCCGGCGACCGCGGTCGCCTCCGGGGGCGCGAGGAAGCCGTAGACGTCGTCGACGCTCCAGCCGCCGGAGAGGTTCGGCAGCTCCCAGCCGGAGTTGGTGATGGTCAGCGTGCCGAGGCGGCCGTCGCCCGTGCGGAAGTCGATGTCGGCGCCGGTCATCTGGGTGATGCTGCCCTGCAGGACGGGCTGCATCCGGCGGCGCAGCTCGACGAGATCGGGCCGGTCCCGGCGATCGAGCAGCGTGACGCGGCCGAAGCGGCCCTGCACGACGTCGCCCCCGATCTCGCCGGCATGGCGGAACCGGCTGATGACGCTGCCGCTGCTCGGCTCGACGGCCCCCTCGCGATAGCCGAGGCCGGTGATGAG
Organism: Acidobacteriota bacterium; assembly: GCA_020850715.1. Lineage (GTDB taxonomy): Bacteria > Acidobacteriota > Vicinamibacteria > Vicinamibacterales > CAVVIG01 > JADZED01. The sequence continues at coordinate 1,645 of JADZED010000046.1, forward strand.
CTGCGAAGGGACGATGAAGCGCGGGATGCTGCCGTCGCCGAGATAGAGCTCGATCCGCCCGTCGGGCGACCTGACCCCGAGGATCGGCTTCGCGCCGGCGAGGCCGCGGCGCACCATCCCGCCCGACGGGACCCATCCGCGCGGGATGTCGGTCGCGAACGCGTTCTCCAGCGGATCGACCCATTGCACGAAGTCGAGCTGCGGCGGGGCGCCGCCGCTCGCCGGCGGAACGACGAAACGGAAGCTGTCGAGGATGGCGGCAAGATCGGGCAGCGCCTGGGCGAATGCGTCCTCATGCGCGGCCGCCACGAACACGGTCGCGATCTCGCCGCGACGGACGGCGATGGCGTTGGCCCGGATGCGCGCGCCGTTGGCGTCGGCGAAGCGGAAGGCGGCGCGCGCCGTCTCGCCGGCGACGTTCTCCGTCGCCAGCACGGTGGTCGAGGCGATCCACGGCTCGCCCGCGGGGAAACCCTGGGCCAGCCAGGCGGCGAGGTCGCCCCGAGCCACGCGGCCCCGGATCATCGCCACCGCGCGGCGCGACGGGTCGGCGACCGTGACCTGGCCGACGCTCGGCGCATCGACCGTCCATCCGGGCGGACGCTCCAGGACGAACCCGGCCGGATCCCGGTAGGCGACGTAGCCCGCAGGCGGTGCCGCCCCGGCGCCGGCCGGGAGCACCGCCAGACCGGCCACGACCAGGCATCGAATCCCGCGCACGAATGCGATCATGCCGTCTCTCCGCTACTTCTCGATGACGAGGTTGAGCGACATCGGCACGCCGAACGGCCGGTGCTCGCTCGTGTCGGCGAACAGTCCCAGGGACTCCACGCGCCGGATGCGCGTGAACCCCGTCTCCCGCAGGGCCGCGTCCAGGAGCTCGAAGGTCCACCCGACATAGTGGAAGTCGTTCGCGTCCGTCTGACCGCCGAACATCATGCGCATCACGTACCAGTGGTTCCCGCGACTCAGCCGCGGGCTGAGCATGAGACGGCAGAGCGTCTCCAGGTCGGGCACGGAAACATAGAGGGTCCCCTCCGGACGCAGGATCCGGAACAGCCCGGCCAGCGTCCGCCGCACCCGCACATGGGGGACATGCTCGAGGACGTGGCTCACATAGATGCGGCCGAAGGCGTCCGCCGGGAAGCGCGACAGGTCGCTGACGTCGCCGACATGGTCGACCCCGGCGCCCGGCTGAATGTTGAGGATCTCCCAGCCGACCTGCACCTCCCTGCCGCCGATATGCAGGCTCCTGCCGGCGGCACTCACGGCTCGAAGACCAGTTGCACCCGCTCGGCGGCCAGGCGCGCGATGCTGATCTCGATCGGCCGCCCCTCCTGGTCGATGTTCAGATTCTCCGCCACGAGAACCGGCCGGCTGCGCGGCAGGCGCAGGGCGCGCGCGTCCTCGGCGGTCGGCAGGCGGGCGGTGACCCGCGTCGACTTGCGCGTGTAGTCGGGCACGCCGCAGCGGGCGAGCGCCCTGGTGATCGATTGCTCGGCCCGGTAGGCGGCGATCAGATCGGGCACGCGCGCGGCCGGGAAGTAGTGCGAGGCGATGCTGATGGGCCTGCCGTCCGCCTCGCCGACGGTTTCCAGCAGGATCACCGTGTCGCCCTTGCGCAGGCCGAGCGGGCGGGCGATGGCCGCCTCGGCCGGGCGCGATTCCGCCCGCACCAGCCGCGAGTTCGGCTCGCGGTTCTGCCGCCGGATGGTCTCGCTGAACCGCGTGCGCTTGCGCACGGCATAGTCCACCGGATCGTCGTGCACGAAGGTGCCGCGCCCCTGCTCGACCCGCACCAGGCCGCGCTCCTCCAGCGACGCCAGGGCCTGGCGGACGGTGTGGCGATTGACCCCGAACCGATCGGCCAGCGCGTGCTCGGTCGGCAGCCGCTCGCCGGCGGCCAGCCGCCGCTCCGCGATCTCCGCTTCCACGGCCTGCTCGATCTGCCGCCACAGCGCGACGCCGGCACCGCGGACCAGGGAGTTCGGTTCGACTGAGGTCATGGCCCGTCCCGGCGTCATGAAAAGTTCAGAGCCGTCCGCTTTACTGCGATCAGATCTTGGGGCAGTATCGCCGCGAAACATATGGACGTCTAGATGAATTCATGACGATGTCTAGCACCACCGGGCGACCGATTGCCGACGATCCCGCAGTGACCTTGCGCCGCCGCTGGATGGCGGCGCTCGCCCGCACCGAGCGCACGAGCCTGGAGGACGCCTGGAGCGGGCTTGCGGCGGCACCCGGATACGCGCATCTGCGGGCGCCGGAGATCGGCATGGTGATGGTCCGGGGACGCACCGGCGGCACCGGCCGGCGCTTCAATCTCGGCGAGATGACGGTGACGCGCTGCGTCGTGCGCCTCGCCGACGGCCGCCTCGGATTCGGCTATGTCGCCGGCCGCGACCGGCGTCACGCCGAGCTCGCCGCGCTGTTCGACGCGCTGCTGCAGGACGAATCCTCCCGGCCCGAGCTGATGGAGCGCGTGATCCTTCCGGCCGAGGCGGCCATCCGCCGCGCCGAGGACGTCGCACGCGAGAAGGCGGCCGCCACCCGCGTCCAGTTCTTCACGATGGTGCGCGGCGAATGACCTCCCTCCTCGCCGTCCCCGCCGCTCCCGGCTTCGCCGATCCCGTCGGCGATGCCCAGCGCGCCTTCCGCGGCCTGCTCGACGCCATCGCCCACCCCGGGCGGATCGTGAGCCTGGACGCACGCGTCGCCGCGCCGGCGCCGCTGGTCCCCGCCGCCGCCGCCGCCCTGCTCACCCTGGTCGATTTCGAGACGCCACTGTGGCTCGACGCCGCGGCAGCCGCCGGCGACGCCCCCGCCTGGCTGCGGTTTCACTGCGGCGCTCCGATCGTCGCCGATCCGTCGCCCGCGCGCTTCGCCCTGGTGAGCGATGCCGCCGCGATGCCCCGTCTCGATGCCTTCGCGCCGGGCGAGGACGCGTTCCCCGACCGCTCGGCGACGATCATCGTCCAGGTCGGCGACCTGCACGCCGGAGATGGCTGGCGGCTCGCCGGTCCGGGCATCGAGACGACCTGCCGCCTCGCGGTCGACGGGCTGCCGGACTGGTTCGCCGATGCGCTGCGCGCCAATCGCGCGCTCTATCCGTGCGGCGTCGACCTGTTCCTGGCCGCCGGCGATCGCATCGCGGCCTTGCCGCGCACGACCCTGGTGGAGGGCTGATCGGATGTACGTCGCGGTCAAGGGCGGCGAGGCCGCCATCGCCAACTCCGAGATGCTGCTGGCCGAGACGCGGCGCGGCGACCCGGCGTTGCCGGAGATCGGCACCGCCCAGATCGCGAGCCAGCTCAGCCTCGCGGTCGACCGGGTGATGACCGAGGGCTCGCTCTACGACCGCGAGCTGGCCGCACTCGCCATCAAGCAGGCGCAGGGCGATCTGCTGGAGGCGGTATTCCTGCTGCGCGCGTTCCGCACGACGCTGCCGCGCTTCGGGGCGAGCGAGCCGATCGACACCGCGCGCATGGTCGTCCGGCGGCGCATCTCCGCCACCTTCAAGGACGTGCCGGGCGGCCAGATCCTCGGCCCCAGCTACGACTACACCCACCGGCTGCTCGACTTCTCGCTGCTCGCCACCGGCGGTGCGCCGGCCGACGCGCCGCGCGCACCGGTCGATCCCGGCCCGATGCCCCACGTCCTGGCGCTGCTCGACCGCGAGGGACTGATCGAGCCGGAGCGCGACAGCGATGCAGGTGCGCCCGTGCCCGACGTGACGCGCGATCCCACCACCTTCCCCACCGACCGCGCGACGCGCCTGCAGGCGCTGGCGCGCGGCGACGAGGGCTTCCTGCTGGCGCTCGGCTACTCGGTGCAGCGCGGCTACGGCCGCAACCATCCGTTCGCCGGCGAGATCCGCCTGGGCGAGGTCGAGATCGAGTTCACGCCCGAGGAGCTGGGCTTTCCCGTCACCATCGGTGCCGCGACCGTGACGGAGTGCGAGATGGTCAACCAGTTCAAGGGCTCCGCCAAGGAGCCGCCGCAGTTCACCCGCGGCTACGGCCTCGCCTTCGGCCACAGCGAGCGCAAGACGATGTCGATGGCGCTCGTCGACCGCGCGCTGCGAGCGCGCGAGCTGGGCGAGGACGTCGAGGCGCCGGCCCAGGACGAGGAGTTCGTGCTCTATCACGCCGACAACGTCGAGGCATCGGGCTTCGTGCAGCACCTGAAGCTGCCGCACTATGTCGACTTCCAGTCGGAGCTGGTGATGATCCGCGGCATGCGCGCCGCCGCCGCGGCGGGCGCGCCGACGGCGGAGCCGCCGCTGCGCGTCGCCGTCGGGGAGGACTAGCCCATGGACGGCTACAACTTCGCCTATCTCGACGAGCAGACGAAGCGGATGATCCGGCGCGCCCTGCTGAAGGCGGTCGCCATCCCGGGCTACCAGGTGCCCTTCGCCAGCCGCGAGATGCCGCTGCCCTACGGCTGGGGCACCGGCGGCATCCAGGTCACCGCGTCGATCATCGGCGCCGACGACGTGCTGAAGGTCATCGACCAGGGCGCCGACGACACGACCAACGCCGTCAGCATCCGCCGCTTCTTCGCCCGCACCGCCGGCGTGCGCACGACCGAGCGCACGGCCGAGGCGACCATCGTCCAGACCCGCCACCGCATTCCCGAGGCGCCCCTGCGCGACGACCAGATCATCGTCTACCAGGTGCCGATGCCCGAGCCTCTGCGCTGGCTCGAGGCGCGCGAGACGGAGACGCGCAAGATGCACGCGCTGGCCGAGTACGGCGTCATGCACGTGAAGCTCTACGAGGACGTGGCGCGCCACGGCCGCATCGCCACCGCCTACGACTACCCGGTGATGGTGAGCGGCCGCTACCTGATGCGCCCGTCGCCGATCCCGAAGTTCGACAATCCCAAGATGGACCGCTCGCCGATGCTGCAGCTGTTCGGGGCGGGGCGCGAGAAGCGGATCTATGCCGTGCCCCCCTACACCACGGTGCGCAGCCTCGATTTCGAGGACCATCCTTTCGACATCCAGCGCTGGGACCAGCGCTGCGCCCTGTGCGATGCCGGCGACAGCTTCCTCGACGAGGTCATCGTCGACGACCGCGGCGGACGCATCTTCGTGTGCTCCGACAGCGACTAGTGCGGCGAGCGTCGGGCCGCCGGCCATGTCGGCGCGCAGCCCGACGCGCTGGCGGCCGCCGGGGAACCGGGGCGATGAGCAGCAGGCCGCTCCTCCAGGTGCGCGGGGTGACCAGGCGCTACGGGCCGCGGGTCGGCTGCCGCGAGGTGTCGTTCGAGCTGTGGCCGGGCGAGGTGCTGGGAGTCGTCGGCGAATCCGGATCGGGGAAGACCACGCTGCTGAAATGCCTGTCCGCCCAGCTCGTGCCCGACGCCGGCGCGATCGTCTACGACACCCGCGACGACGGCCCGCGGGACATCTTCGCCCTGTCGGAGCCGCGCCGCCGGCTGCTCGCGCGCACCGACTGGGGCATCGTGCACCAGCATCCGGTCGAGGGGCTGCGCATGGGCGTCAGCGCCGGCGCCAATGTCGGCGAGCGCCTGATGGCGGTGGGCGCGCGCCACTACGGCCGCATCCGCGGCCAGGCGCTCGACTGGCTCGGCCGGGTGGAGATCCCGCGCGATCGCATCGACGACCTGCCGCGCACCTTCTCCGGCGGCATGCTGCAGCGCCTCCAGATCGCCCGCAACCTCGTCTCCCGGCCGCGCCTCGTCTTCATGGACGAGCCGACCGGCAGCCTCGACGTGTCGGTGCAGGCGCGCCTGCTCGACCTGCTGCGCGGCCTCGTCGCCGAGCTCGGGCTCTCGGTCATCGTCGTCACCCACGACCTCGCGGTGGCCCGGCTACTGGCTCACCGGCTGATGGTCATGCGCGGCGGCGCGGTCGTCGAGCACGGGCTGACCGACCAGGTCCTCGACGACCCGCAGCACCCCTACACGCAGCTCCTCGTCGCCTCGATCCTGCATCCCTGAGGCCCGCTCATGGACCCCGCCGTCACCATCGCCGGCCTGTCGAAGCAGTTCACCCTCCATGTCCAGGGCGGCGTGATCCTGCCGGTGCTCTCGGGCGTGGCGTTGACCGTCGCGCCGGGCGAATGCGTGGCGCTGCACGGGGCGTCGGGTACCGGCAAGAGCTCGCTGCTGCGCCTCGTCTACGGCAACTATCGCTGCCAGGCCGGCAGCATCGTCGTCCGCCACCGCGGCGAGAGCATCGACATCGCCACGGCGACGCCGCAGAAGATCCTGGAGCTGCGCCGCCACACGATCGGCTATGTCAGCCAGTTCCTGCGGGTCGTGCCGCGCGTGCCCGCCGTCGAGGTGGTGGCCGAGCCGGGTCGCGCCTTCGGCATGTCCCGGCTCGAGGCGGAGCACCGGGCCGAGCGGCTGCTGTCGCGCCTGCGCATCCCGGAGCGCCTCTGGCACCTGCCGCCCGCCACCTTCTCCGGCGGCGAGCAGCAGCGGATCAACCTCGCGCGCGGCTTCGTGGTCGACTTCCCGGTGCTGTTGCTCGACGAGCCGACCGCGGCGCTCGACGCGGACAACCGGCGGACGGTAGTTTCCCTGATCGGCGAGGCGAAGGCGCGCGGCGCCGCGATCCTCGGCATCTTCCACGACGCGGAGGTGCGCGAGGCCGTCGCCGATCGCCTCATCCCCATGCGCGGACTGTCCCAGGCGGCATGATCGAGACGATCCTCACCAATGCGCGCGTGGTCACCCGCGACGCCGACTTCCCCGGCACCGTGGTCGTGCGCGACGGGCGCGTGGCCGCGGTGGACGCCGGCCGCAGCACCGCGGCGAGCGCCGTCGACCTCGAGGGCGACTACCTGCTGCCCGGCCTGGTCGAGCTGCACACCGACAA
>JADZED010000047.1 GCA_020850715.1 Acidobacteriota bacterium
CCTACGGCCCGCAGAGCGCGCACTACGACACCGGCGTGCCGCGCGAGGACCTGATGGATCCCGAGGCCGTTCGCGCCGCGGCCCTGCAGGCGCGCGAAAGCGGCTCGACGCGCTTCTGCATGGGCGCAGCGTGGCGCGAGGTGCGCGACGGCGAGAGTTTCGACGCCGTGCTGTCGATGGTGGAAGACGTGGCGGCGCTCGGCATGGAGGTCTGCACCACGCTCGGCATGCTCACCGCGGATCAGGCGCGTCGCCTGAAGACGGCGGGCCTCACGGCGTACAACCACAACCTCGATACCTCGCCGGAGTTCTACCCGAACATCATCACCACCCGCACGTATCAGGATCGGCTCAACACGCTCCAGCGCGTGCAGGACGCCGGCATCAGCGTCTGCTGCGGCGGCATCGTCGGGATGGGGGAGGCCGCGCGCGATCGCTGCGCGATGCTGGCGCAGCTCGGCCGGCTCGATCCGCACCCGGAGAGCCTGCCGGTGAACGCGCTGGTGCGCACGGCCGGTACGCCGCTCGCCGACGCCGAGGCGCTCGATCCGATCGCGCTCGCGCGCACGGTGGCGTCCGCGCGCCTCGTCGCACCGAAGGCGCGCGTGCGGCTCTCGGCCGGTCGCCTCGCATTGTCCGATGAGGCGCAGGCGCTCTGCTTCATGGCCGGCGCCAACTCGATCTTCTCCGGGGAGAAGCTGCTGACCTCGCCGAACCCCACCGTGGACGACGACCTTCGATTGATGGAGCGGCTCGGCCTCCGCTTTCAGGCATGACGCCGCTCGAGGCATTCGAACGCCGCCTGGCCGCGACGCTCGACGAGCTGCGCGATGCGGGGCTGCTGCGTCGGATGCACCTGCCGCGCGGCGTCGACCTCGTCTCCAACGATTACCTCGGCCTGGCGGAGCACCCGTACTTGGCGTCGCGCATGCGCGACGCGCTTGCCGACGTGCCGGCCGGATCGGGCGGCTCGCGGCTGCTCCGCGGGCATCACGAGGCGTTCGAGCGGATCGAAGCGCGGCTCGCGGCGTTCTGCGGCGCCGAGGCTGCGCTGCTGTTCGCCACGGGCTACGCCGCCAACATCGGGCTGCTCCAGGCGATCGTCGCGCCCGACGATCTCATCTTGTCCGACGAGCGGAACCACGCGAGCCTCATCGACGGCATCCGGCTGACGAAGGCGCGCACGGCGATCTACCCGCATCAGGATCTCGCGGCGCTGGACGCGGCGCTCCGCGCGCCGAGAAGCGGACGCGCGATCGTCGTGACCGAGAGCGTGTTCAGCATGGACGGCGATCTCACGCCGCTGGCGGATCTCGTGGACCTCGCCGATCGGCACGACGCCGTGGTGATCGTGGACGAGGCGCACGCCACGGGGCTCTACGGCGAGCGCGGATCGGGGCGGGTGGAAGCGCTCGGCCTCCGCGATCGCGTGCTGGCCAGCGTGCACACCGGCGGCAAGGCGCTCGGGTCGGGGGGCGCATGGGTCGCCGGCTCGCGCGCGCTCCGCGACGTGATAGTGAACCGCGCGCGATCGTTCATCTTCTCCACGGCGCCGCTGCCCGTGCTCGCGGCGGCGCTCGACGCGGGTCTCGATCTCGTCGCGCGCGAACCGCAGCGACGAGCGGAGGTCCGGCGGAAGTCCGCGCTCCTGCGCGCGGCGCTGGCAGATGCCGGCATCGGCGCCGGCGGCGAATCATCCATCGTGCCGATCGTCGTCGGCTCCAACGAGGCGGTGCTGGCGCTGCAGGCGGGATTGTGGGAGGCCGGCTTCGACGCACGCGCCATCCGCCCGCCCTCCGTCGCGCCCGGCACCGCGCGCCTTCGCGTGACGGTGCGGTATCCGGTTTCGGACGACGACCTCCGCCGGTTCGCGTCGGCGACGGCGCGCCTCATGCGCGCGCAGCCTCTTCATGAGCTCTGCTGAGAAGACGTCCGAGTTCGTCAGGCGCTGGGACGCCGATCACGTCTGGCACCCCTTCACCCAGATGCAGGAGTACCTCTCGGCCGAGCCGCTGGTGGTCGTGTCCGCCGAGGGCCACTACCTCGTCGACGATCGCGGGCGGCGGCTGTTCGACGGCACGTCGGCGCTCTGGTGCAACCTGTTCGGGCACCGCGTGCCGGAGATCGACGCGGCCGTCGTCGAGCAGCTCGGGCGATTCGCGCACACGACGCTGCTCGGCACGACGCACCCTGGCGTGGCGACGCTCGCGCGCCGGCTCGTCGACGTGGCCCCGAAGGGGCTCAACCACGTGTTCTTCTCCGACACCGGCGCCACCGCGGTCGAGTCGGCGTTGAAGATGGCGTTCCAGTACCGCCTGTTGACGCGCGGCAAGGCCGAGGCGGAGAAGGCGGTGTATCTCAGCTTCGACAACGCGTACCACGGCGACACGCTCGGCGCCGCCGCGGTCGGCGGGGTCGAGCTGTTCCACGATCTCTTCAAGCCGATCCTGCTCCCCGCGCTGAAGACGCCGTCGCCGTACTGCTACCGGTGCCCGGTGGGGAAGACGCCGGCGGACTGTTCCATCGACTGCGCGGACGCGCTCGACGAGGCGCTCGCGCGCGCGGACGGGCGCGTGTGCGCCGTGATCCTCGAGCCGGGCGTGCAGGCGGCCGCCGGCATGCTCGTGCTGCCCGAAGGGTTTCTCACGAGAGTGGCGGACGCGTGCCGCCAGCACGACGCGCTGCTCATCCTGGACGAGGTGGCCACGGGATTCGGCCGGACGGGGACGCTCTTCGCCTGCCAGCGCGAGGGCGTGACGCCCGATCTCCTGTGCGTCGCGAAGGGGCTGACGGGCGGCTACCTGCCGGTGGCGGCCACGCTCGCGACGGATCGGATCTACGACGAGTTCCTCGGCCGCTACGACGAGTACCGCCATTTCTTCCACGGCCACACGTACACCGGCAACGCGCTCGGCTGCGCGGCGGCGCTCGCCACGCTCGGCCTCCTGGCCGACGGCGAGATCGTGCGGTCGGTCGAGCGAAAGGCGCGCGTGCTGCGCGACGCGCTCGCGCCGCTGGCGGCGCACCGGCACGTGGGGGACATCCGGCAGGCGGGGCTGATGTGCGGCATCGAGATCGTGGCGGATCGCGCGACGAAAGAGATGTTTCCGCCGGGCCGCCGCACGGGCTACCACATCTGCCTGTCGCTGCGCGATCGCGGCGTGTTCCTCCGCCCGCTCGGCGACATCATCGTGCTGATGCCGCCGTTGTCGTCGACGGACGACGAGCTGACATCTCTCGCCGACGCGGTGCGCGCCGCGATCGAGGCTTATTTCGGTGCCTGATCTCCTGGTGACCGGGACGGACACCGGCGTCGGCAAGACGGTGGTGGCCGCCGCGCTGGTCGCCGGGCTTCGCGCACGAGGCGTGCGCGCGGTCGGCTTCAAGCCAGCCGAGACGGGCGTCTCAGACGGCGACGAATCGGATTCGGCGCGGCTGGCGCGGGCGTCTGGAGAGGCGCTGCCGCTGGCCGCGCCGTTGCTGCGCCTGGCCGAGCCGCTCGCGCCCGCGGTGGCCGCCGCTCGCGCCGGCGTGCGAATCGAGCCGCGGGAGATCGAAGCGCGCGTCGAGGGGCTGCGCCGCGGCGGTTATGCGCTCGTGGTGGAGGGCGCGGGAGGCGTGATGGTGCCGATCGCGTGGGACTACACTGTGCTCGATCTCGCCTCGCACTGCGGCCTCGAGGCGGTGATCGTCGGAAGGGCGGGGCTGGGCACCCTCAACCACGTCGCCCTGACCGCGGCGATGCTGCGGTCGCGGCGCATCCCCGTGCGCGGCGTCGTGCTGAACGGCCGGCGTGCGGCGGGCGATCTGGCGGAATCCACGAATCCCGCGGCGCTCGCGCGGATGCTGCCGGACCTCCGCATCGTCGAGCTGCCGCTGCTCGAGGGGGACGGCGTGATCGAAGGCGCGGTTCCGTACCTGTCTCCGTTGCTGTCATGAAGAAGCTGCTCGTCGCCAATCGATCCGAGATCGCCATCCGCTGCTTTCGCGCCGCCACCGAGCTCGGCCTTCAGACGGTCGCCGTCTACAGCTACGAAGATCGGTTTTCGCTCCATCGCTTCAAGGCCGACGAGGCGTTCCTGATCGGCCCGGCGGCGGGCGGCGAGCCGGTCCGTTCCTATCTGAACATCCCGGCCATCGTCGAGACCGCGCTGCGGCACGGCGCGGATGCGATTCATCCTGGATACGGGTTTCTTTCCGAGAGCGCCGAGCTCGCGCGCGCCTGCGCTGAGAACGGCATCACGTTCGTCGGGCCCACGCCGGAGCAGCTCGAGGCGTTCGGGGACAAGGTCGCCTCGAAGCGGCTGGCCGTCGGCGCGGGCGTTCCCACGGTGCCGGGCACTGATGCGGCGGTGGCGGATCCGGCGGCCGTGCGGGCGGCGAAGCGCATCGGGTACCCCCTCATCATCAAAGCCAGCTTCGGCGGCGGCGGACGGGGCAGGCGCGTCGTGCAGAGCGCCGACGAGCTGTCGGGCAAGCTCGAGGAGGCGCAGCGCGAGGCCGGCGCGGCGTTCGGCCGCGCCGACGTGTTCGTCGAGCGCTACGTGCGGCGCGCCAAGCACGTCGAAGTCCAGATCCTCGGCGACGCCGCCGGGGGGCTCGTCCATTTGTGGGAGCGCGACTGTTCGGTGCAGCGGCGCCACCAGAAGGTCGTCGAGATCGCGCCGAGCATCAACCTGCCGCTCGACCTCCGCCGCCGCATCTGCGACGCGGCCGTGCGCCTGTGCCGCGCGGTGCAGTACCGGTCGGCCGGCACGGTGGAGTTCCTGGTCGACATGGATCGGCAGGAGTTCTACTTCATCGAGGTCAACCCGCGCATCCAGGTGGAGCACACGGTGACGGAGATGGTCACCGGCGTCGACCTCGTCCGCGCGCAGCTGCTGATCGCGCAGGGACACCGGCTCCACGAGCCGCCGCTCGACGTCCCCGCGCAGGAGGACATCGCCACCAACGGCGTGGCGCTGCAGTGCCGCATCACGACCGAGGACCCGGAGAACCACTTCATCCCGGACTACGGCCGCATCTCGACCTATCGATCGCCCGGCGGGTTCGCGGTGCGGCTGGACGGCGGCAACGGCTTCGGCGGCGCCGTCATCACGCCGTACTTCGATTCGCTGCTGGTCAAGATGACCACGTGGGGGCAGACGCTGGAGGAGGCGGTGCGCCGCGCGGATCGGTCGCTCCGCGAGTTCCGCATCCGCGGCGTCAAGACGAACATCGCGTTCCTCGACAACCTCATCCTGCACCCGACGTTCATGTCGGGGGGCGCCACGACCGAGTTCGTGGACGCCACGCCGGAGCTCTTCCGCTTTCGCGCGCCGCGCGATCGCGCCAACCGGATTCTTTCCTATCTCGGCGACGTCACCATCAACACGCGCGCCGACGTGAAGGGCAAGATCGATCGCGCGCGCACGCTCGCCGACCCCGTGCCGCCGCCGGTCGGCCGGACGGCCCCCGCCGACGGCCTGCGGCAGGAACTGCAGCGGCTGGGGCCGGAGAGGTTCTCGCAGTGGGTGCGCGCCCAGAAGCGCCTGTTCTTCACCGACACCACCATGCGCGACGCGCACCAGTCGCTGCTCGCGACGCGCGTGCGCTCGTACGATCTGCTGGCGGTCGCCGAGGCCGTCGCCCACCGCGCACCGAACCTCTTCAGCCTCGAGATGTGGGGCGGGGCGACGTTCGACACGTCCATGCGCTTCCTCCAGGAGGATCCGTGGGAGCGCCTCGCGCTGCTGCGCGCCCGCATCCCCAACATCCTGTTTCAGATGCTGCTGCGCGCCAGCAATACGGTGGGCTATACGAACTACCCGGACAACGTCGTGCGAGCGTTCATCAGGAAGAGCGGCGACGCGGGCATCGACGTGTTCCGCATTTTCGACTCGCTCAATTCCACGCGCAACATGAAGGTGGCGATGGACGCCGTGCGGAAGGAGACCGCGTCCATCTGCGAGGCCGCCATCTGCTATACGGGCGACATCCTCGATCCCGCGCGCACGAAGTACAGCCTGAAGTACTACGTGAAGATGGCCGGAGAGCTCGAGAAGATGGGCGCGCACGTGCTGGGGATCAAGGACATGGCGGGGCTGTGCAAGCCCTACGCGGCGTCCGCGCTCGTGAAGGCACTGCGCGCGGAAGTCGGCCTGCCGATCCATTTTCATACGCACGATACGAGCGGCGTGCAGGCGGCGAGCGTGTTGCGCGCGGCGGACGCTGGTGTCGACATCGTCGACGCGGCGCTGTCGTCGATGAGCGGCATGACGAGCCAACCGAACCTGAACTCCCTCGTCGCCGCCCTGCGGCACACGCCGCGCGACAGCGGGCTCGACCTCGCGGCGCTCGACGAGCTCAGCGACTACTGGGCTGCGGTCCGGGAGCTGTACTACCCGTTCGAGGAAGGGCTCAAGGCGCCGGCCTCCGACGTGTACCGCCACGAGATGCCCGGCGGACAGTTCACGAACCTGAGGCAGCAGGCCAAGGGGCTCGGCCTCGAGGATCGCTGGAGGGAAGTCGCCGACGCCTACACGGCCGCCAACCAGGTGCTCGGCGACATCGTGAAGGTGACGCCGTCGAGCAAGGTGGTGGGAGACCTCGCGCTCTTCATGGTGACCAACGGGCTGACCGCGGGCGATCTGCTGAGCTCCCGCACGCCGCTGAGCTACCCGCGCAGCGTCGTCGAGATGCTGCAGGGCATGCTGGGAGAACCGGACGGCGGATGGCCGAAAACGTTTCAACGGGCCGTGCTGGCGTCGGCGCACGTCACCGCCATCAAAGGCAGGCCGGGCGCCGGCATGCCGAAGGTGGATTTCAAGGAAGCCGCCAGGGAGCTGGCCGCGAAGATCAAGCGGCCGGTGACCGAGGAGATGGTGCTCTCATACGTCCTGTATCCACAGGTCTTCCTGGAATTCGCCGAGCACCGCCAGCAGTACGGAGACACGTCCGTCATCCCGACGCGGAACTTCTTCTTCGGCCTGCAGCCGGGCGAGGAAATCGCGGTCGAGATCGAAGAAGGCAAGACGCTCATCATCCGCCTGCTCACCGTGGGAGAGGTGCGCGAAGACGGCACCCGCACGGTGTTCTTCGAGCTCAACGGGCAGCCACGCGAAGTGCGGGTCGCCGATCGTGCGGCTGCGCCAGCCGTCGCACGCCAACCGAAGGCCGACCCCGACGATGCGAATCACGTGGCCGCGCCGATGCCCGGCAAGATTTCCAGCGTCGCCGTAAAGAGAGGTCAGGACGTGAAGAGCGGCGACCGTCTTCTCTCTATAGAAGCCATGAAGATGGAAACGGCCGTCTACAGTCCTCGCGATTGCCGGGTGGGAGACGTGCTCGTCAAGCCAGGATCGGTCGTCGAAGCCAGGGATCTGCTTGTAATCATTGAGGGTTAGGTCACCAGAGCAAGTCTCATTTCTCTGTGTGCCAATCTGCGTGTACTTGCGCCGAAATAGAACACGGAAGCACCGGCCGACTTTTTCAGTGAAAATCGAGCGGAAGCTGGGCCAGCCTGGTTCAAATGGCGGGTTCTGTGTTCCAAATTGCACCAATGTCGTTTCATGATCCAAAGAGCCTTGCTTTGATGTATACCTGCTAATCTCAGTGAAATCAGCGTGTTAAGTGTAATCTGTATTGGTTTGAATCAGTTGGCGAAGAAATTGCTCTATTGCCGGCCGAGATGTTGAGACATATTGCTCGCCTTACTCAAACCACCATCCTTTTAACCCTGCTCTTCCCGGCCGCCGGCATGGCGCAAGAAGCGGCCGAGAGCAAGCTGGACGAATCGCTGCGGGCGGCGCTGGACCGCGGGTGCACGGGGCCGCAGTCGGTGATCATCCGGACGACGCCGGGCTACCGGGCGGGGACGCGGGCCTCGC
>JADZED010000048.1 GCA_020850715.1 Acidobacteriota bacterium
CGCACCTGGAACATGCTGAGAATCCTCGGCTTCAATCGGCCGCGAGAGACTACCAACCGCCGTCCACATCGCCGACGCCGCCCGCGCCGCGTGCATCCTTCTTGCCCTGCGGCGGGCGCTTCGTCTTGCCCTTGCCCTTGCAGTTGCCCAGGCCGTCGCAGCTGCCGCGGGGCGAGTTCTTCGGGAGCGGCCTGGCGAGAAGGTCTTCCTGTTCGCTCTGCTCGAGGTTCAGGACGAGTTCGAGGTTCTTCTGGATGTCATCCGCCCGTGCTTTTTCGCCGGCGTCGCTGCTCTGCTGTCCGGCCTCGGCGAGGTATCGGAAGTTCTGGCGGGCCCAGCCCGACACTTCGCGCCATTCCTGCGTGGGTTTGCCGGCGAGGCGCATCAGCCGCGCGCCGTAGTAGTAACCGGTGGCGAGCTCTTCCCGGGCTTCGTGGGCACGCTCGGTTTCGGCCTTACCGGCCTCGGCGAGCGATTCCACGAGCGCTTCGAGATCGCTGACGCCGTCGACGATCTTGCCGGAACGGATGAGCGCGCGGGCCCGGGCCACGCGCACCGTCGAGGCTTTCTCCGAATCCGAGGCGCCGAGGATCTCCTGCGCTTCATGCAGCTTGTCGGCGGTGGCGCGCCACGCCTGCGCGGCGACGCGGTAGGCCTCGTCCTCCTCGGTCGCGGCCGCCTTCGCCCGCTGCTCATCATCGGGCGACTTCGAGGCCAGCGCGGCCTTCCGCGCGGCGAGCGACGCGAGGTGCCGGCCATACGCCGACTCCTGCGCGGATTCGGCCTGCGCCTGGAGCGAGCGGGCCTCGGCGAGGATGTCGCCCGCCCGGTCCTCGTTGAACGGCCGCTGGCCCGGCCCGAAGTGATACGCCAGCCCCGCGACCGGAACGAGCGCCCAGAGCATCCAAGCAAGTTTCGCAACCATGGATCACCTCACGCGGTTGGCGCCGCGAGCGGACGGTGCGTCCGCGCGTCGGCGTTTCGGCCCTTTCGATCCTGTACGTACGAGCGCCGCAGGCCCGCGAGCATCAGCGCCGGTCCGACCAGCGCCGTCAGCCCCGAACCGATCGCGAGCGCGATCAATGCCGCCTCGCGCAGGCCGATGGCGTCGCCGGGGTTCGGCGAGATCATCGACAGCTTGTTCAACACCTCGCTCGGCAGGTGACGGCGGTTTCCTTCGTGGTAGTACCCCTGAAGGCGCGCCGCGAGCTGCTTGAGCGACCAGGTCTCCTGTTTCGAACTGTGGCCCGAGACGACCGTGGCCTTCGACGGATCGCCGACGCCGATGACGATCGTATCGGCGATCGCCGGCGGCAGATTGACGGCCCCGAGCGTGTTGCTCGAGTCGCCGTCGCTGATGACGACCAGCGTGGTCGACCGGCGGGCCCACGGCCGGGCGACCTGGAGCGCGGCGTTCACGCCGGAGGCCAGGTCGGTCGCGCCGCCACGGAAAGCCACGTGCAATTGTAACCCGTCAAACATGTTTGCGATCACATTTTTGTCGGTCGTATCCTGGAGGACGGTGATCGCCTTGGTGTAGAAGGCGACGAGGGTGATCCGCGTTTCCTTCATATCGAGCCGGTCGAGGATGCCCTGCACGACCGTTCCGGCCCAGGAACTCCGCGTGACCTTCTCCACGTCGGGGCCGGCGTCCTTGATGAGCATGCGGGGCGAAACGTCCAGCGCGATCAGGAGTTGCTTCGAGGCGCGCGGCGCCGGCGTCTGATCGCCGCCGATCGGGTCATACTGCGCGAGCGCCGCCGCGCCCCAGGCCGCCAGCGCAATTCCCGCGACGCGGGCGGCGGGGACGATCCGCGTCCACGCCGCCGGACGGCCCGTCGGCCCGAACGCGAGCCGCGCCACGCGCTCGACGCGGCGCGCGTGGATCCGCTCGGCCAGGGCCGCGACGGCCAGCACGACGATCGCGATCAGCGTCGGCACTACCACGGCGTGTACCTCGCTCCGAGAAGTCCGAGAAGATGCATCCCCGTCAATGAGAGCGCCGCGACCGCGAAGGGATGGAAGTAGTCCATCGGAATCGTCCCCGCGTGCCGGAATCGCGCCGGTTTCATGCGGTCGATGTGACGGAAGACCTGCTTGATGCTCTCGGGGTCCGTCGCCTGGAGCGCCTCGCCGCCGGTCGCCCGGGCCAGGTCGACCACTTCGCTGGGGACGGCGTCTTCCGCGACGTGGATGTGATAGAGCGTGATTCCCGCGGCCCGCAGCTCGTCGCCGACGTCTTCGTTCTCCCCGCCGCCGAGGTCGGAACTCATGCCGTCCGACACGAGCACGATCAGCCGGTCGCCTTCGAGCGCCTCCGCCTCCATGTTCGCCTTGCAGAACTTCAGCGCGGATGCGATGGCCGTGCCGCCCATGAAGATCGGCTGGTTTTCGGGATCGGCGAAGGGCATCGCGTTGCGGATCGCCTGGAGGTCTTTCGTGAGGGGGATCCAGCGGATCTGGAACGAGCCGAACAGCGTCAGGCCGAACGCGTCGCCTTCGCGGGCGCGGGTGAAATCCTCGATCGCCTTCGCGGCCATGCGATACCGCGGGCCGGTCATGCTGCCGGAGACGTCCATGCAGAGCTGGATGTTCGTCAGCAGCCGCTCGGACTTGGGCCGCTGAAGCATCTGCGGGCCGGCGAGCATCACGATCGCGACGGCCAGCAGGAGGAGCGGGACGATCTCAAAGACACCGAGCAGGCCGCGCAGCCACCGCCGCCGCACGTGCGACTGATGGTCGAACGGCAGGACGATTCCCGGCCCGCGCCCGAGCACGGTCCAGAACAGCAGAACCGGCACGGCCAGCAGCAGCAGCACCCACGGGTGGAGGAAGGTCATGGCCGGATCTCCGTTCCGGCCGCCACGGCCGGTGCGGCCGGCGTCAGACGCGAACGCCGCAGTTCCTCCAGCGCGGCCGCGGCGTGGCCACGCTCGGCCTCGCCGCCGTCGGCGTGCAGCCAGCGCTCCAGGGCGAGGACGAACGGCCGGGTTTCACGGCGATCGCGGAGCGCGGCGAGCGTCGCGGCGAAGTCGTCGGTGCGGTCGAACGCCGTATCGAGCCGGGCGCCGAGGTAGCGCAGCACGAGCAGTTCGAGCTGGCCTCGCTCGGCGACGCTCAGCGATCTGGCGGTCGCGGCCGCGAGCGCCTCGCGAAGTTGTTCTTCGAGTGACAGCACCGGCGCGACGGCAGGCTCCGCGGCAACAGGGGGCCGGGCCCGCATCCTTCGCGCGACCCAATAGATGATCGGTACGGCCACCCAGATACCTGCGACGGTCCACATGATCTCGCGGTAGTACGCCCGCCAGTCGAACCAGGTCTCGGGGGTCAGGAACAGATCGGTGCCATGGTTCGGCGGCAGGTGGGTGACGACGGTGACCGGGATCGGAGGCAGATCGGCGAGCGGCTGTCCGTCCTCGCGCTCCAGGTGGTCGCGCAGGTCGAACTCGCCGGCGACGCCGCCCACGAATTCGATCTTCTGGCGCTTCGTGCCCGCGATCGGCGAGACGCGGACCATGAACGGCGTCGCCGGCGATTGCTC
>JADZED010000049.1 GCA_020850715.1 Acidobacteriota bacterium
GACAAGCTCTGGTGGTTCGGCGCGTACCGTTATGTGAACACGCAGGTGCGGCAGACCAACTTCCCGGTCAAGCCGTTCGCCACGATCCTCAAGACCTACAGCGTCAAGGGCACCTATCAGCTCACGCAGAACAACAAGCTGATCGGCTACTACGTGTACAACACGAAGCGGCAGCCGAACCGCCTCGATCGCTTCACCCTGGATACGAGGACGTCCATCCATCTGAACCCGGACGACGCCTTCGACCAGCACTACTATCCCAGGTTGTGGAAAGGGGAGTACAACTCCGTGCTGAGCGACGCGATGTTCTTCGAACTCCGCGCCGGGCAGTGGGGCTACAACTGGACCGACTACAACTACACCGACGCGCCGAGCTATGAGGACAGCGCGACGCGCCTCGTTTCGGGCGCCGCACGCGCCCAGTACACCAATCCGCGCCGCAACCAGGTGCTCGGCTCGCTCTCCTACTTCAAGCAGGGCTGGGGCGGGAGCCACAACTTCAAGTTCGGGTGGGAAGTCTTCCGCGAGACCAGCACGAACGGCAGCTTCGCGAACTCCTACAACAGCGTCGTGCACATCCTGCGCAACGGCGCGCCGCTGGAGGTCTACCTCCTCGGCTATCCGCAGAATGCGACGCAGGGGCTCTGGAACACCGGACTGTACGTGATGGACACGTGGCGCGTGAGCGACAAGATCAGCATGAACCTGGGCGCACGCTTCGATCGGTACCAGAACTTCCTCTCCGAGCAGTCGCACCAGGCCGACCGGTTCTTCCCGGAGACGGTGAACTTCGCCGCCGTCAGCAACGTCCGCCTCTGGAACGTCGCCGCGCCGCGCGTGGGCGTCAGCTACAACGTGACGGGCGATGGCAAGACGGTCATCAAGGCGAACTGGGGCCTCTACTGGAACAATCCCGGCACCGCCTCGTCGAACCCGAACGGGAGCTGGCAGAAGCGCTATGCCTGGTCGGACAAGAACGGCAACGGCGTGTGGGACTCGGGTGAAGAAGGCCGGCTGATTTCCTCGTCGGGCGGCGTGGCGACCACCTCGCTCGACCCGAACCAGCAGGATCCCTACACCTACGACACGGCGGTCTACCTGGAGCGCGAATTGATCGCAAACCTCGCCGTGCGGGGCGGCTACGTACACCGCATCCAGCAGCAATTCACCGGCACGATCAACACCAACCAGCCGTTCGAGGCGTTCAACATGCCGACCACCGTCCGCGACCCCGGGCCCGACGGCAAGATCGGGACGGCAGACGATGGCGGGACGATCGCGGCGAACAATCTGGCGGCCACCTACGTGGGCCTGCCGTCGGTGAATCTGGTCACGAACACGCCCGGCAGCTCGCGCTACGACACCTATGAGGTGACGATGACGAAGCGCTACAGCCACAAGTGGAGCGCGCAGGCGTCGTACTCCTGGACGAAGAGCTGGGCGCGCCGGAGCGTGTCGACCACCTATCCCTTCAATCCGAACAGCTGCATCAATGCGAACGCCGACTGCCAGGACGAGACGACCGACTACTCGTTCAAGCTGAACGGCTCCTTCGACCTGCCGGCCGGCTTCAGGCTGAGCCCGGCGTACCGCTTCCAGGCGGGGAACAACTTCGGCCGGCAGTTCATCGCCTCCGGGTTGAACTATGCGAACCCGACGATCAACGCCGAGCCGCTGAGCGCCGAGCGCACCGACAACGTCAATGTCTTCGACCTCCGCGTGGACCGCGGGATCAAGATCAAGAACTACCGGATCGCGCCATTCCTCGATCTGTACAATCTGAGCAACACCAACTCGGTGCTGGACATCACGATCACCTCGGGCAGTTCGTATCTGCGCCCGATCAACATCGTGTCGCCGCGCATCGCGCGCGTCGGCGTCAAGGTGGACTGGTAAGGCCGTTGCACTGAGCGGCGGGCTGTTGCGGGTGCCGGTGATTGCAGTTGCCGGCACCCGCGCGCCGAACCTGGTGTCCCGTCCCAGTGGTTCGCGACACCATTCGCGGGCGGCGCATCCCCGCTGGCGGCGTGGCTCGTCGCTCAGATATCCCCAATATCCTCACTCCTCGCGCCTGGCCATCGGGGCGCGGCGCTCCGCGACGTATGCCACGATCCACTGGGACGGGACACTGGCGCCAGACGCATCGTTTCTGCGCCTGCCGCATTACCGCGCCTGATCTGAAGACTCTTGGCAGCTGGTGGTCGAGGGCCGCCGGTCTTGCCGGGATCTTCCCCCCCCCCGATTAGTTCAGCGACTCTGGGCCGCCGGCGGACTGTGCACCGCACGGACATACCGTCTGGTGTGGATGCGCGCTCTGGCACCATGCGAGTAGGGTTTCTACCGTGAAGTCTGGATAAGCATTCGTCCATTCACGGGAGGCACGAAATGCGGCGCAGCATCGCATGGTTCGCTCTGCTCGTACTTCTTCTCGCCAGCCGGACGTCAGCTCAGACGGTCAGTTCCACCTCGGGCGCCATCGACGGGAAGGTGACCGATACGTCGGACGCCATCCTGCCGGGAGTCACCGTCACCATCGCCAGTGACGCGATGATGGGTACCCGCGACACCGTCACCAATGAAACCGGTGAATTCAGGTTCGTGTCGATTACGCCTGGTCTGTACGTGGTGACCTTCGAGCTCCCCGGCTTCGCAACCGTGAAGCGGGCCGACGTGCGCGTCGGCGCTGGATTCACGGCGACCCTCAACATCTCGATGCAGGTGGCGGGCCTGGAGGAGGCGGTCACCGTCACCGGCGCCGCGCCGGTGGTGGACACGCAGGCGACGAAGGTGTCGACCAACTTCGATTCGCAGAAACTCGCGGCGCTGCCAAATGGAGCCAACGACCCGTGGGCGATGCTGGCCGAGACGCCGGGCGTCAAGATGAAGCGCACCGACGTGGGTGGTAGCACCGCGGGTTCGCAGGATCTCAGGTTCACGGCCTACGGTACGGCCGGTCAGCGGCCGTACTACGAGGGCATCAACGGCACGGAAGGCACCGGCAGCAACGGCAACTACGTCGACATGTCGTCGTTCGACGAGGTGGCGGTGAACGCCGTCGGCAACAACGCCGAGATGGGACCGTCCGGCCTCATGATGGTGTTCGTCAGCAAGTCGGGCGGCAACACGTACCACGGCGCCGCCTCCACCAACTACGAGCACCGCACCTGGCAGGCGACCAACATCGACGATGCGCAGATCGCGGCCGGCGTCACCGGCGGCGGCGGCATCGCCGCGAAGGACACCAACAAGCTGTGGGCGTATAACGACGAGACGGCACAACTGGGCGGCTACCTCAGGAAGGACAAGCTCTGGTGGTTCGGCGCGTACCGTTATGTGAACACGCAGGTGCGGCAGACCAACTTCCCGGTCAAGCCGTTCGCCACGATCCTCAAGACCTACAGCGTCAAAGGCACCTATCAGCTCACGCAGAACAACAAGCTGATCGGCTACTACGTGTACAACACGAAGCGGCAGCCGAACCGCCTCGACCGCTTTACGTTGAGCGGCACGAGCTCGATCCATCTGAATCCAGACGATGCCTTCGATCAGCACTACTATCCCAGGCTGTGGAAGGGGGAATTCAATTCGGTGTTGAGCGACGCGATGTTCTTCGAGATCCGCGCCGGGCAGTGGGGCTACAACTGGACCGACTACAACTACACCGACGCGCCGAGCTATGAGGACGGCGCGACGCGCCTCGTTTCGGGCGCCGCACGCGCCCAGTACACCAATCCGCGCCGCAACCAGGTGCTCGGCTCGGTCAGCTACTTCAAGCAGGGCTGGGGCGGGAGCCACAACTTCAAGTTCGGATGGGAAGTCTTCCGCGAGACCAGCACGAACGGCAGCTTCGCGAACTCGTACAACAGCGTGCTCCACATCCTGCGCAACGGCGCGCCGCTGGAGGTCTACCTCCTCGGCTATCCGCAGAATGCGACGCAGGGGCTCTGGAACACCGGACTGTACGTGACGGACACGTGGCGCGCGAGCGACAAGATCAGCCTGAACCTGGGCGTGCGTTTCGACCGGTACCAGAACTTCCTCTCCCCGCAATCGCACCAGGCGGGCCGGTTCTTCCCGGAGACGGTGAACTTCGCCGCCGTCAGCAACGTCCGCCTCTGGAACGTCGCCGCGCCGCGCGTGGGCGTCAGCTACAACGTAACGGGCGATGGCAAGACGGTCATCAAGGTCAACTGGGGCCTCTACTGGAACAATCCCGGCACCTCGTCGTCGAACCCGAACGGGAGCTGGCAGAAGCGCTATGCCTGGTCGGACAAGAACGGCAACAGCGTGTGGGACTCGGGTGAAGAAGGCCGGCTGATTTCCTCGTCGGGCGGCGTGGCGACCACCTCGCTCGACCCCAACCAGCAGGACCCCTACACCTACGACACGGCGGTCTACCTGGAGCGCGAATTGATCGCAAACCTTGCGGTACGCGCCGGCTATGTGTACCGCACTCAGAATCAATTCAGCGGCACCATCAACACCAACCAGCCGTACGAGGCGTTCAACGTGCCGACCACGATCCAGGATCCCGGACCGGACGGCAAGATCGGGACCGCAGACGACGGCGGGACGATTGCGGCGAAGAACCTGGCAGCGGCCTATGTCGGCCTGCCGTCGGTGAACCTCGTCACGAACCAACCGGGCAGCTCGCGCTACGACACCTATGAGGTGACGATGACGAAGCGCTACAGCCACAGGTGGAGCGCGCAGGCGGCGTACTCCCTGACCAAGAGTTGGGCATCGAGGACCCCGGTCAATCCGAACAACTGCATCAATGCGAACGCCGACTGCCAGGACGAGACGGTCGATTATTCGTTCAAGCTGAACGGCTCCTTCGACCTGCCGGCCGGTATCAAGCTGAGCCCGGTGTACCGTTTCCAGGCGGGCGACAATTTCGGCCGGCAGTTCGTCGCCTCCGGGCTGAACTACGCGAACCCAACGCTCAATGCAGAGCCGACCAGGTCGCAGCGTGCGGAGAACATCAACGTCTTCGACCTCCGCGTCGACCGTGGAATCCAGATCAAGAGCTACCGGATTTCGCCGTTCCTCGACCTGTACAACCTGACGAACGGCAACGCTGTGCAGGACGTAACAATCAGCTCGGGCAGTTCGTATCTGCGCCCGATCAACATCGTGTCGCCGCGCATCGCGCGCGTCGGCATCAAGGTGGACTGGTAAGGCCATCGTCCCGCAACGGCCGGCGTTCGAGAAGATCCTCTGGGGCTGGCGGCCCGACGGCCGCCAGCCTCTCTTTCTTGTTGGAGGCGGAGGCCACCGTCGGTCCGCGCCACGGCTGCAGATCCAGCGACGCCTCGAGACTCAACCGACGAGCCACCGTGGGCATCTGGCGCCACGCGAGATGGTGACTCGGGATCACCTTTAGCGTCGCCGCCAGCCCGATCGCATCGGCCTGCGCCTGCGCCTGCCTGCAACCCTCTCCAATCCCAACGACATGCGGGCACGCGCGCGAACGCGCTCCGCGGTGCCTGGCTTGCGAGCGTGCGTGGCTGCGCAGTGCGCCATGCACGCGCGCAAGGAGGAACGTATGACTCGGATGTATGCGTTGTTCACGGCGACTCTGCTCGCGATCTCGGCGCCTTCCTTCGCGCAGGCCGCCAGGGAGGGCGTCGCTGCGCCGCGAAAGGCCGCAGCGGCAGTCGTCAACATCAACACGGCAGGCGTCGCGGAACTGGAGACGCTGCCGGGCGTTGGCTCGAGGACGGCAGCGCTCATCGTGGAGTACCGCCAGAAGAACGGGCCGTTCAAGAAGATCGAGGAGCTCATGAACGTTCGGGGGAGGGGGGAGAAGACGTTTCTCAAGCTTCGCCCGCAGCTCACCATCGCCGGGACGGCAAGAGCCGCTGCGAGCGAGACGCGGCACTGAGCGAACGCAGCCAGCTCGATGCGCGGCTATTGCCTGCTCGAAGTGTTGTTCGTGGGCTGGATCGGCATCGTGCTGGCTGCCATCGCCGTGCCGGGAATCCGGCGTTCGATCGACCAGCAACGCACCGTGGGGGCGGTGCGTTACCTGGCGACGCAATGCGCCCGGGCGCGCATGGTCGCGATCACGCAGGGGCGAGACGTGGCGTTGCAGTTCACCGGCGGTGTCGGCGGCTATACCTTCGCGATGTACGCCGATGGCAACGGCGACGGTGTCCGGACCCGCGATATCGAGCGGGGAGTCGATGTCGCGTTGAGCCGCCGCGAGCAGCTGTCGTCGGTATTTGCAGGGGTATCGTTCGGCGTGCCGGCGGGGCTGCCGCCGGTTGATACGGGTCCGCCTACCGACGGCGATCCGCTGAAGCTCGGCGCCGGCAACCTGCTGTCGTTCTCGGCGCGCGGCACATCCTCGTCTGGCAGCCTCTACGTGAGAGGAGAGACGGGCGCGCAGTATGTGCTGCGGGCGTATGGCGAGACGGGGAAGACGCGTGTGCTCGCCTACGATCCGCGCTCGCGGACCTGGAGGCTGCGGTGAACGGCGAGGAGCGGCGGCGCTCCTCCAGACGGACTGGGGTGGGGAGCCATGGCATCGTGGCAGCCCGGGTGCGACCTGGGCACGCGGCGTCGGTCATCGATATCTCGGCCGAAGGCGTTCTGCTCGAAACCGCTCATCGCCTGCTGCCGGGCACGGACATCGAGGTGCAATTGGAGACGTCGTCGAGCCGGATGTCGGTCCGGGGCCGCGTGCTGCGCTGCTCGGTGTCGGCGCTGCAGCCCTGCGTTCGCTACCGCGGGGCGATCGGGTTCGACCGCGCGCTGCCGTGATGGTCGGAAGGCGGTTCCTGCGGGTATCGTCTTCCCCCGGCGGGAAAGCGCCCCGTGCCCGGTTTGCGGGCAGACGTTACCCCAGCAGACCGCCTGACGATGGTGGTCATGCCGAAGCTGGCGGGCGTGCAACGCCCGTTCGGGCGTGGCATCTGATTTGGTTCTCGGCGGACCGACCGAGCGGATCGCGAGATGACGACTGCGACATCGGGTACTCCTCCGCCGCGCACCGTCCGCGGGCGCGATCGCCGCCAGGGAATCGCGCATGCGATCGCGGCGGTCGCGCACGGGCTCGAGCGTCGCGACGCCAGGTCGCTGCGGAGCGCATTCGAGCAGGCGCTGCGCGAGGTCTTGCCGCTGCGGGAGGTGCGGCTGCGCGATGCTGCCGGCCGCTGGAGGGACGGCGCGGAGCGAGCGGGCGGGCAGACGGTGACGATGGAGGTCTTCGGCGCCGCTGGCAACGGGGTGCTGGAGGCGACGTTCGAGCCTGGTTGTGCCGCCGGCGAGTGGGATCTGCAGTGCCTGAGCGCCCTGGCACAGCTCGGCGCGATCGTCCTCGAGATTGATCGGGGCCGAGGACCCGCCGCCGCCAGTCCCGGAACGACGGCGTCCGCGAAGTCAGGCGGGGCGCTGCTCGTCGGCTCGGCGCCGGCGATGCAGCGTCTGCGATCGACGCTCGCGCGCGTGGCGACAACGAGCTTCACCGTGCTCCTGGAAGGGGAGAGCGGCGTCGGCAAGGAGCTCGTGGCGCGAAGGATCCACGAGCTCAGCGCGCGCCGGCTCGGGCCATTTGTCGCCATCAACTGTGCGGCGCTCGTGGAAACGCTTCTCGAGGCTGAGCTGTTCGGGATCGAGGAGCGCACGGCGACCGGCGTGCGGGGGCGGCGCGGCAAGTTCGAACAGGCGGCCGGCGGAACGCTCTTCCTCGACGAGGTCTCGGACCTGTCGCTCTCGGCGCAGGCGAAGCTGCTGCGCGCGATCCAGGATCTCGCGATCGAGCGGGTTGGCGCCAACGGCAGCCAGAAGGTCGACATCCGCGTGATCGCGGCCACCAACCGCAGCCTCGCCGAGCTGGTCGATCGCCGCCTGTTCCGCCTCGATCTCTTCTATCGCCTGAGCGGCGTCGACATCCGGGTCCCGCCGCTCCGCGAGCGTCGAGACGACGTCCGCGAGATCGCCGAATACTATCTCGCACGCCACCGGGCGACGCGCACGCTGACGCTCTCGCCGCCGGCGGCCGATGCCTTGACGACATACGACTGGCCGGGAAACGTTCGCGAGCTCGAGCGGCTCATCGAGCGGGCCGTGGCGCTCTGCGACGGCAACCGGATCGAGCTCGACGACCTGCCGCCGGGGGTGCGCGGCGACTACGCCGCGACACTGATGCCGTCGGTCGAGCGCCGCGACTCGATGCGCGCGTGGGCCGGCCGCTACGCGCAGCTGGTCGTGAGCCGCTGCGGCGGCAACAAACGGCAGGCGTGCCGGATTCTCGGCGTCAGCTACCACACCTTGCAGTCGTATTTACGGCAGCCGGCATCCGGTGCGCCGCCGCGCGGCGCCGCGTGGACCGGGGACGGTCGCGGGCTGTCTGCACCTTGCGGAACGCTTGACCGCGTGTGAATCGGCACAGTAGCATTGCCTGATCAGATCACACGAAAATCTCCCAATGGAACAGGCCAGCACGGGCACTCTCAAGAGAACACCGCTCAACGCGCGCCATCGGGCGTCGGGCGCGAGAATGGTTCCTTTCGCCGGCTGGGAAATGCCGGTCGAATACTCCGGGATCGTCGCCGAGCACATGGCGGTGCGCGAGCGCGCCGGCCTCTTCGACGTCAGCCACATGGGGCAGATCGAGATCGCAGGCAAGGACGCGCTTGCCGCGGTGCAGCACATCTCGTCGAACGACGCGAGCAAGCTCGCTGTCGGACAGGCGCAGTACTCCGGCCTGCTCACCCCTGAAGGCACGTTCGTCGACGACATCCTCGTCTACCGCCAGGGTCCTTCGCACTTCCTCATCGTCGTCAATGCCGGTGACATCCCGGGGGACTTCGCCTGGATCTCCGAGCACATCAAGCCGGCCGGCGATGCCTCCGCCGTCGACGCGAGCTCGCGCTACGCGCTGATCTCGATCCAGGGGCCGGAGGCGCAGCGGGTCCTGCAGTCGCTCACCGCAGTGGATCTCGCCGCGATCAAGTACTACTGGTTCGTGCACGGCGAGGTTGCCGGCGTTCGCTCCACGATCTCGCGCACCGGCTATACCGGCGAGGACGGCTTCGAGGTGTTCGTGCCGCCGCAGGCAGCCGACGCGCTCTGGCAGGCGATGCTCGACGCCGGCAGGAGCGCCAGCGTGCTGCCGTGCGGTCTGGGCGCACGCGACACGCTGCGTCTCGAGGCGGCGATGCGTCTGTACGGCCAGGACATGGATCGCACCGTGAGCGTTCTCGAGGCCGACCTCGGCTGGATCGTCGGCTGGAAGAAGGACGACTTCATCGGCGCGGCGGCGCTGCGGCAGCAGAAGGCATCGGGAGTCTCGCGCAAGATCGTCGGGTTCGAGATGCTGGAGCGCGGCATCGCGCGGCACGGCTACGACGTCTACGTCGGCGACCGGAAGGCCGGCGTCGTCACCAGCGGCACGCAGACGCCGCTGCTGAAGAAGTCGATCGGCATGGGGTACCTGCCGATCGAGCACACCGCGCCGGGCACCGAGTTCGACGTGGATATCCGCGGCCGCCGGACGCGGGCGCGCGTGGTCCCGATGCCCTTCTACAAGAGGCAGAAGTAGGCCGGGCCGCGTCGCGGCGTCCGGCAATCAGGAGCGACATGGCGTCATATCCCGCTGGCTACAAGTACACGAAAGATCACGAGTGGATCGAGCTCTCGGGCGACCGCGGCAAAGTCGGCATCACCGACTATGCGCAGGCGCAGCTCGGCGATGTCGTCTATGTCGAGCTGCCCGAGGTGGGCGCGACGCTCAAGCAGGGCCAATCGTTCGGCACGATCGAGTCGGTCAAGGCCGTCTCCGAGCTCTACTCGCCGGTCACTGGAGAAGTCGTCGAGGTGAACGGCGCACTGAAGGACAAGCCCGAGTCGATCAACGCCACCCCGCACGAGAGCTGGATGGTCGTGATCCGGCTGACGCAGCCGTCGGAAGCCTCGGCGCTGCTCGACGCCACCCAATATCAGGCGCTCATCAAGTAGGCCCATGCTCTCTTCAGAAGAACGATTCCAGTCCCGCCATATCGGACCAGACACGACAGAGCGCGACACGATGCTCAAGGTGGTCGGCGCGTCCTCGCTGGACGCGCTGATCGACGAAGCCATTCCGCCCCGGATCCGGCTCGCCAAGCCGCTCGACCTGCCGGACGGAGAGACCGAGCACCGGTTCCTGCGCGGCCTGGCGGACACCGCCGGCCGCAACCGGATCCTGCGAACCTTCATCGGTCTTGGCTACTCCGACACCATCACGCCGAGCGTCATCCTGCGCAATGTGCTCGAGAATCCTGGCTGGTACACGCCCTACACGCCCTATCAGGCCGAGATCGCCCAGGGGCGCCTCGAAGCGCTGCTCAACTTCCAGACCATGGTGCGCGACCTCACCGGCACCGAGATCGCCAACGCGTCGCTCCTCGACGAGGCCACCGCGGCCGGCGAGGCGATGACCATGCTGCACCGCGTGAGCCGGAAGGGGGACGAAGCGAACCGCTTCTTCGTCTCGAGCGGCTGCTATCCGCAGACGCTCGACGTGCTCCGCTCGCGGGCAGAACCGCTCGGCATCGAACTGGTGGTTGGCGACCCGGCGGCACCCTTGTTCGACGATCGCACGTTCGGCGCGCTCGTTCAGACGCCCGACGAAGCCGGCCGGGTGCTGGACATCAGTGGCTTCATCGCCGCCGCCCGGAAGGCCGACGTCCTCGTGGCGGCCGCCACCGATCTGCTCGCGCTCACGCTCATCGCGCCGCCGGGCGAGCTGGGGGCCGACGTCGTGTTCGGCAACTCGCAGCGCTTCGGCGTGCCGCTCGGCTACGGCGGCCCGCACGCCGCGTTCTTCGCCACCTCGGAGAAGCACGTCCGTCAGGCGCCAGGCCGCATCATCGGCGTGTCGATCGACGCCCACGGCAATCAGGCCTATCGCATGGCGCTGCAGACGCGCGAGCAGCACATCAGACGCGAGAAGGCGACGTCGAACATCTGCACCGCGCAGGCGCTACTGGCCAACATCGCGGGCCTGTACGCGGTGTTCCACGGGCCCAAGGGGTTGACGGCGATCGCGCGCCGCGTGCACGGCCTGGCCGCACTCCTCGAGCGGGAGCTGAAGGGGATCGGCCTCGCGCAGCGCAACGACGTCTATTTCGACACGCTCCGCCTCGATCTGCCCGCTGGATCGGCGGACAAGGTGCGCGACGCCGCTCTGGCCGCCGGACTCAACTTCCGCTACCGCGACGACGGCGGCCTCAACATCGCGCTCGACGAGACGACCGAACTCGACGACGTGGCGGCGATTGTCTCGGCGGTCGCCGCGGGAACCGGGAAGAAGGCTGGCGCGATCAACCGCTCGGAGGCCGGTCTCGATGCCGCCTATCCGGCCGGGCTGGCGCGCCGGACCGGGTTTCTGGCGCATCCGATCTTCAACTCGCATCACTCCGAGACGCAGATGATGCGGTACATCCGGGGCCTCGAGCGCAAGGACGTCGGCCTCGACACCTCGATGATCGCCCTGGGCTCCTGCACGATGAAGCTGAACGCGGCATCGGAGATGCTGCCGATCACGTGGCCCGGCTTCTCGAAGCTGCACCCGTTCGTTCCGGTCGAGCAGGCCCAGGGGTACCAGCAGATCTTCAGGGAGCTCGAAGCGTCGCTGTGCGCGATCACCGGGTTCGCCGCAGTATCGCTGCAGCCCAACTCCGGCGCGCAGGGAGAGTTTGCCGGCCTGTCGGTGATCCGCGCGTACCACCACGATCGAGGCGATCGGCACCGCGACGTCGTGCTGATCCCGGCCTCGGCCCACGGCACCAATCCGGCGAGCGCCGCGATGGCCGGCATGAAGGTGGTGATCGTCGCGAGCACGAAAGAGGGCAATATCGACGTCGCCGATCTGCGAGCCAAAGCGCAGGCGAATGCGAAGAACCTTGCTGCGCTGATGGTGACCTACCCGTCGACCCACGGCGTCTTCGAGGAGAGCATCCAGGACATCTGCGCCACCGTGCACGAGCACGGCGGCCAGGTCTACATGGACGGTGCGAACATGAATGCGCAGGTGGGCCTCACGAGCCCGGCGGCGATCGGCGCCGACCTCTGCCACCTGAACCTGCACAAGACCTTCGCCATCCCGCACGGCGGCGGCGGCCCGGGCATGGGGCCGATTGCCGTCGCGGCGCATCTGGCGCCTTACCTCCCCGGGCACCCGGTCGTCCGAACGGGCGGCGCCAAGGCGACCCATGCGATCGCGGCGGCGCCGTGGAGCAGCGCGAGCATCCTGCTGATCTCGTACGCCTACATCAAGATGCTCGGCGGCCCCGGGATGACCGCGGCCACCCGCTTCGCCATCCTCAACGCCAACTACATCAAGGCGCGGCTCGAGAAGCATTATCCCGTGCTGTACACGCGGCCGAACGGCCGGGTGGCGCACGAGATGATCTTCGACCTCCGGCCGCTCAAGCAGGCCAGCGGCATCGACGAGACCGACGTCGCCAAGCGCCTGATGGACTACGGTTTCCACGCCCCGACGGTGTCGTTCCCCGTGGCCGGCACGCTCATGATCGAGCCGACCGAGAGCGAAGCGCAGGACGAGCTCGACCGCTTCTGCGACGCGATGATCTCGATCCGCGCTGAAATCCAGGCGGTGATCGACGGCAAGGCCGATCCGAAGGACAACGTGCTGAAGAACGCGCCGCACACAGCGGCCGTCGTGACCGCCGACGAGTGGACCCACCCATACTCGCGAGAGCAGGCGGCCTTCCCGCTGCCCTTCGTGAGCGCGTCGAAGTTCTGGCCGCGCGTCGGGCGCATCGATGCCCCGTACGGCGATCGCAACCTGATGTGCGCCTGCCCGCCGGTCGCCGAGTACGCGTGAGGAGCTGCAGGGAGACGGGGAAGTAGGGAGACAGGTGGGAGAGGGAGCGCGCTGATCGGCGCGCCCCTTCCTCGTGCGAACCAGCGCGGGGGCGCTCGGCCGCTCAGGCCTGCTCCACGACCGGCGCCATCTCTCGCACCTTCCGGCGGAAGCCCTCCAGCAGGCGGGTCGTCACCGGCCCGGGCGTGCCGGCGCCGATCCGCCTATCGTCGACCTGCACGATCGGGACGATCTCGCGGGTCGTACTCGTGAGGAAGCACTCGTCGGCGCCGAACAGGTCGGCGTCTCGAAGCACCTGCTCACGCACCGGGATCCCCGCATCCGCCCCCACCTCGAACAGGAAGCCCCGGGTGATGCCCGGCAGCAGGCCGGCATCGATCGGCGGCGTGAGAGCGGCGCCTTCCGAGACGACGAACAGATTCGATTGCGTGCACTCGACGAGCTCGCCGCGGTAGTTGCGCATGATCCCCTCGTACGCGCCGCGGGCGAACGCCCGCTGCATGGCGAGCGCGTTGTTCAGCAGGTTGTTCGACTTGATGAGAGGGCTGAGCGCCTGCGGATGGTTCCGCACGACGTCGACCAACGCCACCGTCACGCCGGCCGCGAAGACCGCAGCCGGCGGATCGACGTGCGGCTTCACGATGATGACGATCGTCGGCGCCGGGCAGGCCGCCGGGTCGTACGTGAGTTCGCCGACGCCGCGGGTGACGAGGATGCGTATGTAGGCCTCGCCGCCAGAGCCGCCCCTCAGCCCTGCGGCGGTCATCGTCTCGGCGATCTGGCGCCGGAGATGAGCGTCGTCGGGCGGAACCGCGAGCGCGATCATGCCGGCCGAGGCCCGCAGCCGCTGCATGTGCCGCTCGAACAGGAACGGCTGGCCTTGGTAGGTGCGCAGGGTCTCGTACACGCCCTCGCCGTAGAGAAAGCCGTGATCGAAAACCGGGACGACCGCGTCCTTCCCGTCGAAGATGGATCCGTTGACGTTGACGAAGGCAGCCACGCCTGCAGCGTACATCATGAAGTCCGCCGCGCAAAACCCTGGAGTAAGATGCCCGGATGCGGGTCCTGAACGCGGCGCAGATGCGCGAGGCGGATCGGCGGACGATCGAGGAGATCGGCATCGGATCGCTGGTGCTGATGGAGAACGCCGGCCGGCAGGTCGTGGCGGCGATCGAAGCCCAGCACGGCGACCTGCTGGAGCGCCGGGTGGCCGTTCTGTGCGGCCGGGGCAACAACGGCGGCGACGGCTTCGTCGTCGCGCGGACGCTGTGGCAGCGCGGCATCGACGTGGCCGTCTTCCTGATCGGGTCCGTCGCGGAGGTGCGCGGCGACGCGCGCGTCAACCTCGAGATCCTCGGCCGACTCGGGATCGCCGTTGTCGAAGTGGCCGATAGCCAGGCCTGGGAGCTTCACGTCTCCGAGGTGCTGGACTGCGCGCTCATCGTCGATGCGATTCTCGGCACCGGCCTCAACGCGCCGGTCACCGGCCTCCTCGAATCGCTCATCGCGGACGTCAATGCCTCCGGCGTCCCCGTCGTCTCGGTCGACCTGCCGTCCGGGTTGTCGGCCGATACGCCGGACACGCGCGGCGCCTCGATCGAGGCCGGCCTCACGGTAACGCTCGCGGCTCCGAAGCTTCCGCTCGTGCTGCCGCCGGCGGAAGTGCGCGCCGGCGACGTCGTCATCGCCGATATCGGCATCCCCACGGCGGTGGTCGACGCACTCGACGGTCCCCGTCTCGATCTGCTCACGCGGGCATCGGTCCGGACGCTAATCCCGCCTCGCGCCGCCGACAGCCACAAGGGAGACTACGGGCATGTGTTCGTGGTGGCCGGATCCTCAGGCAAGACGGGGGCCGCGCACCTCGCCGCCGTCGGCTCGCTCAGGTCGGGCGCCGGTCTCGTCACCGTCGCGACGCCCGCCGGGGTGCGGGCGATCGTCGCGGCGATGGGCACGGAGTACATGACCGAAGCGCTCGCGGAAGGAGCGGATGGCCTCGATCCGGATGGCGTCGAGCGCCTCCTCGAGCTGGCGCGCGACGTCATCGCGATCGGCCCTGGCCTGGGGCAGGCCGGCGACACGCGGCGGTTCGTGCAGGCGCTCGTCGATCGTGCGACGATGCCGCTGGTGGTCGACGCCGACGGGCTCAATGCCTTCGTCGCCGAGCCGGACATGCTGGCGGGCCGCGACGGGCGTCCGGTGATCATCACGCCTCACCCCGGCGAAATGGCGCGGCTGGTCGGCATGTCGGCGGACGAGGTGCAGGCGAGCCGGCTCGAGGTCGCACGCAACTTCGCGATCGCGCATCGGGTCTACGTGGTGTTGAAGGGCCACCGCACGCTAATCGCGACGCCGGACGAGAAGGTGTTCATCAATCCGACCGGGAATCCCGGAATGGCAACGGGCGGAACCGGCGACCTGCTCACCGGCATGATCGCCGCATGGGTCGGGCAGCTCCTCGACGCCGAAGCCGCGTGCAAGATCGCCGTCTACCTGCACGGTCTGGCAGGCGATCTCACGCGGGCGGAGCAGGGGGAGGTCGCGATGACCGCCGCCGACATTGCCGAGCGGATCGGGGACGCGATCACCGAGATTGGGGACTAGGAACCTGAAGCCGAATCCAGGAGTTGGCGCGCGGGCGGTGGAACGGACGCAGTCGGCGGCCGGAACGGCGGCTGTCGGACGTCTGGTTGCGGCACGCCTGGAGCCGGGTTCGGTCGTGCTCTTGTGCGGCGATCTCGGGGCCGGGAAGACGGCGTTCGTGAAGGGGCTGGCCGAAGGTCTCGGGGTGCCGCCGGAAGAGGTCAGCAGCCCGACGTTCACGCTCGTGCAGGAATACCGCGGCGGCCGGCTGCTGCTGTATCACGTCGATCTGTACCGTCTGAACGATCCCCGCGAGATCGAGGATCTGGGCCTCGACGAGATAGCGGCCGATGGCGTCCTGGCCGTCGAGTGGGCGGAGAAGTGGCCGCGCCCGCCCGATGGCGCCGTCGTCGTCCGGATCGTCCATGGCAACGACGACGAGCGCACCATCGAGATCGGGAATCTGGAATGAAGGGCGCCGGAGCCATGCGCCCGAAACCGCGCCACGGGCCCGATGATCCGTTCCGTGCTACTCCGACCGGTAGTTGGGCGCTTCTTTGGTGATCGCGACGTCGTGCACGTGGCTCTCGCGGAAGCCGGCCGGCGTGATGCGGATGACCTTCGCATCCCGCTGCAGCTCGGCGATCGTGCCGCAGCCGCAGTAACCCATCCCGGCCTTGAGGCCGCCGACGAGCTGGTGCACCATTGCCGCCACGCTGCCCTTGTGCGCGACGCGACCTTCGATCCCTTCGGGGACCAGCTTCTCGCTGCCGCCTGCGGCGTCGAGATCGAAGTCGTCCTGAAAATAGCGATCGCGGCTGCCGCGGCGCATCGCGCCGATCGAGCCCATGCCGCGATACTCCTTGAAGCTCCGCCCCTGATAGAGGATCAGTTCGCCCGGGCTCTCGTCGGTGCCTGCGAACAGGTTGCCGATCATCGCCGCGCTGGCGCCGACCGCGAGCGCTTTGGTGATGTCGCCAGAGAAGCGGATGCCACCGTCGGCGATCACGGGGACGTCGTGGGGCGCCGCCGCGCGCGCGCAGTCGATGACGGCCGTGATCATCGGCACGCCGATGCCGGCGACCACGCGCGTGGTGCAGATCGATCCGGCGCCGATGCCGACCTTCACCGCGTCGACTCCCGCGTCGATCAGCGCTTCGGCGCCCTCCGCGGTGGCCACGTTGCCGGCGACGATGTCGAGGTCGGCGAAGCGGCGGCGCACGCGGGCCACCATCTCGAGCACGAGCTGCGAATGACCGTGTGCGGTATCGACGACCAGCACGTCGACGCCGGCGGCCGCAAGCGCCTCGGCCCGCTCCATCGCGTCCCTGGCGACACCGATTGCGGCGCCGCAGCGAAGGCGTCCGAGCCCATCCTTCGACGCGCTCGGATACTTGACCGCCTTCTGGATGTCCTTGACGGTGATGAGCCCCTTCAGCCGGTATTCGCGATCGACGACGAGCAGCTTCTCGACCTTGTGCTGGTGCAGGATCTCGCGGGCGGCATCGAGCGTGGTGCCGACCGGCACCGTGAAGAGCGGCTCGCGCGTCATCACCTCGGCGATCGGACGGCTCACGTTGGTTTCGAACCGCAGGTCTCGGTTCGTGAGGATGCCGCACAACCGTCCCTCCTTGCTCCCGTCTTCGGTGATGGGAACGCCGGAGATCCGGTACTTCTTCATGAGGTCGAGCGCTTCGTAGATCCGGTGCGTCGGGGAGAGCGTGATCGGATCGACGATCATGCCGCTCTCGGAGCGCTTCACCCGATCCACCTCGGAGGCCTGCTCTTCAATGGAGAGGTTCTTGTGGATGACGCCGATGCCGCCGTGCTGCGCCATCGCGATGGCCAGCCGAGATTCGGTGACCGTGTCCATCGCGGCGCTGGCCAGCGGGACGTTGAGGCGGATGCGCCGGGTCAGCCTCGTGCTGACGTCGACCTGGTGGGGGAGCACCCTGGAGTGCTGCGGCACCAGCAGCACGTCGTCGAAGGTGAGCGCCGTCGCGAACGATTCCGCGGTGCGGCCCGCGCCGGCGCGATCGACGACGTCCTTGAGGAGGTGATCGACCGGGGGCATCTCGCTCATGCGGCCGCTCCATGGCACTTCTTGTACTTCTTGCCGCTCCCGCAGGGACACGGCTCGTTGCGCCCGACCTTCGGCTCCTCGCGGCGGACCGTCTTGACCGCGGCGTCGTCGCCGCCCACGCGCGGCGGCCGCCGGCTGGCGGTTCCCCCCGCCGCGGTCGCCGCCTCGGGCTGCCTGGGCGCGCCGAAGGCCGGGGGCGCCGCCGTCTCGCTGCCGCCGCTCAGCGTCAGCGGGCTGCGGGGGCGGCGCGAGGGCCTGGGCGGCTCGGCAGCCTGGCCCGCCTCGGTGACGATCGGCCGCAAGTACCACATGTAGCGGACGATCTCGTCGTCGATCCGCTCCTTCATGCCCTGGAAGAGCGCGAAGCTCTCCTTCTTGTACTCGACGAGCGGATCGCGCTGGCCGTAGCCCCGCAGGCCGATGCCCTCCTTCAGATGATCGAGGCTGTAGAGGTGGTCCTTCCACTGCGCGTCGACGATCTGCAGCATGACGTCGCGCGCGACCCGCTGCATCATCTCGCGCGAGACCAGTGTCTCCTTCTCCTCGTAGCTCTTGCTCACCGCTTCCCAGAGGAGGTCGCGGATCTCGTCGGAAGCAAGATCGTCGAACTTCAGCGCCGAGGCATCGACGGCGAAGGCGCGGCCGATCTCGCGGCGCAGCGCCTCGAGATCCCATGCTTCGAGGTCGCCTTCGCGGGGCGCGTAGGTCTCGACGATCGAATCGAGGACGTCCTCGGCGAGCGTCATCAGATACTCGCGCGTGTCGAGAACGTCGCCGTCCTCGAAGCGGATCTGGCCGTCGAGGATCTCCCGGCGCAGCGCATAGATGCTCTCGCGCTGCTTGTTCATCACGTCGTCGTACTCGAGCAGGTGCTTGCGGACGGCGAAGTTCTGGGCCTCGACCTGCTTCTGCGCCCGCTCGATGGCGCGGCTGACCATGCCGTGCTCGATCGGCACCCCTTCTTCCATGCCGAGCCGCTGCATGAGCCCGGAGATCCGGTCCGAGCCGAAGATGCGCATCAGATCGTCTTCGAGCGACAGGTAGAAGCGGGAGGAGCCGGGGTCGCCCTGGCGGCCGGCGCGCCCGCGCAGCTGGTTGTCGATGCGGCGCGCCTCGTGGCGCTCGGTGGCGAGGATGTGAAGGCCGCCGAGCGCCACCACCTCGTCATGCTCGGCATCGCATTGAGCCTTGAAGTGCGCGAAGATCCGGCCGTACGCCTCCTTCGGGACGCGGAAGAACGAGTCGAGGTGATAGAAGTAGACGTACTGCTCGTCTTCGACGAAGCGCTCTTCGCCCTTCTTCAGCGGCTCGGCGATCTCCTCGGCGAGACACTGCTGGCGCGCCATGAACTCGGCATTGCCGCCCAGCAGGATGTCGGTGCCGCGGCCGGCCATGTTGGTCGCGATGGTGACCGCCCCCAGGCGGCCAGCCTGCGCGACAAACTCGGCCTCCTGCGCGTGGTAGCGCGCGTTCAACACGACATGCTTGTCGGCCGAGCCGCCGGTGGTGCTGCCGCGCTTGAGGCCCCGGCGATCGAGCATGGCCGACAGCTTTTCCGATTTCTCGATCGAGACCGTGCCCACCAGGATCGGCCGCCCCTTGGCGTGCTCGTCGATGATCTCGGTGACGATCGCGTTCCACTTCTCGGCCTCGGTCCTGTAGACCAGGTCGGGATTCTCGATCCGGCGCAGTTGCCGGTTGGTCGGCATCACGATGACATCGAGGCTGTAGATCTTGCCGAACTCCTCGGCCTCGGTGTCGGCGGTGCCGGTCATGCCGGCGAGCTTGCTGTACTTGCGGAAGTAGTTCTGGAAGGTCACCGTGGCGAGCGTCTGGTTCTCGCGCTCGATCTTCACCTTCTCCTTCGCTTCGACCGCCTGGTGCAGCCCGTCGCTCCAGCGCCGGCCCGGCATCAGGCGGCCCGTGAACTCGTCGACGATCACCACCTCGCCGTCCTTCACCATGTAGTCGACGTCGCGGTGGAAGATGGCATGCGCCCGCAGCGCCTGGTTGATGTGGTGGAGCACCTGCATGTTGTCGGGGTCGTACAGCCCCGCTGGCGTCTGGTGGTACTGCGGCAGCTGCCGTACGGCCTGCTCGGCCCTGGCCATGCCGCTCTCGGTGAGCGTCACCGTCTTGTGCTTCTCGTCGACCAGATAGTCGCCGGTCGCCTCCAGCGCCTCGCGTTCCTCGGCTTTCGTGTCGCCGCGCGTTACCGCGCCCTTCTTCAGCAGCGGAATCACCCGATCGACCTGGTAATAGAGGTCGGTCGATTCCTCCGCGGGTCCGGAGATGATGAGCGGCGTTCTCGCCTCGTCGATGAGGATGCTGTCGACTTCGTCGACGATCGCGAAGTTGTGACCCCGCTGGACGTAGTGCGCGAGGTCGAACTTCATGTTGTCGCGCAGATAGTCGAAGCCGAACTCGTTGTTGGTCCCGTACGTGATGTCGGCGGCGTAGGCGACCTGCCGCTCGGCGTCGTTCAGATGGTGCTGGATGACGCCGACCGTCATGCCGAGGAAGCGGTAGATCCGCCCCATCCATTCCGAATCGCGGCGGGCGAGGTAGTCGTTGACCGTCACGACGTGCACGCCCTTGCCCGACAGCGCATTGAGGTAGGCCGGCAAGGTCGCGACCAGCGTCTTGCCCTCGCCGGTCTTCATCTCGGCGATGCGCCCCTTGTGCAGCACGGCGCCACCGAGGAGCTGAACGTCGAAGTGCCGCATGTTCAGCGTGCGGCGCCCGGCCTCGCGGACGATCGCGAAGGCCTCGACCATCAGGTCGTCGAGCGTCTCCCCGGCCGCGACGCGTGCCCGAAGCTCCGCCGTCTTCGCACGCAGTTGTTCGTCGGCGAGCGCCTGGATCTCCTGCTCGAGGGCGTTGACCTCCGCCACGAGCGGGCGCAGACGCTTCAGTTCGCGTTCATTCTGGGTGCCGACGACCTTGGCAAGGAGCGTTTCGAGCATCTACGGCGTTGGAAGGCCCGCGGGTATCCAGCAATTCTAACACGTGGGTTGGCCCCCTCCGGGCAGCGCGGCGGCGCCACGTCCGCCGGGGAGGTGCGGCCGGAATACGCTAGCGCGGGGCGATCGGGGTGGTCAGCAGTTGCAGGGGGTTGAGCAGCTGGCCGTTGACGAGAATCTCGTAGTGAACGTGCGAACCGGTCGCTCGACCGGTCGCGCCCACCAGACCGATCACGTCGCCGCGCTTCACGACGTCGCCCTGTTTCACCTCGAATGCGCTCAGGTGCCCGTAGCGGGTCGTGAGGCCGAAACCATGATCGAGCACCACCAGGTTGCCATAGTCGCCGTTGTACGCCGCGAAGTCCACCTGCCCGTCGGCGGTCGCGAAGACCGGCGAACCCTTTTCGAGCGAGATGTCGAGCCCCTGGTGGAACCCGCGCTGGTGCGTGAACGGATCGCTGCGTCCGCCGAAGGTGCCCGTGAGCCAGCCGTGCGCGGGCCAGATCGACGGCGTCGCGCTGGCCAGCGCCTCGGTGCGCTCGACGCCGCGCCGGACGTTGCTGAGGCGATGCTCCAGCGCCTGCAGCATCCGCCGCAGCATGCCGAACGTGTCCTCGGGAGAGGAGAGCGACGCGTCGACGAGGCTGCTGATGGTGGCGTTGGGGGCCGCGGTGCCACCCATCGCGCGGTTCTTGACGACAGCCGGCAGCTTCTGCATCGCCTGGAGTTCGGTCGGATCGATGGACGCACGGGTGCCCAGCTCGTTGATCACCCCTTCGAGCGACTGGATCTGGCCCGTCAGCTCGCCGGTGGCCGCACGATAGCTCGTGTTCTCGACCAGGAGCGCCTCGTTGGTGATCCGGAGCTGGTCGATGTCGCTCATCGCACTCCAGCGGGCGCCAAGGCCGATCAGCACCGGCAAGGCGTAGACGACACCCGCCAGCAGCAGGGTGGAGCGCAGACCCAGATTGAGCCGGCGCATGACGCCGCTGGTCCGATCCGCAATCAACACCGTATACCGTCGGGCCATCCGGTTCGTGAGTTCTCCAGGATACGGCAGAGCCGTGAGGCAACGTCGCGCAGAGCCTGCGCGAAAAACCTCAAAACTCTACCACATGGGCTCGGAACGCCCCAAGCTGGAAACGACGAGGCGAACAAAGGCCGAAGCCGTCGACCGACTCCTGCCTCCACCACGCCGCGAACGGCAGGATTCGAGGGCCAACCCGGAAGGTTGCGACACGGCGCGCGCGGCCATCGGCGATCGTGACGTCAGCCGGCCATCCGATACTGCAGCGCCTCGGCGACGTCGTCTTGCGCGATGGCTCCGCGCCCCGCGAGATCGGCGATCGTGCGGGCGACCTTCCGCATCCGGTCGAAGCCGCGGGCCGTCAGTGCGAGCCTCGCGGCGGCTGCGCTCAACAGCCGCGAGGATGCCGCGTCGAGCGCGCAGTGGCGGTGGATGAGCGATGGCGTGAGCTCGGCGTTGGTTCGGATCCGCTCGGATGCGTACCGCTGGTGCTGCCAGTCCCGCGCGGCAACGACCCGCGCGCGAACCGCCGCGGACGATTCGGCCGTCGAGCCGCCCCAGAGGGCATCGTGCGGCACCGCGGGGACTTCGACCGTCAGGTCAAGCCGATCCCGCAGCGGCCCTGACAGCCGGCCGCGATACCGGTCGATCTGTACCGGCGTGCAGCGGCATTCGCGCACCGGATCGCCGGCAAAGCCGCACGGGCAGGGATTCATCGCGCCGGCCAGAACGAAGCGGGCCGGGAACACGACCGTGCGCGCGGCGCGCGCCACCGTCACCGCGCCTTCCTCGAGCGGCTGCCGGAGCACCTCCAGCACGTGGCGGCTGAATTCGAGCATCTCGTCGAGGAACAGGACGCCGTGATGGGCGAGGCTGACCTCTCCCGGCCGCGGCTGCGCCCCGCCGCCCACGAGCGCCACGTCGGAGATCGTGTGATGGGGTGCGCGGAACGGGCGATCTGCGATCAGACCGGCGGGCGCCGGCAGCAGGCCGGCGACCGAGTGGATCGAGGTGACCTCCAGCGCCTCGTCGAAGGTGAGCGGCGGAAGAACGCCCGCCATCCGCCGCGCCATCATCGTCTTGCCGGCGCCGGGCGGGCCGACGAGCAGCAGGTTGTGGCCGCCGGCGCACGCGATCTCGAGCGCACGCCGGGCGAGAAGCTGCCCGCGGACGTCGGCCAGGTCCGGCACGGTCGCCGGCCGGGCCGCGGCCTGCGCCGTCTGATGCGGCCGCACGCTCGACGGCGCATTGAGCGCCTGGACGGCCTCGGCGAGCGTCGAGACGCCGAACACCGTCAGGCCCGAGACAATCGCGGCCTCTGCGGCATTTTGCAGTGGCAGGAGGACGCCCGCCGCCTTCCACCGGCGGGCCGCTGCCGCAATCGGGAGGACTCCGCGCGTGGCATGGATCGAGCCGTCGAGCGACAATTCGCCGAGCAGCACGAACTCGGGAATGTCGCGCCGCTCGACGATCCCCAGCGCCGCCAGAATGCCGAGCGCGATCGGCAGGTCGAACGCGGCCCCAGCCTTCCTCACGTCGGCAGGCGCGAGGTTCACCGTGACACGGTGGGGCGGAAACTCGAAGCCTGAATTCCGAATCGCGCTGCGAACACGGTCGCGACTCTCGCGGACGCTGGCGTCGGGCAGCCCCACCATCGCGAAGCTCGGGAAGCCGAACGAAACGTCGACTTCCACCTCCACGGGCCAGGCGTCGACGCCGAAGAGCGCCGCCGTTCGCAGGCAGGCCAGCATCCCCCCCGCCGGCTGCAAGGAGCGCCGCCACCATGCCCGCGGCGCGGATTCAACGACTTACCGGCGATGATCCACGCCGGGTGGCATTTGCTGCCGTG
Organism: Acidobacteriota bacterium; assembly: GCA_020850715.1. Taxonomy (GTDB): domain Bacteria; phylum Acidobacteriota; class Vicinamibacteria; order Vicinamibacterales; family CAVVIG01; genus JADZED01. Next base: position 23,344 of record JADZED010000049.1, read on the forward strand.
CGGGCGTGCCTCCCGGCGTGCAGAGACTGATCAAAGAGTGCGTCGACGCCGATACCCTGTGTGTCCTATTCTCTAAGCCCATCTGGAGAGCGAGTCCCATGCTTGATGCGTTCAAGAACATGACCGGCGGAAAGGCCCGGCAGGAGAAGCAGGTCTCCGAACTGGAGACGCTGATCGCGACCGCCCGCGAGGAGCGGACGGCCATCAGCGCCATGCTCAGCTCGCTGACTGCCCGCAGCGCGAAACTGATGCCGCTCGGGAAGTCGCTCGAGCAGTTGACGGAGAAGGCCGCCACGGCCGCGACCCGCCTCGACGACATCGCCAAACGCCTGGCGTCGCTCGACGACCGGGCCAAGGATCTGGCCGAGGTCGACAAGCGCATCCAGGCGCTCAAGGAAGCCGCCAGGCAGGCCGAAGTCACGACGCAGAAAGCGCTCGGGCCCGACGGGGAGCTGCAGAAGCATCGCGAGGCCGTGCAGCACCTCTCGTCGCAGGCGCTGCAGACGCAGGCGACGCTCGACACGCTGAAGAAGGAGCGGACCGCCCTGGAGGATCTCCGGTCGCAGCTGCACGAGTCGGAAGGGGAGGTCAGGCAGTCGCTCGGCCAGGCATCCTCGCTGCGCGGAGAGCTCGATCAGATCCGCAGCGCGGCGACGACGCTCACCCAGGACTTCACGAAGATCCGCGAGTCGTCGCGCGAAGCGCGCGAAGACACCAACGCGGCGGTTGCCACGGTCAAGGAGGTCGAGAAGAAGCTCGTGCCGCTCCAGCAGCTCCACGAGCTGAGCCAGAGCACGGAAGAGCGCCTGAGCGCGCTGAACGCGCTCGCCGAGCATGTCTCCCGCAAGGCGAAGGCGCTCGACAGCCAGCAGCAGGCCGTCGAGCACGCCGTGGTTCAGGCGAACCGCGTCAACGAGATGGTCTGGTCGATGGACGCGCAGATCGCCAGGATCACCGAGGGCATGAAACAGGTTGCCCGCGCCGACGACACGATCGCGCGGATCGAGAAACTGAGCCAGGACACCGATCGGCAGATGGAGGCGGCCGCCAAGCTGCGGCAGGAAACCGAGCGTGAGACCGGCAAGCTGACCAAAGAAGCCGGCGTGGTGCTCGAGTCGGTGCGCGGGCAGGTCGACACGCTCGCGCTCAAGAAGAAGGAGTTCGAGGCATTCGAGGAGCGGCTGCGGGCACTGCAGGCATCGGTCGGCGACGCGGAAGCACGGATGCAGGCGATCGCGGCAAAGGACAAGCACCTGATCGCGCTGGGTGAGAAGACCGATGGGCTGTCGAAGCGGTTCGAGACGCTCTTCGGCCAGGCCGACGATCTCACCAGGCGCCAGCTCTCGCTCGAGGCGCTGCACGAGCGGCTCGCGCAGGTCGACGACCTGGCGAAGAAGGCCGCCTGGCAGATGGACGCGCTGAAGCAGAGCCGACAGGACCTCGACACACTCCGCGGCGAGATTCAGGAGTTCCACAAAGCGCACGCGGACGCGGCGAAACTGGGCGACCGGCTGGGCGCCGATCGTCTCGCCCTGGAGACGTTCGTCGAGCGCATGAACGCGTTCTCGGCGCAGACACCCGAGCTCGAAGCAAAGCTCGACGGCATCACGAACAAGCTGAAGGCGGTCGAAGAGGGCGCGCAGAAGGCTACCCGTCTGCAGGAGTCGGTCGCGGAGCTCGACGCGCAGATCTCGCGGGTGAGCGCCCGGCTGCCGTTCGTCGAGAAGCTCGAAGGCCGGCTCAACGGCCTCAACGTGCTGAGCGCCGAAGTCGATCGGAAGCTCGAAGAGCAGCTCGCGCGCCGCGCGGAGCTCGACACGTTGAAGACGGCGTGCGACGAGCTCGGGGCGCAGATGGAGAACGCTCAGCACAAGCTCGAAGGCGTTCACGCGCTCCAGACCCGGCTCGTGCCGCTGGTCGCCGAGCTCAGCGCGCTCCGCAAGGAGATTGGCGTTGCGCAGGAGCGCATCGGCGGGATCAAGCACGACGAAGCGGCGGTCGCCGAGCAGGAGAAGCGCTTCGCCGAACTGCTCGGCTCGAGCCGCGCGGTCGCCGCGGAAGTCGGCGAACGCACGAGGCAGATGCAGGCGCTGGCCGAGGAGCTCACCCGCGCGACCGGCGTCAAGGACGATCTGCTCGCCGAGCTGGATCGCGTCCAGAGCCGCCAGCGCGACGCGCTGGGCCAGGTGCAGGCGACCGAGGATCAGCTCGCGCGCGCCGAGAACATGTTCAAACAGCTCGAGCAGCGGCGGACGCAGGTCGCTTTCGGCGAGAAGAAGCTCGCGGCCGTCGAGTCGCGTCTCGCCGAGATCAAGCAGCTGGCGACGCAGCTCGACGCGCACCTGGCCTCAGTCGCCGGCCGCGAGCAGGTCGTCCTCGCGGTGAAGGATGCCGTCGAACACGTGCACCAGATCAGCGCGCGGAGCAAGGCCGACCTGGATCACGTCGCCGCGCACCGGAGCGAGGTCGCGACGCTCAAGACCAGTGTGGACGAACTGCTGTCGCGGATCGCCGAGACCGACTCGCGAATGACGGCCATCGACGGCCGGCGCAAGATGGTCGACGAGGTGCAGACGAAGGCGAACGCCATCGTGCACCTGCTCGACGACGTGCGCATCAACCTCGAGACGCTCGGCGAACAGAAGGCCGTGGTGGACCACGTCGCGGAGAAGGCAGCAAAGCTGGAGTTCGTGCTGCAGGAGGCGCGCCAGACGCTGCGCACGCTGCAGCACGAGCGCGAACTGGCCGAACGCATCGAGCAGGGTATCCGGCAGCTGCGCGCGACCGGCAAGCCCGACGAGAAGCGTCCGGCCCAGCAGGCCGGGTAACGGACCGCTTCCGCCCCGCTGAACGCAGACCTCGGCCGCGCCGGGCCCGATCTCAGTTGGCGGGCCTGTAGACCGTAATCCGCAATCCGGCCATCAACCGCGTGGGCGCGGGCAGCCGCGGATTCCACGAGCGCAGCGCATCGACTGTCGTCTTGAACAGGCGGGCGACCGAGAAGAGCGTGTCGCCCTGCCGGATGCGGTAGGTGATCTTCACGCGGTCGGACACTGCGTCCTCTGCCAGCGCCCCGGCCGCATCGACCGTCGGGCGCACCTCGGCCGGCGGCGCCGGCTGTTCGGTGGCCGCCGCCATGAGCGGCGTCGCCTCGCGCGGCACGATCAGCTTGTCGCCAATCCGCACCCGCGCGCCCGTCTTCAGGTAGTTCGCCTCCGCCAGATCGGTCCGGCTCACGCGCAGCTTCCGCGCAATCGTCGAGAGCGTGTCCCCCTTCTTGGCCGTGTACCAGTTGAGCGTGACGAGATCCTCGCCGGATGTCTCGGCGATCCTCTCGAGCACCGCGTCGCCGGTGCCGAAGGGCACCTTCAGCTCGTACGATTCGGCTTTCACGGGGGTCGTCCATCGGCGCAGTTCGGGATTGAGCGCCTGGATCGCGTCCACGGTCGTGTCGGCCCACTCGGCGATTCGCCTGAGATCGACCGCCTGCGGGAGCGTGACCTTGTCGTAGGGCTGAGGCGGCTCGGTCGTGAGCTCGAAGCCGTACTGCGTCGGATTCCGCGCGATCACGATCGCCGCCAGAATCATCGGCACGTAGGCGCGCGTTTCGCGCGGCAGCACGCGCGGCTTCTCGGCGAGCGTCCAGAAGTCCGTGCTGCGGGCGCGCTTGATTGCCTTCTGCACCCGGCCCGGTCCGCCGTTGTACGAGGCCAGCGCCAGGTGCCAGTCGCCGTCGAAGAGGCCGCTGAGCGTCTTGAGATACTTCGCGGCCGCGACCGTCGCCTTCTGCGGGTCCGACCGCTCGTCCACATACCAGTCGGTGTGCAGGCCGTTCTCGCGGGCCGTCGCGGCCATGAACTGCCAGACGCCCTTGGCGCGCGCGCGGGAAAGGGCGTTGGGCTTGAAGGCGCTCTCGATCAGCGGCACGTAGGCGAGATCGAGCGGCAGCCCCTCGGCGCGGAACACGCTCTGGATCATCGGGAGATACCTGCTGCCGCGCTGCATGCCCTCCTGGATGAAATCGTGCAGCCGTCCCTGGAACAGCTCGATGTAGGAGAGCACCCGGTCGTTCAGCGGAATCGGGATGTCATGGACGACATGGTCGAGATCGGAGCGCACGGCCCCGGCCAGGCCGGCCGCCGGCGCCGGCTCCCCGAAGGTGGACGACAGCGCCAGCAGGTCGTCGATGGACGCCGGCTCATACGGCTTCTCGGTGAAGCCGTCGCCCTGCGCGAGCGCCTTGATCTCGTACGCGCTGATGCGGTCGACCAGCCAGTCGAATCGCTCGCGCACCCGCGAGTCGGCGCGGCCGCCGAATGGCGACTCCAGCAGGACGTCGATCGCCTGGTTGAACTCCTGTTTGGCCGCCTCGAAATGCCCGGCGTCGAGCGCCTGCTGCCCTGCGCGGAAGTGCGTGTCGGAGGTCGCAATCAGCGCGTCGACCGGATCGTCGGCCGGCGCCTGCGGCCCGAGCACCGGCTCGGGAGGCGGCAGCAAGGGGATGGGCCTGCCTCGGGACGCCGACCCGCCAAGAGCCGAACTGCAGGCCGCGACGAAGGGAAGCAGCGCGAGAAGGACCCGCAACTGCCACTGAGCTCGTACCATTCCGGGCGCTCCGCGAGGCAGCCGGCGCCGGCCGGCCGCACCGTAAGTCGCCCCCCGCAGGCGGGGGCTCCGTGTTCTTCACGCGGGAGGGCTGGGGCCCCCGCACCTTGCCGCGCCACTCTAGCAGCGGTCGGGCCGCAGGTCAACAGTAAGTTCAATTGCCTCAGCAGTTACACCTCATCCTCGCCAGGGCACGACCGAGAGCAGGTGGTGCGGTTCGGCCAGGTCCCGCGCGGCCGGCGTGATGATCGCGCGCTCGGACACGACAAGCGTGCGTCCCGTCTTGAGCGCCAGACGGACGTCCTCCTCGCAGACGAAGTCGAGTGGAGCCTCGCCGGGTACGGACGGCGGCGGGGCGGCAGGCGCGGCGGCGGGCGCCGCGGTCAGGCCCGTGGGCGGGGAGCCCGGCGCGGCGCCCTCCGGCCTGAGTCCGCGCGAGCCGAGGAATTCGTCGATCCGTTGGGCGAGCGCGCCCGCCGGGATTCCCCTGGCAGCCGCCGGTCTTGGCGGAGCGGCCGGCAGCCGCGGCGCCCCGGCAACCTCGACCGCCGATGGCGGCCGGCCCGACGCCGCGCGCTCGAAGCGATTCTGGACCGGCGTGATCTCGTAGGCCAGCCGTTTGACGTTCAGCAGGTGGAGCGGCGAAATGTTGTCCGACGTGATGTTCCCGCCGTAGCCGCCGCAGCCGAGGGTCATCGACGGATCGAGCCCGGTGGTCAGACCGATCGAGCCGAACGTGGTCGGCGTGTTCACGACGATCCGGAACGCCGGCTTCTTCAGGCCGAACTCGAGGATGATCGGCTCGCTGCGCGAATGGATGGACATCGTGTGGCCCATTCCGCCGTAGCGAAGGATCTGCCTGCAGCGTTCGCACCCCTCCTGCCAGTCCCGGACCACGTAGAACGCGAGCACGGGACAGAGCTTCTCGATGGACAGCGGATAGTCACGGCCGACACCCTCGAGCTCGGCGATCAGCACGCGCGTCCCGGCCGGCACGCCGACGCCGCACTGCTCGGCGATGAATGCGGCGCTCCTGCCGACCAGCCGCGGATTGGGCAGCCGCTGCGGCGTGACGAGGAGGCGTGCAACCGCTTCTGCTTCGGCGCGGCCGAGGAAGTACGCGCCCTGCGCCTGGAACTGGCGGCGTACCTCTTCGGCGATCGGCTCGTCGACCACCACCGAGTTCTCCGATGAGCAGAGCAGGCCGTTGTCGAACGTCTTGCCGGTGATGACGTCGCGCACCGCCTTGCCGACATCCGCGGTCCGCTCGATGAACGCCGGCGCGTTGCCCGGGCCGACGCCGTAGGCCGGCTTGCCGGCGCTGTAGGCGGCCCGCACCAGCCCCATCCCGCCCGTGGCCAGAATGACCGACACGTCGCGATGCCGCATCAGTTCCTGCGTGCCCTCGAGGCTGACGGTCGTCATCCAGTTGATCGCGCCCGGCGGCGCGCCGGCGCGCCGGGCCGCCTCGTCCAGCACCTCCGCGACCGCGGTGATGCACTTCACGGCGGAGGGGTGCGGACTCAGCACGATCGTGCAGCGCGCCTTGATCGCGATCAGGATCTTGTAGATCGCCGTCGAGGTCGGGTTGGTCGACGGCACGACGGCGGCCACGACCCCGAATGGCTCGGCGATCTCGACGACCCGCTTATCGTCGTGCCGCGCGACGACCCCGACCGTCTTCATCGGCCGGATGAAGCGATAGATCTTCTGCGACGCGAACAGATTCTTCTGGATCTTGTCTTCGATCACGCCGAAGCCGGTTTCGTCGGCCGCCTGGCGGGCGAAGGCTTCGGCGTGCGAGGTCGCGGCCGCCGCCATGGCGTCGACCATCGCGTCGATGCGCTCCTGGTCGAGCTCCGCGAGCTGGAGCCATGCCTGCCTGGCGCGGCGTGCCAGTGCGCGCGCCTCGGCGATGGAGGCCAGGTCGCGATCGGTCGGGGGGAGAACGGCCGGATCAGTCACGAACGTCACTCCGCCGCGACCGGGGCCGGCGCGGTTTCGGCCCCGGCTGCAGCGCTCGTCTGCAGGCAGTCCTGACGCGTGAGCTTCACTTGGGCAGAATTCGTTCGACTTCGCCGTGCGGGCGCGGAATCACGTGGACAGACACGAGCTCGCCCACGCGCCGCGCGGCGGCGGCGCCCGCGTCGGTCGCCGCCTTCACGGCGCCGACGTCGCCGCGGACCATCACGGTCACGTAGCCGGCGCCGATGTACTCCTTGCCGACCAGCACGACGTTCGCCGCCTTGACCATCGCATCGGCGGCCTCGATCGATCCGATGAGTCCGCGGGTTTCAACCAGCCCGAGCGCTTCGGCCGCCATGGCGCGGAACTCTAGCAAATTGCAGGGGATGCGGCAACCGCGGTATACTGCCGCTCCCGTCCGACAGCGCAACTGGCGAGCAGCCCGGGTGAGGCTCGGACCATCGCATGATCGTGCAGAATGGGCGCAGCCCGGCCATGAACGCGACGACAACCCTGTGCACGCTGCTCGCGAGCGCGCTGTTGGCGTGCGGCTGCGGCAGGCCGGTGGAGTCCGAGCCTGCCGTCGCGACCCCGTCGGTCGCGCTCAGCCACGATCGCGCGCCGCTCGGCAGCCCGATCGACATCACCTACAGATTCGTTCCGGAGCCCGGCGCGAGCTTCGACGAGGACTACCGCGTCATGGTCCACGTCGTCGACATCGACGACGAGCTGATGTGGACCGACGACCACGACCCGCCGGTCCCGACGACCCAATGGAAGGCGGGGACGCCGGTCGAGTACACGCGCACCGTGTTCATTCCGGTGTATCCGTACGTCGGCGAGGCGTCGATCCAGGTGGGCCTGTACTCGACGCGCGGCGAGAAGCGCCTCGCGCTCTCCGGCAACGACACCGGCCAGCGCGCGTATGCGGTCGCGCGGCTGCAGCTGCTGCCGCAGACCGAGAACATCTTCACGCTGTTCAAGGATGGCTGGCACCAGGCGGAAGTGGCCGACACCAACACGTCGGTCGAATGGCAGTGGACGAAGAAGGACGCGACGCTGGCGTTCAAGAACCCGAAGAAGGACGCGACCTTCTACCTTGACGCGGACAACCCGGGCAACGTCTTCCACGACACGCAGCTGGTTACCGTGTCGATCAACGGGACGGTGGCACGGCAGTTCAGTCTCGCGCCGACCGAGCGTACCCTGCAGCGGATCCCGCTGCCGGCCGCCCAGCTCGGCGAGGGCGAAATGATTAGCCTCCAGATCGGCGTCGACAAGACGTTCGTGCCCGCGCTGGTGCCGCAGTCGACCAACCAGGATGCCCGAGAGCTCGGCATCCGTGTGTTCCATGCCTTCGTGGACGCTCGATGACGAGGCGGCCGGCGTGCTCGGCGGCCGTCGTGTCCCTGGCGTTGATCGCGTGCGGCGCCGCGCCTGCGAGCGCCGAACTGGCATTCTTCGCCACCGGGCGGACGCTTTCCATCAGCGGTCATCACCTGGAGGGCGGTGCGCTCGTGCTGACGCTGCGCAGCGGCGGCACGATCATCTGTGAACCGTCGATGATCTCCTCGATCGAGCCAGACGAGGTGCCGTATCCCGAGCCGCCGGTGGCGCAGGTCCCGCGCAGGGCGCCTGCGGCCGCCGCGCCGGCGTCCGCCGCGCGCTACGCAGCGGCGATCGAACGGGTGTCGACGGCCGAGGGGGTCGATCCGGATCTCGTGCGTGCGGTGATTCAGGTGGAGTCGGCGTATCGTGCCGAGGCTCGATCGCCCAAAGGCGCGATGGGGCTGATGCAGCTGATGCCGTCGATCGCGCGGCAGTACGGCCTGGACGACCCGTTCGATCCGGTGGCGAACCTCGCGGCGGGCATCAGACACCTGAAGCGTCTGCTGCTGCGCTATCCGCCGGCGCTGGCGCTGGCCGCCTACAACGCCGGCGAGGGCGCGGTGGCGCGCTTTGGCGGCATCCCGCCCTATCCGGAGACGCGCGCGTATGTCTCGCGCGTGCTCGCCCTGGCGGGGAGCTGACCTCAGCCTTTCCCCGCGCTGCACGGTCTGGCCGTCTCGATGGTTCAGCCGGCTTGCTACAATTGGACGCCGTGGAATACCGAGCTCGACTGGCATCGGCGACCGGTGAGATCACCGAAGGCGTGTATGCCGCCGAGAGCGAGTCGCGCCTGCGCCACGAGCTCGAAGAGAAGGGGCTCCACGTCCTCTCTCTCCGGCCGAAGCGTGCGCTCGTCGCGAGGCTGCCGCTGCCGGTGCGGCCGGCGGTGCCCACGCGGGAGTTCCTCGTCTTCAACCAGGAGCTGGCGACGCTGCTGAAGGCCGGCATGCCGCTGGTCCAGTCGCTCGATCTGCTGAAGCGCCGCGTCGCCTCGCCGGTATTCAAGTCGCTGCTCGAAGACGTGCACGACAAAGTGCGAGCCGGCACGGCGCTCTCGGACGCCTTCGCGGCGCACGGCGACCTCTTTCCGCGCGTCTACACCGCGTCGCTGCTCGCCGGGGAGCGCAGCGGCAACCTCGACGCCGTCCTGCGGCGCTATGTCGAGTACACGAAGGTCGTGGCGGCGGTGAAGCGGAAGACCGTCTCGGCGCTGGTCTATCCCTTCGTGCTGATCGCGCTCGCGGTCGCCCTGGTGGGGATCATCGTCTTGAAGGTCGTGCCCGCCTTCTCCGACTTCTATGCCGCGTTCGGCGCGCAGCTGCCCTTGATCACGCGCGTGATCGTTGCCGTCTCCGAGGCGCTCCGTGCGGAGTGGTCCGCGATCGTGCTGGCCACGGCCGCGGCCGGGGTGGCCCTGGCCGCCTGGATCCGCCGGCCAGGGCGGCAGGCGCAGCTCGATCGACTCGTGCTCGGCCTGCCGGGGATCGGGCCGACCGCGCGGAAGTTCGCGACGTCCCAGATGGCGCGAACGCTGGCCACGCTGCTGGGCGGCGGGCTGCCGCTGGTCAACGCCCTGGACATCGCCGCGCGTTCGGTGGGCAACCAGCACATCGGCGGGCAGCTCGACATCGTGGCCGTGCGGGTACGCGAAGGAGAGTCGTTCGCGGCGGCGCTCGAGCGGCGCGGGGCGTTTCCCGAGGTCGCGGTGAAGATGGCCGAGGTGGGCGAGTCGACCGGCGCGCTGCAGGAGATGCTCAACACGGTCGCCGACTTCTACGACGAGGAGATCGCGACCAGCCTCGAGCGCTTCGTCACGCTGGTCGAACCGGCGCTGCTCGTGATCATGGGCGTCGTCATCGCCGGCCTGCTCCTTGCGCTGTACATGCCGCTCTTCCAGCTCAGCTCGGTGCTCGCGGCCACCTAAGCCATGTCGTCCGCAAATCCGAACCCCGCCGATCTTCATCTCGGCACGGCCGAACCGGGCCCGGTCAGCGACGCCGACCGGCGCGCCGAGGTCGAGCAGGCGCGGCACCTGGCCGAACGGTACCGCCTCGAGCTGGTCGACATGGACGCGTTCAGGATCGACCAGGCGCTGTTCCGATCCATTCCGGCCGACCTGATGCTCCGCTACGGCTTCGTCCCGTACCGGCGCGAAGGGAAGACGCTGGCGATTGTCGTCTCCGATCCGACCGATCTGCCGATGATCGACGAGCTGGGCGTGCTGCTGGAGACGCCGATCAAGGTGGCCGTCGGGCCGAAATCCGCGATCGCGGCGATTCTGAAGAAGAGCGAGAGCTCCACGCGCGTGCTGGAGGATGCGACCGAGAGCTTCCAGTTGCAGCTCCTCAAGGACGAAGACGGGGGCGAGGACAGCCTGACCGTCGAGCGGCTCACGAGCGACATCAGTCCGGTCATCCGCCTGGTCGACTCGACGATCTACACGGCCATTCAGCGGCGCGCCAGCGACATCCACATCGAGACGGCAGACGACGCGGTCCACGTGAAGTACCGGGTCGACGGCGTGCTGCAGCCGGCGATGCGGCCGATCGCGAAGCAGTTTCACAGCCCGATCCTGTCGCGCATCAAGGTGATGGCCGAGCTGGACATCGCCGAGAAGCGCGTGCCGCAGGACGGCCGCTTCCGGCTCCGGATGCCCGGCAAGACGATCGACTTCCGCGTCTCGGTGATGCCGAGCGTCCACGGCGAGGACGCGGTGATCCGCATCCTCGACAAGGAATCGATCAGCGAGCAGTTCACCGAACTGCGGCTCGACATCCTCGGGTTTCCCGAGCCGGAGCTGAAACGCTTCCGCAAGTACATCGCCGAGCCGTACGGCATGGTCCTGGTCACCGGGCCGACCGGCAGCGGCAAGACGACGACGCTCTACGCCGCGCTGTCGGAGATCAAGTCGTCGGAAGACAAGATCATCACCATCGAGGATCCGGTCGAGTACCAGCTCAAGGGGATTACGCAGATCCCGATCAACGAGAAGAAGGGGCTGACGTTTGCCCGCGGCCTCCGCTCGATCCTGCGCCACGATCCCGACAAGATCATGGTGGGAGAGATCCGCGACAACGAAACGGCGCAGATCGCCATCAACTCGGCGCTCACCGGGCACCTGGTCTTCACGACCGTGCACGCCAACAACGTGCTCGACGTCCTCGGACGCTTCCTCAACATGGGCGTCGAGGCCTACCAGTTCGTCTCCGCGCTCAACTGCGTGCTCGCGCAGCGGCTGGTGCGCAATACCTGCCTCCACTGCAAGCGTCCGGTCGCAGTGACGCGCGCCATGCTCGAGGAGTCGGGCCTCGATCCGGCGCTCGAGCGCACCCACACCTTCCATGAAGGCCGCGGCTGCATCGAGTGCGGCGGCACCGGCTACAAGGGGCGGACCGCCATCTGCGAGCTGCTCGATCTGACCGATCGCATCCGCGAGATGATCCTCGAGAAGCGGCCGACCTCCGAGATCAAGAAGGCGGCGCGCGAGGACGGCATGCGCTTCCTCCGCGAATCGGCGGTCGAACGCGTGCTCGAAGGGGCGACGACGCTGCGCGAAATCAACAAGGTGACGTTCGTCGAATGAGCGGTCTCCTCGCGCGCGCCCTTCGTGCCACCTCCGGACCGCCCGCGGCGGTCGAGCTGGCCGCCAATCGCGTATCGGGCGCCAGCATCGAGTGGCGCGGCGCCAGGCCCTCGATCGCGGCGCACGCCGTCGAGCCGCTGCCCGGGGGAGCGCTCGTGCCGTCGCTGACCGCGCACAACGCGCACGACCGCAAGACGGTCGTCGCCGCCATCGGCGCCGTGCTCGATCGCATCGGCCGGCCCCGGCGCATCGGGCTCGTGGTGCCCGACGTGGTGGCGAAGATCTCGATCATCCGCTTCGCGCAGCTGCCGACGCGGCCGCACGACCTCGATCAGCTGGTTCGCTGGCAGGTGCGGAAGACCACGCCGTTCCCCACCGACGAGGCCCGGCTCTCGTGTGCGCCCGGTCTGGCGTACGACGACGGCACCGACGTGCTGGTCTCGATTGCACGGCGCGAGATCGTCGAGGAGTACGAGAGCCTCTGCGCCGACGCGGGCGCCACCGCCGGCATCGTCGACATCGCGACGTTCAATATCGTCAACGCCGTGCTGGCGGCCTCCGGCCAGGCGCCGGCCGGCCCCCCGGCCGGCGCCGACACCGGCGACTGGCTGCTGGTGAACGTCGGCGTGGACTACGTGTCGATGGCACTGCTGCGCGGCTCGTGCGTGATCTTCTTCCGGAACCGCGCGGCCGATTCGGACGGCACGCTGGCCGACCTCGTCCATCAGTCGGCGATGTACTACGAGGACCGGCTGCAGGGCGCCGGCCTCGGCCGCGTCGTGCTGGCTGGTGCGGCCGAGCACGGGATCCGCCACGCGGGCGACGTCGACCAGCTGCGCCGCATGCTCGAGCAGCGGCTGCACACGCCGGTCGACAGCGTCGACCCGCGCGGCGCCGCCGCCCTGACGGATCGGATCTCGGCGGCGCCCGCGCTCCTCGACACGCTCGCGCCGCTGGTGGGGCTGCTGCTGCGCGATCGGGTGGCGGCATGATTCGCACCAACCTCGCCACGCGTCCTTTCTACAACGAACGGCCGGTGCACGCCGCGCTGGCCGTCCTGGCGGCGCTGGCGATCGTCATCACTCTGTTCAACGTCACGAGCCTGATCCGCTCCTCGCGCACCGACACGCGGTTTGGCGCCCAGGCGGCGCGCGACGAGGCGTCGGCGCGCGACCTGCAGGCGGAGGCGGCGCGGCTGCGCGCCACCGTCGACGCGCACGCGGTGGAGAACGCGTCGGAGGCGGCGCGGCTGGCCAACGACCTGATCGACCGCCGCACCTTCTCCTGGACCGAGCTGTTCAACCGGTTCGAGGCGACGCTGCCCGACCAGGTGCGCATCACGGCGGTCCGACCGCAGGTCGACGTCGCGAACGGCACCAGGCTGACCATCAACGTGATCGCCGCCGACACCGACGACGTCGCCCAGTTCATGGAGAAGCTCGAGGCCACCGGCGCCTTCAAGGACCTGCGCGGTACGAGCCAGGAGCGGATCAACGAGCAGGGGATGCTCGAGGCGACCCTCGAGACGCGGTATGTGCCTGGCGGCGCCGCCCCCACGGCCGGCGCCGGAGGAGCGCGCCGGTGACGCCGCTCCGACGCGTCCTCGCCGACAAGCGACGCCTGATCGTTCCCGTCGCGATCGCGCTGCTGGCGAACCTCGGGTTGTATGTGTTCGCCGTGCGCCCGCTCAGCCGCCGGCAGGCGAGCGTGCAGGATCGGGCCGCCGCCGCCGCCCAGGCCCGGCGCGCGGCGGAGGAGGCGCTCGCTGCGGCCCACGCCCTGGTCGACGGCAAGAGCCGCGCGGACGAGGAACTCGCCACCTTCTACGACAAGGTGCTGCCGCCGAGCCTCTCCGACGCCAGGCGCATGACATACGCATCGCTGCCGACGCTCGCCCGCAAGACCAACGTCACCTTCTCCGAGCGCCGCACCGAGCTGACGCAGACCGACACCACCGGCCGGCCGCTCGGACATCTCCAGATCCGGATGCAGCTCGCCGGCGACTACGACAGCATCCGACAATTCATCTACGAGCTCGAAAACGCGCCGGAGTTCCTGATCCTGGACGACGTGGAGCTCGCGCAGAACGATCCGGCGCGGCCGCTCTCGTTGATCGTCGCGCTCTCGGCCTACTATCGCCTGGGCGACAATGGCATCTGACTGGCGCCGGCCGCTCCTCTTCGGCGCGGTCGCTTTCGGCCTCCTTCTTGCGGCCTATCGCCTCTGGCCCCGGACGTCTGCGGGCGCCGCCCCATCGTCGAATCAGGCGGGCACGGCCCGGAACGCGCGATCGGACGCCGAACGTGCGCCGCTGGCGGGGCCCGACGTGCGGCTCGAGACCCTCGCGGGAGAGCGAACCGCGCCCGGCGCCGGCGGTCGCGACCTGTTTCGTTTCAAGCCGCGCGCGGCGCCGCCGCCGTCCGAGCCGGCGCGTCCCGCCCCGATGCGCCCCGAGCCGGCCGGCCCGCCGGCAGCCGCCCCCGTGCAGCCGATCGCGTTGAAGTTCATCGGGATCATCGACCGCGGCGGGCAGCGGATCGCCGTATTGAGCGATTCGGCGGGCCATGTGGATTACGGCGCGGAAGGGGCCATAATCGGGGGCCGGTATCGGGTGCTGAAGATCGGCGTCGAGTCGATCGAAATGGCGCACCTCGATGGGCGCGGACGACAGGTGATTCGGCTCACGGGATCGTGATGGATTGCACATTGCACATGGCTGATGGTGGACTGGCGGGCCGGCCGGGGCCGCGGCTGACGAACGGCGCCCCGGTCCCGGCGGGCCGCCGGCGTTCGCGCACCGCTGCGGCCGGACTCCTCGCCCTGCTGGCGCTGGCGGCGGTTGGCTGCGCGGCCTCGCAGGCCTTCAGGCAGGGGGCGGCGGCCACCCGGCGCGGCGACCTCGACGAAGCGGTCGTCGCGTACCGCCGGGCCGTACAGGCCGATCCCGACAACCCGAACTTCAAGATCGCGCTGGAGCGCGCGATGATGGCCGCCTCGCGCGCGCACCTCGAGCGGGCGCGCGCCTTCGAGGAGCAGAATCAGCTCGAGGCGGCGCTGAGCGCGTACCGGCTGGCCAGCGAGAACGACGTCACCAACCGCAGCGCCGCCGCGAAGGTGAGCGAACTGGAGCGGACGATCCGCGACCGCATCGAAGCGGCGCGGCCGGAGCCGCCGATCACGGCGCTGCGCGCGCGCGCGGCCGCCGCGGCCGCCGAGCCGATCCTCAACCCGGCGTCGCGCGAGCCGCTGACCGTGCGCTTCCCGAATGCGAATGTCCGCGACGTCCTCAACTTCATCGGCAACGCCACCGGAATCAACATCTCGTACGATCGCGAGGTTCCCGATCGCCAGACGCAGATCCAGCTCGACGGCGTCACGCTCGAGCAGGCGCTGAACCAGATCATGACGATGAACGGCCTGTCGTACAAGGTCGTCAACGAACGCTCGATCTTCGTCTTTCCGGACACGCCGCAGAAGCACAATCAGTACGACGAGCAGGTCGTGCGCACCTTCTACATCTCGCACGCGGACCCGACCGAACTCGGGCAGCTCTTGAGCACCATCATGCGCATGCCGGGCGTGGCCATCCAGCCGGCGATCGTCCCGAACAAGACCGCCAACACGATCACGGTCCGCGGGACGACTTCGGTCGTGCAGATCATCGAGCGGATCATCGCGCAGAACGACAAGCCGCGGGCCGAGATCGTCGTCGACGTCGAGATCCTCGAGGTGAACCGGACCCGCGCCAAGGCCTATGGCCTCAACCTCTCGGACTACGCGCTCGGCACGCTGTTCTCGCCTGAAGTATCGCCGAGCGGATCGACCTCCGGTGGCGGGTCGGGCAGCGGCGGGAGCGGGGGGACCGGAGGCGGCACCACCAGCACCACCGGCGGCGCTTCGACGGCGCCGGGCAAGCTCGCCTCGCCGCCGCCGTTCAACCTGAACACGATCTCGCGCGGCGTCACGACCGCCGATTTCTATCTCGCGGTGCCCACCGCGATCGTGAAATTCCTGGAGAGCGACAGCCAGACGAAGCTGATCGCGAAGCCGCAGTTGCGCGGCGCCGAGGGCAGCAAGCTCACGCTGAAGCTCGGCGACCGCATCCCGGTGATTTCCACCGCCTTCACGCCGATCGCCGGCGGCGGCGCCGGCGTGAACCCGCTCAGCACCTACAACTACCAGGACATCGGCGTGAACATCGACATGACGCCGCGCGTGACGCTCGAAGGGGACATCATCCTCGATCTCACTCTCGAAAACCTGTCGCTCGGCGCCAACGTCTCGGTGGCCGGCAACGACGTGCCGTCGTTCGGCCAGCGCAGCGTCACGACCCGCCTGCGGCTGCGCGACGGCGAGTCGAATCTGCTCGCCGGTCTGCTGCGCGAAGACGAGCGCCGCTCGCTCGAGGGATTCCCGGGGGCAATTCATCTGCCGATACTGAAGCAGCTGTTCTCGGCGAACGACACGAGCATCGCCCAGACCGACATCGTGATGCTGCTGACGCCCCACGTCATCCGCACCCACGAGCTCAGCGAGACCGATCTCGCGCCGATCTACATCGGCTCGCAGCAGAACCTGGCGATTGGCGGCGCGCCGCCGCTCATCGCCGGAAGCCCCGAGCCGGAGCCGCAGCCCGTCCCGGCGCCGGCCGGACCTGCGGCGCCTGTGCCGGAGCCGGTCGGCCCGCAGACCCGAGCACCGGCGGGCACGACCATCGTCGCCCCGCCGGGCACCTCGCCCGTGCCGGGCACCGTGCTCATCCCGACACCGGCACCGCTGCCGACGCCGCCGCCGCAGCCGGAGCCCACGCCGCCGGCCGCGCCGGATCCGGCCGCAGCCGCGCCGGCGCCGGAGCCCGCACCGGCAGCGCTCGACAACGTGACGACGCAGACGCCGGGAGTCGGTTCGGCGCTGCTGATCATCTCGCCGCCCGGGCCGGCCATGCGCGTGGGCGGCGGGCCCTACACGGTGCCCATCTCGATCACCAACGTCTCTCGGCTCTCGACGATCGCGCTCACGATGACCTTCGATCCCGGCGTGCTCCGCGTACGCACCGTGCAGGAAGGAAGCTTCATGCGCAGCGGCGGCGTCACGGTGAGCTTCGTGCAGCAGGTGACCGGAGGGCGCATCGACATCACGCTGAGCCGCGCGGCGGACGCCACTGGCGCCTCGGGCACGGGGCTGCTGGCCGCGGTGCTCTTCGATGCCATCGGTCCCGGCGCGTCGACGCTGTCCCTGGCCGGCAGCGCGACCGGACCGGGCGGCACCGCGATGGGGCTGCAATTCCGGCCGGTCGCCGTCACCGTAGAGCCGTGATCGGCAGACAGAACGGCTACACGTTTGTCGAGCTGATCGTCGTCGCCACCATCGTGATGATTCTGGCGTCGGCCATCATGCCGCTCGCCAGAGTGACCGCGACGCGGCAGCGCGAGGTCGAACTGCGCCGCGCGTTGCGCGAGATGCGGGTTGCCATCGACAAGTACAAGGATCAGGCCGACCTGGGCAACATCAGCCCGACGGAAATCAAGGTCGGGAGCGAGAACTACCCGCCCACGCTGCAGGTCCTGGTCGACGGCGTGACGGCGGCGAACGACGCCACCGGCCGCAAGCTGAAGTTCCTGCGGCGGATTCCGGTCGACCCGATGACGCGCGGCGACTGGGGGCTGCGGTCGTACCAGGACGAGCCCGACGCGCGCGCCTGGGGCGGCCAGAACGTGTTCGATGTCCATACCACCTCGGAGGGCACCGCGCTTGACGGCACGAAATACTCCGACTGGTAGGCCGGCGGCCGGTTTCACGCTCATCGAACTGCTGGTCGTGGTGTCGCTGATCATGCTGATCTCGACGATGGCGATGACGCAGTACCGCAACGGGGTCGTCCATGCGAAAGAAGCGGTGCTGCAAGAGGATCTGTTCCGGCTGCGGGACGCGATCGATCAGTATTACGCCGACAAGGGGCAGTATCCGCAGTCGCTCGACGCGCTGGTGACCGACGGCTACGTACGGCAGATTCCGGAGGATCCGATCACCGGGAGCGCCGCGACGTGGCAGGAAGTTCCGGCCGAGCCCGATCCGAACAACCCGATGGGGGAGCCTGGCGTATTCAACGTCAGGAGCGGCTCGGAGGGGACGGCGCTCGATGGGACGAAGTATTCGGAGTGGTAGGAGGGTCGCCAGCCGGCGGTCTCGGTCATCAGTCGCCGCCGGTCGCAGCCCTCAGTCCGCAGTTACCGTGGAAACGCTCGGATCTGCGTCCAACCGCCGGTAGCGTCCGGATTCTGCACGGCCTCGGCCGCTGTCGAAGACTACTTCACGATGATGATCGTCGTCGCCGTCGCCTGGCCGCCGCTCGTGTCGGTCGCCGTGACGCTTGGGTAGTACGAACCCGCCTGCGCGTAGGTGTGCGGCACCTTGATGCCGGTGCCGCTCTGCGCACCTAGATTCACCTGAGGGGACCCGTCTCCGAAATTGACGACGACGCTCTGGATCGTGGCCCCGGTGGCCGCGGTGGCCACCGTGGCCGTGATGGTGAAGGTGACCAGCGTGACGTTCGCGTTCGGGTTCGCGTTGTCCGGCAGGATGCTGACGGTCGGAGGCATCTTCGCCGCCACGGTCACCTGGGCAAGGCCGGCGAACGAATCGCCGTTGGAATCGGTGACCGTCGCCGTGATGGTGTAGGTGCCCGATGAGCTGTAGGTGTGCGAAAGCGGCACCGTGCCCGATGCCGCGCCGAGCGCCTGCGACTGGCCGTCCCCGAAGTTCACGACGACATTGCGAATCGCGCTGCCGCCAACCGGATCGACCTTGAGCGTCAAGGCCACGGGCAGGCCGGCAACCGGCGAGCTCGTCGTGATCGTGAACGCGATGCCCGGCGCGGCGTTGACCGTCACCGTGATCGAGTTCGACGGTGCGGCCGTCGTGGTCGTGCCTGATGTCGAGGCGACCCCGGCGGTGGCGGTAACCTTCGTCGTCTTTCCAGTGGTCAACGTCGTTCTGGCGGCGCCCGAGGCGTCGGTCGTGACGACCGCCAGACCCACGGAGCCGGCGTCGGTGCTGAACGTCACGGGAATGCCGGCGAGGGGATTGCCCGACGAATCGTTCACCGTCGCCGTGATCGTCGACGACCCGCCGCTCGACGGCAGCGACAGCGGGGACGCGCTCATCACGATGCTGCTGACCGCCGCGGCGCCGACCGCGATCTTCACCGCGCCGGTCGCGCCGGCCGACACGCCGCCGGAGATTGCCGTGATCGTCGCCGTGCCCGATGCGCCGTTGGCCGAGAACGTCGTCGCCGCCCGGCCGCTGATGTCGGTCTCGACCTCCGCCGGCGCGACCGTGCCGAGCGTCGTCGTAAAGGTGACCAGCGTGCCCGCGTGCGGCGGCGTGCCCGATGGCTCGATCACCTGCGCCACAATCGTCGTCTTGCCGGTGGCGGAGAGCGACGTGGCGAGTGCATTGAGCGTGATCGTCGAACCCGACGGCGCGAGCAGCGGCACCTTCTGACAGGCGACCGCCGCGGCCACGAGCGCCGCGAGCGCGCACGCCGAGACGGCGCGGAGAGCGCGTGTTATCATGAAAGCGCGCAACATCTTAGCTTCCATGAAGTTAGCGGGTCAAGCGCGCGAAGACGGCTACGCAATGGCGGCGCTGCTCGTGGGCATGGCGGTCATGGCCGTCATGACGAGCGTCGCCATGCCGGTCTGGTCGCGCATGGTGCAGCGGGAGAAGGAAGAGGAACTCGTCTTCCGCGGCCAGCAGTACGCGCGGGCCATCGGGCTGTTCCAACGCAAGTTCGCCAACGCTGCGCCGCCGAGCCTCGACCTCCTCGTCGAGCAGAAGTTCCTGCGCAAGAAATACAAGGACCCGATCACCAACGACGACTTCGTGCCGATCACGCAGGCGCAGGCGCAGCAGCCGGGGGCGGCCGGCGCGCTCACCCCGGGTAGCGGCGGGCAGACCCCGGTTCCGGGGAGCGGCCGCGCACCGGCGCGCCCGTCGGGCACTGGCGCCGCGGGCGGTCGAGGCCCTGGCACGCCGGCTGGAGGCATTGTCGGCGTGACGAGCAAGAGCACCCGCGAATCGATTCGTCTCTACAACGGGCGCAATCACTACAACGAGTGGCAGTTCGTGTACGCACCGCCGGCGGCCACCCCCGCGCAGGGCGCGCGGCCGGGGGCGGCGGGTCCTGGTCTGGGCGGCCGTCCCGGAGCGCAGGGACGGCCGCCGGGCACCGCTCGCGAGGCGCCGCTCATGGGCTCGCCGCGGCCCCGACCGCGCCCCGCCGGCCGTTGATGAGCGTTCCGTTCTCATCGCGGACACCCGCCCTTCGAGATCAGCGCGCTCGAGGCGCCAGGTCCGCTCAAATGGCTGCCGCGGCGTCATGAAATGCCCGGCGGACTTGCCGCATCTGCGCGAGCGTGCCGCCGCTGCACACGCGGTTCGCCAGCAGCACGAAGTAGCGGTCGCGTTCCGGGTCGATCCACAGCGACGTCCCCGTGAAACCGGTATGGCCGATCGCAGTCGCCGACATCCTGGTGCCGCACGACGAGGTCGGGAGCATCGTGTCCCAGCCGAGTGCGCGCGAACTGCCGGGCACGCAGCTTCGGGCCGCGAAACGGGCGACGAGGTGGGCGGGCCAGCGCGTTGAGGCGTCGCGGCTCGCCTCCGCGGCGCCTGCCGCGCCTGCCGGATTGCGCAACGCCCTCAGGACGACGCGGGCGAAGGCACCCACCGCGCCAGCGGTCCCGAACAGTCCTGCGTGGCCGGCCACTCCGCCGAGCGCGCTCGCGTAGCTGTCGTGAACCTCGCCCGCCAGCAGACGCCCGCGGCGCGGATCCTCTGACAGCGGCAGGGTCGGCGCCGCCAGCCTGCGGAGCGGGGGCTCGGGCGCGAACGGCAACGGCCCCGCACCGAGCGCGCCAGCGATTGCATCAAACTGCGCCGCGAGCGTGGCGCCGCCGCGCGCCGCAAGAAGGAAACCCAGCAGGATGAAGTCCAGGTCGCTGTAGAGCGACCCGGTGCGCGGCTCGTACTCGAGCGCGATCGCGCAGATCTCGTGCTCGAACTCGCGCCGGCCGCTAGGCGGCGCGTCCACGAGCCGCGCCGGAAGCCCCGCGGCATGCTCGAGCAGGTCGGCGACGGTCGTCGCCTCGCGGCCGCGGCCCACCCATTCCGGGAAGAAGGCGCGTACGGGCTCGTCGAGGCGCATCGCTCCCCGCGTCACCAGGTCCATCGCGACGCTGACGGTGGCAATGACCTTCGTGAGCGAGGCGAGATCGAACAGCGTCTCGCGCATCGCCGGCGCCGCCTCCGCATCGAACGTCAGCGTTCCGAACGCCTCGCTCCAGAGGCTGTCGCGGCTCGTGCCGACGTCGACCGCCGCGGCCGGAAACACGCGCGCACGAACCGCCTCGCTGACGATCTGCCGGGCGTGCGCGGGGCCGCTCATCGGTCCCGCCGGCTAACGTTCCCCGAACGCCGCGCGGCCGACCTGCGCCAGGCCGTCCCCGCCGCGGGCAGGATCCACGAGGCTGTCGTAGGAGAAGAGGATGACGCCGTCGGCGCGCTGGCGGCGCGCATTGCGGACCGCCTCGACGATCTGCGCCGAGGGCATCCGGTAGGCGCCGATGCCGGCCCACAGCCCGTGCGCGCCGGCGAGTTCGCGCGCGGCGGCGATCTGCGTCGTGAAGAGTCCGGCATCGGTCGTATAGGCCATCGGGCAGACGACGTCGAGGAGCCCGCGCGTGAGCCAGTCGCGCCAGTTCTGCAAGCGGTGGCGGGCGGCATCGACCGAGTCGGGCACGACGGCGGCGCTCACGATTGCCCCGGGGCGCGCGGCCTTGATCGTGGCGCGCAGCCGCGCGACCAGGTCGCTCAGGCGGCTCATGCGGAACCCGCGCCAGCGCTCGGGAAACGCCTCGGCGTACGCCGCAGGCGACTGCGCCAGGCGCGCGTCATGGTTCCGCAGGTCGGCGCGCGAGAGGTCGATCGCGAGGTCGCGCCGGAAGGCCAGCAGCGCCTCGCGGCTGTAGTCGAACTCGTCGGACGGGTAGCGGACGTAGTCGAGGTGCACGCCGTCCACGGCGTAGCGGCGGACGATGTCGCGGACCACACCCAGCGTGTACTCGACGGACCCCTCCGCGATGGGCGAGAGATACAGCCCCTCGATCGCCTCCGGCCTGCTGCGCACGTAGCCCGCGAGCCGCTCGAGGTACTCGGGCCGCCGCGGCTCCATCGCCCACAGGTCCGACGCGAGCACCCTGGGCACCATCAGCCATTCAGGATGTTGGTAGATCACGTGATCGCGCGAAGCGGGCAGCATCGCGGCGCTCGCGATGAGGTTGACGTTCATCCAGGCGTGTACCCGCAGGCCTGCCTGGTGCGCGCGCGCGATCGTCATCGCGAGCGGGTCGAAGTCGGCGGCGGCCGGATCGAGCGCCGGGGCGCGCGGCTCGTCGCCGCCGGCGTAGTAGGCATCGCCGCGTCCGCGGACCTGCACGACGAGCGTGTTGAACCCGCTGGCGGCTGCGGAGCCGACCATCGCCTCGACCGCCGCGGGCGAGGTCAGCGCGGTCCGGACCACCCAGAGCGCGCGGACCTCGGCAGAAGCGGCGCCGGCCGGCTTGAAGAGGGCGACGGCCATCGCCGCGGCGAAGACGATCGATCTGGCCGGTCCCGGGAGGCGCCGCACGGGCATCGAACGCCTGATCAGCCGACCCGGAGGAGCTTGCGCAGGCGCGGCTCGACGTCTTCGCCAATCGCGTCGCGCACGAAGTCGTGCGCGCGGCGCAGACGGGAAAGCGCCTGCGTGTAGGTGAGCCCTCCCTTCTGCATCACGAGCGCCGCCTTCACGTTCCAGCGGGCGCGCCGGAGTAGCAGGTCGGCCTCGTCGTACTCGAGGCCGGTGACGATCGTCACGATGCGGCGCGCGCGGTCGCGCAGCTTCTGCGACCCGGTCTGGAGATCGACCATGAGGTTGCCGTAGGTCTTGCCGATGCGCACCATCGCCGCGGTGGTGAGCATGTTGAGGACGATCTTGGTGGCCGTACCCGCCTTCAGGCGCGTCGACCCGGCGATCACCTCGGCGCCCACGTCTGGCGCGATCGTCAGATCGACAAAGGTCTGCAGCTCGGTGTGCGGATCGCAGGTGACGAAGATGATCTTCATGCCGGCGCGCCGGGCGCGCGTCAGCGCGCCGCGGACGAACTGCGTCATCCCGCTCGCCGACACGCCGATCACGACGTCCTTGCGGGTCGGCCGCAGGCGGTTGATCGAGCGGGCGCCCTCCTCGTAGTTGTCCTCCACACCCTCCTTCGCGCTGAAGATCGCGTTCTTGCCGCCCGCCATGATCGCGTGGACCAGCTCGGGCGGCGTGCCGAAGGTGAGCGGCATCTCGGCGGATTCGACGATCCCGAGCCGGCCGCTCGTGCCGGCGCCCACGAAGACGATGCGCCCGCCCTTGCGGAGCGCCTGCGTGATGATCTCGACGCCCACCGCGATCCGGTCCTTCTCGCGCTGGACCGCGGCGAGCATCCGGCGATCCTCGTTGATCATCAGGTCGACGATGTCGCCGGGGGAGAGCTTGTCGATCGCGAGCGTCGCGGGGTTGATGGCCTCGGTGGGAAGCGATTGCCACTTGGAGCGTACAGGCATCTAGGCCGACCTCAAGAGCACACGCCGCGGATACTATCATACGCTGTGCGCGGCGCGGCCCTCCGATGATCGACGCCTATCTGAACCATCTGCGCGTCGAGCGCCGCCTCGCCGATCACACGCTCGAGAGCTACGCCCGCGACCTGCGCGCGCTGGCGCGCTTCGCGGCCGGCCTCGACCGCGCGCCCGAGGCACTGGACCGCCGCGCACTCGAGGCGTTCGTCCGCCGGCAGATGAGCGCCGGGCTGTCGCCCCGATCGGTCGCGCGGGCGGTCGCGGCGGTGCGCGGCTACTACCGCTTTCTCGCCATCGGCGGGCGCCTCGCCGAGAACCCCGCCGACGGCCTGCGGCCGCCGCAGGCGTGGCCGGCGCTGCCCAAGTTCCTGGCGATCGACGAGGTGGATGCGCTGCTGGCGCAGCCCGACGTCGCGACGCCACGCGGGCTGCGGGACCGCGCGATGATCGAACTGCTGTACGCGACCGGCATGCGCGTGTCGGAACTGGTCGGCGTGCGCGCTTCCGATCTGCACCTCGACGAGCACTACCTGACGTGCATCGGCAAGGGCAGCAAGGAGCGATTGATCCCGATGGGAGACGAGGCGGCCGCCTGGATCCGCCGCTACGCGGACGACGCGCGCCCGCGCCTCGCCAGGAAGAGGTCGTCGCCGCGTCTGTTCCTGAATGCACGCGGCGGCACGCTCAGCCGCGTCGGCTTCTGGAAGATCCTCAAGGCCCACGCCGCGCGGGCGGGCCTCCGGCAGGCGATCAGCCCCCACGTGCTGCGGCACTCCTTCGCCACGCACCTGCTCGAGCGGGGCGCCGACCTGCGCGCGATCCAGTTGATGCTCGGGCACGCGGATCTCTCGACCACGCAGATCTACACGCACGTCCTCGAGGCGCGGCTCAAGGCCGTGTACGATCGCTTTCACCCCCGCGCCTGATTTGCTAGACTTAGCCGTTTCAGCGAGCTGGGCCGCGGCACCACCGGCGACACCCTGGACCGACGGGGATTCCCCTTCGTTCGCGTCCGCCGTGTCCTTCGTGATCACGCGACGCCGGGCGCGTTTCGACCACCTCTACCGAAGGAGCACTCGGCATGAGCCGCAAGGGACGGCATCTGTTCACGTCGGAATCGGTCACGGAAGGGCATCCGGACAAGATCGCCGATCAGGTCTCCGACTCGATTCTCGACGCGATTCTCACGCAGGATCCCATGAGCCGCGTGGCCTGCGAAACGCTGGTCACCACCGGCCTGGCCGTCGTCGCCGGGGAGATCACGACCACCGCCTACGTCGACGTCCAGTCGATCGTGCGCGGCACGATCAACGAGATCGGCTACAACCGCGGCAAGTTCGGCTTCGACGGCGACACCTGCGCCGTGCTCTCGTCGATCCACAGCCAGTCGCCCGACATCGCGATGGGCGTCGACACCGGCGGCGCCGGCGACCAGGGCATGATGTTCGGCTTCGCCTGCACCGAGACCGACGAGCTCATGCCGCTGCCCATCATGCTCGCGCACAAGCTGGTGAAGGGGCTCTCGTGCCTCCGCCGCGACGGCACGCTCGACTACCTGCGCCCTGACGGCAAGTCGCAGGTCACGGTCGAATACGACGGCAACACGCCGGTCCGGGTGGACGCGATCGTCATCTCGAGCCAGCACAGCCCGCTCGTGACCAACGAGACAATGCGCGCCGACGTCTCCGAGAAGATCGTCAGCCGCATCGTGCCGGCGGAAATGATGGACCGGAACACGAAGATCTACGTGAACCCGACCGGCCGCTTCGTCGTCGGCGGGCCGCACGGCGACGCCGGCGTCACCGGCCGCAAGATCATCGTCGACACCTACGGCGGCGCGGCGCCGCATGGCGGCGGCGCGTTCTCGGGCAAGGATCCGACGAAGGTCGATCGCTCGGCGGCCTACATGTCGCGCTACATCGCGAAGAACGTCGTTGCGGCGGGCATTGCGGACCGCGCGCTCGTGCAGCTCGCCTATGCGATCGGCGTCGCCGACCCGGTGTCGGTCATGGTGCACACCGAAGGCACCGGCCGGATTCCGGAAGAGCAGATCACCGAGCTCGTGCGCGCGCACTTCAAGCTCACGCCGCGCGGCATCATGGAGGAGCTGAACCTGCGCCGCCCGATCTACCGGAAGACCGCCGCGTTCGGCCACTTCGGCCGCACCGAGCCGGAGTTCACGTGGGAGCGGACCGACAAGGCGGCAAGCCTCGAGAAGGCGGCCGGGCTCTAGATCCTTTGAAGCCTCGTCTTCTGGCCGCGGCGATCCTGGGGCTCGCCGCGGCCGGACTCTTCAGCATCACCCTTCCGCCCGCCCGTCTTGCGCTTCCGACTCCATTCTCCGACGGTTCGATTCCCGGCGTCGTCCACGTGCACACCAATCGCTCGGACGGCCAGAGCGGGATCGACCTCATCGCCGCAGCCGCCGCGCGCGCCGGCCTGAAGTTCGTCGTGTTCACCGACCACGGCGACGCGACCGCACCGCCCCAGCCGCCCGCGTATCGCGGCGGCGTGCTCTGCATCGATGCCGTCGAAATCAGCACCTCCGGCGGCCACGTCGTGGCGCTCGACATGCCGGCCGCCCCCTACCCGCTTGCCGGCGAGCCGGCCGCCGTGATCGAAGACATCCATCGCCTCGGCGGCTTCGCCATCGCCGCCCACCCTGATTCGCCGAGGCCCGAGCTGCGATGGCGCGACTGGGAGGCGCCGGTCGACGGGGTCGAGACGCTGAACCTCGATACCGGGTGGCGTACGTGGGCGCAGCGCGCGGGCCTGCCCGGCCAGGGCACGGCACCCGTCGGCGGCGGAGACCAAGGATCGAGCCCCTGGCGGGCGCGCGCCCGCTTGCTGACGGCGCTGCTCGGCTACCCGTTCCGGCCGGTCGAGACGATCGGCGCCCTGTCGCACGCGCGGGCGAACATCGGTCCCTACGCAGCCCTCATCGAGCGTCGCCGGGTGATCTCGATTGCCGGCGCCGACGCCCACGCCCGCCTCGAGTACCGCGGCGACGGATCGGGATCTGGACCGTCGCTCCCGCTCCCCGGCTACCTGCCGACATTCCGCGCGATGTCGGTGCACGTCACGACCGAGCGCCCCTTCACCGGCGATCCCATCGAAGACGGCCGGCTGGTGGTAGCGGCGATCCGCGCCGGCCGTCTGTACACCGTCGTCGACGCGCTGGCGACGCCGGCGTCAATCGAGTTCAGCGCGGCCAACGCGTCCGGCACAGCAAGACCGGGAGATCTGCTGGCGCCGGGAGGGGCGATCAAACTGACGGTGCACAGCAACATGCCGCCCGAGTTCGAAGCGACGATCTGGAACGGCGGCGAGCCGATCGGCGCGGCTCACCGGGAGCAGGAGTTCACGGTGGCGCCGTCGTCGCAGACCGGCGCGTTCTGGGTCAGCATCGCCTCGACGCGAGACGGCCAGGAAGGCTCGACCTGGATCCGCACGAACCCGATCTACGTGCGCGCCAGCCCCGAACCGATCGCGCCCGCGACCGAGCAGGATGATGTCGCGTCATCCGAGCCCGAAGGGGAGCCGTTGTTCGACGGCGAGACGATGGCGGGATGGGCCGTCGAGCACGACACGAGCTCGCAGGGCGCGGTGAACGTGGCCCAACTGGTCGACGGCCGGGCGCTCCTGCTTCGCTTCGGGCTCGGGGACGGCGGTCCGGCCGCCTCGCCCTTCGTCGCGCTCGTGCGCGACATACCCGCAGGGCTCCCGCCGGGAGCCAGGGTCGCGTTCGAAATCCGATCGGAGCAGCCGATGCGCGTGTCCCTCCAGGTCCGCGCGCCGGGGGGGGCCGAGCCGGGGGAGCGATGGCAGACGTCGCTCTATGCCGAGCCGACGCCGCGCGCGTACTCCATCCCGATCGCCGTCCTCACGCCTGCCGGAGCGGCCGGCACGCCGCATGCGCCCTTCCAGGAGATCCGCAGCCTGCTGTTTGTCGTCGACTCGCTCAATACACGTCCGGGAGCCTCGAGCCGGCTGTGGGTCTCGAGGCCGGCGCTGGCGAGGTAGGCGGAAGCCGGCGCCGCATCGGCCAATCTGACGCGACCATCGACGGCCGGCCAGGGTGCGCAACGCAACGTGCACATTCGCGCGGACGAGATGTCCCGCCTCGTCGACGGCCCGGCGTACCGGTCGCAATCATTTCTTTCCGAGGAGCAGCAGGGTGCGCCGCGGTGTCTATGTCCGGGCGCTGAGAATCAGATAGCCCGCCACGGCTCCAAACAGGATATTCGGCGCCCATGCCGCCAGCATCGGCGCAATCCATCCGGCGGCGCCGATCGCCCCGAACACGCTCATCGCCGTCCAGTACACGATCGCGACGACGATGCCGATCCCGATGCCGTACAGCGCGCCGCGCCTGCCGGTCGTCACGGCGAAGGGCACCGCGAGCATCGTCATGATCAGCGTAACGAACGGAAAGGCGATCTTCCGCTGGAGCTGCACCATGTAGGGCACGGCGTTGAAGCCGCTGACGTGCAACTGCTCGACGTAGGTCCTGAGCTCCCGATACGTCATGCGCTCGGCGTCAGGTTCGTCGGTCTTGAAATAGTCGGGGGGCTCGAGATCGATCGCGCGTTGCGTGAACGGGTCGTAGGTGACCTTGACCGCACCCGTGTCGGTCCCAGCCGGGTCGGCGAACGTACGCCGCCAGCCGTCGCGCGCCGTCCAGCCGGGCGTCGGACCGCCGTTTCGAACCAGGTCGACCTGCCGGGCATACATCAGGCCGCTCAGGCGCCATCGGCCGGGATCGAGCTGGTAGGTCGATAGATTGTTGAAGCGGTTCGTCCGCGCATCGAAGAAGTCGTAATGGTAGATGTCGCCGTTCTCGGACACGATCCAGCGTCGATCCAGCGCGCCTTCGCTGAGCGGCGGATAGCCGCGGATGACGCGATTCAGCTGCCCCGCCTCGCGATTCGAGTAGGCGAGCACCTTCTCCTGCAGGCCGAACAGCAGCGCGCTCGCGAGCAGCGCGAAAGCGACCAGCGGCGCGGCGGCACGGTAGAGGCTGATGCCGCACGCCTTCATGATCACGAGCTCGCTGTTCTTCGTCATCAGCCCTATGGTGACCAGCGCCGACACGAGCGCCGCCATCGGGATCACGTAGTAGACGAATTGGGGCGTCTGGAAGAAGAAGTAGCGCAGCATCACGCCCGCAGTCGTGTTGCCGCGAAACAGCTTCTCGGCCAGGTCCATGAAGGTGGAGATGTAGAAGATGCCGAGCAGCGACACGACCGCAACGACGAAGGTCCGCAGGTACTGTCGCGCGACGTAGAGATCCAGCAGGCCGGGCCGCGGCAGGTTCAGGTGCGGCACGCGGACGACGAGCACAACGCGCGGGGGCGGCTGCACGACCGCCGCGCTTCCGGGCCCCGGGGCGCCCCCGGCAGGAGGAACCCGGCGCCAGAACGCCGGGATCGTGAGCCGGATCGGCTGGTCGGCCGACCGCACGCGCCAGGCCAGCAGCAGCGTGCCCGCGACGGCAATCAGGATGTTCGGCAGCCACGGTCCGAGCTCTGCCGGCAGCTGGCCGCCCTTGGCGAGCGAGCGGCCGGTCCACATGATGATGTAGTAGACGAAGACGACGCCGAAGCCGAGCACGAAGCTCGCAAGCTTGCCGTCCTTGCGATGGCTCACGCCAAGCCCCAGGCCGATCAGCGCCAGCACCAGGCAGGCCGCCGGGAGCGAGAACTTCTGCTGAATCATCAGCCGCTGGTCGTAGGCCGGATCGGCGCGCGCGGCGGCGGCGGCGATGTCCGCCCGCAGTTCCGCGATCGTCATCTCCGGCGCGCCCTTCAGGATCTGAACGCGCGGGAACACCGTCTCGGCATCGAGGTTGAGCACCACCGTCTCGAGGGTCGAGGTCTCGTACTCATCCGGCTTTGCCGCGAACGTCGTATGGCGCGCGGCCGCCGTCAGGACGAGCTGCACCGTCCGTTTGCCCTGGTCGACGAGGAGCCGGCCCTCCCTGGCGAAGTACACCGTCGTCTGGCCAGGCTGCGTCGAATCGGCGAGGAAGACGTCCTGCCACCGGCCGTCGGTCGCGCGGTCGCGGACATACAGCACCCGGTTCGGGAACTGGTCGAAGAACACGCGCGGCTTCACGTCGTTCTGGGCCTTGGAGGCGACGACGCCGAAGGTAATCTCGCGGAAGCGCTGGTTGGCCTGGGGAAGCGCGACGATGGTCACCCAGGCGTTGAAGGCGCAGGCGGCGATGGCGAGCACGCCGATCGGCCAGAGCAGGCGCAGCACGCTGACGCCGCACGCCTGCAGCGCCACGAACTCGCGGTCGGCCGACATCCGCCCGAGCGCCATCAGGATGCCGACGAGCAGCGCCATCGGGATCACGATGCTCAGCGAGGAGGGGAGCAGCGTGATCAGGACCTGGACGACGGTGTACCAGTCGACACCCTTCTCGATCAGCTTCTCCCCCTGATCCAGAATGACCGGGATCTCGAGGACGAAAGCGAGAAGCACCAGTCCGATCAGGAAGGGGACCAGCGCCTGGCGCACCAGGTACCGATCGAGGAGTCTCAGCACCGGAGCGACCAGATTAGCACCATCGCTGATACGAGGCGGCGCACGGACGCGCCTACCCCCAGGCCCCGTTGTCGGCGTATCCCAGCCGGCGAAGCTCCGCGCCGGCGACCTCCTCGAAGATCGCCCTCGCGTCCGCGTCGAACAGCTCGCGCCAGCGTCCGGCTCGCCCGACATTGAACGTCGCGGCCTGCTGGTCGAACAGGCGATCGCAAATCCCTTCGATTCGCGAGTCCTGATGCTGGAGCCCGAGGAAGGACGCAATCCGCGCGATCTCGGCGCGCTGGCGTTCTCGAGTCCCTCCGCCTCTCTCGCCGACGAGCGTCTCGAACCGCGAGAAGATCACGCGGGGATGTTGCTCCCACAGGAGGTAGCTGCGCAACACCGTGCCGATGTCGGCAAAGCCCGTGTAGCCGTCATAGTACCCGGAGCGCACGACCGCTTCGTCCCGCCGGCAGGCGGCCGCCGGCGCTCCAACGATGGCGGCCCGCAGCTTGGCGGCCTCGTCGGGCAGCGATTCGAAGTATGCGCGAAGCACGTGCGGCTTCAGGCGGCAGACGTGGTCGACGAACGAGATCACGACATCGCGGGGATCGCGCAGCATCACGACGACGCGCAGGTCCATCCGCGCGGCCATGCGGAGCACGGGTGGGCTCGCGGCCAGGTGACCCCAGGCAAAACGGGTTCCGGCCATCCGCGCGAGTTGCGCCGCATGACGCTGCCACGGCTGATAGGGCTCCAAGGTCAGCGGGCGGCGCCGCAGCTCGAGAAGGCCGTTGAGCGCGCCCATCAGCAGGTGTGTCCCGGCCTTGGGCGCCGAGGTCAGCAGGATCTTGCTCCCAGAGGAGCCGTCGCGAAATCGATCGACCCAATCGAGCAGGGCTTCCTCGCCGCTGTGGAGCAGGCGCCCGGAATAGGACCGCCAGATCGATTGCGGCTGTGTTGGACGTTCCACTCGCATGCTGTCCGGCCGGATGGCCGCGATCCCCGGGTGGAAGCGGCCGTGAAGTTCGAGTGTAGATTAGCAGGATGACGCGCGTCGCTCTACTCTGGCACATGCACCAGCCGTTCTACGAGGATCTGGTCACCGGCGAGCACATCCTGCCGTGGGTGCGTCTCCATGCCTTGAAGGACTATTTCGGCATGGCGGCGCTGCTGCGCGAGTTTCCCCGTGTGCGGGCCACCTTCAACCTGGTGCCATCGCTGCTCGTGCAGATCGAGGCGTTTGCCGAGAACCGGGCGCGCGACCACCATCTCGAGCTGGGGCTGAAACCGGCGGCGGCGCTGACCGAGCCCGAAGGCGCCTTCGTGGTCGAGCATTTCTTCCACGCCCATCGCGAGCACATGATCGGCGCCTTTTCGCGGTATGCCGAGCTGTTCCATCGCCGAGGCAGCGACTCCGGATCGCCGGAGCATTGGCGCGCCGTGGCGGCGCGCTTCTCGCCCGATGATCTCCGCGACCTGCAGGTGCTCCACAAGCTCGCCTGGGTCGATCCGATGTATCGAGAGCACGATTCGCGCGTGCAGGCGCTCGCGGCGAAGGGAACGGGCTTCGCCGAAGAGGACAAGGCGGTCCTGCGCGAGGTGGAGCTCGAGATCCTGGGCAAAGTCATTCCCGAATACCGCGAGGCCGCGAGCCGCGGCCAGGTCGAGCTGTCGACGTCGCCGTTCTATCACCCGATCCTGCCGCTGCTGTGCGACACGGACGTGTACCTCGCGACTCATCCGGCCTCGCCGATGCCACGCCGGCGGTTTCAGCACCCCGAGGACGCCGACGCTCAGTTGCGCCGGGCGATCGCATGCCATCGGCGGCTGTTCGGCCAGAGCCCGGCAGGGCTGTGGCCATCGGAAGGATCCGTCTCGAACGCGATGGTGCCGCTTGCGGCCGCCGCCGGCTTCGGATGGATGGCGAGCGATGAACTGGTGCTCTCGCGGACGCTCGGCGTCGAACTCCGGCGCGACGACCAGGGCCATCTCGTTGAGCCGGAGATTCTGTACGCGCCGCGGGCGGTGCGGTCCGGATCAACGTCGATCGCGTGCCTGTTCCGCGACCACCTGCTCTCGGACCTGATCGGCTTCACCTATGCCGGATGGCCGGCGGAGGCGGCCGCCAGCGACTTCTGCGCGCGGCTGCTCGAGGCCGGACGTCGTTACGAAGCGCGTACCGGCGGGGGAGAGGCCACCATCCCGATCATCCTGGACGGCGAGAACGCCTGGGAGCACTTCCCGGGGGGCGGCCGGCCGTTTCTGCGCGCTTTGTACGGGAGGCTGGAGCGAACGCCTGGGCTGACCACCGTGACCTGCACGGAGGCGTGCGCCGGCGTCCGGCCACCCCTGGACGGAATCTTCCCCGGCTCCTGGATTGACGCGAACTTCTACATCTGGATCGGCCATGCGGACGACCGCACCGCCTGGACGCAACTGGCGGACGCGCGCCGCGCGCTCGACCAGACGCCTGACGCGAGCGAATCGGCGCGGTCGAAGGCGTATGAAGAGGCGCTCATCGCCGAAGGCAGCGACTGGTTCTGGTGGTACGGCGACGACCACACGTCGGCGCAGGATGCCGCCTTCGACGATCTGTTCCGCCGGCACCTGCGGAACGTGTACGGCCTGCTCGGCCTGCCGATCCCGGACGACCTCTTTGTAACCAACATCTCGACGGCCGCAGCCTCGGCGCAGCATGTCGAGCCGACCGTCTTCCTCAGGCCGACGATCGACGGCGAAGAGACGAACTACTTCGAGTGGCTCGGCGCCGGCGTGCTCGAGGGCCGCGAGGCTTCCGGGGCGATGCAGGCGGTGTCGCCCCAGGCGGCCGGCATCAGGCGAGTCCTCTTCGGGTTCGACGCCGAGCGTCTCTACGTCCGGGTCGACGGCGCCCGACCGCTGGTCGAGCTTCTCGGAGACGGAAGCGCTGTGACCGTGAAGTTCCTCGATCCAGCCGGCGTGTCGTTTACGGCGCGTCAGGTCTCCGGGCACCTGGCGCCCGATTTCGAGCATCCGGAGGCACCGGACGGCCGAGGGGCCGGATCGATCGACGCGACGCTGGCGGTCGGCTCGGTGCTCGAACTGGCGGTGCGGTTCGCCGCGCTGCGGGCGCAGCCCGGCCGCGAGGTCTCGTTTGTGGTGCTGGT
Source organism: Acidobacteriota bacterium (assembly GCA_020850715.1). Lineage (GTDB taxonomy): Bacteria > Acidobacteriota > Vicinamibacteria > Vicinamibacterales > CAVVIG01 > JADZED01. The sequence goes on from JADZED010000049.1 coordinate 56,233, forward strand.
GACCGACGCGGCGGGCGTCGAGCGCGAACGGTATCCGGTGAATCGGCCGATCGAGGTGCGGATCCCCGAAGTCGACTTCGAGGCGCGGCATTGGGATGCGTAGGAGCCGAGGTGCGAGGCGTTGAAGGGACCAGGCAGGGTTCGATCCGGCGCACAAACCATCCACAGGGCCCTTTCGCTGGCATTATCGAATGAGTCCGATAATGTATCTTATGTTAACTATCAACCGTCGAGCGCCAGTCGAGCATCTCCGCGGCACCGCTCTGGCGGCCTGGTCCCGGCGGCCACTCCGCGGCAGCCGCGCCGGCTGCCTCCGCGCGCTGCTCGCCGAGACGCGTCGACACCGCCGTCGCTCATTGCCGGCCTGGCCGGCCGTGCCGCCTGCCCAAGCACGCGTCCTCGGCCCTCTGGCGCGAGCGCGAGGCAGCATCGGAGCCCATAACCGTGCGACATCCCGGTACGGTTCGCGGCCAGGCGCGCCGCAACTCCGGGCCGACCCCTGGTGCAGCGTACCGCTCCCGACGTCGGCTGCCCGGCTTAACGATCCTTGCGGAGCTCGCGCAGGACGTTCTCGAGCGCGTCGATGACCTCCTCGCGGGAGGCGCGCCCCTTGTTGAAACTGAGCTTGAGGTTGAAGGTCTTGGCCGGCGGCCGGAACGCAAAGACGTAATGCTTCGGCCGTCCTGGCTTCGGCTTGGCGACCGCTTCGCGCAGCCGCTGGCGCGTGGGGCTGCCCTGGGCGATCAACTGCTCGACGAGAGCGGTCATTTTCTCCGGGGTGTCCTGACGAACCACCTGCAGGAGCAACGACTTGGAGGAAATGTCGGCCAGCCGACACAGATCCCGGACCTCGGGTGGCATCGCCTGCAGCGTCAGCGTTTCGGTGACCGACGAGCGCGACTTGCCCAGGCGCCGCGCCAGCTCCTCGTGCGTGTACCCGCAGCTCTCCGCCAGGCCGTGCAGCGCTTCGGATTCCTCGAACGGGGTCAGATCCTTGCGCTGCAGGTTCTCGATGAGCGCCAGTTCCAGCATCTCGGCGTCGCCGACGTCGCGCACGACGACCGGCAGTTCGCGCAGCCCGAGCTGGACCGACGCCTGGTAGCGTCGTTCGCCGGCGACAATCTGGAAGCGGCCGGCACGCTGGCGCACGACCAGCGGCTCGAGGATCCCTTTCTCGGCGATCGACGCGATCAGCTCGGAGAGATCGCCCATGACCTGCCGGGGCTGATGGGGATTCGGATCGATTTCGTCGATCGGCACCAGCCGGCCGACCGGCGTTCCGGCCGACGCCGCCAGCGCCTCCACGTAGTGCTCGTCGTGCCGCATCGACACCGTCGTCGGCAGCCCTCGTCTAGGCACGGTCGATAACCTCCTCACAGAGGCGATAGTACTCGGTCGCCCCTGTCGACTCGGGCGCGAAGGTGAAGATCGATTCCTTGTAGGCCGGACTTTCCTCCAGCCGGACGCTCTTGGTGATGACCGTCTTGAAGACCTTCCCGCCGAAGACCTTCTGGATCTGCGTCCGGATGTCGCGCGCCAGCGCGGTCCGCTTGTCGTGCATCGTGATCACCACGCCAAGGATCCGCAGTCCCGGGTTCGGCCGCGCCCGCACCTTCTCGATCGTCTCGAGCAGATCATCGGTCCCTTCGAGCGCGAAGTAGGAGGACTGGATCGGAATGAGCAGGTGGGTCGCCGCAACCAGCGCATTCACCGTGAGCAGCCCGAGGGTCGGCGGGCAGTCGATGACCACCTGCGGATACGCCTGGCGCAGCGGCTCGAGCTTGTCCTTGAGCCGGAAGTGCGCATCCATCTCCCCCACCAGCTTGGCCTCGAGCTTCGCCAGCGCGATGCGCGAGGGCGCGATCGACAGATGCTCGACCGGAGACGGCACGACCACGTCGGCCAGCGACACCGAGGGCTCCGCGATGGCGTCGTAGACGCTGCGCGTCACCGTTGCCATGTCGAGAAACGACATCGTGCTGTTGGCCTGGGGATCGAGATCGATGAGCAGGGTGGGACGGCCGCGCAGCGCGAGCGCCGCGGCCAGGTTGATGGCGGTGGTCGTCTTGCCGACACCCCCCTTCTGATTCGCGATGGCGACAATCATGGCGCAGGGTCGGCGGCGATTGTAGCAGACCTACATCTTGTATTTCCCCAACTCGTCCGGATCGAGGCTCTCGAGCCACTTGTGCAGCCGCTCGGCATCGTGCGGATCGGTCGAGAAGTCGACCGTCTTGGCGTGGTCGATCACCGCCTCCTCGACGAAGATCGGCGCGCGCGTCCGCAGCGCCAGCGCCAGCGCATCGCTCGGCCGGGCGTCGATCGCCACCGTGTCGCCGCCAAGCCCGAGGTAGATGAGCGCATAGAAGGTGTTCTCCTGCAGGTCCGAGACGACGACCTTCCGGACCGTGGCGTGCAGGTCCGCGATGATGTTGCGCAGCAGATCGTGCGTCATCGGCCGCGGCGTCGCGATGTTCTCGATCTGGAGCGCGATCGCGTTCGCCTCGAAGATGCCGACCCAGATGGGCAGCACCTTCTGCCCCTCCTTGTCGCGGAGGATCACAATCGGCATGTTGGTGACCGGGTCGACCATCAGACCCTTGATGCTCATCTCGATCTGCATGGCTACAACCTAGGCGCGAGCGCCCTCCGTGTCAAACCCTGTGTCGTCCTGGCGCGGTGCGGCGCTCCCCGGCGCCGAAGGCTCGGCCGCCCGCCCCCAGACGCTGTGCGGTCCCGCCCGCTCCACAATGACCGGCACCGTCCGCCCGATCCAGACCGCCGGTCCCGGCAGGTTCACCACCACGTTGGTCGACGTCCGTCCCGAGAGTTCGGTCTCGCGCCGCCGGCTCGCCGCATCGATCAGCACGTCGACACGCGATCCGACCAGCGCCTCGTGGAGCCCCGTCTGGATCGCACGCTGCCGCGCCTGCAGCGCCACGATGCGCGCCGTCTTCACCGGCTCCGGCACCTCGTCCGGCAGCCGCCGGGCGGCCAGCGTGTTGGGACGCTCGGAGTACTTGAACGAGAACATGCCATGGTAGCCGACCGCCTCGACGAGCGTCAGGGTGTCCTCGAAGTCGGCCTCGCTCTCTCCGGGGAACCCGACGATCACGTCGGTCGAGAGCGCCACCTCGGGCAGCGTCTCACGAATGCGCGCGACCAGATCCAGGTAGCCCTCGCGTGTGTAACGCCGGCGCATCGCGCGCAGCACCCGCGTCGCGCCCGACTGCACGGGCAGGTGGAGGTGACGGCAGACTTTCGGCAGCCCCGCCATTGCCGCCAGCAGCCGCGGCGTGACGTGCCGCGGGTGCGGACTGGCGAAACGGATCCGTTCGATGCCGGCGACCTCGTGAATCGCCTCGAGAAGGCCGGCAAAGTCGCACGGCGGATCGTCGGGCGCTTCGTAGTGATTGACGATCTGGCCGAGCAATTGCACTTCCCGCCGCCCGCTGCGAGCCGCTTCCTGCACCTCGGCGAGAATGTCGGCTTTGGCGCGCATCCGTTCGTGCCCGCGCGTGTACGGCACGACGCAGAAGCTGCAGAATTCATTGCACCCCTCGATGATGGTGACATAGGCCTTCACCGGATCGCCGCGCCGTGTCACCCCGAGCGGCCAACTCACGTCGTCCTGCGCACCGAGGTCGATGAGCGCCGGCGGCCCGCTCCTCCGCGAAGCTGACCGCCGCGCCGCTGCGTCCACCAGCATCGGCAGCCGCCGGATCGCCTGCGTGCCGACGATCACGTCGGCAACGCCGGGCGAACGCGCCAGCAGCGCAGCCCCTTCCTGCTGCGCCACGCAGCCGGCGATGGCCACAATCGGGTCGTGCCCCTGCTCGGCCGCCAGTTCGCGCAGTTCGCCGAGCCGCGTGTACAGCTTCTCCTCGGCCCGCTCCCGCACGCTGCAGGTGTTGATCACCACCACATCGGCGTCGGCCGCCTCGGCGGTGGCCTCGTATCCCGCCTGCTCGAGCAGGCCCGCCATCCGCTCGGAATCGTGGACGTTCATCTGGCAGCCGAACGTCTCGATGAGGTACTTACGCGCCACGGCGCTTTACGCCCTTCCGGTTCTTTGTCGCCACGGTCTTGGCCGCCTCCGTGCCTCTTTCGGTTTCGCCTTTCGCCCTTTCGCTTTCGCCCTCTCGCCTGTCGCCTGTCGGGTCCGCCGGTTCCGGCCCTCGCGCCTCCGTTCCGGCGCCCGCGGCCAGCATGGTGCGGATCGTCTCCCGGAGCGCCGGCGTCGGCGTTCCGCCCAGCATCCGGCCAAGCTCGTCCATTCGCGCGTCGGCATCCAGCCGCCGGACGGTTGTATGGGTCCGCCCGCCCTCGACCCGCTTGGCGATCTCGAAGTGGGCGTCGGCGCGGGCCGCAATCTGCGGCAGATGCGTGATGCAGAGCACCTGGAACGCCGACCCCAGCGCCCGCAGGTTGCGTCCGACGATGTCCGCCGTGCGGCCGCCAATGCCGGCATCGACCTCGTCGAAGATCAGCCCAGGCGCTTCCGCGCCAGGCTGGCGGTCGGCGGCGGCCGTGAAGCCGCAGCGCGTGGCCGTGGTGAGCGTCTTGATCGCGAGCATCAGACGCGACAGTTCGCCGCCCGAGACGATGCGCGCCAGCGGACGCAGATCTTCGCCGGGGTTGGGCGAGACGAAGAACTCGGCCGCATCGATGCCCGACCGGGTCCATGCCTCCTCGCTCTCTGCAGCCTCGTCGAAGCGGATTTCGAATCGGGTGCCCTCCATGGCCAAGTCGCCGACCAGGGCGACCAGTCGCGACGCGAAGTCGGCCGCGCGCTGGCGCCGCGCCGCCGAGAGCGCGCGGGCGCGGGCCAGGTAGTCGGCCGCAGCCGCTTCCCGCCTGGCTTCGAGCTCGCCGATACGGGCATCGCCGTTCGCCAGATCGCTCAGCTCCTCCCGCAGGCTGGACCGCTTCGCGACGACATCGGCGAGCGTCCCGCCGTGCTTCCGCTTCAACCGCTCGAGCTGCGCCAGCCGCTCATCGACCTGCTGCAGTCGGTCCGGCGAAGCCTGTATGCTCCCCGCGTAGTCGCGCAGGAACGCGGCAAGATCCTCGAGCTGTCCCTTCAGCCCGGCGCGAGCCTCGAGATACGGCTGGAATTTCGGATCCAGCGCCGCCAGCTCGCCGACCCGGCGCCAGACGCCCCCGAGCCGCGGCAGCACGGCGTCGTCGCTCTCGTAAAGGGATGCGTAACCCTCGAGGCAGAGGCGCTCCACGCGCTCGGCGCCCGCCAGGACGCGCCGGAGCGCACCGAGCTCCTCGTCTTCTGCCGGCAGCGGCGCCACACGGTCCAGCTCCGCCAACTGGAAGACGACGAGCTCCTGCCGTGCTTCGCGATCGGCGAGCGCGCGACGCATCAGGCTCAGCTCGTCGCGGCAGTGCCGGTAGCGGAGGAATGCGGCCTCGACTGCGGCCGCCTCGGCCTCGAGGCCGCCAAAGGCATCGAGCACATCGAGATGGCTGGCCGGGTCGAGCAGCGTGTGATGTTCGTGCTGGCCGTGCAGCTCGATCAAGCGCTCGGCAAGCGCCTTCAGGCCGCCGATCGGCGTGAGATCGCCGTTCACGTACGCGCGGCTCCGTCCCTGCGTCGTGATTTCACGCCGGATCAGGAATTCCTCGCCGGCGTGCTCGAAGATCGCCTCGACGCTGGCGGTGGTCTCGCCCGTGCGAATCAGGTCGGCCGACGCGCGGCCGCCCAGGAGCAGACCGACCGCTTCGACGAGCATGGATTTTCCGGCTCCAGTTTCGCCGGTCAGGACGTTGAGGCCGGGTTCGAACTCAATCTCGGCCGCATCAATCACCGCCAGGTGTCGTATCCGGAGGAAGCGAAGCATGGCGAATGCGAGAACTCCAATGCTAACATAGGTTTGACAGCAGTTTCACGCCGTGATACAGTTCTGCGCTTTCAGGCCGGATCACGCTCCTGTCGTCCGGCGGCGCTGTCCCAGCGGCGCAATCCGATGTGGCGGAGGGCCGTTTGCGCACGCTTGGAAGCCCTTTCTTCGCCCTGCTTCAGCAGGCGGAGGGTGGTGGGGCCGTGCCTGACCTCGGGACCGGGCTCGTCATGCCCGAGAGCCCCGTATCTCAGGCGGTTCTCGGACTCCTGCTCCTGTTCTCGGTCATCTCCTGGGGCATCATTCTCTACAAGCTGATCATCTATCGCCGGACGACGAGCCAGACCAGACAGTTTCTCGAGGTGTTCCGGCGCAGCAGCAAGTTCTCCGAGGTTCAGGCGGTCTGCCGATCGCTCTCGGAGAGCCCGCTGGTCGGGCTCTTCCAGTCGGGATATGCCGAGCTCACCGCGCAACTGCGACAGCCGGGACAGCCCGAGCCGGCGCCCAGTCCGGCCGCGCCGGGTGCTCGTCCAACCGTCAGGAGCATCACGGCGGTGGACCGCGCGTTGATGCGTGCTTCGGTGGTCGAAGTCAACAAGCTCGAGCGCTACGTCGGCTTCCTCGCTACCACGGCCAGCATCACGCCGTTCATCGGGCTGTTCGGCACGGTGCTCGGCATCATGGCCGCGTTCCAGGGCATCGGCCAGACCGGCTCCACCAACCTTGGCGTCGTCGCCCCGGGCATTGCCGACGCGCTGATTGCGACGGCCGCGGGCCTGTTTGCGGCGATTCCGGCCGTGTACTTCTACAACCATTTCACGCATCGCGTGAAGGTGTTCGCCTCCGAGATGGACGATTTCGCGATGGAGTTCCTGAACATCGTGGAACGCAACTTTACCTGAGGCTCGCCGCGTCATGCCCAAGGTTCAACAAGCGGCGCCGGTCGCGGGGCGCGGACATCGCGGCCGCCGTGTGGCCACCTCGCTCGCCGAGATCAATGTCGTCCCGCTCGTGGACGTGATGCTGGTGCTGCTCATCATCTTCATGGTGACGGCGCCGATGATCCAGCGCGGCGTCGAAGTGAACATTCCCGTCTCGACCCGGTCGACGGAAATCTCGACCGAGCGCGTGTTCGTGAGCATCCCGCTCTCCTACCGCCAGGACCACGTCGTATTTCTTTCCGAGAAGCCGATCGGCCCCGCGGTGTTCCAGGAGCGGGTGCGACAGGCGATGGAGGGCCGCGCGAAGAAGGAGGTCTTCCTGCGGGGCGACGCCGGCGTGCAATATCAGGAATTGATGGAGGTCTTCGATCAGTTGAAGGCCGCGGGCGTCGAAACGGTCGGGCTGGTCACCAAGCTGCCGGGCGAGCGCTGATGGAAGTGACCGACGTCCTGCGCGGCCGGATGGAACAGCCTGGCGGCTTCCAGACGATGGTCGCCGTGTCGGGAGTGCTCCATGCGGCGGCCATCGGCGCGCTGCTGCTCGCGCCGCGTGGACTGCTCCAGCGCGCGTCGGAACCGGACGCGCCCGTGATGACGATCTCGCTCGGCGGCGGTGAGGGACCGCGCAACGGCGGCATCACGCCGATGGGTGGCCGGGCGGTCCAGGCGGAAGCCCCGCCGGAGGCGCCGCGCCAGACGATGCGGCCGCCGGCCGCGCGGACGCCGCTCATGGAACTGCCGCTCCCGAAGGCGCGGACGGTCAAGCCGGCGCCGAAGGTCGCCGAGGCGCCCGACTCGGCCCGCGGCCGGACGCCGTCGCGCGGCAAGGAGGCGGCGGCTGGCAGTTCGCCGTCCGAGACCGGCGCGCGGGGGCAGGGCTTCGGACTGTCCACCGGCGGCGGTCCCGGCGCCGGCTCGACGATCGACGCCATCAACTTCTGCTGCCCCGACTACATCGTGCAGATGCTCGATCGCATCCGCAGCAACTGGGTCCAGCGCGCGGAGTCGGCCGGCACCAATACCGTGAAGTTCACGATCCAGCGCGACGGCCGCATCGCCGACGTAGTGCTCGAGAAATCCAGCGGCTACAGCAACCTCGACCTGGCGTCGCAGCGGGCGCTGCTCGTCACCCGGACGTTGAATCCGCTGCCCGCCGGCTACCCGAATCCTTCGTTGACCATGCACCTCAATTTCGAATACGTCCCATGATTCGGATTCTTCGTTTCTTCGCAACGTTCGCCGTGGCGTTCGGCGTCGGTCTCGCCGCCGATGGCGTGCGCCCGCAGGCCCCGGCCCAGCCGGCGCCGTCGTCACCGGCGCCGTCGTCACCGGCGCCGGCGCCGGCGCAGCAGCCGAGCGAGCTCAGCACCACGATCACCAGCGACAGTTCCGGTGCGCCGCCGCGGTTCGCCGTGCCCGACTTCATTCCGCTGTCACCCGACGCCGAAACGGCCGCGATCGCGAAGACGCTCGGCCAGGTGCTCTGGGACGACCTGAGCTTCGAGCGGGAGTTCGCCATGATCCCGCGCGACACCTACCGGACCATTCCGGCGGCCGCCTCTTTCGAGGCGGTGCCGCTCGATCGCTGGCGCGAGCTGAATCCCGACGCGCTCCTCATCGGCGCCGTCCAGAAGACGGCTGACGGCCTTCGAATCGAGGCGCGCCTGTTCAACATGCGGTCGATGCAGGCGGTGTTCGGCAAGGAGTACCGCGGCAGCGCGGCCAATCCGCGGCTGTTCGCGCACACGATCGCCGACGAGATCTACCAGCAGCAGCGCGCGCTGCGGGGGGTCGCCCGCACGCGGCTCACCTTCAGCTCCGACCGCGACGGAGAGCGCATGCGCGGGACAATCGAGGAGCGCAGCGTGAAGGAGATCTACATCTCCGACTACGACGGGGCCAACCAGCGACGCGTCACGACCGGACGGTCATTGAACATCACGCCCGCCTGGTCGCCTGACGCCCGCTCGATCGCGTACACCTCGTATCGTCGCGGGGCGCCGAACATCCTGATCTCGAACCTGTATCTCGGCACGCTCGACGAACTGACGAGCGGCTCGACGCAGAGCTTTCTGCCGGCCTGGTCGCCCGACGGCACGCGCGTGGCCTTCTTCTCGACCCGCGACGGCAACTCGGAAATCTACGTGGCCAACCGCGACGGCACGAACGTGCGGCGGCTGACCAACCACCCCGCGATCGACAGCACGCCCACCTGGTCGCCCTCCGGCACGCAGATCGCGTTCACGTCGGACCGCTCAGGCACGCCCCAGATCTACGTCATGGGCGCCGATGGCCTTGGCCTGCAGCGGGTCTCGGCCGACGGCTACTGCGATCGGCCCACGTGGTCGCCCGCGCCGTACAACGAGATCGCGTATGCCGCACGCACCGGCCCCGGCTTCGACATCAAGGTGAAGGATTTGGCGAGCGGCCAGGTGCGCCAGCTCACCTTCGGCGAAGGTACCAACGAGAGCCCGTCGTTCTCCCCCAACGGCCGGCACATCGCCTTCACGTCGACCCGCTCGGGGAAGACGCAGGTGTTCACGATGACGCGCGATGGTCGCGACGTGCGGCAGATCACGCGGGCGGGCAACAACTATCAACCGGACTGGTCCAAGTGACGCAAGAGGTAGCGATGACGCATCGACGATCGGCGGCGGTCTTCTTCACGGCGGCACTGCTTCTGGCGGCTGTTGGATGCCACAAGAACGTCGCGCCCGTGCCGCGGCCCGCGCCGCCGCCGGCCTCCATCGAGCGTCCGCCTGCGCCGCCGGAGCCGGTGGGCGAGCCGGTCGCGGTGCCGCCCGAACCTTTGCAGGAGGACACGATCGCTTCGTCTTCGCTCGATGATCTCAATCGGAGCTCGCCGCTCGGCCCGGTCTTCTTCGAGCTCGACAGCAGCGAGATCAACGCGGCCGGCCAGCGGGTGCTCGATGCGAACGCCGCCGCGCTCAAGCGGTACCCGTCCTGGGTCGTCACCATCGAAGGGCATTGCGACGAACGTGGAACCGCCGAGTACAATCTGGCTCTGGGCGAGCGCCGGGCCGTCTCGGCGCGCGCCTATCTGGTGTCGCTCGGCATCTCACCGGACCGTCTCCGGACGGTGAGCTACGGCAAGGAGTTTCCGTTCGATCCCGGCCACGACGACGCGGCCTACGCCAGGAACCGGCGCGCCCACTTCGTCATCACCGCGAAGTGAACGACGCGTGCTTCGAGGAGCGCCTATGAGATTCGGACTCGCCGCCGGCCTGCTGGTGCTGGCCGCCGGCTTGGTGCCGGCGGCTCCTGCCGCTGCGCAGAGCCGGGAGCAGCGGCAGATGATGGCCGACCTGCGCATTCTGCAGGAGCAGACGGCGGTCATGCAGAACCTGATCGCCCAGCTCGGCGACGCGCTGAAGGCAATCAGCCAGCGGCTCGACGACCAGACGAGCGCCACGCGCCGGGCATTTGCCGATCAGAAGCTGATCATCGACACGCTGTCGACCGATCTGCGCGTCGTGCGCGAGAAGGTCGACGACAACAACGTGCGGATCGGATCGCTGACCGCCGAGATCGAGTCGGTGCGCAGGACCGTGGCCGCCCTGACGGCGCCGCCGGCCGTCACCACGGCCGAAGGCACGGCCGCGGCTTCCGCACCGGGCGCCGCGCCGCCGGCGGCGGACCAGTCCGCCGCCGTGCCCGCGCCAGCCGCAACGCCTGCGCTCGGCACTTCGCCGCAGCGCGCCTGGGACACGGCGTTCTCCGACTACGTCGGGGGGCAGTACGACCTGGCCGTCCTCGGCTTCGAGGCCTACATCCGCGACTTCCCGAAATCGGATCAAGCCGACAACGCACAACTGCTGATCGGCAAAGCGCTGATTCTCGATAATCAGTACGACAAGGCGGTGGAGGCGCTCGACACGCTGATTCGCAATTATCCGGACGGCGACACGGTCGCGGAGGCCTACTACCAGAAGGGCATCTCGCTGCAGCACCTCGGCGAAGTCGACAAGGCGCGCGAGGCGCTGAGCACGACGGTGAAGAACTATCCCGACAGCGACGCGGCGCTGCTCGCCAGGCAGAAGCTCACCGCGCTGGCCAAGCCCGAGTAGGGTAGAATGGCGCCCCTATGGGAAGCGTCAACAAGGTAATCCTCGTCGGCAATCTCGGTCGCGACGCCGAACTGCGCTACACGCCGGGCGGCGCGCCGGTTGCGACGCTCAACATGGCGACGACCGAGGTATGGAACGACAAAGCGGGCCAGAAGCAGGAAAAGACCGAGTGGCACCGCGTGATTGTCTGGGGCAAGTCGGCCGAATCGCTTGCCGAGTACCTCACCAAGGGCAAGCAGATCTACGTCGAGGGGCGGTTGCAGACGCGCCAGTGGGACGACAAGGACGGCAACAAGCGCTACACGACTGAAATCCGCAGCGACCGTATCGTGCTGCTCGGCGGCGGCGGGCGCGGTGGCGGGATGGCGCGCGGCGGCGGGGCCGACGAGGCGGGCGGCGGCGACCACGAGCCGTCGCAGCCGCTGACCGACGACGATATCCCTTTCTAGAGCCTCGGAGTCTCAGGGAGGTGCGGATCTGAGCGTCTGGAAATCGGAGATGTGAGAACTCCCGCTCAGCCCTGCTTCCGGTCTTCCCTCCCATACCGGTCTTCGAGCCGTACGACGTCGTGCAGCTCCGGCGTCGAGACCTCGAAGATGTCGCTGTCCTCGATCGCCGTCATGCGGTGAATCGTCCTCGGCGTGATGTGCACGCGCTCGCCGGGATGCATTTCGCGGGAAACCAGGCGGTCGCCGTCGTGGAGCTCGAACAGCAGCAGCCCCGAGTGCAGATAGATCGTCTCGTCCTTCAGGTTGTGGTACTGGAGGCTGAGCGCGTGGCCGGCGTTCACATGAATCAGCTTCCCCACGTAGCGCTCGGTCTTCGCCCAGTGCAGCTCGTATCCCCAGGGCTTCTCCACTCGCGTCACATCGTCGCCCACGTTGTCACTCCCTGGTGAGGCTCAGTCTGCCGAGCGCCGCCAGCAGCTCGCGCTCGACCTCGTCGGCGGTCGTCAGGCGCAGCACGCGCCGCGCGAGCGCGCGCATGTCGGCCGCGCGCACCTCGGCGAGCACCTGCTTGGCCACGGTAATCGCGCCCGGCGTCATGCTGAACGATCGCAGGCCGAGGCCGACCAGCAGCGTCAGCACCGCCGGATCCGACGCCATCTCGCCGCAGAGCGCCAGCGGCAGCCGACGGCGCACGGCGGCGCGGCGCACCATCAACACCAGCCGCAGGATCGCCGGATGCAGCGGCTGGTAGAGTCGCGACACCCGCTCGTCGGCGCGGTCGACCGCCAGACAGTACTGGATCAGGTCGTTGGTGCCGATCGTGAAGAAGTCCACCTCGTGCGCCAGCAGGTCGGCCGTGTAGGCGGCCGACGGGATCTCGATCATCGCGCCCAGCGGCACCTGCGGCACGTGCGTGCCCCGCTCGGCCAGCTCCGCGGCGACGGCGTTCGCGATTCGGCGCGCCTCGCGCACCTGTTCGACGCCCGAGACGAACGGGACGAGGATCCGCAGCCGCCCGTGGGACGCTGCGCGCAGCAGCGCGCGCAACTGGGTCCTGAACATCTCCGGACGCATCAGGCTGAGGCGGAGACCGCGTAGCCCCTGCCGGCTCGCACGCTGATCATCGGGAATCCAGCCGCCGCCGCGCGACCGGTCGACCGCGCGCTGCGCGAGCTGATGCTCGTCGACGTCGAAGGTGCGCACGGTGACGGGCGCCGGCGCCATGCCCTCGAGCAGCTTTCGGTACGCCTCGTACTGCCGCTCCTCGCCGACGTCGTCGCCGGGCACGTCGGCGAAGAGGAATTCCGATCGGTAGAGTCCGATGCCTTCGGCGCCGGCGTAGCGCGCCGCGGCGAGATCGTCGGGGAACTCGATGTTCGCCTCGAGGCGGATCGCGACCTCATCGGCGGTTCGAGCCGGTGCCTGGCGCGCAGGATCGGCGGCCGCCGGCCGGTCGTCGCCGTGGTGTGCCGCGCGGGCGATCTGCTCGGCGTCGGGGTCGGCAATGAGCGTGCCGGCGTCGCCGTCGACGATCACGATCTGCCCGGCTTCGATGCGCGCGCTCGCGTCGTGCAGCCCCACGACCGCCGGGACGTCGAACGAGCGGGCCAGGATCGCGGTGTGATAGGTGCGGCTGCCGGCGTCGGTCGCAATGCCGCGCACCTTCGTCCAGTCGAGCTGCGCCGCCATCGAAGGCGTGAGCTCGTCGGCGACCAGCACCGACGGCTCGTCGAGGGCGCTGAGCAGCTCGCGCGGCGTCGTGACCCCGCGCTGGAGGTTCATCGTGAGGCGGCCGATCAGGTCGGACACGTCCCCCTTGCGCTCGCGCAGGTACGCATCGGCGACCTCATCGAAGAGCGCGTTGAAGTCGAGCAGCACCTGCTGCAGCGCCCATTCCGGGTTCACGCGCTGCGCCCGCACGATCTCGGCGGCGCGCGGCACGACCATCGGGTCGTCGAGCATCAGGAGCTGCGCATCGAACAGCGAGGCGAGGTCCGCACCGTGCCGGCTCGCGACCCGCTCCCGGATGTCGTGCAGCTGCTGCCGCGAGCGTTCGCGGCTCTCGTCGAGGCGGGCCACCTCCCGCTCGATCCGGCCCCGCCCGATCTGGTACCGGAGCACCTGCGCGCGCTGATTCAGGATCACGGCGCGCCCCGACACGACCCCCGGCGACACGGCAATGCCGGTCAGTCGGAACATGCGTCCTCACCGAAGCCGGACTCCACGAGTTCGCTCAGCGCTGCGAGGGCTTCCGTCTCGTCGCCGCCGTCGGCCGTGATCCGGATGCTGGTGCCGCGCGCGGCCGCCAGCAGCAGAATTCCCATGATGCTCTTGCCGTCCATCTCCCGTCCGTCGCGCGCCACGCGCACCTGCGAGCGAAATCGCGCGGCCAGGTGTACGAACTTCGCCGCCGCGCGGGCGTGCATGCCGAGCTGATTCACCACCGTCACCGAGCGCGACGTCACGTCGCGCCTTCTCCCCGGAGCAGGTCCGACGCGACCCAGATCGCCGCGCGCCCGTGCTCGCGCATCTCCCTCGCGACCGCCAGCAGATCGGAGGAGCTGCGCAGCCCCGCCAGCTTGATCAGCATCGGCAGGTTCACGCCGGTGATGACCTCGAGCCGATCCCGCTCGAGGAACGTCATGCCGATGTTCGAGGGGGTGCCGCCGAACATGTCGGTCAGCAGCAGCACGCCTTCCTCGCCACGCACGCGCTCGATCGCCTGCGCCACCTCGTCGCGCGCGTCGTTCACGTCGTCGTGCCAGCCGAGCGAGACGGCCGTGAACTGCGGGAGATCGCCGACAATCATCTCCGCAGCGTTGACCAGCTCGATGGCCAGCTGCCCGTGCGTGACGACAACCACTCCGATCACGATGCCCCTATGTTAGTACAGGCACGACGGGCGGGATAGACGGGTGGAGCCGGGCGAGCGGCCACCCTCCCGCCTTGCCCGTCCGCCGGCCCTTGCTGCCCTACGGATGCGCGATATCCCGGTGCCGGACGCGCAGCTGCGCGCCAGCGACCTCCCCCAACCGGCGGCGGAGCCGCTCTGCGATCACCACGGACCGGTGCCGCCCGCCCGTGCAGCCGATCGCGATTGTCAGATAGCTCTTGCCCTCCGCGATGAAATACGGGATGACGTATTTCACGTAGTCCTCGAGCCGGTCCATGAACTCGCGCGCCGACTCGTCGCGTTCGAGAAACTGCGCCACCGCCCGGTCGCGCCCGGTGCGACGCCGCAGCGCCGGCACGAAATGGGGATTCGGCAGGCAGCGCACGTCGAACACGAGGTCGGCATCGAGCGGTATCCCGTGCTTGTACCCGAAGCTCAAGAGCGTCACGACCAGCGCCGCGCGGCGCCGCTCCCGGGCGAGCCCCATGAAGAAGTGCCTGAGCTCGTGGACCGTCATATCCGACGTGTCGATGATCTCGTCGGCCGTCTCCCGGATGGGATTCAGCCGCGCCCGCTCGTCTCGGATCCCTTCGCTCACCGACCGGTTGAGCGCGAGCGGGTGCGGGCGGCGCGTCTCGCTGAAGCGCCGGACCAGCGCCGCATGGCTCGCCTCGAGGAAGATCAGCACCGGGTTCAAGCGGCGCATCGTGCGCAGCCGCCGGTAGACCTTTGGAAACGACGACAGGAAGCCCCGCTCGCGCACGTCGACGACAATGGCGACGCGGCTCATCTCGCCTCCGGCGCGCAGCGACAGCTTGGCCAGCGTCGGAATCAGCGTCGTGGGGATGTTGTCGACGCAGAAGTACCCCAGGTCCTCGAGGGCGCGGATCGCCTGCGACTTGCCCGACCCCGACAGTCCAGTGAGCACAATGAACGGCTGCCCAATCCGCCCGCCACGCGGCCTCTCGATCGCGGCGCGCGCCGCTGCCAATCCGCGCAGGCGTTTCGGGCTCACCGCTCCCCGCCGGCCTCGAGCTCATCGTCGTCTTCAACGGCGCCTGACGCCGCGTGGCCGTCGCGCAGCCGCCGCGCGAGCCGTTCGGCCAGCTCCCGCGCCGCGTGCTGGCCGCGGGCGCGGAGCAGCTGATTGCGTGCGGCGACCTCCACGAGAATCGCAACGCTGCGCCCAGGCGCCACGGGCATCCGGATCAGCGGCACGCGGAGGCCGAGAACCTCGTGGAAGCTGTCGTCGAGGCCGAGCCGCTCGTACTCACACGCCGGATCCCATCGCTCGAGCTGCACCACCAGCTCGACCCGTTTCGACGAACGCGTCGAGGCGATGCCGAACAGCTCCTTGATGTTGATGACGCCCAGCCCCCGCAGCTCCATGTGATGGCGAGTGAGCTCCGGGCACGAGCCGATGAGCATCGTCTCCTGCCGGCGACGCAGCTCCACCGCGTCGTCGGCGACCAGCCGGTGCCCCCGCACGATCAGGTCCAGCGCGCACTCGCTCTTGCCGATCCCGCTCTCTCCGGCGATCAGCACGCCGAGGCCGAGGATGTCCATCAGCACTGCGTGCATGACGGTCCGGTCCGCCAGCGAATCCTCGAGGATCGACGACAGCTTGGCGATGGCGGTCGGCGTCGCGATCGAGGTTCGCAGCAGCGGCAGTTGCGCCTCCTCCGCTGCGACGACCAGAGCGGCCGGCGGGTCGAGACGTCCCGTGATGACGATGCAGGGGAAGCCGTGCTCGAACGAGAGACGCAGCGTCTCGACGCAGGCGGCCCGGTCGAGGCTCTGCAGGTACCGGATCTCGCTCTCGCCAAAGATGAGCACGCGCCCAGGCTTGAGATACTCGTGGAAGCCGGCAAGGGCGAGGCCGGTCTTCTGGATATGGGGGCTGGTAATCGGCCGATCGAGCCCTTCGCCGCCGGCCAGCAGTTCCAGCGGCAGGCCGAACGCGTCTGACCTGGCCCCCAAGAGCGAGCCGACCGTCACCGCCGAAGGATTGGCAACCATCGAGGCGGGTACGAACCTTACGCCTCGGTCTCGACGAGCGTCAACTCTCCCGCATGGCGGTACAGCACGCTGATGGCCCGGGTTTCGCGGTCGCGAAAGACGACGACGCCCGCGCCGGCGCCATCGAGTTCGCGCGCGGCGTCGGCGAGCGTCATCGGCTTGACGGGCAGGCGCGCCGTGCGCACGATGCGCGGCATGCGCGCACGCGCGGCCGGCATCCGGCCGTTGCCGCGCACCGGCGGCGCCTGGACAGCCGACGCCTCGGGCGCTTCATCGGCGCCGGCCGTTCTGAGCGTGCCGCGCTTGCGGACGTCCCATTTGCCTTTGACCTTGCCGGCCTGCTGCGCGATCTTGCCGACGGCGCCGCTCACCGCCGGTTCCCAGCCGCCGGCGAAGCCGAAGCCGTGGAGGAACTTCTCGCCGCGCGCGTGAAGGGTGATGTCAACGCGGCACCTGCCCCGCTCGCGGGCGAGCACGGCCTGCGCCGAGAGCGCGTGCGCGTTCAGCCGCCGGGCCAGCTTTGCCAGCTTGCCGTCGATCAGCCGGCGCAGGGCCGGCGTGATGTCCACTTGTCGACCGGTGAGCTCGAGACGCATGGCGCCGCCCCTGATGTGATGAGCCTAGTAGAGCATCTTCCGCTGGTTCGACGTGGAGATCTTCAGCTCCTCGCGGTATTTCGCGATCGTGCGCCGCGCCAGCACGAGTCCCTCCCGCTGCAGGATGGCGACGATCTTCGAGTCGCTCAGCGGCTTGCGGGGGTCTTCGTTCTCGATGATCCTCCGGATGCGCTGCTTGATCGTGACCGACGACACGTTCTCGCCATACGAGCTGTTGATGCCGCTGTGGAAGAAGTACTTCATTTCGAACACGCCCTGCGGCGTGTGCATGTACTTGTTGGTCACCACCCGGCTGACCGTCGATTCGTGCATGCCGATGTCGTTGGCCACGTCGCGCAGCACCAGCGGCCGCAGGTGCTCGATGCCGTGGTCGAGGAACTCACGCTGGAAGTTGATGATGCTGTTCGCGACCTTGTGGATCGTCTTCTGGCGCTGCTCCACCGACTTGATCAGCCACAACGCCGAGCGGAACTTGTCCTTGACATAGGCGCGCGTCTCGTCCGTGTTCTCGGCGGCGCTCTTGTCGAGCAGCCGGCGGTACACCGGACTGATGCGCATCTGCGGCAGGCCGTCCTCGTTCAGCACCGCCACATACTGATCCTCGACCTTCATGACGTAGACGTCGGGAATCACGTACTGGGACTGCGTCGGGTTGTAGCGGCTCCCCGGTTTTGGATCGAGGTGCCGGATCGTCTCGACGTGCTCCTTGAGATCGTCGATCGTCAGTCCGAGCTTGCGCGCAATCTCGGGCACTTGATGGTTCTGGAGCAGCCGCAGGTGATCGGTGACGATCTTCTCGGTCGGCGTTCCCTCCAGCCCCAGGTGCCGCAACTGGAGCAGCAAGCACTCCTGGAGGTCCCGGGCGGCGACCCCCGTCGGGTCGAAGCCCTGGATCAGCCGCAGCGCCCGCTCCACCTCCTCGACCGGCCAGGGTCCCATGGCCGCCAGCTCTTCGAACGACGCGACCAGATACCCATCGTCGTCGAGGTTCCCGACGATGGCCGACCCGATCTCGCGCATGAGCGGCTCGTCGGTCTGCATGGAAAGCTGCCACATCAGGTGATCGGACAGCGAGCTCGACGTCGAGAGCGTATTCTCGATCGGCGGCAGCTCCTTCACCTCCTGCGGCGCCCGAGGACGATAGCCGTCGTCCAGATAGTCGCCGAAGAAATATTCGTAGTCCTGATCGTCCCAGTTGTCGGTCTTGCTGGCGGGCTGCTCGGCCTCGGTCTTCTCCGGCGTCTGCACCGCGTCCGCCGGCTGCAGATCCTCGGTCGGAACCTCTTCCAGCATCGGGTTTTCGACCATTTCCTGGTTCAGGAGATCGGAGAGCTCCAGCGTCGACATTGGCAGAAGCTTGATCGCCTGTTGCAGCGAGGGCGTGAGAATCAGCTTCTGAACGAGCTTCGTGTGAAGTTTCTGCTGGATACCCATGTCGCGGTGCGATCCCCGAGAAGTGTCGAGGCGACTGTCACTTACCGGCTCAACTCGCGCCTGGGTGCCGCCCGGCGCGGTGGTGATGCGCCAGAGCTGATGCAATTCCCAGGCCCATGTTAGTCCAATCGAAAGTCTGTCCCTAAGTAAATTCTACGGACTTCCTCATCGGCGGCAAGGCCATCGGGCGTGCCGTTCTTGAAGATCACGCCGTCGTGGACGATGTAGGCGCGGTCGGTTATCCGAAGGGTTTCCCGCACGTTGTGATCGGTGATGAGCACGCCGATCCCGCGATCCTTCAGGTGAAAGATGATCTTCTGGATATCCGAGACCGCAATCGGATCGATCCCCGCAAACGGCTCGTCGAGGAGAATGAACTTGGGCGACACTACCAGCGCGCGCGTGATCTCGGCCCGCCGCCGTTCGCCACCCGACAGCGTGTAGGCCGGTGCGCGGGCGAGAGGCGTCAGGTTGAGCTCCGCCAGCAACTCGGCGAGCCGCCGCTTTCTGGAAGCGGCATCGAGCTTCAGCGTTTCGAGAATGGCGAGGATGTTCTGCTCCACGGTCAGCCCGCGGAAGATCGACGGCTCCTGCGGCAGATAACCGATGCCCTTGCGCGCCCGCACGTACATCGGGTCGGCGGTGACATCCTGCCCATCCAGTTCGACCCGCCCGGAATCGGGCGCGGCCAGGCCGACGGCCATGTAGAACGTCGTCGTCTTCCCGGCGCCGTTCGGCCCCAGCAGGCCGACGATCTCGCCCGATGCGACTTCGAGGCTGACGCCGCGTACGACGGTGCGTCCGCCGTAGGACTTCGTGAGATTGTGGGTGCGGAGGGTGGACATCAGCCACCACAAAGGACGCCGGCGTCCTTTGTGATCACGCGATAGGAGGCGTCAGCGGCATCCCGCTCCGCCCTTCGTCTGCGTCCGAAACCCGTTGCCATCGACGACGATACTATCGGTCGCCCTCTGGAAGATCAACGTGCGGCCGGTCGTCTCGCGTCCGCACTGGTCGACGATCTTCACGGGCGTGCCCGCGACGGCGTAGCGATCGTCGGCGGCGGTATAGGTCAGACGGCTGCCGGTGGTCGTTCGCTGCTGCTCGCGCAGCGTCATTCCGTTCCCCTCGTCGTACGCCTCGGCCCGTTCGAGCTCGCCGGCCGAGGGCTTCAGGTACAGCTCTATCCGGTCCGCCGTCATGTCGCCCTGCGGTCCGCTCAAGTGGGCGCCGCCGGCCCAAGTCGCGCGGCGGAGCTGCTCGTCGTAGACGAAGGACGCCGCCGTCCCGATCGAGCGCACGCGCTCGATCCGCCGATCCGGGTCTCTCTGCCCCAGCATCGTCGTCGTGGTGACGGGACCGTCGGCCGTGAGGTTGCCGGTCCGGGTGTCCAGAACGATTGCGGCCGCCTTCACCGATGTGTCGCCCTGCCAGAGCTGCGCGCGGCCGGTGTAGACCGCCTTCGAGGCCGTGCCGTCGTAGTCGAGCGCGTCGGCGGTGACGTTGACGGGGCGATCCCGATCGAGCATCGACGGAAGCCGCTCTGTGCGGTCCCGCGCGTCCGCCGGCGGCTTCAGCTCGCTCTGGACGCTGTCGCGGGCCGATACCTTCGGGCCGTCGAGCGCAAGGTCGATTCGTTCGGCGTCGACGCGAATCCGGTCGTTCACGACCCGCGGCGCCGGCAGTCCCGCCTCCGATCCGCTCAGCGCGAGCGTCCCCGGCCCGACGAGGTATCGTGCGGCCGCCCCCGCCGCAAGCAACCGGCCTTCCTCGAAGCGCGCGCCGCCCACGAAGCGGGCTTCCTGGATGTCGCCGAGACCCGGCGTCGTCTCGACCTCGAGGGTGCGCGACCTCGCCGCGCGCCCCTCGCCGATACCCGACTCCCGGTAGTCGACGCCGCCGGAAAACCGCGCCGCCGTGAGCCCCCGGCCCGCCTCGCCTCGCGCGTCGAGATCGGCGGCGCGGATCGTCCGGGTCGGGACCGTCTTCGCGCCCGGCAGCGTCAGCACCACTTCCTGGTGCGCGACCAGCGCGGCCGGCGTCGTGCCGTCGGCTGCGAGCGTGAGGTCGATTGTCCCGGCCTCGAGCCGGCGCCCGGTGGCCGCCGCCGTTCCCGCGAACTCGAGCGCCGCACCGCCTGCGACGAGCGCGTGCTCGAGCGTCTGCCCGTCGGGCTGGTACTTCAGGTCGACCGCCTCGCCGCCGAGCGATCGCAGGCCGCCGGAGGTGGCCGCGATGCCGGCGATCGCCGCCCGGCCGCGCAACTCGATGGCCGCGATCCGCGCATCGTCTTCGGTGAGGCGCGCGATGCCGCGATCGGCTTCGATCGTCCGCCCGTCGCGCTCGAAGTGCAGCGTCTGTTCGAATCGAATCGCATGCGCGCGGCGCGCGTAGGTGGCGCTGCCGGCCGTGATGTCGGCGCCGCCGGCTCCATGTCCGTCGGGATCGATGCGAATCACCGCCGCCTCGAGAAGCGCCAGCGCGTCCTGCGTCTTGTCGTAGGTCATGCCGATGCCGCTGCCGTGCAGCCGGCCGCGATCGAAGGCCACCGGCCCCTCGGCCCGCACCACGCCGTCGGCGTCGGCATAGGTCGCTCGCGCGGCGCGCGCAGCGAGCCCATCGCTCGCCTCGAGGCGCACGTCCCCCTCGAGGACGATGGTCGATTCGTTCTGCCCGAGCCATCCCTCGCGTCCCTCGACCGTGAACGTGCGGCCGCGGTCGCGATCCGTGGTGACGATCTCGACGCCGAACATCCGCGTCGAGCCGTCGGCATAGGTCACCTGCCGTTCGTACTCGACCACGACATCCTCGCGTGCGAGGGTGAACCGCTCGATGCGGCCGCCGGTGCTCTCGACCACGGCATCCGGCGCGGTCGGCCTGACGGCTGCGTCTGGCGACGGCGCGCCCGCGCGCCGGATGGCGAATCCCACGGAGATCGCGAAACCGATGGCGAAAACGCCGAGGACCGCACGCAGCCTCCGGCGGACGGCGGCATTCATGGTGCTGCGACGCTGCAGGAGTGCGGCGTTGCCGCGCTGCGGCGTCTGCGAGAAGGCCCTCGCCTCCGCTCCGCCGGCGGCCCTGCGTCCATGCCGTCCGGCCGCGTCATGCGTCGGTCGCCCTGACGTCGGCGAGCGTCAGCTCGACGTAGGTCTCTCCGTTGTACTGATTCTGATCCAACGAGAAGGCCACGTCGAGCGCCCCGCGGCGCGCGGCCAGCTCGTCGCACCGCTCGGCGGCGCGCCAGGCGACCGCCCGGAAGATGCGACCGTCCTGCTTCAGGGCCATCTTGAGGTGCCGTTCCTTGAGCTTGCGGGGACCGTCGACGATCTCCACGCCGCGCGCGGCGAACACCGGCCTCGGGTTGCCGGCGCCGAATGGCGCGAGCGCCGCCACGCCGGCGGCGACGCCGCCGGTGATGCCGCGGAACGCCAGGCCGCCATCGACGCGCAGGCGCGGCATGAGATCCTCGGGGCCGAGCTGCTCGTCGGCAACGGCGTTCACCGCCGCACGCAGCTCGCGGATGCGCGATCGATCGAGCGCGAGGCCGGCCGCCTGCCGGTGGCCGCCGAACCGCAGCAGCAGCGGCGCGCACCGCTCGAGCGCACCGAGCATGTCGAACGCCGGAATGCTCCGGCAGGAGCCCTGCGCCACCCCGTCCTCGACCGACAGCACGATCGCCGGACGGTGAAACGCGTCCACGAGCTTGGAGGCGACGATCCCGATGACGCCGCGGTGCCAGCCGTCGGCCGCGACGACGAGAACGGCGCGCGCGCCGATGTCCGGATCGCTCTGGACGAGCTTCTTCGCGGCGGCGAGGATTTCAGCTTCCTCCGCCTGTCGCTTCACGTTCTCGCCGTCGAGCTGCTGCGCCAGCGCGCGCACCTGATCGCCGAGCGTCTCGTCGCTTGCCAGGAACAGGCGCGTGGCGATGTCCGGCGTGCTCATCCGGCCGGCGGCGTTCACCCGCGGGGCAATCATGAAGGACACGTGATAGCTGTCGATCGTCTTGCCGGTGAGGCCGGCGACGTCGAGCAGCGCCCGCAGTCCGATCTTGTGCGGCCCGCGGCTCAGCAGGTCCAGACCCAGCTTCGCGATCACGCGATTCTCGCCGACCAGCGGCACCACGTCGGCCAGCGTGCCGATGGCCGCGATCTTCATGAATCCCGGGAGCCAGCCTTCCCGACCCGACTTCCGGCCCAGCGCCTGAACCAGCTTCAGCGCGACGCCCACCCCGGCCAGGTTCTTGTCCGGATAGCGGCAATCGTGCCGCTTCGGGTTGATCACCGCGACGGCCGGCGGCAGCGCCACATCAGGCTCATGATGGTCGGTGACGATCAGATCGACGCCCAGTTCGCGCGCGCGACGCGCCGCGTCGGCGCCGCGGATGCCGCAGTCCACCGACACGACCAGCGCCACGCCGTCGGCGTGGAGCCGCTCGATCGAGGCGGGTTGGAGGCCGTAGCCGTCCTTGAACCGCTCCGGAATGAAATGGACGACGTCGGCGCCGAGCAGTTCCAGGGCACGCCGGAGGATCACGGTCGAGGTGATCCCGTCGACGTCGTAGTCGCCGTGTACCGCGATCCGCTCGCGCCGGGCAATGGCGCCGAGAATCCGATCAACCGCCGCTCCCATGTCGGCGAGGAGCAGCGGATCGTGCAGGTGATCGATCGACGGCTTCAGGAACCGCGCCGCGCCGGCAGGATCGTCGAGGCCGCGCTGGCACAGGAGCCGGGCGACGATCAGCGGCACACCGAGCGCCTCGGCGAGCCGTCCGGCGGCTGCATCGTCGCAGGCCACCGCGTCCCAGCGCGGGCCGATGCCCCTCATGTCAGATCTGCGACTGACTGGTGTCGATCCACCGCATCACCACAAAGAACGCATCGGACATGAAGACCTGCGCCGGTCGGTCACTCGCCATGGTCCACGAAATCGCGACCGGGCTGCCCCATTCCACGGAACTTCGAGTAGCGCCGCTCCAGCCGCTCCGCCGGGTCCAGCAGGACGACCTGCGCCAGCACCCGGTCGAGCGCTGCGCCGACCTGCTCGGCCGCCGCGGCCGGGTCCGCGTGGGCGCCGCCCACCGGCTCGGGCACGATCTCGTCGATCACCCCGAGTGCGAGCAGGTCGGGCGCGGTGATCTTCAACGCGGCGGCGGCTTCCACCTTCCTCGCCGCGTCACGCCACAGGATCGCGGCGCACCCCTCGGGCGGAATCACGCTGTAGATGGCATGCTCCAGCATGAGCACCCGGTCGCCGATGGCGATTCCCAGCGCTCCGCCGCTTCCGCCCTCACCGCTCACGATGACCACGATCGGGGCGTCGAGCAGCATCATCTCGCGCAGGTTGAGCGCGATCGCCTCGGCCACGCCGCGCTCCTCCGACTCGATGCCGGGGTAGGCGGCCGGCGTGTCGACGAACACGACAATCGGCCGGCGGAACTTCTCGGCGAGGCGCATCGCGCGCAGCGCCTTGCGGTAACCCTCCGGCCGCGCATAACCGAAGTTCCGGAAGATCTTGTTCTTGGTGTCCTCGCCGCCCTTCACGTGACCGACCAGGAGCACGGCGCGGGACCTGAACTCGGCGAACCCCGTCATGATGGCGTGATCGTCGGCGAAACGGCGGTCGCCGTGAATCTCGACGAAGTTCGCGAACAGTCGCGCAATGAAATCGGGCAGCCCCGGCCGTCCGGGATGCCGCGCCACCAGGACGCGCTGCCACGGCGCGAGCGTGGCATAGACGCGCGCGCGGGTGGCGGTCAGCCGCGCGCGCAGCGCCGCGATCTCTGCGGCCCTCGCGTCGGTCGGGGGCCGCAGCTCGAGCGACTCGATCTCCCTCAGCAGCGCCGCGATCGGCTCCTCGAATTCGAGGGTTTCAGGCATCAGCGGGCTCTCAGCGCAGCGTCACCGATTCGATCCCGGCGACCTGCTGCACCTCCGCGACCAGGGACGCGGACGGCTGCACGCGGACCTGCGAGACGTCGGCTTTCACCCACAGGGACCCGGACGCGCCCGGCAGCTCCAGCTCGAACGACACGCGCCGGTCGCCGCGATGGCGGGCGAAGATCTCGTTGAGCTGCTCGAACAAGGCACGCGCCGCCGGCATCTTGACACGAATCGCGATCTCGCGCGCCACCCGTTCGCGCACCGATTCGATCGGCGCGATTTCGGTCGCGATGATCCGCACCGCGTCGTCGTCGTGTTCCAGTTTGCCGCGTACGAGGACGAGCGTGCCGGTCTCGACCAGCCCGGCGCCGCGTTGATACGCTTCGGGAAACGCGACGACCTCCACGCCGCCTTGCGCATCTTCGAGCGTGAACACCGCCATGCGGTCGCCCTTGCGGGTCTTGAGCTGCCGCACGGGACCGACGATGCCGCCGACGCTTGCGTCGGGTTCGATCGGCTTGCGGCCGCCGGGCCCCCAGGCGTCGGCTGGCGGCGGCGCGAGCGGCCGCTCGGCGAGCTCGCCGGTCGGGGACGATCCGAACGCCTTCAGATCGGCGGCGTACCGGTCGATCGGATGGCCGCTCCAGTAGAGGCCGAGCGTTTCCTTCTCGAAGGCCAGCCGCTCGGCCTCGGACCACGGCGCCGCCTCTGGCAACGGCGCGAGGGAGCGTCCGCCGGCGGCCGCCGGGCCCGGATCGAAGCCGAAGAGCTGCGCCTGTCCTTCGTCGCGATCGCGCTGGAGCCGTGCGCCGTGCTCGCAGGCGCCATCGACCGCCGCGAGCAGGCGCGGCCGCAGCGCCGAGGGCGACAGGTCCCCGCACCCGGGAGACGCGCGGCCGACGCTGTCGAAGGCCCCCGCCTTAATCAGGCTCTCGAACACCCGCTTGTTGGCCAGACGCAGGTCGAGCGCTTCGCAAAGGGTCGGGAGCGAGGCAATTGGCCCGTTGCTCCGCACCTGCAGGAGCGATTCGATCGCCCCTTCGCCGACGTTCTTGATCGCCTTGAGGCCGAAGCGGACACCGGCGGGCGTGACGGTGAACGCCGCCAGGCTCTCGTTGACGTCGGGCGGCAGCACCGGGATGCCGCGGTCGCGGCACTCGCCGAGGTACAGCGCCAGCTTGTCGGTGTTCTGGGCCTCGATCGTCAGCAGCGCCGCGGCGAAGTGCTGCGGGTAGTTCGCTTTCAGGTAGGCCGTCTGGTAGGCGAGGAACGCATAGGCGGTCGAGTGCGACTTGTTGAAGCCGTAGCCGGCGAAGTGCTGCATCAGGTCGAAGATCTGCGCCGCCTTCCTCCCGTCGTGCCCCTTCCGCGTCGCGCCGTCGACGAACTTGCCGCGCATCGTCGCCATCACTTCGGCGTTCTTCTTGCCCATGGCCTTGCGGAGGAGATCGGCCTCGCCCAGCGTGAAGCCGGCGAGCACGTTGGAGATGCGCATCACCTGCTCCTGGTAGGCGATGACGCCGTAGGTGCTGGCGAGCACCGGCTCGAGCTCCGGCAGCTCGTACTTGATCTCGGTCCGGCCCTGCTTGCGCGCGATGAAGTCGTCGACCATGCCGCTGCGCAGCGGACCTGGACGGTAGAGCGCGTTGAGCGCGATGAGGTCGTCGAGCCGCTGCGGCTTCGACTTGCGCAGGATCTCGCGCATGCCGCTGCTCTCGAACTGGAAGATGCCGTAGGTCTGCCCCTCCTGGAAGATCCGGTAGGTCGGCTCGTCGTCCAGCGGAACGCCGTCGATGTCGAGCTCGACGCCGGTGGTCCGCGCGATCTCGCCGATGGCGTCGTGGATCAGCGTGAGCGTGCTGAGCCCGAGAAAATCCATCTTCAACAGGCCGATGCGCTCGATCTCCTTCATCGACCACTGCGTCGTGATCTCGTCGCGCGCCCCCTTGTAGAGCGGCGCGTACTCGGTGATCGCCCTCGGGGCAATGACGACGCCGGCGGCGTGGACCGAGGCGTGCCGGGTCATCCCCTCGAGCCGGCGCGCCACGCCCAGCAGCTCCCTCACCTTGACGTCGTTCTGCTCCAGATCGCGGAGCGCCGCGCTCTCCTCGAGCGCCTTGTCGAGCGTCATGTCGAGCGCCGGCGGGATCTGTTTGGCGACCTTGTCGACGTCGGCGAAGGGCATCTCGAGGACGCGCCCGACGTCGCGGACCACCGCCTTCGCCTTCATCGTGCCGAAGGTGATGATCTGCGCGACGTTCGCCCGTCCGTACTTCCGCGTCACGTAGTCGATGACCTCGCCGCGGCGCCGCTCGCAGAAGTCGATGTCGATGTCGGGCAGCGACACGCGCTCCGGGTTCAGGAAGCGCTCGAAGATCAGGTCGAAGTCGATCGGATCGACGTCGGTAATCCGCATGCAGTAGGCCACCAGGCTGCCGGCCGCCGATCCGCGCCCGGGCCCCACCGGAATTCCCTGCTCGCGCGCAAAGCGGATGAAGTCCCACACGATCAGGAAGTACCCGGCGTACTTCATCTGCTCGATCATCTCGATCTCGTAGGCGAGCCGCCGTTCGTACTCGTCGATCGTATGGCGGAGCGTCCCCGCGTCGCGAAGCTGCCGGAGCCGCGGGAGCCGCTCGGCAAACCCCTCGCGCGCGACATGCTCGAAGTAGCCGTTCAGCGTGTAACCCGGCGGTACGTCGAAATCCGGCAGGTGGTTCTCGCCCTGCGGCAGCACGACGTTGCAGCGCTCGGCGATCCGCAGCGTGTTGGCGAGCGCCTCTGGATGATCCTTGAAGACGCCGGCCATTTCCGCGGCGCTCTTGAGGAAGAACTGGCGCGCGTCGTAGCGCAGCCGCTTCGGATCGCTGAACGCCTTGCCCGTCCCGATGCACAGCAGCACGTCGTGGGGATGGGCGTCGGCCTCGCGCAGGTAGTGCACGTCGTTGCTGCACACCAGCGGCAGGCCGAGATCGCGCGCGATGGCCGGCAGCCCGCCGTTCACCGTCCGCTGTTCGTCGATGCCGTGCCACTGCATCTCGAGAAAGAAGTTCCGCGGCCCGAGGATGTCGCGGTAGGAGGCCGCCGCCTCGACCGCCTTGCGCGTCTGCAGGTGCGACAGCCCTTCGGCGACCTCCCCTTTCAGGCACGAGCTCAGGCCGATGAGTCCGGTCGCATGCTGCGCGAGCAGCTCCTTGTCGATCCGCGGCTTGTAGTAGAACCCCTCGGTGTAGCCGGCCGAGACCAGCTTGATCAGGTTGTGATAGCCCTCGATGGTCTCGGCCAGCAGGACGAGATGGTTCTGCGTCTCGCCCGGGCTGCCGTTCTTCCGGTGCCGGCTGCCCGGCGCGACGTAGACTTCACACCCGAGAATCGGCGTCAACCCGCGCTGCCGGGCGTGATCGTGGAAGACGACCGACGAAAACAGGTTGCCGTGTTCGGTGACGGCGATCGCCGGCATCCCGAGCGCGACCGCCTGATCGAGCAGCTCGTCGATCCGGCACGCGCCGTCGAGCAGCGAGAACTCGGTATGCAGGTGGAGATGGACGAACTCCGGCGTCAAGTCCTCAGATCCTCAAGTCCCGGAATTCCCGAATCCCAACATCTCTAACACTCGCGTCCGCACATCCGATCTCATTCCCACTCGATCGTCGACGGCGGCTTCGAGCTGATGTCGTACACGACACGGTTGATGCCGCGCACCTCGTTCACGATGCGCGACGAGATCCGCGCCAGGAGCTCGTGGGGCAGCCGCGCCCAGTCGGCCGTCATGCCGTCCCGGCTCTCCACGGCGCGGATTGCCGCGGTGTACTCGTAGGTCCTCTCGTCGCCCATCACGCCCACGCTCTGCACCGGCAGCAGCACGGCGAAACTCTGCCACAGCCGCTCGTACCAACCGCCGCGCCGGATCTCGTCGGAGACGATCGCGTCGGCCCGCCGAAGCAGATCCAGCCGCAGCGGCGTGATCTCGCCGAGAATCCGCACCGCCAGCCCCGGCCCGGGGAACGGCTGCCGGACGACGAATTCCGGATCGAGCCCGAGCTGGCGCCCGACCTCGCGCACTTCGTCCTTGAACAGTTCGCGGAGCGGCTCGACCAGCTGCATCCGCATCCGCTCGGGCAGACCGCCGACGTTGTGGTGGCTCTTGATGAGCGCCGACTGCCCGACCACCGTCACCGACTCGATCACGTCCGGATAGAGCGTGCCCTGCGCCAGGAACTCCACCTGGCCGAGCTTGGCCGCCTCCGCCTCGAACACGTCGATGAAGGCGGCACCGATGATCTTCCGTTTCCGCTCGGGATCGGTCACGCCGGCCAGGCGCTCGAGAAAGAGCGCCGACGCGTCGGTGAACGCCAGCGGAAGCCGCAGCCGTTCGAACCGCCGGCGGATCTGGGCCGCCTCGTCGAGGCGCAGCACGCCGTTGTCCACGAAGATGCACGTCAGCCGTTCGCCGATCGCGCGGTGAACGATGAGCGCGGCAACCGTCGAATCGACTCCCCCACTCAGGCCGCAGACCACACGCCCGGCGCCGACCTGCCGCCGGACGCGCTCCGTCGCCTCGTCGACAAACGACGCCATCGTCCAATCGCCGGTGCACCCGCAGATGCCGCGGGAGAAGTTGCGCAGGATCTGGAGGCCCGCTTCGGTATGGACCACTTCAGGATGGAAGAGGAGCGCGTACAGCGCCCGCGACGAGTCCGACATCGCGGCGATCGGCGCGTTCGCGCTCGTGGCGGCCACGTCGAAGCCGGCTGGCGCGGCCGCCACCAGATCGCCGTGGCTCGCCCACACGCGGATGTCTCCAGGCACGCCCTCGAACAGCGGCGACCCGGAGACGACCGTCACCGCCGCGTGGCCGAACTCGCGCTGCGGCGCCGGCTCGACGCGACCGCCGAGCGTGTCGGCCATCAACTGCATGCCGTAGCAGATGCCCAGCATCGGCCGCCCCAGCGTGAAGACGGCCGGATCGCACTTCGGCGCGCCAGGATCGCGCACGCTCTTGGGCCCGCCCGACAGGATGATCCCGGCCGGCTGGCGCGCCCGAATCCGCGCGGCCGGCGCGTCGTGCGGCCAGATCTCCGAGTACACGGAGAGCTCGCGCAGCCGGCGCGCGATGAGCTGCGTGTACTGGGAGCCGAAATCGAGAACGATGATGGTCTGGTGGCTCACGGAAGGACCGGGACGAATTAGACGCTATTATAGCGGCGTGCGGCCGCGCTGGACCACCATATGTTGTAGCCTCGGCGCGGGGATCCTCCTCGCAGCCGCACCGCTCGACGCGCGGGCGACGCAGGCGCCGCTCGCATTGTTCCCTCTGCGCCCGCTCTGGACGCTGCCGCTGGGGTCGCGTCTCGCCGTCGCCCCTGCTTATGACGGCACTCGCGCGTACTACGCCATCGCGGGCGACCGCCTCGCCGCCTACGATCTCGCCACCGGGCTCCGCCGATGGCTCGTCGACGCCGCCCCGACGCTGCCGATGGCCGCCGGCGGAGATCTCGTGTTCCTCGTCGAAGAGACATCGCTGCGCGCGCTGCGTGCCGCCGACGGATCGACCGTGTGGCAGGTGGCGCTTGCGGGCGCGCTGGCGGCGCCGCCGGTCTGGGACAACGGCTGGCTCATCGCTGCCACGGCCGCTGGCGACATCGTCGCGCTCCGCGCGTCCGACGGTGTCGAGCTCTGGCGCAGCGCCCTCGGCTCGGCGGCTCACGCGCCGCCGGCGCTGGCCGCCGATCGCGTGTACGTGTCGCTCGACGACGGCCGCGTGGCCGCGCTGCAGGTGCAGAACGGCGCGCGGCTGTGGGATCGGCGGCTCGGCGGGCCCGGGAGCGGAATCCTCGCGCTCGACGATCGCGTGTACGTCGGTTCGGAGGACAACTTCTTCTACTGCCTTCGGGCAGGAGACGGGCGCATCGACTGGCGATGGCGCACCGGCGCCGACGTGATCGGTCCTCCCCTGGTCGACGGCAATCTCGTGTACTTCGTGTCGCTCGACAACATGCTGCGTGCGCTCCATCGCACGAGCGGCGTCCAGCGTTGGCGCGCGCCGCTCCCGGCGCGGCCGCTCGGCGGGCCGGTCAAGGCCGGCGGCACGCTGCTGGTCGCGGGGGTCGGGTCGTCGGTGCCGGCCTACAGCCTGGTGGACGGACGGCTGGTGGGCGAACTGTCGAGCGGCGGCGAGACCGCCGGGCCGCCGTACGCCTTCCGGCTTCCACCGGCCGCCCTTCCGGCCGTGGTTGCGATCGGCCGCGATATCGCGGCCGGAGCCACGGCAATCGCGGTCACGCGAGCGATCGAGCCGCCGGAGACGCCGATCGCGCCGCTCCCGAACGTTGCGATGCCATCGCCGCCGGGCCGGCGGGCCGGGGAACCTGATCCCTGATCGAGGCTCGCGGCGCAGGCTCCTGAGACACCCAGGCGTCCGGCGACTCCGCCCGCCCGCGCGATCCATAGAGCACCACGTAGGCGCCGAGCGCGCTGAGCCCGACGTACTGGAACACCAGCCCGCGCAGCAGCAGAGCCGCCGCCTGCAGCGGCAGCACGGCGAGCCCGACGAGCGGGACAAACGCGATCAGCCCGACGCCCGACCATACGAGGGCCGAGACGACGATCGCGGCCGCCACGAGCACGAGCACCACGGCGAGCACGCCCGCAACCTCAACCAGATCGCGTCGAAGAAGACCGGCCACCCGCCGCGCCGCGTCGGCGAGCGATACATCGTCGCTCGCGATGGCCACTTGCATCAGCAGATACACGAGGTTCACCGCGGTCATCCAGGCGACCAGACCAATCGAAGCGAGCGCAGCGGTCACGGTCCAGCCGATGCGGCTCACGCCCGTCGCTGCCTGATAGCCGTAGACGATGAACGCCAGATAGGCCGCCGCGGAAAGGCCATAGACGACCATCAGCCCGATGCCGAGCGCCAGGAACCGGCGGAACAGCCGGCGGCAGCCGTCGAGATAGCGTCGAAGGCTGAATGCCGATGCGCTTCGCAGCGTGACGAAGAGCAGGGGATCGCGTTCGATCGGCGCAGCTGCCTGGTGCGCGGCGACCAGGACGTCGACGGTGCCCGCCTTGACGAGGAACATCAGAATCGATCCGCCGACCAGCCCGATGGCGAAGATGCCGATGAACGCGCCGAACGCCACCGGCTGTGACGCCAGCGCGCCGCTGATGTGCGTGAAGACCTCGCGGACGCCGCCCTGCAGCAGCCCACCGACGTCACGGCCCAGCAGTACGGCCACGAGGACGGCGGCGCCCACCAGCGGCAGGGCGAGCAGCACCTGAAACGCGGTCTGCGCGACGAACTGAATCGCCACGATCGGCCAGTTCGCTGCAGCCAGCAGCGCGCCGCGCTTCAACAGGAGCTTGAGACCCAATTGCGTTGATACTGATTGTATTCTGTCCTGGCACGGTGATCAGCACATGTCCGTAGCCCGCCTCGCACGCGCGGGGGTCGTCTGCGCCCTGCTCGCAGCGCTCGGCGGCTGGACGCTGGAACGCCTCCGCTTCGGCGCCGACGACGCGGCGGCGCTGGCGCGCGTCGAGGCTGAATTGCGCGATCGCTTCGCGTCGAGCGCCGCGGCGCTCGACGCCGCCGCGGCGAAGGTCGCGCCCGCACGCGACACGATCCTCGCCGCCTCGCGCGATGCGGCCGCGGCTCGAAGGTTGTTCGAGCTCGTCGCCGCCGCACTGCCCCCCGGCGCCTCGGACCGCACCGGCGTCACGGTCTACGATCGGAACGGCGCGCCGCTGGCCTGGGCCGGACACGTCTGGGAGTTGCCGCCCGGGCGGACCGATGGTCCCTCCGCGCTCTTGGTGGAGCCGGGCGCCCTGGGACCGCGGCTCGTGAGGCTGGTGCCCGTCGTCGAGGTCGGTCGCGCCTCACCTCGCCTGGCCACCATCGCCGTCGAGCAGTCGCTCGGGCGCGACCTGTCGCCCGGTCTCGCCGACACGTTCCGTGTCGCCACCGCGGTCGCGCCGGTGGCGCTGCGCGTGATCGCCGACGGCGAGACGCCAGCGCCGGGACCCTTCCGGTTTCTGATTCGGACCCAGGATGGCGCCCCGCTCGTCGAGGCGGAGCTGTCGCCGGTCGATCTAGCAGCCGCGCGTGCGAACTGGCGGCGCGCAACGGCAACCGCCGTCTGGCTGGTTCTGGCGATCGTCCTGCTCTTCTGCACGGCGCCGGTCGTCGACTGGCGGGGTCCGGCGCCGACACCACGGCGCGCCGCGGCGTCGGCCGCGATCCTGGGCGCGCTCGTGGTCGGCAGCCGGCTCGTGCTCTGGTTCGGCCTCCCTCTGCAGGGCGGCCGCCTCGCTGGCGACCCCGTCGACCTCATCCTCACGAACCTGATGTGGGTGGGGCTGGTCTGGATTGCCATCGATCTGCTGGAACGGCGGCGCTACCTGCGTCCTCGGCCGCCGATCCTGCGGACCCGCGCCGGTGACACCGCACGCCTCGCTGGCGTCTACCTCCTGGCTGGATTCGCCAGCCTGCAACTGCTGAAGGCGTACGAGCGTGAACTCCAGCGGATCGTCTTGGCCTCTCCGGTCGATCTGCTGCACCTGTCGCTGCACCCGATCGACGTCGGGCGGCTCGGCACCACCTTCGGTCTCGTGCTCCTGCACGCGGCGGCGGTCTGGGCGGCGGCGGCCCTGCTGCGGGCGCCGTCGGCGTTGTGGCGCGCCCGGCGCTCCTTTTCGCTGGCGGTGGGACTTCCGGCCGGAGCCGGCGGTGCTGCGCTCGGCCTGCTGCTCGGACCCGCCGGCGCGCCACCGGCGCTGCCGCTCCTCGTGGCGGCTGGCGCCGCCGGTGCATGCGCCGCTGCGCTCGCCTCGCGGCGCGGCCGCTCGCGCCGCACATCGCAGGCCGCGCGGCTGGGCCTGTTGTTCCTCGCGCTATTGGTGCCGGCGCTCGCCACCTATCCGTCGCTCGTCGCCTATGCCACCGCCGCCAAGGAGACGCTGGTCGCGACCAGCTTCGGGCCGCAGGTCGCCAGCCTCAGGACGGACCTGCAGAACCGGATGCGCGAGGCGCTCACCGCGATCGACGCGCTGCCGTCGCCGGCGGCGTACGTGAGCGCCGGGGCCGCCGAGGCCGCCCCCCCTGGCGCCGATCGCGCCTTCGAGATCTGGGCGCGAACGGCGCTCGCCGAGTACCGGCTGACGTCGGCCGTCGAGCTCTACAACGCCAGCGGCGCGCTCGTGAGCCGCTTCGCGCTGAACCTCCCCGAGTACGGCACCGGACGGCATGTCGCGGCCCGCTGCGGCGACTGGGACCTCTTCGAGGAGGTCACGCCGTTCGGCTCGACCGAACGCCGCGCGCTGCGCGCCAGCCGCGGCATCTGTGATGCCCGCCGCCGGCTCCTGGGGTCGATCGTCGTGCACGTCATGCTCGACTACACGGCGCTCCCCTTCATCTCGTCGCAGAGCCCGTACCTCGAGTCGCTCCGGCCGGACCGCGCGGCGGCCCGGGAAGGCGCCTCCGGCAGCGACGTGACATTCGTCGTCTTTGGCTGGAGCCGCGCGCCCTTGTTCGTTCAAGGCACCAGCGCGTGGGCCCTGACCGACGAGGTATTCGATCGGCTGGTGGCTTCGCGCGAGCCCTTCTGGGACACGCTGCAACGGGACGGCCAGCGCTTCCGCGTCTATTTTCTCAGCGATCGCGGCGGCATCTATGCGCTCGGCTATCCCATCATCACGACGCCCGGACACCTGATCGATCTGGCGGAGCTCATCGCGGTCACCTTCGTGCTGTTCGCGCTGATTCTCGGCGGCGCGACGGCATTCAACACGCTGACGCCGCACGCGCCCGCCAGCGGACGCGCCCTGCTGCGCGAAGTGCGCCGGAGCTTCTACAGCAAGCTGTTCCTCGCGTTTCTCGTCGGCGCGATTGCACCGGTTGTCGCTCTCGCCATGGCGACGCGCGCCTATTTCGTCTCCCAGCTCAACGCCGGCATCGAAGAGGCGGCCGGACGGACGGCCAGGGTGGCCCAGCGCCTCGTCGAGGACTACGCCACGCTCCAGCAGCGGAGCGTTGGCGCCAATGGCGCGGCCGCGCTGCAGGTGATCGACGACCAGATCATGCTGCTCGTCCGGATCGCGATCGACCAGGACGTGAACCTCTTCGACCGGACGCACCTCCTCGCGACCAGCGAGCGCGAGCTGTTCGCCTCGGGGCTGCTGTCGCCGCGCACGCCGGCCGACGTATACCGCCGCATCGTCCTCGACCGTCTGCCGACCTACGTCGGCGTGGAACAGGTCGGCGATCTGCCGTACCTCCTGGCGGCCGCCCCGGTTCGCGCCGGCGGCAGCGAGGGCATCGTCACCGTGCCGGTGGCGCTGCGGCAGCACGAAATCGAGCAGCAGAAGGACGAGCTCGACCGCCGCGTGCTGTTCGCCGCCGTGCTCTTCATCCTGCTCGGCGGCGTCCTCGGCTACTGGATGGCCGAGCGGATTGCCGATCCGGTGAACCGACTGACGCGGGCGACGCGCCGCATCGCGCGCGGCGAGCTCGACGCGCGCATCGCCGCCACCTCGTCGGACGAGCTGCGTCGCCTGGTCGAGGACTTCAACCAGATGGCCGCCGATCTGCAGCGGCAGCGCACGGAGCTCGAGCGGACGCAACGTCTCGAAGCGTGGGCGGAGATGGCGCGACAGGTGGCGCACGAGATCAAGAATCCACTCACGCCGATTCAGCTCTCGGCCGAACATGCGCGCCGGGTCAACCTCGACCGCGGCCGGCCGCTGTCGCCGGTGCTCGACGAGTGCGTGAGCGCCATCCTCAGCCAGGTGCGGCTGCTGCGACAGATCGCCGCCGAGTTCTCCAGCTTTGCTTCGTCGCCGACCGCGAAGCCCGAGCCCACCGATCTGTCCGCGCTGCTCGACGAAGTGCTGGAGCCCTATCGCGCCGGCCTGGCCGGCCGCGTCGAGCTGCTGGTGCAGGCTCCGGCCGGCCTTCCGCCGGCCACGATCGATCGCACGCTGTTCTCCAGAGCCCTGACCAACGTCGTCGAGAACGCGCTGCACGCCATGCCTGGCGGCGGCCGTCTCACCGTGACGGCCCGGTGCGGCGCCGATCCCACCGCGATCGTGGTCGAGGTCGCCGACACCGGCATCGGCATGGATCCCGAGTCGGTCGCCCGCGTGTTCGAGCCGTACTTCTCGACCAAGGCCGCCGGCACCGGCCTCGGCCTGACGATCGCCAGGCGGAATCTCGAACTGAACGGCGGCCGGATCGAGGTCATGAGCCATCGAGGCGTGGGGACGACGGTGACGCTCACCCTGCCGGTGAACGCGGCGGATGGCCAGTGAGGCGCGGCGGCCTGCCGCGATCGCACGCGGACGGTTCGGCGCCGCCACACAGCGGACCCGCCAGGCCCGGCGCTCCAGATCGTCGGGGCGACGCGGCTCGGACGATCAGCGCGCCGCTGAATCCCGCGGCCCGTACTGCCGGTCGCCTTCCCGCGTGCGCGTGTCGGCCGGCGGGTGAGCGTGCCCCTCGCCCTGCCGCGGATGTCCGTCGCGGCGCTTGAACCGCGTGATCGCCATGCCGATGAACGCCGAAGCCAGGTACGCGTAGGCGACGACGGCGAGCACGATGCGGGGATGGGTGGCGATCAGCGCCACACCCACGGCGAACAGAAACAGGATCGTGTACGGCCGTCGCGCACGCAGGTCGAAGGTCTTGAAGCTGCGGAACCGGATCGTGCTCACCATGAGCAACGCGGGCACGAGCACCATCGCGAGCG
Organism: Acidobacteriota bacterium; assembly: GCA_020850715.1. GTDB lineage: Bacteria > Acidobacteriota > Vicinamibacteria > Vicinamibacterales > CAVVIG01 > JADZED01. The sequence continues at coordinate 92,158 of JADZED010000049.1, forward strand.
CCGGCAGCGCCGCGCGATAGTCGTGGAGCCCAGGCGGAAACGCGAAGACGGTTGCCGCGGGCACGCCCGCCGCCGCCGGACTCGGCATGCCCACGAAGTAGCGCCGGTCTCCTCCCTGGCTGGTCTGGATGTTGAAGCGCGCGAGCCGCATCGCCGCCGCGCTCACGAAGAGGAAGCCGGCCGCCCAGCCGAGCCGGCCGAGCGGCTGCAGTCCCCATGAGAACGCGAGGATGGCCGGCGCCATCCCGAACGAGATCACGTCGGCCAGCGAATCGAACTCCACGCCGAACGCGCTCGCGCTGCCCGTGAGCCGCGCGATGCGTCCGTCGAGCATGTCGAGCACCACGGCGACGCCGATGAAGGGCGCCGCGGTCTCGAACTCGCCGCGCATGGCGAACACGACGCAGGCATATCCGCAGAACATGTTGCCGAGCGTGAACAGGCTCGGCAGCAGGTAGACGCCGCGCCGGAAGCGCGCCGACGGCCGGGCGTCGGTCCTTCGCTTGAAGCGGAAGCGTCGCTCTTCGGTCCCCGGGGTCGGCATGTGCACCCGATCGGCGAGGCCGGGATCGATCCCGCCCGCCGGAATTCAGTGTAGCACCGCAATGACGGTTTCGCCGGCGCGCACGAGATCGCCGACCTTCACCTGCAGCGTCGCATTCACCGGCACGAACACGTCCATCCGGGAGCCGAATTTCATGACGCCGTACCGGTCGCCCGCCCGCACCTCCATGCCCGGCCTGGCGCGGCAGACGACCCGTCGCGCGAGGATGCCGACAATCTGGCGCGCCACGACAGACTGTCCACCGTGATCGATCCAGATCTCGCTCCGTTCGTTGGTCGAGGCGGCATCGCGGTGGTAGGCCGGAAGAAACCGGCCCGGCTGGAAGCTGACCCTGGTGATCCGGCCGGACGCCGGCACGCGATTCACGTGCACGTTCATCGGCGACAGGAAGATGCTGATCTGCTGCCAGTCCCCTTCCGGCCGCGCCGACGGCTCGGCCGGTCCGGCGACGAGCACGCGGCCGTCGGCGGGCGAGACCACGGCGTTGGCGGCGCCGGCGATCGCGCGCTCGGGATCGCGGAAGAAGTACGCGAAGAAGCCGGCCAGCACCAGGAACGGCGCGGCGGCCGGCCAGCCGGCCGCGGTGCCGGCGACGAGTGCAATGATCAGCGCGCCGCCGATGAACGGCAGCCCGGCGGGATCGATGCGCATGGGATGTCGATTGTAGTGCGGAGCGAGCGGCGGGCGCCCCGCGGCGCCCGCCAGGAGCGGCGCGTCAGGGCCGACGATGACGACGGAGGATGTCTTCCATCCGATCCTTCAGCTGGAGCTTCCGCTTCTTGAGGGTCACTTCTTCGACCTGTTCCGGTTCCGACAGATGCGGCTTGGCGGTGAGTTCGTGGAGCCGATCTTCGAGTTGGTGATGCTGGCTGGCGAGGTCGTGAAACTCGGGATTGGTGGTCAGCAGCACTTCTCTGAGATCATGGCGCTCTGAATTCATGCTCCGCCTCCTTTGGCGATGGTTCGATTAGAGCTTCGCGCACATGCTCGAAACCTAACACACGCGCGAGGCGGTCGCAAGGTCAGCTCCCGGACAGATCGTCCTTCCACAGCACGAGCGCGTCTTCGATCGGATTCGTATAGTACCGCGGCCGCAGCCCCCTGACTTCGAAGCCCGCGCGCTGGTAGAGCAGGCGCGCGACGTCGTTCGACCGCCGCACCTCCAGCGTCGCCCGCTGCGCCCCGGCCCGCGCCCCTTCTACGAGCACGTGCTGCAGCAGTGCGGACCCGATGCCGCGGCGCCGGAAATCCGGCGCCACGGCGAGATTGTTGACGTGCAGTTCGTCGAGGATCCGCCAGCAGGAACAGAACCCGGCCGCCTTCCCCGCATCGTCTTTGGCCAGGAAGATGTACGCGCGCCCCTTGTGCTCCAGTTCGGCGAGGTACATCTCCCGCGTCCACGGGCTGGTGAAGGATGCCTGCTCGATGGCAATGACCGCCTCGAGGTCGTCGGCGGAGATCACCGGGCCAATCGTCAACGTCACGATCCAGATGTTGGACGCCCAGCGCCCGCGGCCGCAGCCGCGCGATGCTCTCGATCGACCTCTGCGTCCGGACGACGCACGTACAGCGGCTGGATTCCGGCCGCCGTCGTGGCGCCTCCCTCGCGCCACAGCGGCGCCGCCATGAGGCCGATCGTAGCGGCGAGCGGAGGGATATCGCCGACCACGCGAGAGCCAGGCGGGGCCTCGCTCTCGAGAAGAGCCCGGTAGAGCACTGCGCCGTCGCCGGCAACGATCAGCGGCACGCCGCCGGTGCGGTCCGCCCAGCGAGCGAGCACCGATGCCGGCGCGCCGACGCTGGCGCCCTCGATCTCGACGAGCCGATCGCGCGAGAACCTCGGGCCCTCGCCGACCCTGTAGAGCGCCGTGAAGACGTCACGCCGACGCGCATCCATCCAGGCTCCGACATGGTCGCCCATGGCCGCCCCCGCACTGCCGGCCTGCGCCAGCGCCTCGAGCGCCGAGACGGCAACGACGGGGCGCCGCTCGACCAGCGCCAGCCCCTGGATGGTGGCAATCCCGACTCGCAGACCGGTGAACGAGCCCGGACCGGACGCGACGGCGAAGAGATCGATCGACGCCAGCGGCCAGCCGCGATCGGCGAGGATTCCGAGCAGATCGCCAGGCAGCCGCTCCGCGTGGGTCCGCGACGCGTCGCCCGTCCGGTGGTCGACGAGCCGCCCATCCTCGACGAGCGCGGCGCTCCCGGCGCGCGCCGTCGTGTCCAGCGCGAGCACACGCATACGCTAGACTAAGCATACTCTGCATGAGCAGTCCGACCGATTCGACGCCGCGAGCCGGCGCGCCGGCCGCAACGCCGGCGATGCGGCAGTATCTGGAGGCGAAGCAGCAGCACCGCGACGCGATCCTCTTCTTCCGGATGGGCGACTTCTACGAGATGTTCTATGAAGATGCCCTGGTGGCGGCACGCGCGCTCGAGCTGACGCTGACGTCTCGATCGCGGGATGCCGGCGGCGGCGCCATCCCGATGTGCGGCGTCCCGTACCATGCCGCCGACGGCTACATCGCGCGCCTCGTGAAGAAGGGCTTTCGCGTCGCCGTCTGCGATCAGGTCGAGGATCCACGCAAGGCCAAAGGCATCGTCAGGCGCGAGGTCGTGCGCGTCGTCTCGCCCGGTACTCTGACCGACGCCAGCTGGCTGGACGCGCGCGAGCCGGCCTTCATCCTGGCGCTCGCGCCCGGTGGCGCGCACACCCTCGGCGCGGCCCTGCTGGATCCCTCGACGGGCGAGTTCAGCGCCGCCGAGTACGAGGGCGCCGACGGCCTGCAGGTGCTCGGCGACGAACTGGCCGTGATCCGCCCGCGCGAGCTGGTGGTGCCGGCCGACATCTCGGTCGACGGCAGGCCGGCCTCCTCGCTCCCCGATCGCGTGCCTCAGCTCCGCGCCGCCGGGTGCCCGGCGACCGCCGTCGACGCGTGGACGTTCGACTTCGAAGCGGCGCGGCGCACGCTGCTCGATCAACTGCGCGCCGGCAGCCTCGAGGGCTTCGGCCTCGATCGCCGGCCGGCGGCCGTCTCGGCGGCGGGCGCGCTCGTCCACTACCTGCGCACGACGCAGAAGGTCGATCTCGCCCACGTGCGGGCGATTGCGCACAGGCAGCGCGCCGACGCGCTCCTCATCGATCCGACCACCCTGAGGCATCTGGAGATCATCGAGGGATCGGAAGGCGGTCGTCCGGGCTCGCTGCTCGACGAGCTGGATCGGACGATCACATCGATGGGCAGCCGCCTGCTCCGTTCCTGGCTCCTGCGTCCGCTGGTGTCGATCGAGCCGATTCGCGACCGGCTGGACGCGGTGGAAGAACTCGCGTTCCGCGCGATCGATCGGGGGAGATTCCGCGATGCCATCCGCGCCGTGCAGGACCTGGAGCGGCTGATCGCCAGGGTGGCGCTCGGAACGGCCGGGCCGCGAGACCTCGTCGGCCTGGCGCTCTCGCTCGCCGCCCTGCCGCGCGTCAGGACCCTGCTCGCCGATCTGCAGGCCCCGCTCGTCCGATCGCTGGCCGCCGCGCTCGACGATCTGCCAGACGTGCGTGGCGCAATCGATGCCGCGATTGTCGACGCCCCCCCGGCGCTGGTGCGCGAGGGCGGATTCGCCCGCGACGGCGCCGACGCCGAGCTCGACGACCTGCGCCGCATCAGCCGCTCGGGCAAGCAGGTGATCGCCGAGCTGGAGCTGTCGGAACGGGCCCGTACCGGCATCGGCTCCCTGAAGGTCCGCTACAACCGCGTATTCGGCTACTACATCGAGGTCTCCAGGGCCAATCTCCACGCGGTGCCGCCCGACTATCACCGCAAGCAGACGATCGCCGGCGGCGAGCGCTTCATCACCGCGGCGCTGAAAGAGCACGAGGAGCGGGTGCTCGGCGCCGACGAACGCATCCTGGAGTGCGAGCTCGCGCTGTTCGAGCGGCTGCGCGCGTCGGTCGCGGCCGAGGCGCCGCGCATCCAGGCGTCGGCGCGCGCGCTGGGCGCGCTCGACGTGCTCGCCGCGCTTGCCGAAACGGCCGCGGTCGACAACTACACCAAGCCGCACGTCCACCAGGGCCCGGAGCTCATCGCGGCCGACGCACGCCACCCGGTCGTCGAACGGCGCATCGCGGGCGGCGAGCCGTTCGTGCCGAACGACATCGCGCTCGACGGATCGGCGGCCCAGCTCGTGATCCTCACCGGGCCGAACATGGGCGGCAAGTCGACCTACCTCCGGCAGACGGCGCTGCTCTGCGTGATGGCGCAGGCCGGCTCGTTCGTGCCTGCGCGCGAAGCCAAGGTGCCGATCGTCGACCGCATCTTCGCGCGCGTGGGAGCCTCCGACAACATCGCGCGCGGCCATTCAACCTTCATGGTCGAGATGCAGGAGACCGCCAACATCCTGCACGCGGCGACCTCGCGCAGTCTGGTCGTGCTCGACGAGATCGGCCGGGGCACCGCGACCTTCGACGGCCTCAGTCTCGCCTGGGCCGTGGCGGAGCACCTGGCCACCAACCCGGCAAGCAGGCCGAAGACGCTCTTCGCAACCCACTATCACGAGCTGACCGATCTCGCCGACGCGACGCCGGGCGTCGTGAACTTCCACGTCGCGGCCCGCGAATGGAAGGACGAGATCGTCTTTCTGCGCAAGATCGTGCCCGGGCGCTCGGATCGCAGCTACGGCATCCAGGTCGCCCGGCTGGCCGGCATCCCCCATCCGGTCATCGCACGCGCGCGCGAGATCCTGCGCGCGCTCGAACGCGACGAGCTCGCCCGGGGCGGCCGGCCGTCGGTCAGCGGCACCGCTGCCGATCCGCAGCAGCAGCTCGGCCTGTTCCAGGCGCCGGCGCCCGACGATCGCCTGCGCGAACAACTGCTGGCCGTGGAGGTCGATCGGATGACCCCGCTGGAGGCGCTGGCGTTCCTCGCGGAGCTGAAGAAGGGGCTGTGATCTGGCGTCCGGCCGCGGCCGCCCTCGCGGTCTGCCTCGCCTGCGCCGGAACCGGTTGGGCGCAGGCGCAGCCCCTCGATCCGCGGCTGCGCTTTCGCTCGCTGTCAACCGAGCATTTCGTCGTCTATTACCACCAGGGCGAAGCCGCGCTCGCACCGCGGCTCGGCATGATCGCCGAGACAGTGCGGCTCGAGGCTCAACGCGCCGGCTTCGGCAACCTGCCTGCGCGCACGCACGTGCTCCTGGTCGACCAGATGGATCTCGCCAACGGCTTCGCGACGCTGCTGCCGCGCGATCTCGTCGTCGTGAGCGCGGCGTGGCCCGAAGGCGCTGCCGCGCTCGGCACCACCGACGACTGGCTGCGACTCGTCTTCACGCACGAGTTCACGCACATCGCCCACCTGGATCGCTCCACGGGATGGGCGCGGGTCGTGCGCAGGATCTTCGGACGAACGCCGCTCGCATTTCCGAATCTGCTGCTGCCGGCATGGCAAGTCGAAGGACTGGCGACATATCGCGAGGGAGCCGCGACGGGGCTCGGACGCCTGCGCGCCGGCGACTTCGGGGCAATCGCTCGCGAGGCGTCGCGCGCCGGACGGCCGGAGCCGCTCGATCGGGTGAACGGCGGGCTGATCGACTGGCCGGGCAGCCACGCGGCATACGCCTACGGCGCCGGATTCCATGAGTACCTGGCCCGGACCATCGGCGGAACGGCGCTTTCCGCGCTGGCCGACGCAACCGCAGGGCGCCTGCCCTACACCTCGTCGCGCGTGTTCGCGCGCGTCGCCGGCAAACCGCTCGGCGATCTCTGGCGCGACTACGAGGCCGACCTCGCGGCCTCGGTGTCCCCGGCGCCGCCCTCCGGCACGCCGGCGCGGCGCCTGACCCGCCACGGCTTCGCGGTCGGCGGTCCACGCTTCGCGTCCGACCGTGTCGTCGTCTACTCGATCCGCGGAGCCGATGCCTTTCCGACGCTGAACGAGATCGCGCTCGACGGCGGGGCGTCGCGTGCGCTCACCGATCGATACCTCGGGTCGACCGCGGCGATCTCGCCCGACACAATCTATTTCGACCAGCTCGAGTTCCGCCGCAACGCCGGGATCTATGCCGACCTGTACGCGCTCGACCGCCGTACCGGCAGCGTGCGCGCGCTCACACGCGAGGCGCGCCTACTCGACCCGGACCTCTCGCCCGACGGCAGCACGCTGGTGTGCGTCCGCGGCGCCCCTGGCCGCCGGGAGCTGGTGCTGATCGACGCGGCGACGTTGCACGCGAACGGCACGGCCGCCTTGTCGGTCCTGGTCTCCGAACCGGACACGCAGTTCCAGGCGCCCCGCTGGTCCCCCGATGGCCGCATGATCGCGGTCGAGCGCCACCGGCTCGGCCGGCTGCCGGAGATCGTCCTGGTCGATCCGATCTCGCACGTGGTCCGCCTCCTCGCCTCGGCCGTGGACACGCGGTTCGTCACGCCGGCCTGGCGCTCGGACGGCGGCGCGCTCGTCGTTGCCGCCGCGCCTCGCGACCGGCCGTTCGACCTCTACGAACTGACGGTCGACGGCACCCTCCGGCGGCGCATCACGCAGGTGACCGGTGGCGCCATCTGGCCGGACGTTTCGCCCGACGGCGAGACGATCGTGTTCGTCGGATACACCGTCGACGGCCAGGACCTGTTCACGCTGCCATACGCTGCGAGCGTCGCTTCGTTCGAGCCGCGTCCGGCGATCGCTCGCGAGCCCGCCGTCGCGCCATCCCCCACCACAGCACCCCTACCGCGGTCCTCTCCGGTCGAGGGCCGCTATCGGCCGTGGTCGACGCTGCCGCCCACGGCGTGGTCGCCGATTCTGACCGGCGACGTCGACCAGATCCGCGCCGGCGCGGCCGTCTCGGGCTCCGATGTCCTCGGGTACCACTCTTATGCCGCCGGCGGCACCTGGCGGCTCTCCGCTCCAGAAGGAACGCCGGCTCTGCCACGCGGCCGGCCTGATTGGTTCGGCTCCTATACGTACTCCCGCTGGTGGCCCTCGTTCTGGATTGCCGCCTCGGAGGCCACGTCGTTCCTCGCCGCGCCGGCGGCCGGCGGCGGAACGCCACAACGCGTCACGCAACGCGAGCGCCAGTTCGAGGCAGGCGTCGCCTTTGCCGTGCGTCGCGCGCGGTCGGCGCAATCGGCCTCCGCGGGCATCGCGCGAGCAACCGTCGAACCGATCGTTCCAGGCGGCCGCATCGCCGCCCGCGACCGGAGCGCAATCCGGGTCGCCTGGACCACCAGGACCGCAAAGACGTTCGGCTATTCGATCGGTCCGGAGCGCGGCATCGTCGCGGGGGCCACCGCGGAATTCGTGCGCCGGGGTCTCGGCGCGCTCGGAGACGCGACGATCGCGACCGCCGACGTCCGCGCGTATCTTCCAGGCTTGGGCGGCCATCACGTGGCGGCGTTTCGGATCGCCGGCGGCGCCTCCGCAGGACGGGCCGACATGGGCCGAATCTTCCGACTCGGCGGACCGGGACCGGACGCCTCGGCCGCCGCTTTCGATCGCCGGGCCATCGGTCTGCTGCGCGGATTCGGCGCCCAGCGCTTCGCCGGCTCACACGTCGTGCTGGCAAATGCCGAGTACCGGCTGCCGCTGGCGCGCCCGCAGCGAGGCGCCGGCACCTGGCCGGTCTTCCTGCAGCAGGTCCATGCCGCCGCCTTCGCCGACGTCGGCCACGCCTGGACCGAGGCGTTTCGCGCTGCCGACATCAAGGTGGCTGCCGGCGCGGAACTCGCCTTCGACGCGGTCTTCGGCTATTTCCTCCCGACCACTGTCGCGATCGGCGCGGCGTACGGGCACGACGGGGCGGGGCCGGCATCTGGTACGGTCGCGTACATCCGCATCGGCCGGGCATTCTGAGTACGACACCGGCCATCGGACTGGAGCCGGATCCCCGCCCTGGCGCTCATCGGCGGAACCGTGCTCGCGGCTCCAGCCCTCGCGTCCGTCGCTCCGGCAGGCGTGATCCATCGCGGCCCGACGAACGCTCCGCGCCCCGGCTGCGTCAGGCCGTTGGGCGCGCGCCGGGAATATAATTGCGCCGCATGTCCCTCCCCTTCGACTACGATCGGGTCGCCGTCGGCGAGTTCGGCGGCACCACTCCGACCACCACCGATTTCGACCACGCGCGCGTCGTCGTTCTGCCGATCCCGCTCGACCGTACGACGTCGTACGTGCCCGGCACGCGCAACGGGCCGCACGAGATCCTCGTCGCTTCCTCGCACCTGGAACTGTGGGACGAAGAGACGGGGACCGACGTCCACAGCATCGGCATCTATACGATGCCCGAGATGGACTTCCCGTTCGAGTCGATGGACCAGATCGTCGCCGAGATCCAGCGCATCGCGTCGGAGCTCATCGAACGCGGCAAGTTTCCGATCGTGCTGGGCGGCGAACATTCGATCACGCCGCCGATCGTCGCGGCCGCCGCAGCGAAGCACCCCAACCTCTCGGTGCTCCAGCTCGACGCGCACGCCGACCTGCGCGCCTCGTACATGGGGACGCCGCACAATCACGCGTGCGCCATGCGGCGGGTGCTCGACCATGCGGCGTCCGCCACGCAGGTCGGCATCCGCAGCCTGTCGGTGGAGGAGGCCGCGGACATCCCGTCGCTGAGAACCACCATCTTCTACGACTGGAACATGCGGAAGGATCCGGACTGGATGGAGCGGGTCGTGGCGTCGCTGAACGAGAACGTCTACGTCACGATCGACGTGGACGGGTTCGATCCCTCCATCATGCCCGCGACCGGCACCCCGGAACCCGGAGGGCTGTCGTGGCACGAGGCGCTGGCGCTGCTGCGCAAGGTGATCGAGGCTCGCACGGTCGTCGGCTGCGATATCGTCGAGTTGTCGCCGGCGCCCGGCAACGTCGCGCCGACGTTTCTGTGCGCGAAGCTGATCTACAAGATCCTGACCTACCGCTTCGGCCGCGACGTCCGCGGCCGCTGATGCAGCCTACGTGGAGGCCTTCTTCAGCGCCTCGCCTTCCTGCTTCGCCTGCGCGTTGAAGGGAGACTCCGGGAACTCCTGAACGATGCGATTGAAGGTCTGCTGCGCTTCGGTCGGCTTGCCGGCCTGCACGTAGGTACGGGCGAGCTGCATCAGGACGCCGTCCACCGGCAGCGTGCCGTCGGTGCGGGCCGACAGCTTCTTGAACGCATCGATCGCCTGATCGTATTGTCCGCTCCGCGCGTGTGCTTCGGCCAGGCCGAGCTGGGCCATCTGACCGTAGACTCCGTCGCCGTCGCGCTGCATCACGTCCTGATAGGCTGTCGCCGCCTCAGCGGGCGCGCCGAGCAGCATCTGCGTCGTCGCCTGCTTGTACCGCGCGAAGATGCCGGCGTCAGAGTCGGGGTACTGATCGGCCACGGCCTTGAACTTCTCGAGCGCCGCCTGCGAACGCTCCCGCTCCGTCGGGAAGCTCGGGCCCGGCGCAACCGTGCCCGGAGCGGCCGGCGGGCCGATCCGCGCCGCCTCGATCGTCAGCGCTTCGGCCAGCGCCGCGTGCGCGCGCCCCTCGCCCCGCTGTTGCCAGCCGTAATAGCCGAGCGCGCCGCCGCCGAGGACGACGATCGCGACGACGGCCGCCAGGATCTCGCGGCGCCTGGCCTCCATGGTCTCGCGCGCCTGAGCCGCCAGCCGCTCGAGCTCGTTCTCCTTCAAATGATGGCGTTGTGCTCTGTTCATACGCTGCTTGGTATCTTAAGGCAAATCTCGGGGTCTCGCATCGGCGCCGGCCGTCGGGCCGGTCCGGCCTTCGCCGACCCTTCGTTGCCGCCTCAGCGGATGAACAGCATCTGGCCTGCGTAGATGGTGTGATGGGCCAGCTCGTTCAACGACATCAGGTCCCTGACCGAGGTGCCGAAGCGCTGCGCGATCGCGATCAGCGTATCGCCGCGGCGCACGCGATAGGTCCTGGGCCCTGCGGCGGCGGCCTGCCCGGCCTGCTTCGGCGTCGAGGCCACCGTCACCACCGTCGGGCCCGGCGCTCCGACCGGCGGATCGAGGGTGAGCGGGCCGAAGTACTCGTCGCGGTTGCGATAGACGTGCACGGCGGCGAGGAACTCCGCGTAGAAGTTCATCGAGGCATAGCCGAACACCGGGCCGTCGTACTCCCCGACGATCGTCGCGAGGTCGGCGCCGTGCGCCGCCTTGGCGCGCAGCATGCCGGCACGTCCGTGATTGTAGGCGGTGAGCGCCAGCGGCCAGGTGCCCAGGGCGTCGTAGTTGTCGCGCAGCAGACGGGCGGCGGCGTTCGCCGCCTTCATCGGATCGAGCCGTTCGTCGATGCGGCCGCGAATGCGCAGATACTGCCGGCCGGTGCCGCGCGTGAATTGCCAGACGCCCACAGCGGCCGCTTTCGAGCGGACGTTCTGATATGACGACTCGACGAGCGGCAGGAGCGCGAGGTCTTCCGGCACGTCGTGCGTGAGCATGATGCGCGAAAAAGCCTCGACATAGCGGCCGGACCGGATCACGCCGCCCCGGAACCGCTCCTTGACGCCGCGCTGCGTATGGACGCGATCGCGGAGCGTTGCCAGGAGCGGGACCGACGGCACGAGCCCCTCCGCGACGATGGCTGCCCGGGTTTCCAGGGCATCCGGGCCGAGCATCTCCGGTTCATCGAGGTGCGCGGCAAGATCCGAGAGCGCAGCCTCGACGCGGCGCACCATCGCCTTGGCGCCGCTCTCGTCGGCCACGCCGTAGATCAGGTTCACATGAAAGCGATCGTGCACGACGACATCGTCCTGGCCGTACTCGGTGAACACCTTCGTCCAGAAAGCGATGCGCTGCTCGAACCCGTCGGTCGGGAACACGATCTCTGCGGAGCGCGCCTGCGCGGACGGCAGCAGCAGGACGACGCACGCCAGCGTCAGCGAAAGACCCCTCGTCATGGTGGCCACCAGAATAGCAGGATGCACGCACGAAGTACAGCCGGTATCGTCACCCCTCGGGCGGCGCGGTGTCGGCCGGCCGGGGCGGCACCCGCAGCCCTGCGCGCGGGCGCGGAGGGCGCGGACCTGTCGGGCCGCCTCGCGGCGGTCTGATAAGCTAACGGGGACTTCTCCCCGCTTGCGCCCGTAGCTCAGGGGATAGAGCACCCGCCTCCTAAGCGGGGGGCCGCCAGTTCAATTCTGGCCGGGCGCACCATCGCTTCCGGGCTTTTCGTGTCCTCCGGCAGACGGTTTGTCGTAAGCTCCAGGCGTCCACGCCGCGTCCAGAACGGTTCCTCATGCACCGACATCGCTCTTCTCTCATCCTCGTGCTGGCGGCGGCTGCGCCGCTCGCCGCCGCATCCGTCGCTGCGCAGACCGTCGACGATGCAACCACGCGGTTCTCGCGCCGCGTCACGGCGGTGCGCGCGTCCAGGCCGATCGTCATCAAGGCCGCCTCGACGATGCAGCCTGGCGGAGCGCGCCGGTCGCCGGCGGCTTCACGCAGAGCGAACCGCGCAAGGGCGCGCCCGCCGCGTTCGACACCGACGTCACAGTGCTCTACGACGAAGCGAACGTGTCCTTCTGCGTCTTCAACCACGACGACGATCCAGCGCAGGCGATCGTGAACGGACTGCGGAAGGACTTTGCCGTGATCGAGTCGGATCTGTTCGGCGTCGTCATCGACACCTTCCACGACGAGCGCAACGGCAAGAGCCACCCACATGCTGCAGTTCTGACAGGGGCCCCATGACCAAAGGACGCCTCGAAGCCTTCAGCGACGGCGTGATTGCGATCGTCATCACGATCATGGTGCTGGAGCTCCGTCCTCCGCACGCGTCGACGGTTGCGGCCCTGCGCCCCCTGCTGCCGATCTTCCTCAGCTACGGGCTGAGCTTCGTCTTCATCGGCATCTACTGGAGCAATCATCACCATCTCCTGCAGGCCGCGCAGCAGGTCGATGGACGTGTGCTGTGGGCCAACCTGCACCTGTTGTTCTGGCTGTCGCTGGTGCCGTTCGTGACCGCCTGGATCGGCGAGACCGGCGCCGACGCGCTGCCGGTCGCCGGTTACGGGATCGTGATGCTGCTGGCGGCGGTCGCCTACTTCATCCTCACGCACGCGCTGCTGGCGCTGCATCCGCAGGACTCCAGACTCGCCCGTGCGCTCGGGGCAGACGTCAAGGGCAGGATCTCGGTCGTCGTCTACGCGGCCGGCATTGCCGTCGCATTCGCGGCGCCCTGGGCGGCACTGGCCTGCTACGTGGCGGTGGCCGTCACGTGGCTGATCCCAGACCGGCGAATCGAGCGGACGATCGATTCGGCTCCGAAGGTCGGGGGCCGTTGAGCGAGGCGCAAGAGCGCGTACCCGGTCCGCCTCGCTCCTCCGATCCCGCACGACAGACTGGCAGCGCCACGCCGCCATGGCGGCCTCCCCGCGATGGTACCGGGAACCCGGATCTATTCCTATGCGTGCGGGAGCAGGGTCTGAGACAGGCCCTGCGGCCCGGCGCCTGGTCGGCAGCGGGCCGGCCCTTCACGACGGCGGCATGAGGGCCTGGAGTGCCTTGGCGGTGCGGATGTACTCCTCGTAACGCCGTTGATAGGTCTCGAGCCGCTCCCGTTCGACCGCTTCCAGCTTCGCGCGGACCACCGGCGACTCGCCCGATGCCGCGAGCTCGCGCTCTGCAACCGCGGCCTTCGCCCTGAACTCGGCGTCGTGGCTGCGCTCCCAGGCCAGCCAGTCGGCCGTCCAGCGCGCGTGGGCCGCCTCGATGGCGGGCCGGTCGAACGGGAACTCGCCGCCGAATGCGCGATCGAGCTCGGCGAACGCCTCCGGCAGCAGCGCGCGCGCGGTCCGGGCCAGCGGCTGCCACACCAGCAGGGCGCGCGGGTCGGCCTGCGCCGCCGCAAGCCCCTGCGCAAAGGTCCCCAGCATCTGCGCGGGCGCCGCCGCGCCGCCGCGCCGGCGCCGGAGCTCGGCGACGATCGCCAGCGACGCCCAGACCAGCGCCCCCGCGACGATCAGCGCGGCAGCGAGGAGCGTCAATACTTCAGGACGGTGTGGACCGTCTCGCCGGCCAGCTTCTGGCGGCCGTTCAGCGCCAGCAGTTCGATCAGGAATGCCAGCGCGTGCACCCGGCCGCCCAGCCGCTCGACCAGGTCGGTCGTCGCGCGCGCGGTGCCGCCGGTGGCCAGCAGATCGTCCACGATCAGCACGCGCTGCCCGCCGCTCACGGCATCCGCGTGCATCTCGAGCGCGTCGGTGCCGTACTCGAGCGCGTAGGAGGCCGATACCGTCCTGGACGGCAGCTTCCCCGGCTTGCGCACCGGAATGAAGCCGGCATCGAGCCGATCCGCCACGGCGGCGCCGAAGATGAAGCCCCGGCTCTCGATACCGACGACGACGTCGACAGCGGCCGCCTTGAACGGCAGCGCAAGGCTGTCGACGGCGGCGCGGAAGCCCGCCTTGTCCTGCAGCAGCGTCGTGATGTCGTAGAACAGGATCCCGGCTCTGGGAAAGTCGGGGACGTTGCGAATCTTCGACTTGAGATGGTCCATGTCAGGCGATGCTGAAGCCACTGTGCCGTCCGTCCGCGTCGATTCGATCGACCGCGACAGCGTCGACGCGCGCGCCGCGCGGCCCCTGCCGGATCGCGCGCTCGAAGCGCTCGAGCGCATCCGCCTCGGCCTCCGCCCGGATCTCGACGCGCCCGTCGGGCAGGTTCCTGGCCGATCCATCGACGCCCTCGCGCATCGCGGCCGCCCGCGTGAAATACCGGAACCCGACGCCCTGGACGCGGCCGCTCACGAGGTAGCGTCTGGCGAGACGCACGGGGTGAAAATCATAACACTGCCGTCCTGCGCGTCAGGTGTGATCCACGAAATACGGCACGGCCCGCAGCGCCACCGCGCCGGCCAGGCACAGCAGGGCCGGCAGCGCAAACCAGCCGTAGACGGGCGCGTTGCGGACGTACACGCGGCTCACCAGCACGCTCTTCTCGACCGAATCGACCAGCCGCGACGCCGCATCGAGATCGCGCGACGATGTCGCGTTGTAGTACTTGCCGCCGTCCTTGACGATCGCCTGCATCAGCCGCCGCACCTCGGTCCGCTGCTCGATCTCCGGGTCCAGCGAGACGCCCACCATGTGCACGCGGATGTTCGCCGCCCTGGAATCGCCCAGCGCCTCCACCGGGTCGCGCCCGCGATTGTTCTCGCCGTCGGTGAACAGCACGATGACCTGCTGCCCCCCGCTCGGACGGGCCATCGTCGACAGCAGATAGTTCGCCAGCGACAGCCCCTCGCCGATCGCCGTCTGCCCTTCACCCTGCAGAATCTGCTCGTCGACCATGTCGACGTACTGCACGAGGTAGTCGTGGTCGAAGGTGAGCGGGCTCACGACATACGCATTGTCCGAGAAGACGACCAGGCCGATGCGGTCCTCGCGCCGCCCCCGCACGAACCGCTTGATTGCGGCCTTGGTGGCGTCCAGGCGCGTCTCCCCCGGCGGCATCGACGGATTGCGCACGCGCTGCTCGACGCTCTTGAGGTCCATCTCCTCCTGCATGCTCGACGACAGGTCCAGCACGACGACGATATCGACGCCGCGGGAGGAGACCTCGGCCTCGGAATACGGCAGGACCGGCTGCATCAGGGCGCCGGCGATGAGCGCGACCGCCGCCAGCAGCACCGCCATCGGCAGCCGTCGCAGGGCCGACGCGCGGTACGCGGCCCCGCCGAGCCAGCGCACGCTGGTCGACGCGGCGAACTGACGCCGCCGCAGCAGCCATCGCAGGAGGGCCGCCACGGCGATGCCGGCGGCCATCCACCAGGCGAGCTCCGGCGTCAGGAACTTCATCGCCTACCTGAGCGTCAGGAGTCGTGCGGCCTCGTCGATCGCGGCGCGGCACGCCTCGGCCGACGGAACCGTCTCGCGCGGACCGTAGCGGGCCGCATCGCAGCCGTTCAGGAAGCCGCGAATCTCCTCGGCGCGGATCCGCGTTGCCCTGTCGGCCAGCGCGGGCTCCACCTCGGCCCCTGTGAGCGCGTGTCCGGGCACGCCGGTCACCTCGCGCAGGTGCCCGCGCACCAGGCCGCTGATCGTCGTGTAGGCCTCGCGTCGCGCGTCCAGGTCCGACAGATCGAGCGCGCGCACCCCGTCGAGCGTCATGCGCTCGTCGCGCTTCACCTGCCGCGCCGATCGGCGGTCGCCCTTCGGCCGGCTCAGCCTGATGACGAGCCCCACGGTCCAGAAGAACACCGGCACAATCGATGCGACCAGCAATCCGGCGCCGACCGGACCGGCCGCGGCGAACAGGCGCGGCCGCGCCTCGATCCCGCGGCCGTTGCGCAGGGCCGCGGTGTCGCGCGCGTCGGGCAGCATGCTGCGCAGCGCGAGCGTCGCTCCGGGAACCGCCATCTCTCCCGCGGCCTCGCCTCCCTCGACGCCCTGCCCCGGCCGCACGCGGTAGTAGCGGACCGCCATGGGCGCAATGGACAGCAGCGTCTGCTCGACCTTGTAGGTCGTGACGCGATAGCGGAACTCTCGAATCGTAGTGCCGTCCGGGCCGCCCGTGCGCGACGTCGCGAGGTCGACGAGCTCGAGGCCGTCGAGCTTCAGCTTGTCGCCCGCCAGGTCGTCGTCCAGCACGTCGATGCCCGGAGCGCAGACGATGCGCACGGTGTAGACGACCGCGTCGCCAACCCACATGGCGGTGCGATCGAGCCAGCTGCGCGCCGCTGCGTCCTGATCCGGCCCGAGCGGCGCGCCGGTGTCGCCTGGCGCCGATGCCGCCACGGGCGAGGCGGCCTCCACGGCCGGCGTCTGAACGGCGGCGGGGTTGGGCGCCGCCAGCGGCTGGGCGGCGGCGATCGCGAGCGCGAGCAGAAGGTTGAGGTCCATCAGGTTCGCTGCATCCGGGCGGTGAAGAGGGCCAGCACCGGTTCGACCGGCGACCGGTCGGTCGGTACGTAGACGTGGTCGATCGGCACCCGGTAGAACGCCCGGGCCATCGCCTCGCGCCGGCGCCGGATCTCGTCCTCGTACCGGCGGCGCGCGCGCCCGCCGAGGCCGAGCGTGACCTGCCTGCCGCTCTCGAGGTCGCGCAGACGCAGGTAGCCGGCGCCGGGGGGCAGCGTCAGCTCCGCGGCATCTTCGGGGATGACGGCGATGACGTCGTGGCGCGCCGCGAGCACCGCCAGTTCCTTGCTGCCCAGCACGTCGTCTTCGGTCTGAAAATCAGAGACGATGAAGACGACGCTCATGCGCTTGAGCGTCTCGAGCAGGTGCGACACGAGCGGGAGCATGCGGGTCCGGGCGTGCCGCGCCGGCCGCGTCTCCCAGCACTGCTGGACCATCGACCAGGCGGCGGCGCGCGTCCGCCTCGGCTCGGCCGACCCGAGCACGCGATCGGCGAAGGCCACGAAGCCGGTGTTGATCTGATCGGAGAGCGCGGAGAAGACGAGCGACCCGGCGATGAAGGTCAGCGCCTCGCGCTTCGAGTATTTCGTGCTCCCCATCTCCATCGAACGCGACACGTCCATCGCCACCATCACGTTCAGCTCGCGCTCGGCGTGCGTGTGGCGCACGTAGGGCACGCCCATCCGCGCGGTCACGTTCCAGTCGATTCGCCGGACGTCGTCTCCCGGACGGTACTGCTGATGCTCGTCGAAGTCGAAGCCGGGGCCGCGCATCGGGCTCTGGTACGGGCCCACACGCTGGTTGCGGATCTTCTTCCCGGTGTAGACCTCGATGTACCGGAGCTCGTGCATCACCGTTTCGGGAATCATGGAATCGGCACCGCTCTGAGCAGCTCGCTCAGGATCTCGTCGGCGGAGACGTTCTCCGCCTGCGCCCGCACCGTGCGCGCGATGCGATGGCGCGCGGTGTCGCAGAAGATCTCCTTCACGTCGTCGGGCAGCACCCAGGCGCGGCCGTGCATGAAGGCGGTGACCCGGGCGAGTGCGAGCACGTGCTGATACGACCGCGGCGAGGTGCCGAGCTGCAGCAGTTCCTTCAAGTCCCCCCGGCCCGCCTCGTCGGGCCATCGCGTCGCACGCCCGAGCCGGACGATGTAGTCGAGGATCTTGTCGTCGACGTACACGGTCGCCCGGATGTACTCCCGCAGGACGTTCACGTCCTCGGGCGAGACGCGGTGCTCGAGCACCGTCTCGGCCAGCCGCACCTGCAGCATCCCGACCTCCTCGTCATGGCTCGGGTAGCCGACCCGGAGCATCATCGAGAATCGGTCGA
Organism: Acidobacteriota bacterium; assembly: GCA_020850715.1. Taxonomy (GTDB): domain Bacteria; phylum Acidobacteriota; class Vicinamibacteria; order Vicinamibacterales; family CAVVIG01; genus JADZED01. The sequence continues at coordinate 109,889 of JADZED010000049.1, forward strand.
GCTGCGCCTCGGGCAGCGTGTACACGCCCTCCTGCTCGACCGGGTTCTGGGTCGCGAGCACCCAGAACGGATCCTCGAGCGGAAACGTCGTGTCGGCGAGCGTGACCTGCCGCTCCTGCATCGCTTCGAGCAGCGCGCTCTGCGTCTTCGGCGTCGCGCGGTTGATCTCGTCGGCGAGCAGGATGTTGGTGAACACGGGCCCCTGCTCGATCCGGAAGGTGGCCGACTTCGCATCGTAGATGCGCGTGCCGAGGATGTCGGCCGGCAGCAGGTCGGGCGTCAACTGGATGCGCTGGAACCTGGCCGAGATCGCCTGCGCGAGCGTCGTCGCGGTCAGCGTCTTGGCGACGCCGGGCACGCCCTCGAGCAGCAGGTGCCCGCAGCCGACGCGCGCCCTGCCCTTCGAGGCGGCGAACGGAATGGCGGCGAACAGGCCGGTGAGCATGCGCCGGATCAGCAGGTGCTGCCCGACGATGACCTTGCCGATCTCGCGCTCGAGCGCGGCGATCGTTCCGGCCGCCCGGTCTGCGGTGAGGGTGTCGGTCGCAACACTGGTCATAGGAGCAGCCACAGCAGGCCGGCAGCCGCGGCCGCCACCGCCAGCCCCGCCTGATACACGTCTCGATACTCGGTGGTCGTGCGATAGCCGACGATCTTCCGCTCGGCGTTGACCGCGTCGGCAATCGCCCCCACCAGCTCGTTCCCGGTGCGCGACCGGAGGTACCGCCCGCCGGTGGCGGCCGCGATCTGCCGCAGCGTCGATTCCGAGAACCTGGTGCGCAGGATCCGGCCGTCCTCGTCCCGCAGCGGCGACTCGCGCCCCTGCTCGTCGACGACCGGCACGGTGACGCCCTGATCGGAACCGATGCCGATCGTGTGCACGTGGTACCCGGCGGCGCGATAGGCGAGCACCTGCCGCTGCAGCTGCTCGCCGTAGTCCTCGCCGTCGGAAACGAGCAGGAAGATCTTGTGCGTCTTGCGCGTGTCGCGCCGATCGACCTCGAGACCGCTCTTGAGCGCGGCGCCGATGTCGGTGCCGAGGAAGACGTGCGGGTCGTCGGCAATCCAGTCGAGATAGAACGCCACGCTCTCCACGTCGGCCGTGAGGTACGAGAGGACGAGCGACGAGTCGGCAAAGCCGACGAGCGCCACGCGCTGGATCCCTTCGGGTTTGTGCAGCAGGAAGTTCCTGATCTCGGCGGTGGCCCGCCCGAAGCGCGACGGCGCGATGTCGCGGGCGCGCATCGACGCCGACCGGTCGAGCATCACGACAAGATCCTGCTGCTCGATCTCCGGCTCGCGCTGCGCGCGCAGCACCTGGGGCCGCATCAGCGCGAAGACGAGCGCGCCGGCCGCAACCAGCGTGGCGAGCAGCACGCCGATCTCGCGCACCGCGCCCGATCGCCGCGAGAGACGTGCGAACCGCACCTGCGACGCGGCGCGGCGGCGCACCGCGCGCACGTACCAGAAGCGCACCGTCCAGCAGGCGACGACGACCGGCAGGATCTGCCACCAGCGCAGCGACTCGACCTCGAGGAAACGCAGATCCACGGACTGCTCAGGGGACTCGGCGCGCCGGCCGGGCGCCGGTGGGCGGCCGCAGCAGCTCCATCATCTGCTTCGGCGGCGTCTTCGGCTCCTTGCGGAGCGCCGCCGCCAGCCGGGTCGTCAGCTCGTAGTTGTACTTGGTGTCCCAGTCGCCCGGCGCGGCGGCGACCGCCTGCTTCAGCTCCTCCTCGGCCCGCGTGAGCCAGCCGAGCACCGCCTCGGGCGCCTCCTCGTCCTTCGCCTTCTCGAAGAACGAGATGCCCGCCCAGAAGTGCGGCGCCGCGCCGTCGGGCGCGCGCTGCGCCTGCTCGATCGCCGCGTCGAAGCGCCCGAGGCGATAGAGCGCGAACAGGTGGTTCGCGGCGGCGTGACGATAGTCGGCCCCGAAGAGCTCGCGCGTCGACGGCATCGCGTCGAAACGGGCCTCGGCGGCGGTGTAGCGCTCGATGGCCGTCTCGAGGTCGCCGGCCGCCAGCGCCGCGTCCCCCTCGGCGACCGGGCGCGACCAGCGCGCGTAGCCGAGCGAGGCCGCGCCGGCCAGCAGCAGGAGGAGGGCGACGGCGCTTCCGATGCGTCTGAAGAATGATGGCACGGGCTCTCCGGCGCTGTGCGGAATCTTACCCTTTAATCGGCGGCCGCCACCACCGAATCGCCGCGGGTCACCACCACGAAGTGCGCCGGCGGCAGTTGCCGGCGCCAAAGGGCGCGCCCGGAGGTCGCCCACAGCCCTTCACGCTCGTACACCACCCGCAACGCGAGCCCGGCCGTCTCGAGCTCCGCCAGCCCTTCGCGGGTCATGACGCAGTAGAACGGCTCGCGCGCACGGACGAACGCCGCGGCCTCCAGCGGATCGTCGAGAAAGGTCGTAGGCCGGCTCACGTAGAACCGGAACGCCGGCGCCCACCGGTTCAGGCCGTACGCGGCAATCCGCTCGGTCTCGGCGCGCGCGGCCACCCACCGGGCGACGTCGGGCACTACCTTGCGCGCCTCGAGGGCGGGCATGGCGAAGCCGACGACGCCGCCGTAGACGGCAAGCATCGCCACCGTCGTGAGCCACAGGGCGGCCGGCGACGCGCCACCACGGCCGTCGCGCCCGGCTGTCAGGAGCGCGCCGCACGACGCGACCGCGATCGGGACGGCGATCGCCGCCCTTGGCAGCTCCAGCCGCGCGACGACGAAGATGCTCGCGCCGATGCCGACCAGCAGCAGCAGCGGCCCGATCAGCCGGAGGCCGACGCGCGCTCCCGCATGGCGCGGCGATGCCGGATCGGCGCACGCCTCGAGCCACGCGCGCGCGCACAGCAAACAGAGGGCCGGCGCCGTCGGAAACACGTAGTGATCCAGCTTGAAGGTCGATCCGCTGAAGAACACGAGAATGGCGCCGACCCACGACCACAGCAGCACCTCGACGGTGTCGAGCGGAGCGCCCCCCCGCCAGCTCGCGCGCAGATCGTCGACGAGCCGCCCGAGCAGGAGGCCCGTCCACGGCAGCATCCCGACCAGGAGGATTTGCGTGTAGAAGAGCGGACCCGGCTGGTTCGCGAAGCGCGACGACCCGTAGAGCCGCAGGTTTTCGTCGAGCACGTAGCCCTGTACGAACGCGTCGCCGAAACGCGCGAGCATATAGAGAAACCAGGGGGCCGCCAGCCCAATCACCAGTCCGAGCCCCATCGCCCAGTGCAGCGAGAGGAGCCGGCGGCGCGCGTCAGCCGACCAGACACAGGCCACCAGCAGGGTGAGGCCGCACAGCACCAGCGCCAGAGGTCCCTTCACTAGCACCGCCAGCGCCAGCAGCGCGTAGCCGCCCCACTCGAGCGCGCGGCGCCCGCGCACCGCCGCGACCGACAGCAGCGCGGCCCCGCCGAAGGTGAAGGCCGTGAACAGCGTGTCGAGGATCGCATAGCGCGACAGGCCGAAGAGCCCCGGATTCATCGCCAGCAGGAGCGCCGCGACCAGACCCGTCTCGAGCGAGACGAGCGAGGCGCCGGCCCAGGCTGTGAGCCCGACCAGCGCCAGGGCCGCCAGCGCCGGCACGATCCGGGCGGCGAGTTCGGTCGGCCCGAGCGCGAGCATCGCCGACGCCTGAAGGACGTGGAAGAGCGCCGGCTTGTCGAAGAACGGCGACCCGTTGTAGTAGGGTGCGAGCCAGTCGCCGCGCTCGATCATCTCGCGCGAGGTTTGCGCGTAGTGCGCCTCGTCGGGATCCCAGAACGTGGCGCTGCCGAGGCGCCAGAACAGGACGATGAAGAGGAGCACGGAGGCGAACAGGCAGAGCTTCGCCGGAGACGGGGAAAAGCGCCTGGGGGGCATCGGGGAAACGGGCGCCAGAACCTACTTCGGCGTCTCGATTTTGATCGCCTGCAGGACGTCCTTGTCGCTGACGAGGTCGGCCGTGCCTGCCGGGAATTGGTTGGCCGAGAGCACGAACGCCACGGCATCGGCCGCCTGCGCCGGCGTGAGCGTGCCGGCGTTGTCCTGCGGCATGTCTTCGTGGACGCGGACGTAGAGATCGCTCAACGGCTGCTGATCCCAGTTCGCCAGGAAGTCGGGTCCCGACAGCGGCGGCGCCATCTCCCCGCCGGCGAGCCTGTCGCCGTGGCAGCTTGCGCAGGTGTCCGCGTAGAGCGCCTCGCCCCGTTTCGCCTGCTCCGTGGAGTAGACGCCCTGCAGCACCGAGGTCGGTGCGACCGCGGTGCTGGCCGCGGGCGCGGCCGCTGCCTGCGGCTCCTGCGCGCCGGTCGCGCTCACCGAGGCGATGGCCCATGCGGCCAGCAGGATTCCACTCGTGATCCGGAAGCTCATAGCGCCCGCGCCTCCCTCGGCAGGAAATGCCGGATTATAGCGCACCGGCACGGGGGTTGATACGCTTGATCGCAGCGTGCCCCGTTCCCGGCTCCGATCGACCGCTCGCGTCCTGGCCAGGACGGTCGTGTCGGTCCTTGCCGTGCTTCTCATCATCGCCGGCGTCGCGCTGGCTCTGCTCGAGTCGGCATGGGGCAAGGACCGGCTGCGCGCGCTGATCGTCGACCAGGCCAACCGGCGCCTCACCGCGACGCTGCAGATCGGGCGGCTCGAAGGGTCGCTGTTCAGCCGCCTGCGCCTCAGCGATATCCGCCTCATCCAGGACGGCCAGACGGTTGCGGCCGTCGACGCGGTGGCGCTCGACTACAGCGTCCGCGGTCTGTGGCAGGGAATCACCATCCGCCGCCTGACTCTCACGAAGCCGCGCATCGTGGCCTACAGGCGTCCCGACGGCCGATGGAACCTGGCCACGCTGCTCCGCCGCGAAGCGGCCCCGGGACGACGCGCACCAGGACGGCCAATCGACATCCAGACGATCGAGATCGCCGATGCCACGGTCACGCTCCGCGATCCACTCCAGTTCGGCGCGGCGCACCTGCCGACCGAGTACGACAATCTCGACGCGGTCTTCTCGCTCGCGTTCCGCCCCGCCGGCTGGACGATCGACTTCACGAACCTGTCGTTCGCCGGCCGCGCGCCCGATCTCGCCGTCACGGCGATGTCGGGCGGTCTCGGTGGCGGCTCCGACGGCATCTCCTTCGACAGCCTCGCCGTCACGACGCCCGGGACGGCCTTCGCGCTCGACGGCCGGATCGCGCGCGGCGCGGGGCCGGCGACGCTGAATCTCCAGGTGGACGCGGAGCGCTTCGCGTTCCAGGCGTGGGGCGGCATCCTCCCCGGGCTCCGGAACATCGCGGTCGAGGCGGCGTTCGACGCGCATCTGACCGGGCCGCTCGACGCCCTTGTCACGACGCTGCATCTCGAGGGCACGGGCGGCGCGGTCGACGGCACGGTGACGCTGAATACGCGCGTGCCCGGCTGGCGCGGCATCGGGGACATCGAGATCGCACGCATCGACCTGGCGCGCTGGTTCGACAATCCGTCGAAGCACTCGGAGATCACCGGCCGGCTCCGATTCGATCTCGACCTCAACCTCGGACACGCGCCGCGCGGCACCTACGTGTTCGACGGTCCGCACGCGATGTTCATGAGCTACGCCGCCGACCAGGTGCACGCCGACGGGCGTATCACGGAGACCGCGGTCCAGATCGGGCGGGCGACCGGTCTCGCCTACGGCGCCCGCGTGGCCGCCACCGCCGGCAGTTCGATCGGCCTCGCCGCACCCTATCGATTCAGCTTCGCCGGCAGCGTCGCGGCGCTCGACCTGCGGAATCTGCCCTCGTCCATCCCGGTACCGCACGTCGAGAGCGCGCTCTCCTTCGCCTACGAGGTCGCCGGGCAGTTCGCCGATGCGTTCATCGACGGACGGGCCGCCTTCCAGCCGTCGGTGTTCCTCGGCGCGCGCGTGGGCGCTGGCGCGACCGGCACCATCGACACCCACGCCAGCCCCTACGCCTATGCGGGCGAGGGCGATCTCGAGGCGATCGACATCAACCGCTTCGGGCGCGACCTCGATGTCGCCTGGATGCGCGACCCGCGTTGGGCCGGCGAGATCTCAGGGCGCTTCACCGTACGGGGCACCGGCGGCAGCGCCGCGGCGCTCGCCGTGTCGGGCGGCGGCCGGCTGGCACGCGCCGACCTGTTCGGCGGCTCGCTCACCGATGCGACAGTCGGGATCGAGATCGCGAACGGCACGCTCACGGGCTCCTTCGACGGCGCCCTCGCGGGCGTGAACCCGGCCATTGCCATGAGCGACGCTCGGCTCGACGCGTCGCTGACCGGCACGGCGGCCCTTCGGGCGACGGTCGCCGGTCTCCTCCTGCGGGCGCCGCAGCTTGCCGACTACGAGGTGTCGGCCCATGCGGCGCTCGAGCGATCCACGATCCGCGGCTTCCCGATCGAGCGCGCGCGCATCGACAGCGCGCTCGCGGGCGGCGTGCTCCAGATCGACGCGCTCGACGTGAGCGGACCGGCGCTGACCGGCACCGCGGAGGGACGCGTGTCGTTCACCGATGAGGGCGCCACGCATCTCGAATACCGGCTGGCGCGGGTCGATCTTCAGGAGCTCGAGCGGCTCATCGGCTTCCCCGTCGGCGGGGAGGCGGCGACCACTGGACGCGTGAGCGGGCCCTATCGCGCGCTGGCGCTTGCGGGCACGGCGTCGCTGGAGCGGTTGGAAACGCCGGACTTCAGCGCGAAAGACGTCACCGGCCAGTACGACGTGACGATCCCGTCGGGCGATGTTCGCGAAGCGACGGCGCGCCTCGCCGCCACCGCCGCGCAGCCGACGATGCTCGGCCGGACGTTCCAGAAGGCGTCGGGCACGCTGACGCTGGCAGGGGGCCGCGTCGGCTTCGATCTGGGGCTCTCCGAAGCGGAGACGCAGACGCTCGCGTTCCAGGGAGACGTCGTGGTGCACCAGCAGGCGCTCGACCTGATCGGACTCACCGTGACCATCGGTGAGACGCCGTGGCGGCTGGCACGCCAGGACGCGCCGCCGATCATCGCCTGGACAGGCGAGCGGATTGCCGTGCAGCCGCTTCTCTTTCTCGCCGGCGCCGCCGGGGAGCAGCAGATTGCGATCGCCGGCGACTGGCAGACCGACGGGGCCGGCCGCCTGACGGTCCGCGCAAGCCACGTGCATCTCGAGACGCTCGCCGGCGCGCCGGCCGCCGCGCCGCCGCGCTATGGCGGCGTGATGGACCTCGACGCGGTCGTGAGCGGTACGCGGCAGGCGCCGGTCGTCACCGGGCCGATCTCGATCGTCGACGGGCGGGTGGAGCGCATCTCCTATGAGAAGCTCGCCGGGCGCGTCGACTACGCCAATCAGGCGTTCGCGGTGGATCTGAGGCTCGATCAGGCTCCCGGCGTCTGGTTGACGGCCGTCGGGTCGGTGCCCCGCTCGCTGTTCAGCCTATCGGCTCCGGATCGGCCGCTGGACGTCTCGATCGCATCGAGCACGATCGCGCTCGGGCTCGTCGAGGGGCTGACCGATCTCGTCCGCGACGTGAGCGGCCAGCTGCGCCTCGACGTGCAGGCGGCGGGGACCGGACGCGCACCGCAGCTCACCGGCGCGTTGACGGTTGCCGATGCCGCGTTTGTCGTCGTGCCGACCGGCGCCCGCTATCAACGCGGCCGCGCCGACATCCGCCTCGCTCCCGGCCAGATCGTCGTCGACGCGCTCCACCTCGAGGACCGCGACGGCGACCCGCTCGATCTGAGCGGCAGCCTCGCAACGCAGGAGTTGACGGTCGGCGATCTCGCGATCGACGCCGTGGCGCGCCGCTTCGAGCTCCTGAACGACGACTACGGCAGGCTCGAGGCGGATTCCCGGTTGCAGATTCGGGGGCAGTTCGATCGGCCTCGTCTCGCAGGAAGCGTCACGGTGACCAGCGGCGAACTTGCCGTCGATCGGATTCTCGAGCGCACGCTCTTCCAGCCCTATTCGACGCGGTCTGCGTCGGCGGCGGAAGGTCCGCTCGCCGCGTTGAACCCGTGGGATCGGCTCGGGCTCGATGTCGCCGTGCACGTGCCGAACACGCTCCGGCTCACCGGCCAGAACGTGCAGGTGGCCGCCGGCACGCCCATCGGGCTGAGCGACATCGCGTTGCGCGTTCTGGGGGATCTCTACGTGTTCAAGGATCCGGACGGTCCGGCCTACATCACCGGATCGTTCGACTCGGTGAGCGGCAGCTTCGCCTTCCAGGGGCGTACCTTCGAGGTCGATCCGACCAGCTCGATCAACTTCCGCGGCGATCTGAATCCGGAGCTTTACGTCACCGTCCAGCGGGAGATCTCCGGCGTGCAGGTGCGCGTCACGATCGCGGGCCCGCTGCGCGAGCCCGAGCTCCGCCTGGCGAGCACGCCGCCGCTCGACTCGACCGATATCCTGTCGCTCATCGTCTTCAATGCGCCGGCCAACCAGCTCACGACCGGGCAGCAGCAGGAACTGGCCGTCCGCGCGGGCGCGCTCGCCGCCGGCTTCCTCGCGGGGCCGCTGATCTCCGCGCTGCAGAGCGAGCTCGGGCTCGACATCCTGCAGCTCGAGACGTCGACGGCAGGCGCGGCACCCGGTGCACGCCTCACGATCGGCGAGGAGATCGCTCCGGGGCTGGTCGCGCGCTTCAGCCGCCAGTTCGGCGCCGACCCGTACGACGAGGTCGTGATCGAATACTATCTCTCGCGCATCCTTCGCCTGCGCGCGACCTTCTCCGACGCGCAGGCCCTGAACGCACGGGCGCCGTTTCAACAACACGAGCGCGGCGGCATCGATCTGCTGCTGTTCTTCAGCTTCTGAACGGCCGCCGGTCCGGCGCGCCGGCGCGATCCTGCCGCGGACGCCCTCCTCGCGGCTGCAAGCCTGCCCGGCAGCCGCGCGGCATGTCGGAAGGCTACAGCAGCAGCGTCTCCACCCGGTGCGCGTGCACCATTTCTCCGCAGGGCGACCAGACAAACACCGTGAAGCGCCCGTCCTGCGAGGCGACCAGCGCCACCGCGTCGCGCTGATCCTGGACGAACTGCGCGGCCGAGAGGTGCCGCGTGCCCCCAAGCTGCGTCGGGTGTACGACCATCGCCGTGCCCCCCTCGATCGGTTCGGTGACCGTCACCTGCTCCACCGGCGGCCGCCCGCGGCGCCGGACGATCTTGGCGCCAAAGCCGAGGAGCTCGTAACGGCTGGTCAGGACCGTGGCGCCGTCGACCGCCGTGAGGCCCGCGACCGCATCGACCGCGCGGCCCCAGGCCTCCAGCCAGCCGTGCAGCCGCCGCTGCTCTTCGGCCTGGTTCATCAGCTCGACCAGCAGCGAGAAGGCGGGCGACGCCGCGTACGACAGCGGATGGACGATCGACTCGCGCCACGCCTCGGAGGCGGCGTTCACCAGCAGCAGCGCGCCGCCGCGGCCGTGCGCGCGCATCGACACGGCAAGCTGTGCCAGCGCCCCGGCGGCAGGAGCCCAGGTGGCGGGCGACTCGAAGCCCAGCAGCGACGTCAGCAGATCCGGGCAATCGGGCAGGCTGCGCGCCCGCTCGTCCACCACCTTGATCTGGTCGCCCTCGAGCACCGCGACGTTGACGAATTTGCCAGATTCCTCGCCGCGATGATGCTTGATGACCAGCAGGCCGGGCCCCGCGACCTCGAGCACGAAGCACAACGCCGGCACCGAGCGGGTGGTGCCCCAGACCTGCAGGCGCCCGGCGTCGGGCCACACGCCGAGGTGGATGCCCGAACGCTCGACGGCCGGCGCCAGGCGCGCGAGGCCGGCAGCGGTGAGGGGCAACGGACGCTCGAAGACCAGCGGATGCGCGACCGCGTCCGGCTGCACGAAGGCGAGCGAGATCCGCGGCGAATAGCCCTCCTCGCGCCGCAGGCTCGCCCAGAACGCCGCATCGATGAGCGTCTCGATCGCGCCGACCTCGGGGAGCGCCGCGACCGGGCCGCCGCTGCGCGCGCCGGCGAGATGCCGTGCGAAATGTTCGTGGACGCGCGGTGCGACGGCGCGGCCGGCCGGGTAGCGTTCACCCGCCAGCGGCGCATTGGCGGAAGGCATGCTCGAATTCTACCGAAGGCAGGCCGCCGGATCCGCGCGAGTCTGTTATGATGCGCCCGCGTCTACTCCGGGTGAGGTCTTCATGCGCGGCCTGCCTGCGGCGGCGGCACTCCTGCTCGTTTCCGCGCCCCTGCTCCACGCCGCAGCGCCCCTGCCCGTTCGCCTGCTCGAGCTGGCGCCCACGATCATCACGGCGCGCCCCCCTGCGAGCTTCGATCTGATCGACTATCGATCGGCCGAAGCGGCCGCGCGCGCGCGGCCGCCCGCCGAAGTCCGGCCGCACACGATCTTCGGCATCAAGCATCATGTCGGCTTCGGCGGCGGTTACGACAACGGCGTCGTCCATGCGACGGCCGGCTTCTACGTCACGGTCGCCGAGTGGGGCCGCTGGAACTTCGGCATCCCCTCGCCTGCGATCGGGGTCGGCCGCTACCACGTGTACGACCCGCGACGCCGGCGCGGCGTCGTCAGGGAGGAATCGTCGATCTTCCTGAGCCTCGCGTCGGTGCACTACCGTGCCGGCCATCTCGCCGCCTGGGGCATGAACTGGTACGTCAATCTCGAGCAGGTGCTCGACATGCGCCGAAACATGGCCGGCTCCCAGATCGGCATCAGTTTCTCCCGCAAGTAACCGGCCGGCCGGCCATCTGCGTCATACTGAGCGTGTCACGACAACGGAGGTATGCGTATGGCTCTGACGATTGGCGATGTGGCGCCCGACTTCGAAGCACAGACGACCGAGGGCCGAATCCGGTTTCACGAGTGGATGGGGGATTCCTGGGCGGTGCTGTTCTCGCACCCAAAGGATTTCACGCCGGTCTGCACGACCGAGCTCGGGTACATGGCGAAGCTGAAGCCCGAGTTCGACAGGCGCGGGGCGAAGATCATCGGCCTGAGCGTCGACCCGGTCGAGAATCACGCGCGGTGGGCCGTCGACATCGAAGAGACGCAGGGGTACGCGCCGAACTACCCGATGATCGGCGATACCGATCTGAAGGTCTCGAAGCTCTACGGGATGCTGCCGGCCAGCGTCGAGGGCAGCTGCGAAGGGCGCACGCCGGCCGACAACCAGACCGTCCGCAACGTCTTCGTGATCGGCCCCGACAAGCGCGTCAAGCTCGTCATCGTCTATCCGATGAGCACGGGCCGCAACTTCGACGAGGTGCTGCGCGTGCTCGATTCGCTGCAGCTCACCGCGGCGCAGAAGGTGTCGACGCCGGTGCAGTGGAAGCCGGGCGACGATGTGATCATTTCGGGCGCCGTCTCCGACGAGGACGCGAGGAAGATCTATCCGCAGGGCTGGAAGGCGCCGCGCCCCTACATGCGGATCGTGTCGCTCCCGAACGCCTGATCGCCTGCCACTTGACCGGCCAAGCCGGTCGGATCGGCCTGCCGTTGCGTTTCTGTGGGTCGTGATTGCAGCGGGTGAACGCCCCGCCGGGCGCGGACACGCCCGGCGGGAATGCCCGCTCGGCCTGGGACTGGCGTCCCGCTACAACGCCTCGACGGCCGCGAGCACTTCCTCGGCGTGACCGCCCACTTTCACGTTGTCCCATCGTCGCGCGACCTTCCCGTCGCGATCGATGAGGTAGGTCGTGCGGGCGATACCCATGTAGGACTTGCCGAGGAACGATCGCTTCTGCCAGACGCCGTACTTCTCGGCAACGGCGTGATCGGCGTCGGCGAGCAGCGGAAAGTTCACGTTGTACTTCTTCGCGAACTTCGCCTTGCTCCGTTCGTCCAGGATGCTGATGCCGAAGACCGCTGCCTTGCTCGCCTCGAATTTCGGGAGGTTGTCGCGAAACGCGCAGGTCTCCTTCGTGCAGCCGGGTGTGTCGTCCTTCGGATAGAAGTAGAGCACCACGGGGCGGCCGGCCTGACCCGACAGCGCGTGCGCGCGGCCGTCCTGGTCCTTCAACGTGAACGCGGGCGCCTTCCTGCCTTCGTCGATGAGCGGCATGCGGGCGAATGGTAGCACGGCCCGCGCTCAGCGCCGCGCGCCGACGCGCGCATGTGCGTCGCGAACCGCGTCGATGATCCGCTCGGCCAGCGCCGCCCGCGGCAAAGGCTCGGACTCGGCGGACGCGCTCGCCAGGCCGTAGGTCCGGATGATGCGCACCAGGCGCCAGGGCGCCAGCGCCGAGAGGCGCCGCCGCAGCACCGGCTCGCCTTCGCGCTCGAAGATCTCGAACGGATCGAGCGCCGCCTGCTGCGCCGCTGCGAATCCGGAGGCCACGCGAGAGGCCGGCGCCGGAGCCTCGAATGCCGGCGGCACCGGATCCCGCGGGTGGAGGAGCGCACCCGGCCTCAACGCCCGATCGAGCGCGCCTTCCAGATAGATCGGCGTCAATCCGGTGGCCCAGTACACGGCGTCGCGGCGATTCGGCTGCATCGTCTCCCTCGTCGTCCGCAGCGCGAGGCCGCCGCCGAGCGGCGCGAACTCGATCCAGCATTGCCAGGCGCGACCATCGGATGCGGGCGCCGCGCAGGCGCGGACGCGGTAGCGCGTCCCCCGATCGTCGGCAACGGACTTGGGGAACTCGGCCAGCACTTCAGCCATGGGTCGGCCCTGGTGCAAGACGATCGCCATGTTTGCGGGCGCTGGCGCGGACTGATGACGCCTGTGCGATCGGTAGAGGTTCACCCGGCCGCCGTGGCATGGGCACACGGCACCGGTCGCGCCTTGCGGCTGCCCGCGGGGCGCGGCAGACAGCGGCATGAACCCGGCGGATGATAGCATCGGTCTTCTGATGCGTTCGCCGCGGCCGCCTGCCATCTCGACCGTCGATCTGACCCGCCGGTTCGACACCGTTCTCGCCGTCGATCGCGTCAACCTCTCGGTCGACGCCGGCACGATCTTCGGCCTGCTCGGCCCCAACGGCGCCGGGAAATCGACCACGATCAAGATGCTGACGACGCTGCTGCCCCCGTCATCGGGGAGCGCGCAGGTCGCCGGGGCCGACATCAGACGCCAGCCGCGCGTCGTGCGCGGCGCCATCGGCTACGTCCCGCAGCTCGTCTCCGCCGACGGCGGCCTCACCGGCGTGGAGAACATGGCGCTATCGGCCGCCCTCTACGACATCCCGCTGCGCGCGCGCGGCGCCCGCATCCGCGAGTCGCTCGCCTTCATGGGGCTGGCGGAGGCCGCCCACCAGCTCGTCCGCACCTACTCGGGCGGCATGGTCCGGCGGCTCGAGATCGCGCAGGGTCTGCTTCATCGGCCGGCCGTGCTGTTTCTCGACGAACCGACGATCGGCCTCGACCCGATCGCGCGGCACGCCGTGTGGGACCGCCTGCAGGAGACGCGCCGGCGATTCGACACGACGGTGCTCATTACGACGCACGACATGGAGGAAGCCGACGTCTTGTGCGACCGGCTCGCGATCATGCATCGCGGCCAGGTGGTCGTCGCCGGGACGCCGTCCGAGCTCAAGGAGCGCACCGGCGCCGGCGCGTCGCTCGGCGACGTGTTCTCCGCGTTCGCCGGCGCCACGATTGCCAATGAAGGATCCTTCGGTGATATCGCCCGCACGCGGCGCACGGCCAGCCGTCTCGGTTGAGGAGGCGCCGGGCGCGTCGCCCCTCGGCTTTGTCCGCCATGCGGCAGCAGTCGCGATGGCCGACCTGCGCAAGCTGCGCCGGGATCCGACCGAAATGTTCACCCGCGCGGTGCAACCGCTGCTCTGGTTCCTCGTCTTCGGCCAGGTGTTCACGCGGACGCGCGTCATTCCAACGGGCGATTTGTCCTACCTGGAATTCATGGCGCCGGGCATTCTCGCGCAGAGCGTCCTGTTTGCCGCGATCTTCTACGGGATCGCGGTCATCTGGGAGCGCGACCTCGGCATCGTCCACAAGATGCTGGTGTCGCCGGCCTCGCGCGCCTCGTTGGTGGTCGGCAAGGCGCTCGCGGCCGGCGCGCGCGGACTCGTCCAGGGGGCGATGGTGGCCGCGATTGCACTGCTCGCCGGCGTGCCGCTCCGCGCCGGTCTGCTGCCGGTCGCCGGCCTGACCGCGGCGGTGCTGCTCGGCTCGGCCCTGTTCGCCACCTTCTCCCTGGTGATCGCCTGCATCGTGAAGACGCGGGAGCGTTTCATGGGCATCGGGCAGGTGCTGACGATGCCGATGTTCTTTGCGAGCAACGCGATCTACCCGCTCGACATGATGCCGTCGTGGCTTCGGGCGGTGGCGCGCGTGAACCCGCTGACCTATCTGGTCGACGCGCTCCGCACGCTGATGCTCGCCGGCGCGCCGCCGGTGATGGGTCTCGCGCTCGACTTCGCCGTGCTCGCGAGCGTCACGTCCGCCCTTGTGCTGCTCGCCGCGCGGCTGTACCCCGGTCTCGCCCGCTGAGCCGCGCGGCGCCGCAGTCGATGCAGCGTCAGCGGCGCCGCCCCGCCATCGCGTGGCTGAAGACCTCGATCGCCTTCCGGCTGAACGCGGGGATGTCGGCCGGTTTGCGCGAGGTGACGAGCCCGTGATCTTCGACGACCTCCTCGTCAACCCATGTCGCCCCCGCATTGGTCAGATCGGTTCGGAGCGACGACCAGGAGGTCAGGCGCCGCCCGCGCACTCCGCCCGCCTCGATGAGGGTCCAGGGTCCGTGGCAGATCGCGGCGATTGGCCGGCCCGACTCGACGAACGCCGAGACGAAGCGCACCGCCTGCTCGTCGATCCGGAGACGATCGGGGTTCATCACGCCCCCTGGCAGCAACAGGCCGTCGTAATCGTCCGGCTTCGCCTGTCCGAGCGGGCGATCCACCTTCACCCGCTCGCCCCACTCGCCGTGGTTCCAACCTTTCACGGTTCCCGGCTGCGGCGAAATCACGTCGACGCGGGCGCCGGCGGCCTCCAGGGTGCGCTTCGGGTCGAGCAGTTCCGACTGTTCGAAGCCGCTGGCGACCAGCGCCGCGATTCTGAGTCCGGCCAGATCTGCAGCCATGAGGTTCCTCCTGAGGTGCGTGGGCGTCGGGCAATGTCCTTGCACCGGCATTCAGCAAGACACGGACCATCACATGCCGAGGAGAAGCCACCCCACCGAACCTCTCGTCGACTGGCACGAACCCGAGCCGAACGCGCACGTGCTCGACTGGCGCGAGCGCGCCCACGAATTCGGACTGGTGCCGGTCGACGAGCACGAGCCGATCGGCGCGCCCCTGGTCGAGCCGGCCGGCCGGCTGCTCCATGAGGAGGAGCCGGAAGCATTCGAGGAACAGGCCCTTGATCGCGGCACGCCGCTCGACGCCGAAGAGGTGGAGGAGGAGCCGGATGAAGGCCTGCCGCACGAAGACGTCGACCTCGTGCGCATGTACCTCCGGCACATCGGCCGGCACAAGCTGCTCAAGGCGCGCGACGAGCAGGACATCGGCCGCCGCATCGAGATCGCCCGCGGCGATCTGCTCGCCGCGCTCGGCGCCATCCCGGCCGCGCGTGCCACCGTGCTCGCGCTCGCCGATGCCGTCCGTCGCGGCGAGACGCCGGCGGCCGAGCTGATCCTTCTCCCCGATGGCGGCGAGCTGAAGCCCGACAAGGTCGCCCCGGTGCTGCGGGTGCTCGCACGCGTTCGGCGGTTCGAACGACAGGTGGACCAGCAGCGGCGCCGGCTCGAGGATCGCCGATCGAGCGTCCAGACCCGGGCGCGCGCGGCTGCGGAGGTCGAGCGGCTGCTCGACACGATCGGCGCGGCGGTTCACGACCTGCCCATCCGTCCGGCGCTCGCCGACCAGGTGGTGCGCGAACTGAACCGCCTCGAGCAGGAGATCGAAGCAGCGGAGCGGATCGAGGTCGGGACGGAGCGCACGCAGCGGCTGAGCGATCTCGAGGATCGCGCCGGCCTCGCGCGCTGGAGCTTCAAGGCGCGCCTCGAGCGCGTGCGCGCGTGCCAGCTCGGGCTCGACGAGGCCAAGCGCCAGCTCATCGAACCGAATCTCCGGCTCGTGGTCTCGATCGCGAAGCGGTACCTGAATCGGGGGCTCTCGCTCCTCGATCTCATCCAGGAAGGCAACATCGGCCTGATGAAGGCGGTCGACCGCTTCCAGTACCGGCGAGGCTTCAAGTTCTCCACCTATGCCACCTGGTGGATCCGCCAGCAGATCGGGCGCGCCGTGGCCGACTACGGCCGTACCATCCGTCTGCCCGTCCATGTCGTCGAATCGCTCCACAAGCTCACCCGCGCCCGCGGCGATCTCCTGAAGGAGCTCGATCGGGAGCCGCGCACCGACGAGCTCGCCGCCCGCCTCGGCATGACCATCGGCAAGATCGAGCTGCTGATCGACGCCGCCAAGCACCCCGCGTCGCTGGAGATGCCGGTCGGCAAGAACGAAGACACGCCGCTCGCGCACGTGGTCCGGGATCCCGCCGCCTCGCCCGAGGAAGACGCCATGCGCGGCGAGCTCGCCGAGCAGGTCGAGCGGGCGATGGACCCGCTGACCGAGCGCGAGCGCGAGGTCCTCCGCCTCCGCTACGGGCTCGGCACCGATCGCGAGCTCACGCTCGAGGAAATCGGCCGCCGGCTGTCGCTGACGCGCGAGCGCGTGCGCCAGATCGAGGTGAAGGCGATGGCCAAGCTGCGTGCAGCCCGCGGACACGCGGCCTGACCGGCGTTGCGGGCGAGCTGGCTGGTGCGGTCGCCGGCCCTGCATGCGCGGCACGCATCCTGAACGGACTTGACCAGGCAGGTGATCCATGAGAGCGACGATCCCCCTGGGACGATGGTTCGGGATTCCGGTCGGGCTGCACTACAGCTGGTTCATCATCGCCTGGCTGATCACCGTGTCGCTGGCGAGCCAGTTCGCCATCCTCAACGACGCCTGGTCCCGCCAGACGGTGTGGCTCCTGGCGCTCGTCACGGCGCTGCTCTTCTTCGTCGGCCTGCTCCTGCACGAGCTCGCGCACTCGACCGTCGCGCGGGCTGAAGGCATCCGTGTACGCGGCATCACCTTGTTCGCTCTCGGCGGCGTATCGCAGATCGAGGAGGACGCCGCCACGCCGGGACGTGAATTCTGGATGGCAATCGTGGGACCGCTCTCCAGCATCGTCATCGGGCTGCTCTGCCTCGCCGGCGCGCGTGGCAGCGGCTGGACCGGACCGATGCCGCCGACCGGCCTGGCGGCCGTCCTCGGCTGGCTCGCCTACATCAACATCGCGCTCGGCGTCTTCAACCTGATTCCCGGCTTTCCGCTCGACGGCGGGCGCGTCCTGCGCTCGATTGTCTGGGCCGTCACGCGCAGCAAGGAGCGGGCCACGCAGATTGCCGCACGCATCGGACAGGGGGTCGCCTTCGTGCTCATCGGATTCGGCCTCCTCGCCCTCCTCTTTCGCGGCGATTTCGGCGGACTCTGGATCGCGTTCATCGGCTGGTTCCTGCTCGAAGCGTCGGGCGCCTCGTATGCCCAGGTGCAGCTTTCGACAACGCTGCAGGGCGTACGCGTGGGCGAGGTGATGGCGCGCCAGTGCGCGACCGTCGAGGCCGGGACGACGGTGCAGCGCTTCGTCAACGATCAGCTCCTGCGCGTCGTCGCGCACTGCTTCGCGGTGAGCCGCGGCGATCGTATCGTCGGGCTCATCGGGAGCGACGATGTGAAGCGGATCGACCGCGCGCAGTGGGATCGGACGACCGTTGCCGACGCGATGCGGCCCATCGACACGCTCCATCCGGTGACGCCAGACGTCCCGGCCGGCGACGCGCTGGCGCTGATGGCGCGCGAGAACGTCAACCAGCTCCCGGTCATTTCCGACGGACACCTCCAAGGCGTGGTGACGCGGTCGTATCTGGTGCAGCTGCTGCACACCCGGCGCGAGCTTCGGGCCTGAGCGGATGGGACCACTCGCCCATTTCATTCTTTGACAGGCATCTGCCTCACGTCGCATATACTCGCGCGTGGCGAACCTCTTCGGCGCCGGCGATTCCCGGCCTCCTCGCCGCGTCCGCGCGGTCGGCGGGCGACATCGAGCGCCGGCGCTGGATGCCGCAGCCGACGGCCTCCCGGCCCCTGCCCGTGGTGCTGCGCAAGGCCGGCCTCGTCGAGTCGGTCGCCGGTGCGCGCAGCGTCGGGTCAACCAGTTGAGGCCGAAACCGCTCCGGGAGCTGGAGACCTGGCTCCGCCCGTTCAGCCGGCCCTGGTCCGCGCGCCTCGACGCGCTCGAGCGCCATCTCGATCGGACCAATCGCATCTCGGCGAACGCCGACGGCCGCAACGGCCGGGAGGACGCGATGATCGCTTGCCGGCAGCTCGCGCCGGCTGGCACGCAGGCGTGAAATGATGGCGAGCGCCGGACGCTCCTATCGCGTCAAGTGGCGGGCTGGAGGAGAACATGAAGGACCCTGGCGCGAGCCGGCGCGGTTCGCCCCCGGCGCTCATCTCGAAACGCATCGCCGAGCTCGGCGACTGGCGCGGGAAGACGCTCGCCCGGGTGCGCGCGCTCATCGAGAGCGCGGATCCGGACATCGTCGAGGAATGGAAATGGGTGAAGCCGACGAATCCAGGCACGCCGGTCTGGTCGCACGATGGCATCATCTGCACCGGCGAGTCGTATAAGAGCGTCGTGAAGCTGACCTTCGCGAAGGGCGCAGCCTTGAAGGATCCGTCGCATCTGTTCAATGCGAGCCTCGACGGGCGCGTGCGCCGCGCGATCGACATCCGCGAAGGAGAAGATGTCGATGAGATCGGGTTCAAGGCGCTCGTCCGCCAGGCGGTCGCCCTCAATACCGCCAGCGGCGCGGGCGCTCGACGCAGGCGGACGCCGGCGCTTCTCTCGGGCGGCAATCCGCAGATAGCGAAAGCGGAGGGCGATGCGCCCGTGCGAGCATATCTGGCAGCGATGCCCGGCTGGAAGCGGCGCGTTGGCAGCCGGCTCGACGCGCTCATCGTGCGGACCGTTCCCGGCGTGCGCAAGGCCGTCAAGTGGAACTCGCCGTTCTACGGCGCCGGCGGCCAGGGCTGGTTCCTCAACTTCCATTGCTTCGCAAAGTACGTCAAGGTGGCGTTCTTCCGCGGGGCGTCGCTGCGCCCGCTCCCGCCGGGCGTCTCGAAGCAAGAAAACGTGCGGTATCTCGACATCCGCAAGGACGACCGCCTCGACGAGACGCAGATCGCGGAATGGATCCGTCAGGCGGCCGCGCTCCCTGGCTGGACGCCATGAGAGCGTCGTTGGGGTCGCGACGCACGGGGCCGTCGCGCGGGCATTCAAGGCCCGCCGGCAGTCTGGCCGTGTCGTGCCGGCCGCCTGCGGCACCTCCAAGACCCGGCCGCGCAGAGCGCGCCGGTACGCGCTACGCGAAGCGCTGGTCGTCGGCCGAAGGGCCGTAGATTGCCGGCACCGGCTGTTCCAGCATGCGCAGGTAGACCGTGAGCTGCCCGCGGTGGTGTGCGAGGTGATTGAAGGTGTCGCGCAGGACGATGTGCCGGGGCGCGTCCATCACCACCTGCCCGTTCGCCTTCAGCCGCCAGTTGGTCGTGAACAGGAACTCGTCGCTGGTGGCCCGGAGCGCCTCGCGGGCCTTCGCAACGTGCCCATCGAGGGCAGCCGGGAGCTGTGCGATCGCGGGCTGCTGGTATTGCCCGCCGCCGGGCGGAGTGAGGTCCAGCTCGTCCTGGGCGAGGATCATGGCGACCCAGGACGGCATCGACGCGACCAGCCCCGCGAGCCTGGCCAGCCCCATCGACTTCGGGTGCGGCTTCCAGTCGTCGCGGTCGGAGGGCACTCGTTCGATCGCGCGGCGGGTGCGCGGGGCTTCGCGATCGAGTTCGGCGAGGAAGAGCTGGACGAGCGTCATGACGCAAGTCTACGCCATCTGCTCTGGTCGAGCTGCACCTCGCCGCGCCATCGATCGGGCCGGCGCCTCGCCCATCGCACCTGCGGCGCGGCGGATCGCTCCCGGGCGTCGAGAAGGCCGAGGTGCCGATGCCGGTCGTTACAGGGCGTCGAAGGCATCGCGCAGGCAGGCGAGCACGGCCGCCGCCACGCTCAACCTGCCGATGAAACGGCCGCGGATGGACGACGAGATGAGGATGGCGCGCTCAGCGTGTCTGGGGAGCGCCGCGTCGAGCATCCGCCCACGCGGCCACTGCTACACGACCTGAGCTCACCCGCACCTTCTTGCCCGCCATCGAACAGCACCTGCGCAGCTCGCCGACCAGCGGCCCCGGCTCTGCCTCACTCGCCTCGAACGCGCGCCTCGGATGCCGGCCCCGGCATCTGACGCAGTCCGATCGATCCGTTCCGGCGGCCAACTCCTGCGCAATCGACCCTCGGACCGACAACCCATCCCGGCGGCGCCGCCTGTTTCGCGAGCACGGCCGCCGGAGCCGCGACGCTTCTCACCGAAGCTCATCGTGGCCGATTTCTCCTCCGAACGCCGCTGGTCGGTCCGATGATCCGTGCGGGGCGTTATGGCGCCGGTGTGAGGCCATGGCGGCGCATGATTTCGGCCATCCTCGCTCGGTCCGGCGGTCCGCCGGCAGCCGCGTTGAGCACCGCGGCAGATTCGCGGAAGTACTGCGGCCCGATTGCAGCCGGCGTGACCGCGCAGAGGGCCTTGACCTCCTGGCCGCCCTGGTTGTCGAACCGGTGAACGGCACCGCGCGGGATGCAGAGCGCCTGCCCCGGCCCGACGTCGATCCGTTTGCCGTCGACGGTCCAGGTCAGCACGCCCTCAATGCCGTAGACCGTCTCGTCGTAGTGATCGTGACTGTGCGCCGGCGCCGCCAGCCGCTGCGCGGCGGGGACCGCGAGCTCGAAGAGCGCGATGCTGCCGCTTGCGTCGTCGCCCGTGATCAGGAAGCGCACGGTGAGCGGCCCGAGGGAGATGG
This sequence comes from Acidobacteriota bacterium, assembly GCA_020850715.1. GTDB lineage: Bacteria > Acidobacteriota > Vicinamibacteria > Vicinamibacterales > CAVVIG01 > JADZED01. Next base: position 130,713 of record JADZED010000049.1, read on the forward strand.
CCTCGTCGGAGGGATTGACGCGGACACCGGTCGCCTGCAATGCCATCGCGAGCCTCCTCGAAGGTAAAGCGCGTTTACTTGTGTACACTATGAATGCCATCTATCCACGTGTCAAGCGCCACGCGACCGTCCGCCCGGATCTCCCCGAACCAGATGCTGATCGGCGCCCTGCTCAGGGTACCGGCCCAGGCCATCCACCGCCGGATTGTCAGTGAGCTCAACGCCGCCGGCTTCGAGGAACTCCGTGTGCCGCACATGGCGGTGCTGCAGTTTCCGGGCCCGGATGGAGTTCGCCCCGGCCTGCTCGCCGAGCGCGCCGGGATGAGCAAGCAGGCCATGAACCAGTTGCTGCGGCGCCTGGAAGGGCTCGGCTATCTCGCCCGCTCCGACGCCCCCGACCAACGCCGCGCGCGAATTGTCCGGCTGACCCGGCGGGGGCGCGCCGCGTACGCGAAGATCCACGAGGTCCTTCGGGACATCGAACGGGAGTGGAAGGCCGAGCTTGGACCCAGGCATTTCGCCCGGCTCAAGGCACTGCTGCTCCGCGTCTGGGTGAGTCCGCTGACCGGGTAGCAGCCCGGTCCTACCGATCGACGTGATCGGCATCTCGTGCCACACCTCGCCCATGGTCCCGTTGGGGGGTCAGCGGGCTGGACCGAGTGACCTCGGTGCCCGCTCGACAGGTCCCGCCGCCCGGACCGGCGCCGAGGGACTCGGAGGCTGGTCACCGCCTTCGAGATTTGCGTGAAGAGCAGCAGCGGAACCTCCGCTACGTCGGCCGCCCGAACGTGTGCCCCGCCTTCGGGAGGACGGCGGGTGCTTCGCGCGACCTCGAGATTCCGATCGCAATCCACCGACCGCGGGCGCGGGCGTCGCGTGGCCTCATGCGAGACGATCTCGCGCGAGCTCGGTCCCGCCGGCCGGCGTCAGCCGCGCCGCGCCCTCTCGATCGCCGCGATGTCGATCTTCTTCATCGGCATCATCGCAGCAAACGCCCGCTTCGCCTCGGCCCCCCCGGCCGCGAGCGCGTCGGTCAGCGCGCGCGGCGTGATCTGCCAGAAGAGGCCCCAGCGGTCCCTGCACCAGCCGCACGAGCTTTCCTGCCCGCCGCTGCCAACGATCGCATTCCAGTAGCGATCCGTCTCTTCCTGATCGTCGGTGGCGATCTGGAAGGAGAACGCCTCGCTGGGCCTGAACTGCGGGCCGCCGTTGAGGCCGAGACACGGAATGCCGGCGACGGTGAACTCCACCGTCAGGACGTCGCCGGCCTTCCCGCCCGGGTAGTCGGAAGGCGCCTCGTGCACGGCGATCACGCGGCTGTCTGGAAACGTGGCCGCGTAGAAGCGCGCCGCCTCTTCGGCCTCCCTGTCGAACCACAGGCAGATCGTGTTCTTCGGCTTCATGGACGAGCCCTCCAGGCGGCCGGCGCGAACGCACCCGCGCCAGGGTTCGTCGCATGCGGAGCGACGGCCTTCGGCCGGCGCGCACATCGTAGCACCCGCGATTGGTCGCCCGCGCCTGGTCGGACTCTGGAGCGGATGGCGGACGGCTGCCGCGCGACGACGAACATCACGCCGGCGCTGCGGCCGCGGCCGGGCTCAGAAACCCAGCGCCGACGCGCCCTTCGCCATGGCTTCCACGACCATCGCCGCCGTCACGATCCTGGCGCCTGGAACGAGGTCCGCCTCCGTGATTCCACGCGGCTTCGCGCACGCGCCGCACGCCCAGATCCGGCCGCCGTTCGCCACGAACGACTCGATGATTTCCCCGAGCGGCTGAAAGCCGTCCTTGTGGATGCCGTCCGCGTAGCCTTTCGTCGCCAGCCAGACGCCCTCGATGGTGAGCAGCACGATCGCCGGCTGTTCGGCGCTCGCGGCCACGTTGCCCAGGAGAAACGGCAGCGTCGCGCGTTCGGGATCCTCCCTGCCGCACGTGCCGTGTGTCATGATCGTCGTCGCCACATCTGCGCTCCTTGTCGTTGTGCGTGGTGTCTTCACCGGCGGCCGGGGAGTCACGTCGTCTTCTTCCGGACGTAATACCGTGCCCGCGGCACCGCGTCGTCCTGCCGGGTCGCGACCAGGGCATGGCCGGCGAGCCGCACCCACGCCGCGATGCCATCCGCCGCCTCCTCCATGTCCGATCGGATTTCGAGCACGGCTCCAGCCGGCAGCATCCGGAGGTGCCGGGCAATCAGCGGTTCCAGGCTGCCGCAGGTGAGCCCGTATGCCTCGAGCGTCACGGCCGGCACTGGCGGGTCCGATCGATCGGAGGTCGAATCCTGGAGATGATGCGGCGTACCCATCAGATCCGCTCCTTCGCCGCCGCAAGCGAGATGCTCTTCACGCCGAACTCCCGGCTCGCGCCCTGGGCCGACTTCGAGAGAAACGCATAGGCCGGGTTCTCGCGGACGCTCACGACGCGCAGGCCGGCGGCTTCGACCGCGGATCGATAGGCATCCTGCTGCGCCGCGCCTCCGATGCAGGCGGCCCAGAGCGTCGCGTTGCAGGTCACTTCAGAAGGCAGCGGAAGCTCGGTCACGATGTCGGCCATCGCCAGCCGTCCGCCGGGACGCAGGACGCGCGCGACTTCCGCGAACACCCGCGCCTTGTCCGGGCACAGATTGATGACGCCGTTGGAGATCACGCAGTCGGCCTGGCCCGACTCGAGCGGGATCTCCTCGATGAACCCGGGCAGGAACTCGACCTGCGCAAAGCCGGCGGCGTCGGCCAGCCGCCGCGCCTTCTCGCGCTGCGCCACGGTCATGTCGATACCGACGACGCGCCCGGCTGTCCCCACCTGCAGCGCGGCGACGAAGGCGTCCATGCCAGAACCGCTGCCGAGGTCGACCACCCGCTCGCCTGGTGCGAGCGCAGCCAGATCGAAGTAGTAGCCGACGCCGGCGAACGACTCGATGGCGGGCGCGGGGACCCGGTCGAGATCCGCGGTTCGATAGCCGAGTCGCTCGGCCATGGCACGCCCCATCTCGAAGTGAAAGCGACCGTCGAGCGGATGCCGAGCCACCGCCTCGTACATCTGCTGCACCTTTCCGCGAAGATCGTCGACGTCGACCTGCACAGCGGCATCCGGTTCGGCGGGCACAGTCATGTCTCACCTCTCTCTAGCTGCTGGATCGCCGGCGGCGCGGTCGTGAGCCGACCCGCGCCGATTCATGTGCGGCCGATCGCGGCCGCGCCTTCGATGGCCCTCAGATTCGCGGTCCGGATCCGGTCGGCGCCCTCGAGGGGCGGCGGCACCTCCGCGAGCATCAGCCGCACGAACGTCTCGCGGTCTTCGGCGCCAAACGCCCGGTTGGCGCGCCGCTCGAATCCGATGGTCGACACCGGCTTGCCGCTCAGCCGGCGGCCGCAGACCGAGCCGGCGAACGCGCCCGGCCAGACCTCGACGTGGTCCGGCAGGGCTCGGAGCCGGAGGGCGCTGTCGAAGAGCGCCCGCGCGCCGACCTCCGCGCTCGTCGCCAGCTCCGTCCGTCCCATGTCGCCGACCATCAGGGTGTGTCCGGTCAGCACGAGCCACGGCTCGTGCCCCCGCGTGCGGTCGGCGACGACGAGGCAGATGTGGTCGGGCGTATGACCGGGCGTATGAAGGGTGCGAAACGTGACGTTGCCAACCGACAGCTCCTGGCCGTCGGCGAGCCGCGAGTCGCGCGGGCCCGGAATCGAGGCGTGCACGAGATAGGACGCTCCGGCGGCGTCCGCCAGCGCGCGTCCCCCCGAGAGGTGGTCGGCATGCACGTGGGTGTCGACCACCTGCGAGATCCGCATGCCGAACTCGCGCGCCGCCTGCTCGTACACGGCGATGTCGGCGACCGGGTCGACGACGACGCACTGGCCCTGTCCGCCGCACCCGACCAGATAGGACGCCCCGATCGGGTCCACGTGAAGGAACTGGCGAAAGATCATGCGGGCCTCGCCGGCGCTGCGGCACGGCCCAGCGCCATGCCCGGACTGTACGAGCGCCAGGATGATTCGTCCAATGAAATGATTGAATCCGTTTGATAGACTCCTCGAATGGAACTGCGCCATCTGCGCACCTTCGTGGCCGTCGCCGAACTGCGCCACTTCGCGCGGGCGGCGAGCCTGTGCAACCTGTCCCAGCCCGCCGTGTCCCATCAAATCGCGCTGCTCGAGGACGAGGTCGGATCGAAGCTGCTGAATCGCGCCGCCCGCCGCGTCTCCCTGACGGTGGCCGGCGAGGTGTTCCTCGAGGAGGCGCGCCGCATCCTCGGGGCCGTCGACCGCGCGCACGAGCGGATGCAGGAGGTGGCGCGCGGCGAGATCGGCCGCATCCGGCTCGGCGCGACCTCGACGCCGGCGCTGTATCTCCTGCCTCCCCTGCTGGCGGGCTTCCGGCGCGAGCACGAGGGCTACGATCTCCGGTTCGAGATCGGGCCGATGCACGCGCTGGCGGAACGGGTCGCGCGCAACGACCTCGACATGGCGATCGTGGCCGGCACGTTGAGGTCGGCCGAGCTGCAGGCGCGCACGCTGTCGACCGACGAACTCGTGATCGTCGCCGCGCCAGCCTCGCCGCTCGCGCGCTCGCGCACGCTGCCCCCCCGGCAGCTCGAAGGGGCCACCTGGCTGCTGCGCGAAGAGGGCTCGGATACCCGGCGGCAGACCGCGGCATGGTGGCACCGCCACCGCCTGGCGCCGGCTCGCACGATGACGTTCGACCATCCGCAGGCCGTCACGCGCGCGGTCATTGCGGATCTGGGCATCGCGATGGTCTCCCGGCTGGCGGCCGCCGAGGATCTGGCGAGCCGGCGCGTGACGGCGCTCCCGGTGAAGGCGGCGCTCCCGGCCAGACCAATCTTCGTCGTCGATCATCCGCAGAAGCATCATGGCGCCGCCTGCCGGGCGATGCTGCAGCTGCTCGACCGCACGTTTCCGCTGGGCCCGGCCGCGTCACGGCGGCGCGCGCGCGCGGACGAGCGGCCCGTCCGCGATTGATTCACTCATACTATCGCCGACATCACGCCAATTCATTGGACGAATGACGCTCGGGCGCGTACCTTCGGGCGATGACGGACGTGCGTCTGGGCCTGCGGGCGAATCGCGGGCAGTTCGCGCTGCTGGTCCTCGTGAACGCGTTCGTCGGCGCGATGGCCGGCCTCGAGCGCAGCATCCTGCCCGCGATGGCGGAGCAGGAATTCCATCTCGCCGCGCGCGCCGCGGTGCTGTCGTTCATCGTCGTGTTCGGCCTGGCCAAGGCGCTCACGAACTACGGCGCAGGACGCCTCTCGGATCGCATCGGGCGCAAGCAGGTGCTCGTCGCGGGCTGGCTCGTCGCGGTACCGGTGCCATTCCTGCTGATGTGGGCGCCGGGCTGGACCTGGGTGCTCGCCGCCAACCTGCTCCTCGGCATCAGCCAGGGCCTCGCCTGGTCGACCACCGTCATCATGAAGATCGATCTCGTGGGTGCCCGGCGGCGCGGCCTCGCGATGGGCATCAACGAGTTCGCCGGTTATCTGGCTGCCGCCGCGAGTGCCCTGGCGACCTCCTGGATTGCGGCCGCGTACCGCCTGCGCCCGCAGCCCTTCTATCTCGGCGTGGCGTTCGTCGTCGCGGGCACCATCCTGTCGGCATTCGCGGTGCGCGACACGGTGCGGCATGTCTCGGAGGAGACGGCCCAGGCCGGTGCGCCGCCGCCGGGCGCGGCCCCTTCGCGCCGCGACCTGTTCTGGCAGACGACGTGGCGCGACCGCAACCTGTCGAGCATCAGCCAGGCCGGCCTCGTCAACAATCTGAACGACGGCATGGCCTGGGGCCTGTTTCCGCTGGTCTTCGCCGCCGCCGACATCGGCCTTCGGCAGATCGGCTGGCTCACGGCCGTCTATCCCGCGACGTGGGGTCTGGCGCAACTGGCGACAGGCGCGCTCTCTGACCGGATCGGCCGGAAGGGGCTGATCGTGGCCGGCATGTGGACGCAGGCGGCCGGAATCGCCGCGACCGGCGCAGCCCGGACGTTCGGCGGATTCGCGACCGGCGCCATCCTGCTCGGCCTCGGCACGGCCATGGTCTACCCGACGCTGCTCGCGGCAGTCGGAGACGTCGTGCACCCGGCCTGCCGCGCCTCGGCGGTCGGCGTCTACCGATTCTGGCGCGACCTGGGGTATGCGGTCGGCGCGCTGCTTGCCGGGATGATCGCCGATCGATTCGGCCTCTCCGTCGCGCTGTGGCTCGTGGCCGCCCTCACCTTCGCCTCCGGCCTGGTGTCGGCGCTGCGCATGACCGAGACGCGTCCGGATCACCTACCGACGATCATCCAACGCGCCGGCGGCCTCCGGACCGCGCCCCGGCGTTCCAGTGACTGAGGACTCCCGGATCGGTCCCGAGGACCTGCTGGCTCGCACGTCGACGGCCCACTGCCCTGTCGCCGCGGGGCCTTCCGGCCGGGTCTGTGACATCCCGCGCGTCCGCGCGGTAAGCTGATATCCGATGCGACGGATTCTGGTGACCAACGACGACGGGTACCGCTCCGAGGGGCTGATCGTGCTGGCCGACGCGCTGCGGCCGCTGGGGGAGGTGACAGTCGTGGCGCCGACGACCGAGAAGAGCGCGATCGGCCATGCGCTCACGCTGCGCCAGCCGCTGCGGATGGAGCGGATCGACGACGGCGTCGTCGCCGTCGACGGCACGCCGACCGACTGCGTGAACATCGCCGTCACGCACGTCCTCGAGGGGCTGCCCGATCTGGTCGTCTCCGGCATCAACAAGGGATGGAACCTCGGCGACGACGTGACGTACTCGGGCACCGTGGCGGGCGCGCTCGAAGGCGCGCTGCTGGGCGTGGCGGCGATCTCGGTGTCGCTGCAGGCGACCGAGGGCGCCTACGACTTCTCCTTCGCCGCGAACGCGGCGGCGCTGATGGCCGACGCGGTCCTGCGGCGGCCGCTGCCGTCGTGGACGTTCCTCAACATGAACGCGCCGACGGGACGGCCGAAAGGGCTGCGCGTGACGGTGCAGGCGAGGCGGAACCACGTGACGTCGATTCTCGAGCGGCACGATCCCAAGGGGCGGCCGTACTACTGGGTCGACGAGGGGCAGAACGAGTGGGAGCCGCACGATCGATCGGACTACCAGGCGGTGCGCGACGGCTACATCTCGGTGACGCCGCTGCAGCCGGATCTGACCGCGCACCGGGCGCTCGCGGCGGTCGAGGCGCTATGCCTGGAGAGCGAAGCTGGGGTAAGATGAGCCGTCGCGCCGTTTCCCGGACGCGCGCGCCGAACGGATCGCACACACCGCCTGTCGGGGCGTGGCTCAGCCTGGTAGAGCACTCGGTTCGGGACCGAGGGGTCGGAGGTTCAAATCCTCTCGCCCCGACCATGAAACCCCATGAAAATGGGGGGTTTTGCTGTACGGGCGATTTGCCGAACGGACGCGACTCCGGAAAAAAGGGACAATAAGGGACTTTCTTTCCAGCTCGCGCGGACTACACCTCGTCGGAGTCGTAGTCGTCGTCGATTTCCTTCGCGAGACTCTTCAGCTCGTTGACCTTCGCCGCCAGAAAGAAGCGATAGACCTCTACATCGCGCGGCGTCCAGTCCGCATGGGCACCCTTGAGGCGAGGCACGAGCCGTTCGAGGGCGAAGTCGATTTCTGCCATCGTGTCTCCCACCGAATCCGCGTAGGCCTCCGTCAAGCCTCGCTCCTCGATTGCACCTCGAAACTTGGCGACGGCGTCGGCGACCACATCGACACCGCCCATCGCCATCGGGACTTCACCGGCGTCCGTTAGTCCCGCCGAAATCTTTTCCACCGCGTAGCCCAGACCGCCACACAGCCCACGGAGTGGGTGAGCGCGAAACTTTTTCCGATGCTCCAGTTCGTCGGCCACAAGTTGCTCCAGTGCCCGTTCGAGAAGGCTGCCCATGATGTCTGTCTGTTGGTCGGCGACCGTGCGGAGATTGATGCCTCGAATCTCTTGCTTGCCCTTCCTGATGGGCATCAGCAATTGAAATCCTTCTTGGGACAGCGACATTCGCGAGATGAACGCGCCTCGCACGGCGGCGTGGCCGATGGAATCGTTCCTGAGCTCGCGAATAGTCACCAGGTCGTCGGGTAGCTCGAACGGCAACCTCAGGGCGGAAGCAAGCACCTTGGCTGCGTCCTGTTGGACGTAGAGCACCTGGAGGATTCCATACACGACGACATAGGACCACCCGTTGGAGTCCACATCCTTCAGCGGCTCGTCAAGGTAGGCGCGAACCGCGAGTTGCGTGTCGCCGATGGCGTCCATCGCGCTACACAACTGGAGCCATCGCTGACGGTTCTGCATCAGCGCATGGCGGCGTCTGGGGTCGTTGACGATATCCCTGATGCGGTCTCCCGCGACTTCGACACGGTCCATGCGCCCGGCCAGCCTACCACGGTGGTGCGAAGCCTTCTGACTTAACCAGCCTTCACCTGACCCGGTCACTTGACACGCCGTCTCGCGACCGGGCATTCTCCCTCTCCCGCCCAACTCTCCGTAGTTCATGCCAATGAACGGGTGTGCATCCCGCACACGCATCGAAGGAGAGCCGTCATGCCCACGAAGAAATCCCGCACGAAGAAAAACGGCCGGTCGAAGAAGCGACGACGACCTAATCGACGTCACGCTGGCCGAGCACGAAATCCACATGCTGGTGGAGGGGCTGGAAGGTTTGAGGCGCAGTCAGTCCAGAAGGCCCGATGTGGGCTGTGGGTTCCGGAAATTCTGGCCGGGTAATTCCGGAAATTCTGGCCACGTCGACGTCCTGATCTGACCCCTCATTGAGCGCGTCGTCAAGGTTCACGTGCAGCGTGCGAATCGACGGCCCGTCCAGC
>JADZED010000050.1 GCA_020850715.1 Acidobacteriota bacterium
CAAATATTCCCGATATTCTCGGTCGTCGCGCCTGGCCAGCCGGGCGCCTCGCCGCCCTCGGTGCTGCGCCCCCATTTACGAGATGGGTTCTAGCGCGTTCCCCGGTCCGGGGGGATCTACAGCTCCTCGCCCTCGATCTCGTCGTCGCCCGCGTCGATGACCGTGTTGTGGACGTCGATCCTGAACCAGGCGCGGAACGTCTTCAAGTCGCGCACCGGCGGCCACAGCGACGCGTCCTCGGTCCAGGCCGCCAGTTGGAGCTCGAACAGCCAGCCGGCGTTCTCCTCGACCCACTCCTGGACGTCCTCCTCGAGCTCGAGCTCGGGCAGCAGGCAGGCCGTCCCGAAGGGCCTGGCGCGAGCGACGGCAATGGTCCCCCTTGCGACGTCGGCACCGGTCTGCCGCGTCCAGTCGATGAAGGGCTGGGCCCCGGTGATGGTGACCGCGGTGCGGTTGACCACGCGCATCCGTCCATCCTATCCGGCCGGGTGCGCGCTGTCTCGGTCGGATCGACGCGGGTGCCGGATGTCCGGCAGGGCCCGACAGGTCCCGAAGATCGGCGCACGCGCCCTGGTAATCCCATCCGGCGTCGGCTACTCTGAACCTCTCCCTGAAGGAGGAGTCACGATGGTCCGTCTCTTCTCGGCGCTGGCTCTAGCCTGCGCGTTGGCTGTGCCGGCGGCCGCGCAGACCGCGAGCCTGTCGGGCTCGGTCGTCGATCAGTCGGGTGCGGCGGTGCCGGGTGCGTCCGTGTCGCTCGTCGCGACGTCGGGCGCGCCGGCGGCCGCCACGACGACGGACGCCGCGGGCCGATTCACGCTGACCGGCATCGGCCCCGGCGCCTACCGGGTCATCGTCGCCCTGACGGGTTTCTCGACCGCCGTGGTCCCCGACGTGCAGGTCGGCGGGACGAACGTCGAGATCCCGCCGGTGTCGCTCGCCGTCGGCAGCCTCAGCGACACCGTCGTGGTCAGCGCCAGCCGATCGGATGCGCCGCTGGCCGAGGCGCCGGCGACGATGAGCGTGGTCACCAGCCAGCAGATCGAGAGCACGCCGGCCCAGAACTACGGCGACCTGCTCCGCTCGGTGCCGGGCGCCAACGTGATTCAGCTCTCCGCGCGCGACGTGAACGTCACGAGCCGGCAGGGCACCTCGACGCTCAGCAACTCGCAGCTCGTGCTGCTCGACGATCGCTCGCTGTATCTGGACTTCTTCGGCATCGTGCTCTGGGACTTCATGCCGGCGAATCTGTCCGACATCAAGCAGATCGAGGTGATTCGCGGACCGGCGTCGGCCGTCTGGGGCGCCAACGCGCTCACGGGCGTCGTCAACGTGATCACGAAGACCCCCCGCGAAGCCCCGGGCACGACCGTCTCGTTCAGCGCCGGTGGATTCAGCCGGAACGCCGGGTCGACGGCGGGCCAGGGCCTGGGCGGAATGTTCGGCGCCAACGCGACCGTCGCGCGCGCGCCGAATGCGACCTTCTCGTACCGGATTTCGGCGGGGTACTTCAACTCGGATCCGCTGCCGCGTCCGACGGGCGCCATTCCGGTCATCGCCGATCCGCGCGATCCGAAGGCGCTGGTCGGCGGCGCGGCGTATCCCGACGACGCGGCCGGGGCGCTGGGTTCCGCGTTTCGGAACACGGGCACCAGCCAGCCCAAGTTCGACGTCCGCGTCGACCAGGAGCTCGACGGCGGGAGCGTCACCTACCAGGGGGGCGTCGCCGGGACGGCCGGCATCATCCACACCGGCATCGGACCGTTCGACATCCAGAAGGGGGCGTACCAGGGCTACGCCAAGCTGAACTACCGGCGGCGCGGCTTCAAGTTCAACGTCTTCACGAATATCACCAGCGCCGACGCGCCGAACCTGCTGCTGCCCGATCCGGTCACGCGTCTGCCGCTGCAGTTGAGCTTCGCAACCGAAACCTACGATGTCGAGATCGGCGATTCACGGCCCGCCGGCGCCCGCCAGGTCTTCACCTACGGCGGCAACCTGCGGCGCAACAACTTTGAGATCACGATCGCTCCGGCCGCCGAGAACCGCACCGAGCTGGGCGCCTACCTGCAGGACGAGATCTTCTTCGACCGCGTGCGCCTCACGCTCGGCGCGCGGGTCGACAAGTTCGGCAACCTCGACGATCCGGTGTTCTCGCCGCGGCTGGCGGCGATCTTCGAGCCGTCGGCCGGCCAGTCGATCCGCCTTTCGTTCAACCGCGCGTTCCGGTCGCCTTCGGTGATCAACAACTACCTCGACATCGCGATCGTGAATCCGGTGGATCTCCGCGCGCTGGCGCCGCTGCTGCCGGCGCCGCTGCGCCCGGCCGTGGCCGCGCCGTTCCCGCTGGTGGTGAAAGGGGTCGGGAGCCGGGTGCCGATCAACGGCCAGGCGCAGACCGCGCTGACCGAGGAATCGATGACGGCCTACGAGGTCGCCTACTCGGGCACGATCGACGGGCGGACGACCCTCGGGGCCGCGTTCTACGTGAACGATCTCGACCACAGCATCAACTTCGCGCAGCTCCCGGCGAAGCTCGACCCCTACACCGCGCTCAACCCGCCGCCCGGCTGGCCGCTGCCCGGTGCGGTCGTCGGCCAGATGGCCGCGCTCGGGATCTACCTCCCGCGCACGGCGTTCACGTACCTGAACCTCGGGCCGCTGCGCCAGAAAGGCGTCGAGCTGTCGGTCGATCACCGCGTGAACCGGTCGCTGACCGCGTTCGCGAACTACTCGTGGCAGGCGAAGCCCACGATCCTCGACGCGCCGGCGCCGTATCCGGCGGTGGAGCTCGCGCTGCCGCCGACCAGCCGGTTCAATGTGGGGTTCAATCTCGACGGCGCCCGGTTCCTCGGCGCCGCGTCGGTCAACTACTCGGACGGCGCGTTCTGGAGCGACGTGCTCACGAGCGCATATCACGGCTTCACCGATCGCTACACGCTGGTGAACGGCAGCGCCGGCGTGAAATGGGGCGGCGGGAACGTGACCACGCTGCTGAAGGTGAACAATCTGTTCAACGAGAAGGTCCAGCAGCACGTCTTCGGCGACCTCATCACGCGATCGGTGGTCGCCGAGGTGCGGCTGAAGATCGACTGACGCAGGAGCGTGTCGCGGATGTGGCCGGGTGCGGCGATAATCAGACGATGCCACACGACAGACCGTTGAAGTCGGCGTACGAGCTCGCGATGGAGCGCTTCCGCAAGAGCGACGCGGAGGCGGGCGTCGAGCATCGCCCGCCGACCGAGGCGCAGAAAGCGGCGATCGCGGAGGCGCGCAACTTCTACGAGGCGAAGCTCGCCGAACTGGAGGTGCTGCACCAGGGGCGAATGCGTACCACGGCCGATCCGGCCGAGCGCGCCGAGCGCGAGCAGGAGTACCGGCGGGATCGCGAGCGGCTCAACACGGAGCGGGACGCGAAGATCGGGCGGATTCGCCGCGGCGACTGAACGACGTCGAGCGTGGCGGCAGCGTGACAGGCCGCGGCTGAACCGGGGGGCCGCGACCGGGAAGCGGTCTGAACGTCGTTCGGCGTCGGGTCTCGGAAGGAACCCTATCCCACCGCCGCGGCCGCCATCTCCAGGTACCGCGCGCGGCTCACCTCGATCGCGCCGAGCGAGCGGAGATGGTCCGTGCACCACTGCACGTCGAGCAGCGTCATCCCCGACAGCCGCATGAGCCGCACGAGCCCCATCAGCGCCGTCTTCGACGCGTCGCGCTGGCGGTGGAACATCGACTCTCCCGCAAACAGCCGCCCCACCCGCAGGCCGTACAGCCCGCCGGCCAGGCGGCCGTCAGCGTCGAACGCCTCGACGCTGTGCGCCCACCCGAGATCGTGCAGGCGCACATAGGCGGCAATGAACTCCTCGGTGATCCAGCCGCTCTCCCGCGAGGGATCCGCGCAGGCGCGCACGACCTGGGCGAACGCGGTGTCGACCCGGACGTCGAAGCGCCGCGCGCTGCGCCGGAGCGAGGCGCTGACCCGCAGCAGATCGAGCGGCAGGATGCCCCGCGGATCGGGCGACCACCAGCCGAGCATCGGCTCGGGTTCCTCCGCGTCGAGCACCATCGGGAAGACGCCCTGGCGGTACGCGGCGACAATCGTCGAGGGCTCCAGATCGCCGCCGACCGCGATCAGATCGCCGGCCGGCCAGGCCGCCGGCGAAGGAAACGCGAAACGGGACGGCCCGACCGGCTGCGGCGCCGCATCAAACGAGGCGCGATCCCCGTCGCCCTGCTCGCGTGTCCCCCGCATGCCGGAACCGCCGCCTCTACTCGAGGCTGACGACGCTGGCGACTTCCTCGACGGTGGTGAGCCCGTCGACGAGCAGTCCCGCCGCGTAGCGCTCGAGATCGATGAGGCCTTCGGCACGCGCCGCTTCGTGGATCTCTTCGGCGCGCGCCCCGCGGCCGACCATCGCGCGCAGCGGCGGCGTCATCCGCAGCACCTCGTAGATCCCGATCCGCCCGCGCAATCCCCGTCCGCCGCACTCGCCGCATCCCCGCCCGCGGTACAACGTCGTCCCCTCGGGCAGGCCGAAGTGCTTCGCTACGCCGGCGTCGGCCGCGTACGGCTCCCGGCACGCCTGGCAGAGCCGGCGCGCCAGCCGCTGGGCAATCACGCCGATGGTCGACGAGGTGACGAGAAACGGCTCGATGCCCATCTCGTTCAGCCGCGTGAACGCCGCCGCGGCGCTGTTGGTGTGGAGCGTCGTGAAGACCAGGTGCCCGGTGAGCGCCGCTTCGACCGCCGTGTGCGCCGTCTCCCTGTCGCGCGTCTCGCCCACGAGCAGGATGTCGGGATCCTGCCGCAGGAACGCCCTGAGAACCGCGGCGAACGTCAGCCCGATGTCCGCGTGCACCTGGATCTGCGTGACGCCCGGCAGGTCGTACTCGATCGGATCCTCCGCCGTCGAGATGTTCACGCCGGGATCGTTGATCTCCGCCAGCGCCGAGTACAGCGTCGTCGTCTTGCCGGAACCGGTCGGACCCGTCACGTAGACGATGCCGTACGGCTGCGCGATCATCTCGCGCACCAGCGCGCACGTCGGCGCGTGGGTGATCAGCGTGTCGAGCCCGAGGTGCGTGTTGGTCTTGTCGAGGATCCGCATGCAGATCTTCTCGCCCCACTTCCCCGGCACCGTCGACACGCGGAAGTCGATCGCCTTGCCCTCCATCGTCACGCTGATGCGGCCGTCCTGCGGCAGCCGCTTCTCGGCGATGTCGAGCTTCGCGAGGATCTTGAGCCGCGACACCAGACCGAGCTGCACCTTCTTCGGCAGCCGCTGAACCACCTGCAGCACCCCGTCGATCCGGAAGCGGACGGTGACATCCTGCTCCATCGGCTCGATGTGGATGTCGCTGCTGCCCTGCTTGATGGCGAGCCCGAGAATCGAGTTCGCGGCGCGGATGATCGGCGCATCTTCCGACGCGTTCATCAGGTCCTGCTTGGTCTCCGCCTGCGCCGCGCCGCCGTCGGCCGCCAGCTGCAGCTCCCGGATGAGGTCGCTCCGCAGCAGGTCGACCGTGGCCGCCGGCGCGGGCGCCGCCGCCGCGGCCACCGCCGTGCCGGGCGCGCGCGCCGTGACATCCGGCCTGGCGGAGGCGATCGCCGCCGCGTAGGTCGTGCTCATGAAACGCCGGAAATCATCGTCGGTGACGATGGCCGGCTCGATCAGCACCCCCTTGATGATCCGCCGCACGTCGTCGAACGCCATGACGTTGTTCGGATTGGTCATCGCGAGGGTGAGCCGGTTGTTCGCGAAGCTGATGGGCACGACCTTGTGCTCGTTCACGATCGACGACGGCAGCAGCGTGAGCACGCGCGGGTCGACCTTCACGCGCGCGAGGCTCACCAGTTCCACGCCGACATGCTGGTTCGCCCGATCGAGCCGCTCCGCCAGCGCGGCGGTGATCGACAGCGCGAACGCCGGCAGCGCCCGCATCATGCCTTCGAAGAGCGGTCGATCGAGCACGGCGCAGTCGGTCGCCTCGACGGCCGTCACCGTGGCTCCGCGCGGCTTCCCGGTGAGCAGCCCCACCTCGCCGAACATCTGGTCGGGCCCGAGCTCGCCAAGCTGGAAGTCGATGCCCGATTCCGGATCCCGCCGCCGCACCGCGACCAGCCCCGACAGCACGACGTAGGCGGCGTCGGCCGCCGCGCCTTCGCGGAAGACGACGCTCTGCGGCGCGTACTCGCGCCGCGGCATGCGCGCCTTCAGGCTCGCGCAATCGGCGGAAGACAGCCCCGCAAAGAATGGCAGGCGCGCGAGAAAGGCGTTCATCGCCGCGGAATCTTACCGTAGCTCGTAAGGCGCGCCCTGGCCGAACCGGGGCGCGCGGCGGCCGAGCGTGGCCCAGGCTCGCGGTCGTCCGCACCGGAATCGTCGTCAACCACGCGTGGGTGCGAGAGCGGTGGCTCGAGCGCATGCGCGCCGGCCTGGGAGTCCGGATTACGCCCCATTGGCTTTCTGGCAAGTACAGCCGATAAAGAGTGCAAGCGGGTGCATCGGATGCCCGGCCGTTGTGATAGAGTGTCGTCGTTGTCGTATGTAGTCGTAAAGGATACCTTGATGTCGTATCGCAGCTTGATCTGGATCTTGCTCATCGTCGTGGCGATCGCAGTCCCCGCAAAGGCCCAGATGCCGGCCGGGATCATCGCCGGCCGGGTCGTCGATTCGACCGAAGCGGCGCTCCCGGGCGTCACGATTACCCTCCAGGGGGCGGATGCCGCCAGGACGTTCATGACCGACGGCGCCGGAAATTTCCGCTTCCTGGACCTCGAGCCCGGCGTCTACAGGCTCACGTCGGCGCTCACGGGCTTCGCAACCGGCGTGCGCGACGGACTGGTGCTCGACTACGGGAAGAGCATCGATCTCACGATCGTGCTGCAGCTCAGCGCGGTGCAGGAGACGGTCGACGTCAGCGCGTCGCCGATGGTCGACACGCGCGAGACCGGCACGCCGACCAACTTCACCGCCGACGAGCTGACGATGATCCCCACGTCGCGCGATCCGTTCTCGCTGATGCGGACCGTGCCGGGGCTGCTCGTGGATCGCGTGAACATCGGAGGCAACGAGACCGGCCAGCAGCCGAACTTCGTCGCCAAGGGCACGCGGCCGCAGGACGCCGTCTGGACGATGGACGGCGTCGTGATCACGGACATGACGCTCACCGGCACGGCGCCGACCTACTTCAACTATGACAACTTCGAAGCCATCCAGGTGACGACGACCGGCCAGGACATCGCGCAGCAGACCGGCGGCCCCGGCCTGAACTTCGTCGTCAAGCGCGGGCAGAACGTGTTCCACGGCGGCCTGCGCGGCTATTTCGGCAGCGACGCGATGGAATCGTCGAACGTCCCCGACGAGCTGAAGGCGGCCGGGGTGACGCCCGAGACGGCGGACCACACGGACCGGCTCTCGGACTGGGGCGGCGAACTGGGCGGGCCGATCCTGAAGGATCGCGCCTGGTTCTACGCGTCCTATTCGGTGCAGGACATCAAGCTGTTCCGGCGGACCTCGGGCGTCGTCGATCGCACGCAACTGAAGAACCCCAATCTGAAGGTGAACTGGCAGGCGACGCCGAACGACATGTTCAGCCTGTTGTACTTCAATGGCAGCAAGGTCAAAGAGCACCGCAGCCCGGGCACGACCGGCATCACGACCGACGCGCCGACGGCGACCTTCCATCAGGACAACGCCTACACCGACACGCCGCTGCACGGCCTGTTCAAGCTGGCCGACGACCACGTCTTCGGATCGAACCTGTTCGTTTCCGGCAAGTACGCCTACTACAACACCGGGTTCCTGCTGACGCCTGAAGGCGGCATGGACCTGTCGTCGGGGCGCGATCTGGTGACCGGCACGTCGTACGGATCGACGGTGCAGAGCGAGAACATCCGGCCGCAGATGACCGTGAACATCGACGCCAACTCGTTCGCCACCGCGGCGGGCGCGACGCACGACATCAAGTACGGCGTCGCATGGCGCCGCGTGAACGCCACGACCCGCACGCTCTGGCCGGGCAACGGCATCCTCTCCCTGCGGCAGACGCCGACGCAGTCGTTCGCGCAGCTGTTCCGGGAAGGCAGCGGGACGAACCAGACGACCTACACGAGCTTCTACCTGGGCGATACGATCGCCCTCGGGCGGGCGACCGTCGACCTCGGCCTGCGCTACGACCAGCAGGGCGGCGCCGCGCTGGCGAGCCAGACCGCGGCGAATCCGGCGTTCCCCGATCTCGTGCCGGGATTGGTCTTCGCCGGCTACGACGCGCCGTTCACCTGGAGGAACTGGTCGCCGCGCGTCGGCCTCACCTACGCGCTCGATGCGGCGCGGAAGACGCTGCTGCGTGCGAACTACTCGCGCTACGCGGGGCAGCTCGACTCGGGGAGCGTCGGCTACCGTAATCCGGCCTCCTCGGCCGGCGTGGCGGTGTACCGCTGGTCCGATCTGGACGGCGATCACCTGGCGAGCGCCGGCGAAGTCCTGACCAGCCAGTTCGTCGCCGTCGCCAACGGCTTCAACCGCAACGATCCGACGGCGGTCACCTCGAGCAACCACATCGATCCGAACCTCGAGGCGCCGATCACGCAGAGCGCCGTCGTGGGCATCGACCGCGAGCTGATGGCGGACCTGTCCGTGCAGGTCGACTACACCTACACGAAGACGACGAACCTGATCGGGAACAACAGCTGGGCGGTGACGCCGCGCGTGAGCTGCGCCTATGTCGACGGCGCGGCGCCCTGCCCGATTCCCGGCTCGTCGTACTCGGCGGGTCCGACGCTGACGGGCGCGCTGCCCGACGGCGCGCCCTATAGCGTGAACACCTTCATTGCGCCGGCGGATCGTGTATCGGCCGGCGGCGGCGGGTTCCTGCTGTCCAATTGGGGCGGCAACTCCACCGACTATCACGGCGTCGAGGTGAGCCTGGTCAAGCGGCTGTCGAAGCGCTGGATGGGGCGCGTGTCGTTCGGCTACAACAACGCCCGCGAGCACATCGCGGCTGACGGACGTTACGACACCAACGGCAATCCGACGCCGACGCTGACCGAGCCGCTCGTCGACGGCGGCCAGTTCGCACCCCAGAGCACGGGGCTCGGCAACGGCAACATCTACGTGAACGCGAAGTGGCAGTTCAACGCCAACGCGATGTACCAGGCGCCCTACGGCTTCGAGCTCGCGGCCAACGTGTTCGGCCGGCAGGGCTATCCGTTCCCGCTCTACCGGAACCAGCGGCTCGGGTCGGACACCAGCCTGAACATCCTGGTGACGCCGCGGATCGACTCCTTCCGCTACGACAACGTGTGGGACACCGACCTGCGCATCGCGCGCCCCTTCGCCCTGCACGGCGCGAACCTGCGGCTGATCGCCGACCTGTTCAACGTGTTCAACGCCAACACGGCGCTGGTGCGCAACAACAACCTGGGCTCCGATGCGTTCAACACGCTCGCGGTGAACCTGAGCCCGCGCGTCCTCCGGCTCGGCGTGGTCGTGGGGTTCTGAGACGCAGGCTGGGCGCTCGGGGGGCCGAGCGCTCAGCCGCGGCGCCCGGCACCGGGCGCCCGCACCGCATCCCTAGACGCTCTCCTCCCCCTGGAATGGCAGGCCCCCGGTAAGCTCGGGGGCCTGCAGCATCCGAGGCACGCGGTCGACCGGCTCGATGGCCTTGATGTCCTCGGCGCCGTTGGCCGCCTGCAGGTCCTTGAACTTCCGCGCCTTCACCAGCACGTTGCCTTCGAGCGACCCGACTGCCTGGTTGTAGGCATCGAGGCTGCTCTTGAGCCGCGTTCCCAGGTTGTCGAAGTGGTCGGCCAGCTTGCGGACCGATTCATAGAGGTTGCGGCCGTTCTCGCTGATGGCCCGCGCGTTCTCCTCCATCGCCTGCTGTTGCCAGCCGTAGGCCACCGCCCGCAGCAGCGCAATCAACGTCGTCGGGCTCGCGAGCACGACCCGCTGATCGAGATTGACGCCGAACTCGATGAGCGAGGGATCCTGCTCGAGCGCGGCGCTGAAGAACATCTCCCCCGGCAGGAACATCACCACGAAGTCTGGGCTCGGCCGGACGTGCGCGGCGTAGGCCTTCGACGCGAGCTGTGAGAGGTGCGCGCGCACCTGCCGGGCGTGATCGGCGAGCAGCGCCGACCGCGACTCCTCGTCCGGCGCTTCGAGCGCGCGCAGGTACGCGTCGAGCGGCACCTTCGCGTCGACGACGACGTGCTTGCCGCCGGGGAGCCGGACGATGAGGTCCGGACGGATGCGGCGCTCGTCGGCGGGCAGCGTCTGCTGCTCCTCGAAGTCGCAGTGCTCGATCATGCCGGCGAGCTCGACGACCCGCTTCAACTGCAGTTCGCCCCACCGCCCGCGCACCCCCGGCCGCTTGAGGGCGTCGACGAGCCGCGCCGTCTGGCTGCGCAGTTCCTGGCCCGCCGCATCGAGCGACGCGATCCGCGTGAGCAGCGCCGCGGTCGATTCGCCGCGCCGGCGCTCCGCGTCCTTGATCTCGCGATCGACCTGGTCGAGCGTCTTCGCCAGCGGCGCGAGCAGGTGCTCGATCGCCGTCTTGCGCGCGTCGAGGTCGGCCGCTGTCTGCTGGCGCGCCTCACGGAGCCGGGTCTCGGCCAGGTCCAGAAACGCACGGTTGTTGGTCTCGAGCGCGGCGGCGCTCAGGGCCTGGAACGTGTCGCGCAGCTTCGTCTCGGCGTCGGCGTAGACCTTCAGCCGCTCGGCATGGACCGCGCGCTCTTTGTCGAGCTCGGCCTGGAGGCGCGCCTGGGCCGCGCGCGCGGCGAGCCGGCCGACGAGCAGGCCGATGCCGGCGCCGAGGAGGAGCCCGAGGACCAGAGGCACGACGGAAGTCACGGGAGTGATGGACATGAGTATCGCTCACACCGGGCTCCGGGCGCGTGGCGCGTTCGGTAGCGTCCGGCTTCAGCCGGACGTCAGGAGAATCCCGGTAGCGTCCGGCTCCAGCCGGCTCTAGCCGGATGGCAGCGCGCGGCTCCCGGTAACGTCCGGCGTCAGCCGGACGTTACCGGGCGACGACGAACGGAACCCAGGCCTCCGGCAACTGCAGTTCCGCCGCGTGCACGGCGCCGGCGATGGCGCGTTCACCCTCAGACGCCGAGCCGCCGCGCGCACGATTCGCCCCGGCCACGGGCGCGAGCGGGGCCGCCGCCTGACGCGCCGCGACGCCCGCGATGACGCGCTGCAACGCATGGCGCGCCGCGATCTGCGCCCGGCGCCGGCGATCGACGAACTGCCCCGCGCCGGCGCGCCCCGACGTCCGTTCCGCGGCGCGGACCGCCTTGAGCGCCGCCAGCCGTGCCGCGTTCACCGGTTCGAACGGCAGCGCCGCTTGGAAGCGCGCCTCCGAAGCAGTCTCGAGCCGGCCGGCGGCGCGGATGGCGCGGTCGCGGTCGAGCCCCGCCCGGTAGCACTGAAAGCAGAGCGGCTGGCTTCCGGTGCTCCCGCCGTGTGCCGCTCGCCCGCCGCGTCCCTGCGCCGCCCGCTGGATCTTCTGCCGGCAGCTTGGGCACAGCGCTTTCGGGCGTCTGCCCTCCAGCTCGCCCCCCTGGAACGCAACCCATTCACCCGATGCCGTTTGCGCGCTCTCTCCGACCATGCCGTTCATCCCACCCCTCCACCCGGCTCACCCAGAGCCGCGTTCCAGGGCCAGTGTAGGTGGGAGGTGTGACAGGGGAGGTCACGGCAGTCGCAAGTCGTCAGTCGTCAGTCGCAAGTCGTCAGTCGTCAGTCGTCAGTCGTCAGTCGCAGTCGTCAGTCGGCAGTCAACCGTCGGCAGTCGGCCATCGCCATTCCTCGATCACCGCCCGATAGCGGAGATGGCTGGCGCGAGAGGAAAGCCGACGTGGTGGACCACCCCGTTCGGAGTTCGGATTCTCAGCTGGTCGTAGGGCTCGGCTCCCTCGTCATGCCGTACGAGCAGCCACGTGGAGCCGGGCACCTGGGCGACCAGTGCGTTCAGCGCCTCGATCATCGTGACGTTGTGCAGCGCGAGCGTCATCCGTTGGGTGAGCGGCCGAGGCGCCCCGCTCATGGAACCGACGATGCCGGCGGGTACCCGAGTCGGGTAGATGGCCTGCACGACAGCCAGCAACGCATTGTCAAAGGACACCTCGTCGCACGCCACGTCGCCGATCACCCGAGATGGTCCCGACAATCCTCCAGCGAAAAGATTGACGACCCCGCCGTCGTTGGCGACATGCCAGTCTGAATGTCCATCGGCGAATGCGGCGACGCTCACATCGATTTGAACGCTGCCGTCGTCGTCGTGGAGCCGCGGGGCCTCTCCAAACGGCTCTTCCTGATCGGCAGAAAGGTACACGCCTCCCGATATGCCTGCCTCGGCCAGCCCCAGCAGGAAACGCTGCGCCGTCAGGTGCGGCGCCGCTTGCACGAGCGCCCTCGGCGCCTGCGGAGGCAGCTGCGCCCCGAGGCTGCCGGGATCGAGAAGCGCCAGTGATGCGGCAAGGACGATCAGCGTCCGATTCATGTGTGGCCCCCGCATGACCCTCGGGCGAGCGCTCGCCGCACCGCAATTGGCGACCGGCGACTGGCAGTTATACCCCTATCCACCCCACCGCGTTCCCGCAGGCCTCGAGAAACCGCAGGAAGTCCTCCCGCGCCAGCACCAGCGTCGCCGTGTTCACGTTCGGATGGAACGACACGCGCTCCGCCGTCTTCAAATCGCGATCGAGGAACACGCGCACCCGGCGCTCGGGGTCGTGGATCAGACCGAACGGCGACACCGAGCCGGGCGTGAGGCCCAGATGCGCCATCAGCCGCTCCGGCGATCCGAAACTGAGCTTGCCGTCGCCAATCTGATCGGCGAGCGCGCGCATGTCCACCTTCTTCAGGTGCTCGACGATCGCGAGATAGTGACGGTTCCCCTTCTGGTTGCGCAGGAACAGGTTCTTGAAGTGCATCGCGTCGATGCCGCGCCAGTGCTCGGCGGCCGCTTCGACGGTCGGCACGGGCGGATGCTCGTGCCGCACGAACGCGACGCCGAGCTCGCGGAGCCGCGCCTCGACGAGCTGTTCTCGCGACGGCATGGCGATACGTCTATCACGAAGTCACGAAGGAGGCGACGACCGCGAAGAACAGGAACGACATGCGCTGGATCGACCCGGTGATGCCGCCCCGCAGTGCTCCGCCCTCGCCGCGGAAGGAGTCCGCCGCCCTCGGCGGCCCCCTTCCGCGGCTGGTTGGCCGTTCCCGCGAACATCATGGCGCCCTCGGTGACGCCGTGACGATCCGTCGCGGCTACATCACCAGCACGGCCGCGCCGGTCACGTGGCCCGCGCGCAGGTCGGCCAGGGCCCGGTTCGCGTCGGCGAGCGGATAGGTGTGCACGTGCATCTCGATCCGCACCTTCCCCGCCAGCGCGAGGAACTCGCGCGCGTCCTGCCGCGTCAGGTTGGCGATCGACCGGACGACGCGCTCCTGCCAGAGCAGCCGGTACGGAAACGCGGGGATGTCCGACATGTGGATGCCCGCGCACACCAGCGTGCCGCCAGGCTCGAGGCGACGCAGCGCCTCCGGCACCAGCGGCCCGACCGGCGCGAAGATGATCGCCGCATCCATCGGCGCCGGCGGCGCCTCGGTCGACGCGCCCGCCCACGAAGCGCCGAGCTCCCGTGCCAGCCTTTGCGCGGCCTGGTCGCCCGGCGCCGTGAACGCATACACCTCGCGCCCCTGCCGCACGGCGACCTGCGCGAGGATGTGCGCCGCCGCCCCGAAGCCGTACAGGCCGAGGCGCTTCCCGTCGCCGGCCGCGCGATAGGCGCGGTAGCCGATCAGCCCCGCGCACATCAGCGGCGCCGCTTCCGCATCGCTGTACCCGGCCGGCAGAGGGAAGACGAAGTTCGCGTCGGCCACGGCCTTCTGCGCGTACCCGCCATCGCGATCGAAGCCGGTGAATCGCGCGTTCGGACACAGGTTCTCGCGGCCGCTGATGCAGAATCGGCACACGCCGCAGGTGTGGCCGAGCCACGGAATGCCCACGCGGTCGCCGATCGCCAGGCTGTCGACGCCCTCTCCCATCGCTTCCACGATCCCGACGATCTCGTGCCCGGGCCCGATCGGCAGCGCCGGCAGCTCGAGCTCGCCGTCGACAATGTGCAGGTCGGTGCGGCAGACGCCGCACGCGCGGACCGAGACGAGCACTTCGCCGGCCCGGGCCGTTGGCGGCTCGCGCTCGCGGGGCTCGAGTACCCCGGCGCCGCGCCGCGTCAGCGTCATTGCCTGCATGGGTCTCGATTATAGGGGCCGGCAGAAAAGCCGGGTCGCCTCGACAGCCTGACCCCTGTACCGGTCACCGCAGCACCGCGCCGGTCGAGTCTCCGATTCGCCGCTCACGGCCGGCCTGCTTCGATCTCGCCGCAGGCGATCGGCAGCGTGACCTGCGCCGGGACGTCGCCGAGCGACGCAACAGACGCGGGCAACGCGCTCGACGGCGGCACACCGTGGATGTAGACCACCCGCCGCTCGAGGTCGAGCGCCTGTCCGTTGAATGCACGTGCGAACGCCTGCTGCAGAACGGGCAGAGACACGGTCTGCTGGTACTGGTAGGTTCCGTCGGATGATGCCTTGGGATAGGTGTCGGTCATGATCGCCAGGCTCGCCGGATCGGCCGACAGGGGCACCATCGTGATGCCCGATACGACTTCGGTCTCGATGAGGTCGACGATTCCGTCGCCGTTGGCATCGTCGGCCTGGGTCGCGCAGCGCGCCTGGCGGCCGTCCTCGAAGCCATGGAGGTGCTGCAGGTGCATGATCCCGGGCGGCACCTTGCTGGCGCGAACGCTGATCGTCAGCTTGTCGCCGCCGACGACGAATCGGGCGGCGCCGGTCGACTCGAGACCGGTGACGCCGGCATTCATCGGCGTCAGCTCGGCGTGAAATTCCGCCGCGGCCGGGCCGATTCTGCCCTCTCCCTTGGAGCCGACGAAGATCGCGCTTCCAACGAGCGCCGTGATGGCCAGCGGAACAAGTCCTGACGCCATGACGCGTCCTCCTGCCCGATCGTCTTCGACCGACCGGAGCGATCGCACGATGCAACCCGGGCGCCAATGCGCCATGCGTGCCCGGCCACCGAGGATGGGGCGTCGAATGCTGGAGCTTCGATTGCGCTGGGCGCTCGGGCGTCGTCAATGTCCGTATCGTCTGCGCTCGGCCATGGAACGGGAGCGGCCCGGCATCGGGCCGGCTCAGGAGTGGCACACGCCGGGGCGCCCTCCGGCGAGCTGGCGGGCGGCGGGTCGAGATCGGTCGAGGCTTGTCGCTGCCGTTACGGCTGCGGCTCGGGGAACCGCCCCAGCGCCGTCAGCAATTCGAGCCGCGCGCGGCGCAGCGTGTCCTCGGCCACGACCGATTGGGTGCCGGCGTCGCGGGCACGCCGCTCGGCGTCGACGACTTCGATGTTGGTGGCCGCGCCGGCGCGGAAGCTGACGTTGACGATGTCCATCACCTGCTGCGCCTGGTCGGCGGCCGCGCGCGCGCTGCTGAGCGAGCGCCCGGCGCTGTCGACCGCCGCCCGCGCGGCCCGCACCTCGGAGCTCGCGGCATTGAGCGCGGAGGCGAGCGTCGCGCGCGAGACGTCGAGCAGCGCCTGTTGCTCGCGGCGCTGGCCGGCACGTCGCCCGGAGTCGACGATCGGCACCGACATCTGCACCAGCGCCCGCCAGCTGTTGTTCGGCGCGAAGAACTGGCCCGGATAGATCGACTGCGGCAGGAACACTCCCTCGAGATACGGGTAGTACGCCTTCCGCGCGTCGCGGACGACCTGCTCGGCGGCCTCCGCCTGCGCCGTGTAGAAGCGGATGTCAGCGCGGGCGGAGAGCAGCGGCGGGGCGGCGGACGCGCTGCCTGCGGTCGGCGGCGGCGGCGCGCCGGCGGCGCCGTCGGGAATCGTGAAGACCGGCTCGCCGGCCGCGTCGACCGGACCGTCCATCACGAGCAGCACGCCAAGCGCCTCCTGCGCCCGATAGTGCGCCAGGTGCGCCTGCTCGACGAGGCCCTCGTCGAGCGACAGCTCCTGCTGCGCGCGCAGGGCGTTCAACCGGCTGCCGGTGCCCGCCTGCTCGAGCTCGCGGGCCAGCTCGTAGTGGGCGCGCGCCGTGTCGCGCGCGCGCTCGTTCACCTCGATCGCGCGGCGGCGCGCGATCACCGTCAGGTAGGCGTCGGCGGCCGCCAGCGCGGTCTGCCGCCGTACGTTGGCGGCGCTCAGCTCGGCGACGTCGCGTGCGTCCTCGGCCTGCGCGCGCCGCGCCCATTGCGCGGGCGCGTACAGCGGCAGGCGGATGTCCATTGCGCCGGTCACCTGATTGCGCGGCGACACCGTCGTCTCCTCGAACTTGACGCCGCGGTTCAGGGTCGTCGTCGAGACGCTGCCGTTGACCTGCAGCAGCGTGCCCGCGCGCGCCTGCGACAGCAGCGCCTCGGCGCGCAGGATGCCCGCGGCGGCGATCGCGCTCGAGGGATTCCGCTCGAGGGCGCGCTGAATCGCCTCCTCGAACGAGAGGCTGGCGATCGGCGGAGGCACCGGGCTGCCGGCCGCCTGCGCGTCCGCCGGCGCCTGCGCCGCCGGGACGCCTGCGGGCGCGGCGAGCAGCAGCGCGAGTGCGAGGCAGAGCAGCCCGACCGCGCGCACGGCGGGGCCGCGGCCTGGCGCTCCCAATCGTGCCGTGCGATGCCGGCTCATGCTTCCCGCTCCCTGGTCGTCAGCTTCTTGACAACGACGTAGAGCACGGGGATGAACGCGAGGTTGAGGAACGTCGCCGCCAGCATGCCGCCGACCACCGTGGTGCCGACCGAATGGCGCGCCTCGCGGCCGGCGCCGCTGGCCAGGACCAGCGGCATGACGCCGAGGATGAAGGCGAGCGAGGTCATGAGGATCGGCCGCAGGCGGATGCGCGCCGCCTCCACCGCCGCCTCGGCGATCGTCAGGCCGCGCGCGCGCAGCTGCTCGGCGAACTCGACGATCAGGATCCCGTTCTTGGCGGAGAGGCCGATGAGCATCACCAGGCCGATCTGGCAGTAGACGTCGTTGATGAGGCCGCGTCCCCACTGCGCGGCCAGGGCGCCGAGGATCGCCAGCGGCACCGACAGCAGGATGATGAACGGCAGCGTCAGGCTCTCGTACTGCGCCGCCAGCGTCAGGTAGACCAGCAGCAGGCCGAGGCCGAAGATCAGCACCGACTGGCTGCCGGCCGCGATCTCCTCGCGCGAGAGACCCGACCACGCGAAGGTCATCCCCTGCGGCAGGGCGCGCGCCGACAACTGCTCCATCGCGGCGATCGCCTGGCCCGAACTGAAGCCGGGCGCCGCCGATCCGTTGATCGTGACCGATCGGAACAGGTTGTAGTGGTTGATGGTCTGCGGCGCCGTCCCCTCCCGCACCGAGACGAGGTTGCTGAGCGGCATCATCTCACCGGCGCTGTTGCGCACCATGTAGCGCTCGATGTCGGCCGGACTTGCGCGGAACCGGCTGTCGGCCTGCACGTACACGCGGTACGAGCGGCTGTTGAAGTCGAAGTCGTTGACGTAGGACGACCCGAGCAGGATCTGCAGCGTCTGCGTGATGTCGCCGAGCGACACGCCGAGGCTCTTGGCCTGCTCGCGGTCGATCGTCACCACCAGCTGCGGATCGTCGGCGGTGAACTGGGTGAACACGCCGGCCAGCCCGGGCGTCTGGTTGGCCTGCGCCGACAGACCGCGCGCCGACACCGCCAGATTCTCGATCGGACCGCCCGACTGATCGAGCAGCTCGTACTGGAACCCGCCGAACAGGCCCAGCCCTTCGATCGACGGCGGCAGGATCGGGAAGACCATCGCGCCGGTGATGCCCGCGAAGCGTCCGAAGAGCTGCCCGACCACCGCCCTGGCCGCGTTCTGCGGGCCGGGACGCTCCTTCAGGTCCTTCAGCATGCAGAACAGGATGCCCTGGTTGGGCCCGCTGCCGGTGAAGCTGAAGCCGCCGACGCCGAACACGTGCTGGATCTGCGGCGTCTGGTCGAGGATGTCCTCGACCTGACGCTCGACCCCCATCGTGTACTCGAGCGAGGCGCCCTGCGGCGCCTGGATGAGGATGAGGATGTAGCCCTGGTCCTCGTCGGGCGCGAAGCCGGCCGGTACGCGCGTGAACACGAAGTAGGTGGCGCCCAGCAGCGCCACGAACACCATCGTCACCAGCGCGCGCCGGCGGATCAGCCGCTGCAGGCCCGAGACCATCCCCCGGGTGCCGCCGTCGATCACGCGGTTCACGCCGCGGAAGAACGCGCCGGCGGGCTTCTCCGTCTTCGCCAGCAGCAGGCCGGCAAGCGCCGGCGTGAGCGTCAGCGCGTTGAAGGCGGAGATCGCCATCGAGAAGGCGATCGTGAGGGCGAACTGCTGGTACAGGCGGCCGGTCGTGCCCGGGAAGAAGGCGACCGGCACGAACACGGCGGCGAGCACGAGCGCGGTCGCGATCACGGCGCCGGTGACCTCGCCCATCGCCGCCGACGCCGCCTCGCGCGGCGGCGTGTGCGACTCGTGGATGTGCCGCTCGATGTTCTCGATCACCACGATGGCGTCGTCGACCACGAGGCCGGTGGCCAGCGTGATGCCGAACAGCGTGAGCGTGTTGATCGAGAAGCCGAACAGCTTGATGAAGGCGAAGGTGCCGATGAGCGAGACCGGAATCGTGATCGCCGGAATGAGCGTCGTGCGCCAGTTCTGCAGGAACAGGAACATGACCAGGATCACGAGGAGGATCGCTTCGCCGAGCGTCGTCAGCACCTCCTGGATCGATTCCGAGACCACGCGCGTCGTGTCGAAGGCGAGGTCGACGCGCATGCCGGGCGGAAAGCTGCGCGCGAGCCGCTCGAGCTCGGCGGTGACGTCGCGCTGCACCTGCAGGGAGTTCGCCGTCGGGAGCTGCGTGACGCCGATGCCCAGCGCCGCCTTGCCGTCGTACCGCAGATCCGACGAATAGTCCTCGGCGCCCAGCTCGACGCGCCCGACGTCGCGCAGGCGCACCAGCGTGCCGTCGGGCGACCGCTTCAGGATGATGTCGGCGAACTGCGCCGGCTCGCTGAGGCGCCCGACGACCCGGACGCTCAGCTGGTAGGTCTGGTCCTCGGGCGACGGCTCGGCGCCGACCTGGCCCGCGGCGACCTGGATGTTCTGCTCGCGCAGGGCGAGGGTCACGTCGCCGGCCGTGAGGCCGCGTCCGGCGAGGCGATCCGGATCCAGCCACAGGCGCATGGCGTACTTGCGCTCGCCGAAGATCATGATGCCGCCGACGCCCGGCACCCGCTGCAGATCGTCGCGCACGAAGCGATCCAGATAGTTGCTGATGAACAGCGCGTCGTGCTGCGGGTTGTCGGAGGTGACGCCGATGGCGAGCACGAAGTTCTGCCCCGACTTGGTCACCGAGATGCCGATCTGCTTGACCTCGTTGGGCAGCCGCCCCTCGACCTGCGAGATGCGGTTCTGCACGTCGACCGCCGCGATGTCGATGCTGCGCGCGGTGTCGAAGGTGACGATGACGTTCGACATCCCGCTGCTGCTGCTCGACGAGGTGATGTACTGCATCCCCTCGACGCCGTTGAGGCTCTGCTCGACCGGCTGCGTCACCGCCGACTCGACCACCTCGGCGCTCGCGCCCGGGTAGATGGCGGTGACCGTCACCGTGGGCGGCGCCAGCTGCGGGAACTGCGCGATCGGCAGCGTCGGGATGGCGATGGCGCCGGCGAGGATGATGACCAGCGAGCACACGCTCGCCAGGATGGGGCGCCGGATGAACGTATCGGCCAGCATCGGCTACTTCGAGGCGGCCGGCGCGCCGCCGGGCGGCGGGCCCGCGGGCGCCTCGGCAATCGGCGCACCCTCGAACAGCTTCTGCGCGCCCGAGACGACGATCCGCACGCCAGGCTCGAGGCCGGCGACGACCGGATAGTCGTTGCCCACGATCGGCCCGAGCGTCAGCACGCGCTGGCGGGCGACCAGCTTGCCGCCGGCCTCTTCCGCCGCAAAGACATAGGACTGCCCGCCGAGGCGGCCGACGGCGGTTACCGGCACCGTGATCGCGTCGTGCGTGCCCCAGACGATCTCGGCGCGCACGAACTGCGACGAGCGGAGCCGGCCGTCGGGGTTCGGCACCGTGCCCTTGACGAGAATGGATTGCGTCGTTTCGTCGACGCTCGGCGCGATGAAGCCGACCTCGGTGACCGCCAGCGTCTCGCCGCTGCTGCCGCTCCGCACGCGCAGCGGCAGCCCGGGCACCAGGTCGGGGCCCCGTTCCAGCGGCACGTTCACGTAGACCTCGAGCGTGCCGTTCTGGGCGATCGTCGTGAGCTCGGTCTGCGGCGTCACGTGGAAGCCGACGCGCACCGGGATGTCCCCGACGACGCCGGCGGTCGGCGCGGTAATCGTGTAATAGCGGAGCTGCACCTGCTGCTGTCGCACCTGGGCATCCAGCGATTGGAGCGCCGCCTCGGCCGTACGCAGCCCGGTCTCGGCCTGCTCGAGCTCCTGGCGGCTGATGGCGCCCGCCTCGAGGAGCTCGCGTGCACGCCCGGCCTGCTGCCGCGCGAAATTCACGTTGGCCTCGCGCGAAGCGCGCTCGGCCTCCTGGCTGGAGAGCGCCGCCTGCTGCCGCCGCGCGTCGACCTGCATCAGCCGGTCGCCCGGCTTCACCCGATCGCCCGACCTGACCCAGATCTGCGTGATCTGCCCGTCGATCTGCGGCTGAATCGTCGTCGAGTTGAGCGACTTCAACGTCGCGACATACTCGGTGGTCTCCTCGATCGATCTGGCCTGGGCCGCCGCGAGGCCGACCGGCGTCGGCGGCATCCCCTGACCTGGGCCGGCCGCCTGCCCGCCGCCGCAGGAGGCCGCCGCGAGCGCGGCGACGGCCAAGCCCGTCTTGAAGTGCATGCGTGTATGACTCATTGGAGGTGAAATGGGTTCACGGCCGACCCATCAGGATAGCACGGGCATCGATGATGCGAGGGTCTGGGGAGGTGGGGGGAGGGAGCAAGGAGCGCAGAACCGGATAGGGATCGCTTGCGCGCCCGGAGCGGAAGGGCCGAAAGAAGAGTGCGTGCCCTCCACGTCGCTCCTGCGGCAATTCTTGAAAGCCCAGGTCCTCAATCCTCAACGCCCCGAATTGCTAGAATCTCCCCGTGCGCAACGCGGAAGTGATCCGCCAGTGGACCATCCTGCGCGAGATCGAAGCGGCGCGCGCCGCCGGGATCACCATCGACGATCTCGCCTCGCACTGCGGCGTCACCACCCGCACGATCCGGCGCGACCTGCAGGCGCTCGAAGAGGCCGGCTTTCCTCTCTACGACCACCGGACGCACGACGACGGCCGCGCGCGCTGGGCCGTCAACGGGCAGGCGTTCAAGGGGCTGGCCGCCGGCCTCACGCTGTCGGAGCTCTGCGCCCTCTACTTCAGCCGCACGATCGTGGAATCGCTCGCCGGCACTCCTTTCCGACGCGAGGTGGAGCGTGCGTTCGACAAGCTCATCTCGACGCTGACGCCGCACATGCGCGGCTTCCTCGACCGGCTGCCGCAGGTGCTGTCGACCAAGCCGGACGCGCGCAAACAGGGGGGCCCGCGGCAGCAGCCGATCGTCGCGCGCGCGCTCGAGGCGACCCTCCACCTGCGGCAGGCGCGCCTCACCTACTACTCGAAATCGAGCGACCGGACGAAGGACTACGTGGTGCACCCCTACCGGCTCGCCTACGCGCAGGGCGGGCTCTACCTGCTGGCGTTCGTGCCGGAGTACGACCAGGTGCGCACGTTCGCCGTCGAGCGGATCCACGAGCTGTCGCTCCTCGAGGAGCGCTTCCCGCCGCCGGCGGATCTGCCGGAGGGGGCGTTCCCGCACTCGCTCGGCGTCCATACGGGACCGCCCGAGCGCGTCGAGATCGAGTTCCTGCCCGACATCGCCGACTACGTCCGCGCGCGGCAGTGGCATCCCTCGCAGCAGGTGCGCGAGCTGCCCTCCGGCGGCCTCGCCGTGTCGCTCGACGTGTGCCTCGACCGCGCGCTGCGCGGCTGGATTCTCGGCTTCGGCCCGTCCGCGCGCGTGATCGCCCCCGACGCGCTCGCGCGCGACATCGAGCAGCAACTGGCGCGGGCGGTGGAGCGGTACGGGGCGGGAGGGGCAGAATGAACGGTAGAGGTGGAAGGCGGGCTCGGCTGGACATGCAGATGGCGGATCGGCAGGATGGGCGAGGGAGAGCCAGTTGAGCGCGTCGAACAGGGAGGGCCGGCTGCGTACGAGCGGCAGTATCGAAGCGAGCGGCCCGACGGGAATGGCCTGCACCGCCGGGAATTCGTTGACGGTCCGGCCCCTCCTGCTCCTCTTGCCCGTCCCGCCCCGATGATCCGCCTCCTCGCCGTCGACGTCGACGGCACGCTGCTCGACAGCCAGGGGAGCGTCCCGCCGGAGAATCGCGCGGCGCTTGCTGCGGCGGTCGACGCCGGCGTCGAGGTGACCCTGGTCACGGGCCGCAGTTTTCATTTCACGCGTCCGGTCGCCGACCTGCTGGATCTGCCGGTGACGCTGATCGTCAACAACGGCGCCATCGTCAAGAGCGGGTCGGGCGCCACGAAGATGCGCCGGCTGCTGCCGCGCGCCACCGCGCAGATCGTCCTCGACGCGACGGGAGCCTTCGCCGACTCGGTGGCGCTCGTCTTCGACCGCCCGGACGAGCGGCAGATCGTCTACGAACGGATGGACTGGTCGCACCCGCACCGTCGCGGCTACTATGAGAAGAACCTGGCGTTCATTACGCCCGCCACCGCCGGGCTGGCTGACGCGCTGGTCGAGGATCCCATTCAGGTGATGTTCAACGGCGGCGTCGCGCCGATGCGCGAGCTGGCGGGCGCGCTGCGCGCGGCGCCCGGCGCCGCCGCTTACGCGGTCGCGATCACCGAATACGAGCGTCGCGACTTCTCCCTCATCGACGTGAACGCGGCCGGCTGTTCGAAAGGGTCGACGCTCGCGCGATGGGCCGGGCAGTGCGGCCTCGATCGCAGGCAGGTGATGGCGGTCGGCGACAATCTCAACGATCTCGAGATGCTCGCGTTCGCCGGCACGGCCGTCGTGATGGGCAACGCCACCGGCGCGATGAAAGCGCTCGGCTATCGCGTCACCGGCACCAACGACGAGGGCGGGCTGGCCGCCGCGGTATACACATGCGTCCTGGACGAATCATCGGAAGCGGCGAACGGCCGCTGACCTCGGCGCCACGGTACGGGGGCCGGATGCCTGACGCCGGCCGGTCCGATCAGGCGAAGACGCGCAAGTTCACCGCCGGCGCGTGGGAAGAGGCCCGCGGGCTCATCTGGCAGCACCGCGGCCGCCTCGGCTTCGGCCTGTCCCTGATGCTGGTGAACCGGCTGGCCGGGCTGGTCGCCCCCTGGTCGACCAAATGGCTGATGGACGAGGTGGTCGCCAAGGGCCGATGGGATCTGCTCCCGCAGATCGCGATGGCGGTCGGCGCCGCCACGCTGGTGGAGGCCGCCACCGCGTTCGGCAACTCGCAGGTCCTCGGCGTGGCCGCGCAGCGCGCCATCACCGAGATGCGCAAGGACGTCGAGGCGCACGTCATGCGACTGCCGATCCGCTTCTTCGACGCCACCAAGAGCGGCGTCCTGATCTCGCGGATCATGAGCGACGCCGAGGGCATCCGCAACCTGGTCGGCACCGGCCTGGTGCAGCTGACCGGCTCGCTCATCACCGCGGTGATCGCGCTCGGGATCCTGTTCTACCTGAACTGGACGCTCACGCTCGTCACCGTCGTCATCCTGGGCGCGTTCGGCGGCGGCATGGCGAAGGCGTTCACGCGCCTGCGCCCGCTGTTCCGCGAGCGCGGCCAGATCAACGCCGAGGTGACCGGCCGGCTCGCCGAAACCCTCGGCGGCGTCCGCATCGTCAAGTCGTATACCGCGGAGAAGCGCGAGGAGCTGGTGTTCGCGAAAGGGGCGCACCGGCTCTTCCGCAACGTCGCGCAGTCGCTCACGGGCGTCTCGGCGGTGACTTCCTTCTCCAGCCTCGTGATCGGATCGATCGTCATCGCGATGCTGCTCGTCGGCGGCTCGTCGATCCGCTCCGGACAGATGACGATCGGGGACCTGGTCGCCTATCTCTCGTTCACGGCGCTGATGACGATGCCGGTCATCCAGCTCGCCTCGATCGGCACGCAGATGAGCGAAGCGTTCGCCGGCCTCGACCGCATCCGCGAGATCCGGCGGATGGCCACCGAAGACGACGAGGACGCCTCGCGCGAGGGGCTGCCGGACATCCGCGGCGAGGTGGCATTCGACGACGTGAGCTTCGAGTACAACCCGGGCACGCCGGTGCTCAAGCACGTGAGCTTCGCCGCGCCGGCCGGGTCGACCACCGCGCTGGTCGGCTCGAGCGGCTCGGGCAAGAGCACGCTCATCAGCCTCGTGATGACGTTCAACCGGCCCAACGCCGGGCGCGTGCTGGTCGACGGCCGCGATCTCAGAACGGTGAAGCTGCGCGACTACCGCTCGCATCTCGGCGTCGTGCTGCAGGACAATTTTCTCTTCGACGGCACCATCGCGGAGAACATCGCCTACGGCAACCCGCACGCGACGCGCGAGGAGATCGTCGAGGTGAGCCGGATCGCGCACTGCGACGAGTTCATCGCGGGCTTTGAGAAGCAGTACGACACGGTCGTCGGCGAACGCGGCGTGCGGCTGTCGGGCGGGCAGCGGCAGCGCGTGGCCATCGCGCGCGCCATCCTGGCCAACCCGAAGGTGCTGATCCTCGACGAGGCGACGTCGAGCCTCGACAGCGAGAGCGAAGCGCTCATCCAGGACGGCCTCAACCGCCTCCGGCAGGGGCGCACCACCTTCGTCATCGCGCACCGCCTCTCGACAATCCGCAGCGCCGATCAGATTCTGGTGCTGGAGCAGGGCGAGATCGTCGAGCGCGGCAGCCACGAGATGCTGCTCGCACGCGACGGCCGCTACCGGCAGTTGTACGACAAGCAGTATCGATTCGAGCGGGACCGCTTCATCAATCCCGGCGAGGATTTCACGCCCGAGCCGGAGCCGGTCGCCCCGGCGGGCGTGCCGCGCGCCGCCACATCGCTGTAGCGTCGGCTCCGGTGGACGGGATCACCGCCCCCCGCCCGCCATCACGCTCACCGACTGGTGGACGCTCCGGAGCGTCTGGCCGCGCGAGCCGTACAGCGTCGCCCGCACCTCGTAGCTGCCGCTCGGCAGGCTGCGGAATTCGAAGATCGAGACGCGCGGCGCCTGCTCGCCGTCGAGCTGGACCTCGCTGCTGCGGTAGAACGACTCCGATTCGGCGACGATCTCGATGGCGCGGTTCTCGGCATTGGCCTCGACCATCGTCCGGACGACGAGGTTCGCCGGCTCGAACGCCACCGCCGGGGACACGCGCATCGCGAGCCGATTGTCGGCGCCGAGCGGGGCCGTCAACAGCGCGCCGACTACGCCGAACATCAACAAGCCCTTGATCACCTGCGGCCTCCGGCCGCCGCCCGCGGCGGCATGCCCGGCAACCTGCAAGCGGCGGACCAGCGCGAAGCGCGAGCGGACAGCTCAGTATCCGTTCTCTCTTGCTGCGCTACCAACCGGGGAGGACACGTGATCGCGGTGCGATTCTCGTGGATTCTGGGCTCGACGACGCTATCCTGAGGGCGTGATCGTCACCGGCGAGCAGATGGCCGCCGTCCGCCTCGAGCGACACGCCGCTCATGGCGATTGGAACTACACGATCGACCGCACTTCACAGCGGCGGCGACGTCGTTAATCAGTTGTTTCCTGAGGGGCCCTTAGGTTAGTTGACCTCGCAACGACGACATCTACAATCTCGCGTGTCGAGGAGAACTCGAGGTCGAGTCGTTAGAGCCCGTCACGTTCGATTAGCGGCTCCGTGATGTGCACCATGCCGAAGGTGGCTTCTGCCATGGCGCAAAGATGAAGGGCGGATCGTCTGGAGACGCTTCATATGTGTAATCCGTCAGGTCGAATAGCATCGCTGGAGGTTCGCTGCGTCGGATGTTCGTCACTTTGTAGTCCACAACTGCGATTGGGTCGGAGCGATGACTCTCCGTCACGATGCCTATAGCCGGCGATACTTGCGCGTTGACGGCACTCAACCGTTCCTCATCTGACGCGTCCAAGAGCACGGCCGGAGCGGTCTGGAAGCAGGCTCTCCCCACGGGAAGAGCGACACGGCCCTCCCCATTGAATATCTCCGATGCGAAAAGCTGCCCAAATGGACCGGCGTACGTTCGCTTCTGTAAATCGAGCTTGTAATACACCACGACGCGCGGATAGTCTGGCTCGGGGATTGCCACGACGACGTATGGTCCCCACGGCGTATCAACCTCTGCCCGCACCCGGCCTTGCAAGTCCCGGTAGTATCGCGCCTTCACGGTCTCGAGACGAGCCGTGCCTCTGGGAAACGTCGTCCGGACAGTCGTCGTCACATCGGCCGAGAACGGAGCATTCAGGACCGGGTCACGAGAAAATGGGCCGCCTGCCGCTCGTGAGGCGTCATATTCGAGGAAGTCTACGGTCGTTGATTGCTGCGCCCTCACAGGCGTGGCGAGCATCACGCTCGTCATGAAGAGCACCCCAATGCGGCTCATTAACGTCATGACTCACCCTCCCAACGAGTCCTTGTCCGCCTTTGCGCTCGCTCGTCTTGCTCGCGGGTGAATCCCCTCGAGTGGGAAATTGAAGACAACCTGCCGCACCAGTCCGGCCTTTACAAAGTGCTCGAAGAACAGTGGCGCGGTTTCTCGCGCGTACGTGGCGCAAAAGGGACACTGGTAGTCCGTGAACTCAATTAGAGCAATCGAACCACTGCCTCGTACATGTCTGAGTTCGTCTGCGGGGATGATCAACCCTGACACGGCCCCGGCCACTTCCGCCGACCGAGCCGAGCGCGACTGCGCAAGCGACCACATGAGATATGCAGACGCCACGATCACGAGCATGGTCGAGAGCAGGTCCAGAGCCGCTTTCAGCCAAGCAGCTCGACGCCGCCACCGTGCAAACATGTTGCCCTCCGTTCGCAGTGCGAAGCGGAACACCCGGCCACGGGACGCACATTGTACGGCCGGCGCAGTCTTTCGTACGCATGAGGCGTTGGACATTGTCGGGGATAGTCCAGCGGAAGGGATGGGGCTGCCGGCGCGGGTCCCAACGCGTTGACCAGCAGGAACTTGCTCGCGGCACCGGAGGCGCCCGCATGATCGGTCGTGTCAGCCTGTTACTCGGCCTGCTGCTCCTGGTCCCCATCGTTCCCGTCCGCGCCCAGGCGCCGGCGCCCGCGTGGCTCGACGCGTATCGCGAGCCGGCCGCGCGGCTGATCGGCGAAGCCACGGCTGGCTCCTTCGCCTGGCAGCGCCTGTCGGTGCTGACCGACACGATCGGCCACCGCCTCAGCGGCACGCCACAGCTCGATCGGGCGATCGCCTGGGCGATCGCCGAGATGCGCCGCGACGGGCTCGAGAACGTCCACGCCGAACCGGTGATGGTGCCGGTCTGGATTCGCGGCCGCGAGCAGGCGGCGATCGTGGAGCCGGCGCGGCGGCCGATCGCCATGCTCGGGCTCGGCGGGAGCATCGCCACGCCGCGCGGCGGCGTGCGCGCCGAGGTCGTGGTCGTCGGCGGCTTCGACGAGCTCGAGGCGGCCGGCGAACGCCTGCGCGGACGGATCGTGCTGTTCAACGCGCCGTTCACCACCTACGGCGATACCGTTCGCTACCGCCTGAACGGCCCTTCGCGCGCCGCGCGCCACGGCGCGGTGGCGGCGCTGGTGCGGTCGATCGGCCTCGACGGGCTCAGGCTGCCGCATACCGGCGTGCTCGAGTACTCCGACAGCGCACCGAGAATTCCGGCGGCGGCAATCGCCTCGGAAGACGCCGATCGGCTCGCGCGCCTGGCCGCGCGCGGCGAGCGCGTCGTCGTCGATCTGCAGATGGAGGCCCACTTCGGGCCCGACGCCGGGTCGGCCAACGTGGTCGGCGAGATCCGCGGGCGCGAGCGGCCCGACGAGGTGGTCGTCGTGGGCGGTCACCTCGACTCGTGGGACGTCGGCGACGGCGCCAGCGACGACGGCGGCGGCTGCGTGGTGTCGTGGGAGGCGCTGCGGATCATGAAGAAGCTGGGTCTGCGGCCGCGGCGGACCGTGCGCGTCGTGCTCTGGACCAACGAGGAGAACGGCGGCCGCGGCGGCCTGGCGTATCGCGACGCGCACCGCAACGAGCTGGCGCAGCACGTGTTGATGATGGAGTCCGACAGCGGCGTCTCGCGCCCGATTGGCTTCGGCTTCACCGGCAGCGACAGCGGACGCGAGACCGTCCGCGCGATCGCGAGCCTGCTCGCCGGCATCGGCGCCGGCGGAATCGCCGGCGCCGCGGGCGGCGCCGACATTGCGCCGAGCGTGCAGGAAGGACGGATACCCAGCATGTCGCTCGAGGTCGACACATCGAGGTACTTCCTCGTCCACCACACCGAAGCCGACACGATCGACAAGATCGATCCGATCGAGATGGCCAGGTGCGCCGCCGCGGTCGCCGTGATGGCCTACCTTGTCGCCGAGCTCCCGGAGAGGCTGAAATGAGGACCGCGCGCAGACCGGTGCCGCCCGTCTTCACCGCGACGGGACGGACGTTCGTGCCATACTGGCGTATATGCGAGTCGTCTTGCTGAAAGCGCACATGGTCGGGCTCGTGCTGGTCGCGCTGACCGCCTGTTCGTCGGCTGCGCAGCCCGCGCCCGCCGCGGCGGCGCCCGGCGGCGGCCCCGCGCCCGCCGACGTCGTGGCCACGATCGGTTCGACGTCGATCACGCTGGCCGAGCTCGACCAAGAGGCGCTGAACGAGAGCGCGGCCGCGTTCGGGTCGATACCCCTGCGGCACGCGCTGTACGAGGCGCGGCGGGCGGCGCTCGACGAGATGGTCGCCAGGCGCCTGCTGGAACAGGATGCCGCCGCGCGCGGCACGACGCTGCAGGCGGTCGTGGCGGGCCTCTCGGCGAAGGCCGACGAATCGCCGATCACCGACGCCGACGTCACGGCCTGGTACGACAGCCACCAGGACCGCGTGCAAGGCGCGCCGCTCGATGCCGTGCGCGCGCCCATCCGGGCCGTGATCGCCGGCGAACGCTTCGATGCCGCGCGGGAGGCGTATCTCGAGACGCTGCGGGCGAAGACGCCGGTCACGATCAGGCTCGAGGCGCCGCGCGTGGAGATGGCCGAGGCCGGGCGGCCGGCGCGTGGACCGGAGAACGCGCCCATCCGCCTGATCGAGTTCTCGGACTTCCAGTGCCCGTTCTGTCTTCGCGCCTTTCCTACGGTCATGAAGGTGCTCGACACCTACGGCGACCGGATCCGCTTCGTCTACCGCCACTACCCGCTGCAGAACCATCCCGAGGCGCGGCCGGCGGCCGAAGCCGCGCAGTGCGCGCACGCGCAGGGCAAGTTCTGGCCGTTCCACAACCGCCTGTTCGAGAATCCCGGTCATTTGAGCGCCGCGGACTTGAAGCAGGCAGCCGCCGACCTCGGGCTCGATACGGCCGCCTTCGATGCCTGCGTCGCCGGCCGCACGTACAGAGACGATGTCGATGCCGACATCGCGGCAGCCGACGCCGCGGGAATTTCCGGCACGCCGGCATTTTTCATCAACGGCCGCATCCTGAGCGGCGCGCAGCCGTTCGAGGCGTTCAAGAAGGTGATCGACGAGGAGCTCGCCTCGAAGAGATAGCGCGGACTCCGGCTCCAGCCCGGCCCGAGTCGCCGGCCCCTGTCCCTGGTGGCCCCCGGCCGCGCTGGCACTCGCGTTGCGAGCGACGCCGGGCATGCCCAGCCTCGATCAGCTCAACGCCCAGCTCGACCGGCTCGCCTCGCTCGAACCCGGACCGTTTCCGGTCGTCAGCCTGTATCTGAACATGCGGCCGGGCCAGAACGGCCGCGACACCTTCGGCCCGTTCCTGCGCAAGGAGCTGGCCGAACGGATCGGAACGTTTCCCTCCGGTTCGCCCGAGCGCGCCGGCCTCGAAGCCGACGCGCGCCGGATCCGCGATTACGTCGATACGCAGGTCGAGCCGTCGGCCGACGGGCTGGCGATCTTCGCCTGCGCGGGCGCGCGGCTGTTCGATGCCGTCCAGTTCACGGCGCCGATCCCGGCGCACCGCCTCTATATCTCGCCCCAGCCGCACCTGTATCCGCTCGCGCGGCTGATCGACGAGTACCCGCGGTACGCCGTGCTGTTGGCCGACACCCATCGCGCGCGGATCTTCGTCGTCGCCATCAACCGGATCGAGCGGGCGGAGACGATCCAGGGCGTCAAGACCAAGCGGCATCGGATGGGGGGCACCGCCCAGGCGCGCTACCAGCGTCACGTCGAGAACTATCACCTGCAGCACGCCAAGGAGGTGGCCGATGCGCTCGATGCAATCGTACGCACCGAGGCGATCCAGTCGGTGATCGTGACGGGCGATGAAGTCATCGTGCCGCTGCTCGAGGAGCAGTTCTCGAGCGAGGTGTCGAGCCGCCTGGTCGAGGTGCTGAAGCTGAGCATCAACGCGCCGGAGCGCGAGGTCCTCGAAGCGTCGATCGAGGCGATGAAGAAGAAGGATGCCGCGGGGGATCGCGAGCGCGTCGGGGAACTGCTCGACGCCTACCGGGGCAGCGGCCTCGGGTGCATCGGGGTGACGCAGGTGCGCAGGGCGTTCGAGCTCGGGCAGGTCGACGAGCTGATCATCGCCGCATCGCCGGACGCGATCGATCCGGAGGCGATCGGCGGGACGCCGGCCGCGTCCGGCTCCGGCAACGGGGCCGCCGCGTCCGCCCGCGAGCGGATTGCGGACGAGCTCGTCGCCCAGGCGCGCAAGACCTCGGCGAAGATCCGCTTCATCGAAGACGCCGCCCTGCTCGGGCCGATGGGCGGCGTGGGGGCGTTCCTGCGGTTCAGGGTGTGAACCGGGACGTGCCGATCTCCTGAACTCCCGATCCCCTGCGAATGGCTGCTCACCTCATGAGCGAGATGCCGGTCACGATCGAGACGATGAAGGCCGCCACCGTCGCGGCGACGAGTACCGCGGCGACGATCATGTGATCGCCGCGCTCGCGCGTCAGCGGATCGAGAAACGCCGACGTGAGATAGCCGCCGGCGAAGCCGCCCAGGTGCGCGTAATTGTCGATGCGCGGCACGAGCAGGCCGAAGATCACCGCCTGAATCATCACCGAGGTCGCCACGTGCCTGGCCGCGCTGCTGCCCACGCGGCCGTAGTGATAGAGCGCCCCGATCAGGCCAAACAGCGGCGCCGACGCGCCGAGCGTGAGCTGCCCCGCCTGCAGGAACGGCAGATCCGGCAGGTAGGCGCCGGCGAGCGAGCTGACCGTGAACCCCGCGACCCCGCCGAGGATGTAGATGATCATCGTGCGCGCCGGCCCGAACAGCTCCGAGATCGCGGGGCCCATCTGCCAGAGCCAGTACATGTTCATGCCGATGTGCAGCAGCCCGGCATGCAGCCACCCGGCCGTGAGCACGGTCCACCATCGTCCGAGGCGGAAGACCGGGAACGAGCCGCTCGCGCCGAACACGATCATCACGTCGGTGGACGGCTGCAGCATGGAGAAGAGGCCGCCGCGGCCGATGGCGCTCCCCGACATCAGCAGCGTCGTCAGCCAGACGACGACGCAGGCGCCGAGCACGAGCGGCGCGAAGGCGAAGTCGCCGGCAAACTGACGCAGCGCCGGACCGAAGCCCCAGAGCCCCGGGTTGGCGCGGCCGCACGTGTAGCACGACCGATCGCGCACGCCGACGAGCGACCCGCAGGAAGGACATACGACCGAGCCGGTCGTCCGCCGCTTGAGCATTTCTCTCGATCATACATGCGCCGGCGGGTCGGATGCCCGGCGCCACGGGGACCCGCCGCCGTGCTGCCCCGGCGCTTGCCCCCTTGGCATACACTGCTCCTGTGTTCGACCGGCGCTGGACCATCGGCGCGCTGCTGTTCGGCTCGGGCGGCTGTGCGATCGTCTACCAGATCGGCTGGCTGCGCGAACTGCGGCTCGTCTTCGGCGCCTCGACGGCGGCTTCGGCCGCCGTACTGGCGGTCTTCGTCGGCGGCCTCGGCGCCGGCGGATTCCTCCTGGGACCGCGTGCCGATCGGCACGGCCGGCCTCTGCTGCTCTACGCCCGGCTCGAAACGATCGTCGCGCTGTCGGCCGCGGCCACGCCGCTGCTGCTTGCGATGGCCACCACGCTGTATCTCGCGACCGGCGGCATGGCGGCGCTCGGCGCCGGTGTCGGCACGGCGGTGCGTCTGCTCCTCTCGTCGCTCGTGCTGGCGGTGCCGACGGTGGTCATGGGCGGCACGCTGCCCGCGGCCGCGCGCGCGGTCACGCGCGACGGGGATGCACGGCGCCAGGATCTCGCGATCCTGTATGGGCTGAACGCGCTCGGCGCAGTCGCCGGCGGTCTGATGGCGACCTTCTTCCTCCTCGAGACGTTCGGCACGCGCCGGACCCTCTGGCTGGCGGCCGCTGCCAACCTGCTCGTCGCCCTGGCCGCGCGCCGGATCGACCGGCTCCTGCCCGCTGCCGATCCTGCCCTCCCGGCCCTTCCGGCCTCTCCGGCCCCTCCAGCCTCTCCGGCCCTTC
This sequence comes from Acidobacteriota bacterium, assembly GCA_020850715.1. Lineage (GTDB taxonomy): Bacteria > Acidobacteriota > Vicinamibacteria > Vicinamibacterales > CAVVIG01 > JADZED01. The sequence continues at coordinate 32,699 of JADZED010000050.1, forward strand.
CCACCCCTCCCGCCTTCGTCCTCATCGCATCGGCGTCGGTCGGGTTCGCCTTCTTCCTCCTCGAGCTGGTCTGGTACCGGATGCTCGGCCCGCTGCTTGGCGGCTCGGTGTTCACCTTCGGCCTGATCCTCGCAATCGCGCTCGGCGGCATCGGGATGGGCGGTCTGCTGTATGCGATGGCCTCGTCGTCGGATCGTCCGCCGACGCTGCGGATGTTCGCGCTGACCTGCCTCGCCGAAGCCGTCGCGGTGCTGCTGCCCTATGCCGCCGGCGATCGCATCGCTCTATTGGCGCTCGTGCTCCTGCCGCTCGGCGCCACCGGCTTCGGCGCGCACACGATCGCCTGGGCGTTGGTGACTGCGCTCGTCGTGCTCCCGCCGGCCGTCGTCGCAGGCTATCAGTTCCCGCTCCTGCTCGCGTTGTTCGGGCGCGGCCGCGATCGTATCGGGCGGCAGGTCGGCTTCGCCTACGCCGCCAACACGGCGGGAGCGATTGCGGGATCGCTGGCCGGCGGCTTCGGCCTCCTGCCATGGCTGTCGGCGCCCGGCGCCTGGCGTGCGGCATCGCTGCTGCTGGCCGGTCTCGGCGCCTCGGCTGCGCTGCTGGCCGGGCACAGGCGTCCCTGGCGCCGCCTCGCTGCGCCGGCCCTGCTGGGTCTGGCTGCGCTCGCCCTCGCGGGCGCGGAGGGCCCGACCGCCGTGTGGCGCGAGAGCGGCATCGGCGCCGGCCGCGCGGCGGCCGCGTTCGACGGCCCCAACCGACTGCGCGACTGGATCGGCCTGCGCCGGCGCAGCGTCCTGACCGAAGGCGACGGGGTCGAGAGCACGGTGGCCCTCGGGCTGGAGCCGTCCGGCTACTCGTTTCTCGTCAACGGCCAGTCGGACGGGGGCGCGCGATCCGATGCGTCGACGCAGGTCATGCTCGGGCTCACCGGGGCGCTCCTGCATCCGCAGGCGCGGCAGGCGCTGGTCATCGGCCTCGGCACCGGCAGCACCGCCGGATGGCTCGCCGCCATTCCGTCGATGGAACGGGTCGACGTCGTCGAGCTGGAGCCGCTCGTCGCCGACGTCGCGCGCGCGTGCCGCGACGTGAACCTGAACGCGCTCGGGAATCCGAAAGTCCACCTGCAGATCGGCGACGCGCGCGAGGCGCTGCTGACCGGGCGCGCGCGCTACGACCTGATCGCCTCGGAGCCGTCGAACCCGTTCCGGGCCGGCATCGCGAGCCTCTTCACCCGCGAGTATTACCAGTCGGCGAACCTCCGGCTCGCCGGCAACGGCCTGTTCCTCCAGTGGGTGCCGGCGGGCGAGGTCGACGCCCGGACGCTTCGCATCATCTACGCGACGATGGCCTCGGTCTTTCCACATGTCGAAGCCTGGCAGGGTGCGCCAGACGACCTGTTCCTGATCGGGGCGAAACGACCGCTCGTGTACAGCGCCGGCATCCTCGCCGCCCGCATCCAGCAGGAGCCGTTCCGGACCGCCCTGCGGCAGACCTGGCGCGCCGACTCGGTGAACGGCCTGCTCGCACATTTCCTGGCCGGCCCGGAAGTCGCTCGCACGATGGCCCAGGCGTCGATCGACATCAACACGGACGACCGCAATCTCGTGGAGTTCGGCGAAGGCCGCGCGGCCGGCGCGACCGATGCCGCCGTGGTGCGCGAGCTGCGAGACTTCGCCGCGCTGCTGGGGGCCCAGCGTCCGGCGATGCCCGATGCCGAGAGCGTCGATTGGAAGATCGTCGACACGGCCTGGGTGGGCTTCCTGGCGTCGGAACCGAATCCGGTGGAGGCGCGCGTGGAGGAGGTGCCGACCGAGCGTGGGCGCCGGACCGCGCTGGTCGAGTTCTATCGCAACCGCGATCTCCCGTCGGCGCGCGCGGCGTGGGCGGCGCTCGGCGACGTCCCCCGCGACCAGAACGAACTCGCGATGGCGGCGGCGCTCGCGGCAGACGAGGGACTCGACGAGGCCGAGGCGACAATCGACGCGCTGCGCGCCCACGACGCGGGGGAGGCGGACACGCTGCTGGCGACGCTGCGCGCGCGCCAGGCGCGCGACGGCGACGCGGCGGCCGCGCTCGAGTCGGCGTTCGCCGCCTTCCGCCGCGAACCCTGGGCGCTGCTGCGCCTCAAGGAGCAGGCGGTGGACATGGCCGTGCTGGTCGGCAGCCGGTCGCCGGCGCTCGCGCAGCGCCTCTTCGACGCGCTGCGCGAGCCGTTCTCGCTCCGCGCCTCCGAGCACGATCGGCTCATGGCGCTGGTCTCGCTCGCGCGCGCCGCCGATTTCCGCGGCCTGTGCCGCGACGCGGTCGGCGCCTTCGAGCCGCACGTGCCGTGGAACGCGCCCTTCCTCTCGATCCGGCGGGGCTGCTACGAGATGACCGGCGATCCGCGCCTGGCGCTGGCCACCAGGGAGTTGAACGACTATCTCTCGGGCGAGCCGCTGCCGCTGGCCGCCGGGCTGCCGACGCCCTAGCCCGCCTGCTCCCTCCTGGGCCGGATGTTCTGCGCCAGCACGCGCTTCCTGAGCCGGATCGTCGACGGCGTCACCTCCACGAGCTCGTCGTCGTTGATGAATTCGATCGCCTGCTCGAGGCCGAGGCGGCGCGGCGGGATCAGGCGGATCGCCTCGTCGGCGGTGGAGGCGCGCATGTTCGTCTGTTTCTTTTCCTTGGTGATGTTGACGTCCATGTCGCTCGGGCGCGCATTCTCGCCGACGATCATCCCCTCGTACACCTGGACGCCTGGGTCGATGAAGATCTCACCCCGCTCCTGGAGGTTGGAGATGGCGTAGGCGGTGGCCGGTCCTGGACGGTCCGCGACGAGCGCGCCGTTCTTGCGCGACGGGATCGCACCGTGCCACCCCTCCCAGCTCGCGAAAATATGGTTCATCATGCCGGTGCCCTTCGTGTCGGTCATGAACTGCGAGCGGAACCCGATCAGGCCGCGGGCCGGGATCCGGAACTCGAGCCGCACGCGGCCGCTGCCGTTGTTCACCATCCTGGTCAACGCGCCGCGCCGCTCGCCCACCTGCGCGATCACGACCCCCTGGTGCTCCTCGGGCACGTCGATCACCAGCTCCTCGACCGGCTCGACGATCTGGTCGCCGAGCCGCTTGGTGACGATATCGGGGCGCGACACCTGCAGCTCGAATCCCTCGCGGCGCATCATCTCGATCAGGATGGAGAGCTGCAGCTCGCCGCGGCCGACGACCTTCACCTGCTCGGGGGAGTCGGTCGGTTCCAGGCGGATGGAGACGTTGCCGAGCAGCTCGCGGTCGAGGCGATCCTTGATCTGCCTGGAGGTCACGAACTGGCCGTCGCGCCCGGCCATCGGCGACGTGTTCACGCCGAAGATCATCGAGACCGTCGGCTCGTCGAGGGCGGCCGGCGGAATCGCCTTCTGGTGCTCGGCGTCGGCAATCGTCTCGCCGATGGTGATGTCCTCGATGCCGGCGAGGCACACGATGTCGCCGGCCGCGGCCTCGGCAATCTCGATCCGCTTCAGCCCCTCGAAGGCGTACAGCCTCGTGACCTTCGTCTGCTGGACCGCCGCGTCCAGCTTGCAGACGGCGACCGGATCGCCGACCCTCACCCGTCCGTTGAAGATCCGCCCGATTGCGATCCGGCCGAGATAGTCGCTCGCGTCGAGGTTTGCGACCAGCAGCTGCAGCGGCGCGTCGGGATTCCCGCGCGGCGGCGGGATGTGCTGCACGATCGCCTCGAAGAGCGGACGCAGGTCGGCGCCGCGGCCGTGCTGCTCGGCGGTGGCCGTGCCGAGCTTCGCGTTCGAATACAGCACCGGGAACCCGAGCTGCTCCTCGCCGGCGTCGAGGTCGATGTACAGGTCGTAGATCTCGTTGAGGACCTCCTGCGGCCGGGCATCGGGGCGGTCGATCTTGTTGATCACCACAATGGTGTGCAACCGCCGCTCGAGCGCCTTCCGCAGCACGAACCGCGTCTGCGGCAGCGGCCCTTCCGAGGCGTCCACGAGCAGCATCACGCCGTCGACCATCGACAGCGTGCGCTCGACCTCCCCTCCGAAATCGGCGTGCCCGGGCGTGTCGACGATGTTGATCAGGAAGTCCCGATAGTGGACCGCGGTGTTCTTGGCGAGGATCGTGATGCCGCGCTCGCGCTCGAGCTCGTTGCTGTCCATCGCGCGCTCGGCGACCCGCTCGTTGGCGCGGAACGTGCCGCTCTGGTGCAGCAGCGCATCGACCAGCGTCGTCTTGCCATGGTCGACGTGAGCGACGATGGCGATGTTGCGGCGGAGCGGGTTGGCGATCGTGCCGGGAGCGAACGGCGCCGACGATGGGGGAGAAAGCGGCGAGGGCATCCCTTCAGTATACCGGGCGCGCGGTCATGGACGCCGGCCGGCCAAGGGGGCGGCGCCTCCACGACTCCTTCACCCTGACGTCCTCGCATTCGAGCTTCAAAAGAGCGGGTGCACCGTCGTGAACAGCGCCAGCCCGAGCGTGTAGAACATCGCGAAGCCGACGACCAGCGCGGTCGCGAGCGGGCGGGTGCGGATCGTGGCGAGCCAGAGGAAGGCCGGAAACAGCACCGCGCAATAGCGCCCCACCCCCTCGAAGACGCCCGCCGAGAGCGGCAGGTAGAGGTTGGCGAGCATGAACGCGCCGTACGCCGCGCCGAAGCGCCGCCACACCAGCGGCACCAGGATCACGAAGGCGATGCCGGTGAGGCCGTACAGAGCGTCGTACGGTGCCATCCGATCCCCGGCGAGGTAGGCGTACGGGTGGGTGGCGAGGTTCGCGAGCAGCCTGAGCGGCGCGAGCCACGGTCGGCCGCCCGGATAATAACCCCACCGCTGCAACGTCGCCGCCCACTCGAAGGGATGCCCGGTGAGCATCCAGATGTAGGCGGAATAGGCCGCCAGGCCGCTGCCGGCGAGCGCCAGACCGACCGCCGCGCGCACACGCCGGCGGCGGCCAGGGGCTGCGGCGGCCGGCACCGCAGTGCCAGCGGCCACGGAGGCGGACGTGGTGGCGCCCACCATCGCGCCGGCTGGCGCAGTGCCGCGGACCGCGGCGGCGGGAGCCATGTCCGGCGGCCCGGTGCCGGATGCCGCGGTGCGCCGAAACGCGATCCAGGCGAGCGCCGGCCACATCAGGATGCCGGGCACGCGCGTCGCCGCCGCGATGCCGCCGCACAGACCGCCCAGCACGAAGCGATCGGTCCGGAACAGATAGAAGGCCAGCACGGCGAAGAGGAGATAGGTGCTCTCGGAGTACGCGACGCCGAAGAAGAATCCGAACGGGAAGATCGACAGCAGGAGCACCGCGCGGGCGGCGGCGTCCACCGGGAGATCCAGCCGCGCGAGGCGGTAGAACACGACCGCCGCCAGCACGTAGCTGGTCCACGCGATCGCGATCGCGGCGATGTAATAGGTGGCGTGATGATGGCCGAACGGCTCGCCGATCCAGCGGATCAGCAGCGGGTAGACCGGGAAGTACGCGATGTTGCTCCGGCCGCCGGGAGCGGGCGCGTAGCCGCTCCAGGCGATGCCCTGGAAGTAACCGCTGTCGTAACGGGCGAACGCGTCCCAGAACGGGCTCGTCGTTCCGAACACCGTGAACTGCTCGGGTTGGTCGAGCGGAAAGACGATATTGCACAGCAGACCGAGCAGCGCCGACGCGAGCCGGAACCCGAGCGCGGCCGCCGCCACCTGCAGCGCCATCCTTCGATCGCCTGGAGCGGTGATGCTCACCTGCGGCGGTCTGCGGCCTGCAGTTCGGACTTGATGGCTTCGTCGAGGTACTCGGGGACGAGCCCGCCTTCCAGGCGGACGCCGTTCACGAAGAAGGTCGGGGTCTGCCTGATTCCGAGCTGATGTCCGAGCTCGATGTCGCCCTGCAGGCTCTCGAGCGCCTGCTCGTACTGGGCGTCGAAGTCGTCGATCTGGCCGATCTCGCGCGCACCCTGGCGGACCAGATCGGGCGTGAGGCGCGCCTGGTTGGCGAACACCCAGTCGATCATCGCCTCCGCGCGCTTGTGCTGCCAGGCGAGGCGGACCGCGGCTGCCGCCTCGCAGGCCGCCGGATGCGGCCCACCGAGCGCGACATACGGGTTGCACTCGGAGTCGAGCGGATAGTCGACCATCACGTAGCGGACGGCCGACGGGTCCTGCGCTCTGTACTTGTCGATCACCGGCTTGATCTCCGTGTGCGTCGTCGCACAGGGCGGGCACTGGAAGTCGTTGAACTTGAGGATCAGCACCTTCGCGCCGCCCGTCGGCACCTCGAGCGCGGCGCGCGGCTGGGCGGCAAACCAGCGGGCGAATTCGGCGCGTTGGCCCGCGGTCGCCGCCGCCGGTGCACCAGCGGCGGAGGGCGCCGCCTCGGTGCCCTTCGGATCGGCGGTCGCCGGACGGGAACCGCACGCCGCGAGCGCCGCCGCGGCAAGGATCGCGAACGCGGCGCGCGCGACGCGCACCGCCGGCCCGACGGTACTGCTGTGCATGACTCCTGCCGGTGCTCCTGCCATGGCTCCTGCGCGGGGACTGTCTTAGAATATCTCATGCCCCTTTTCGAATACGCGTGCCGCGGCTGCGGCCATCGCTTCGAGTACCTCACGCGCGAGGGCCGGACGCCGTCATGCCCTGCCTGCGCCGGCCGCGACCTGGAGAAGCTCCACTCGGCCTTCGCGGTCAACGCACAGGGCGGCGGACGCGAGGCCGGCCGGCCGGCCGCCGGCCCCTGCGGGCAATGCGGCGATCCGCGCGGACCGGGCGCCTGCTCGATGAACTGAGCCGCGCCCGGCGTCCGCCGCCCCGCTGTGCCCCACTTCCTCGGCGCGTTCCGGCATCGCAACTACCGGCTGTACTTCGGCGGCCAGATCATCTCGCTCACCGGCACCTGGATGCAGTCGGTGGCCGAGGCCTGGCTCGTCTTCCGCCTCACCGGCTCTCCGACCTTGCTCGGCGCGACTTCGTTCGCGACGCTCATCCCGGTGTTCCTGTTCGCGACGGTCGGCGGCACGGTGGCCGACCGTGTCAACCGGCGCCGCCTGCTCATTGCCACCCAGACGGTGTCGATGCTGTGTCCGCTGGTGCTGGCGGCGCTCACGCTCGGCGGCGTCGTGCGCGTGTGGCAGGTGTTCGTGCTCGCCACCTGCCTCGGGATCGTCAATGCGTTCGACGTGCCGGCGCGGCAGGCGTTCCTGGTCGACATGGTCGGCCGGGGCGATCTCGCCAACGCGATCGCGCTCAATTCCTCGATGGTCAACAGCGCGCGGGTTGTCGGCCCCGCCGTCGCCGGCCTGCTCGTGGCGGCGGTCGGCGAAGGATGGTGCTTCCTGTTGAACGGCGTCAGCTACGTGGCCGTGATCGCGAGCCTGTCGATGATGCGCGTGCCCGCCGCGCCGGCGCGGCCCCATCCGCCGGCACTGCGCGAAGTGCTCGGGGGCTTTCGGTTCGTCCGCCGGACCGCGCCGGTGCGGGCGCTGCTCGCGCTGCTCGGCGTGGCGTCGTTTGCCGGCATGCCCTATTCCGTGCTGATGCCGGTCTTCGACGAGCGGATCCTGCACGGCGGCCCGGCGGGCCTGGGCATCCTCATGGCGTCGGCCGGCTTGGGCGCGCTCGGCGGCGCGATCGCGCTGGTGACCCGCCGCGGCGTGCGCGGGCTCGGCCGCTGGGTCGCGGTCTCGGGCACCGCGTTCGGCGCCGCGCTGATCGCCTTCTCTCTCTCGCACCGGTTCTGGCTGTCGGCGGCCCTGCTCGTGCCGGTCGGCGCCACGATGATCGTGCAGATGGCGGCGTCGAACACGCTCATCCAGGCGATGGTGCCCGATGCGCTGCGCGGCCGCGTGATGGCCGTCTACTCGATGATGTTCATGGGCATGGCGCCGTTCGGCGCGCTGTTCGCCGGCTGGATGGCGGAGCGAACGAGCGCTCCGGCGACCATCGCGCTCGGCGGGCTGGTGTGCATGGCGGCCTCGGCGGTCTTCTACGCGCGCCTGCCGGCGCTGCGGAATGAAGCGAGGCAGCTGATCGTCGCGCAGGAGATGGCGGGAGGGATGCCGGCGGCGGAGAAGACCGGAGGGAGCGCGCTGGCGCAGTAGATGAGCGGCTCGGGTGCGCAGGGTGCACGGGGGCACCCTGTCGCGCCCCGTGCACCCGGTGCCTGCCTACCTGGTCGCCGCCGGCGGCCTCGCAATCTTCGATTCGGCGTTGGCCGCCTTGTAGGCGAACCACGCCATCGCGATCGAGGCTTCCTGCACGTCCTTCAGCTGCAGGCGCTCGACGGTGTCCATGTTCGTGTGGTGCTCGCGCACGTCGTAGTTCTCGTAGTCCTGGATCGGGTTGAACCCCGGGACGCCGACGCTGGTGAAGCTCAAGTGATCGGTCGAGCCGATCGATTCGCGCGTGTTCTTGCGCGCGCCGAGTTCCTTCAGCGGCGCCAGCCAGCCGTCGAACAGCTCTCCGACGCCTGGGTTCTGCTGCTCGTAGAACCCGTAGACCGGCCCCGTGCCGTTGTCCATGTTGAAGTAGACGTCGAACTTCTCGCGCACCGCGCGGTTGGCGTCGCCCGCCAGATGCTGCTCCACCCAGGCCCGCGAGCCGAGCAGCCCCTGCTCCTCGCCGCCCCACAGCGCGATGCGGATCGTGCGGCGCGGACTTGCATCGATCGCCTCGAGAATGCGGATCGCCTCGACGATCGCCGACGAGGCGTCGGCGTTGTCGGTCGCCCCGACGCCGGTGTGCCACGAGTCGAGGTGGGCGCCGAGCATCACGACCTCGTCGCGCACGGCCGGATCGGATCCCGGCAGCTCCGCGATCACGTTGTAGGCGTTGCCGTTGTCGTCGTCGTAGAACTTCGTCTGCACGTTCACGCGGAGCTTCACCGGCACCTTCCGGTCGATCAGGCGCATGATCATGTTGTACTGCTCGGCGCTCATCGTGACCGACGGCACGGCGCCGGGACCGCCGTCGCGGCCGGTCACGAACACGGTGCCGTGCTCGCCGATGCTCGGCTTGAGAATCACGCCGGCGCCCGCCGCCTTCAGGGCGTCGCTGGCGCGTTGCGCGCGCTGACGCGGCGATTCGGCGCCGGCGGTCTCGGGCCGGCGGCCGACGCTGGTCGCGTACGCCGCCGAGTCCGGCTTGTAACCCGGATCGCTCGGGTTGGGCCGATCCTGCCGCACGAAATTGGTCATGATCGGCTCGGTCATGACGATCGCCCCCTTCAGCCGGTCCGCCATCGCCGCGATCTCCTCAGGAGACTTGCCGGCCGTCGTCACCGGCGCAGCGAGGATCTCGCCGGCGGTCGATGCCGACCATCCGTCGGCGTACGCGATCAGCGGCAGGTAGCGCGGCTCGACCAGTTCCACGACGACCTTCTGCATCTCCCATCCGCGGCCGAAGGCGAACGGCTCGGTGTGCACGTTCGCCAGGCCGTACGAGGCGAGCCTGGCGCGCATGAACTCCACCGCCCTCTTGTGCGCCGGCGACGCCGTGAGCCGCGGGCCGATGTCGGTCGTCAGCGTGTCGAACACGGCCCCGAGCTGCGAGCGCTCGGTCCCCTCCGCCTTGATCTTCGCGAACACCGCCCGGTCGTCCTGCGGCGCCTGTGCCTGGGCGGCCGCGGCGACTCCCAGCGATGCGGCTGCGGCCCATACGATCAGCGTTCTCATCTGAGCTCCCCCTTGCCCGGGACTTGCCCGTGGCGATCGGCCGCCCGAATCACTCCTGCGCCCCCTGCAGCAGCGCCTCGGCGGTCGTGAAACGCGGTTCGATGTCGACGGGAATCGACGTCAGCCTGTCGAGCGCGGCCTGCACCTCAGGCCGCACGACACCGAGCCGATCTCCGAGCGCCTTCGACTTCGCGTAGTCTCCTTCGGCCTGCATCGTCATGATCTCGCGCGTCAGCGCGGCGACGCCCACCTTGATTCGATCGGGATTCACCGCGAACGTCCCGTCGGGCCGTGCGACGAAGCCCCCCTGATCGAGCAGGTAATTGAGCTGGATCGCCACCGCGCGGCCGTGCGCCTCCGACAGGCCGAAACGGATCGAACGGAAGGCCGACGCGAGGAAGGTCGTGTAGAGCGGGCGCTCCAGCGACTTCGGCATCACGCCCTCGTCGATCAGATGCTGCAGCGCCCAGAGCCCCGAGATGTCGGCCTTCGCTTCCTCGAGCGCGCTCGACGTCTCCTTCATCTCCTGCCGTACCGTCGTCTGGCGGCCGCCGACCGTGATGGTGTGGGGGCCGAGGCCGTGCATCAGCTCGTGCATCACGATGTGCGTGAAGAAGGCGTCGAACGCCACGTGGGCCTGGTCGGCCGGCGCGAGCACGACCTTCGAGATGGGCACGAGCGTCTTCGCGAATTTCGCCTCCTGCACGTTCTTCAGCATCACGCGCTTGGCGCCCTTCTCGCGCACGACCCGCTCGTCGTTGGGCAGGTTGAACGCCGCCGTCTGCACGCCGCGGTTGGCGTCGCCGGCGGCGAAGATCTCGTTGACGACGAGGATCGGCGCGAGGGCCCCGAGCTTCGGATTGCGCGAGGCGGGCGCGATCGGCAGGCTGTCCTCGAGCGCCTGCAGATGGCCCGACAACTGCCGCAGCTTCGCCGACTCCGCCGCATCCTCCACGGTGATGAACGACTCGAACGCCGCCTTGTAGTTGAACAGCTCGTCTTCGTAGACTTCGTACGGACCGATCGTCGGCTGGATCGCGCCCGTCAGTTCCATCCACGCGACGTCGCTGGCGTAGTAGTCGTTGCCGAGCAGCGCGTCGGCGCGCGCGGTCAGATACCTCTTCAGCGTCGGCTCGGCGGCGAGCGCCGCAGCCTCCCGCAGCAGCGCGGCCGCCAGCTTGAGCTCGCCCTGGTAGGCCTGGCTGTAAGGCACGGCGATGAAGTCGCCCGCGCCGGCCGGCGCGCGCCGGATGGTCGTGAAGAAGCCGGTGGCGCGGCGGCGCTCGGTGTCGGGCAGCGACTGGATCCAGCGCTCGAACTCCGCTCTGGTGGCGCCGGCCGGATAGAAGTTCGCGCCCGCCGGCTTGGGCGGCGCGCCGGCCACGAACGCCTCCTGGCCGTCGAGCCGCGACCACGGCCCCTTGTTGATGAGGAAATAGTGCAGGCGCGCGCGGCCGGCCGGCGAGTCGTCGCGCACCAGGCCCAGCAGCATCGCCGGGTTGCCGGCCCAGACCTGGCGCAGGAAGATCGCGTCCACGATCTTCGACGCCGCGACGAGCCTGGCGAGCACCTGGCGATCGGCGGCCGGCAGGGCCGACAGATCGGCGCCAATCTCGGTGGGCGCGAACCTGGCGGCCATCCGCTCGAGCGCCGCGGCATCCGGCAGCGCGCTCGATTGCGAAACGGGCGGCCGATCGGGGGAACCGCCGGCCGGCCCGGCGGCGTGCACGCTGTCGGGCCGATTCGCGAGCAGCATCAGCAGACCGAGGCCCATCGTCGCAGAAGTCTTGGCCATGAGGATATCTTACCGGGCGCGGGGCACCCGGGTCCGTCGGAGTTGGAGTTGAAAGCTTCGCGCCTTCTGCCGCAGGTCGCAGAAGGCAACGGCGTGCCTCCATCAGGAAACCGCAAGCCTGGCGGCACGCAGGGGAATGATTGGAGAAGACGCTCGAACGGCCCGCATCGCTCGCTGACGCGCAGGCGCCTCGTCCGGCGCCAGGTCCTCCAGTCCCGCGTCAGTGCACCCCCCGCGACATCGTCAGCGCGGCGGGATCGGCGCCCAGGCGGCGGATGGCGGTCTCCCACATGCTGTCGGCGGGCGTCTTGAAGATCAAGTCGCGATCGACGTCGCTGATCAGCCACGCCGACGCGTTCAGTTCCGCCTCGAGCTGCCCGGGCCCCCAGCCGGAGTAGCCGACGATCAGCCGCGTGAAGGGCGGCGGATCGGGCTCGAGCAGGCGCCGCAGCAGATCCGGCGACGTCGAGAGATACATACCCTCGGCGACGCGCATGCCGCCGAGGCCCTCGGTCTCGGGCGAGTCGTCTCCGATCAGGATCCAGCTCCGCTCCGGCTCCACGGGTCCGCCCACCCACACGTCGAGATCGCCCGCGGCCTCCACGGGCGGATCGAGATTGACGACGAGACGTCCCCCGGTCACCAGCGGGCGATTCATCACGAGGCCGAACGCCCCCTCGTCGAAGTGCTTGCAGAGCAGCACGACGGTCCGGTGGAAGTTGGGATCGCGCAGATGCGGCATCGAGAGAAGCAGGGCGGGCGCGAGCGAGGCCTCCGACGGCATGGATTCTCCGATCTTAACGCCAGGACCGCACGAGGCAAGTCATCCATGAGGCGTCTGTCCGCGCGCCGCTACGTCTCGCCGGCGCGACTCCGCATTCTTCCGCGCGACCGCCACGTTGCGGCGGATGCCGCGCCGCGTCGCGCGCGCCATCGGGCTCCCACGGAGCCCCTCGCGCAGGTCTGCATCGGACAGGCACGACAGCTCGTCGATCGTGCGACGGTCCCACACGCGCCGCGGCTGCCAGGCGCGGTCGCCGGACACCGGCGCCGCCAGGTTCCACGGGCAGACCTCCTGGCACACATCGCAGCCATAGACGCGCCCGCCCACCCCCGGTATCAGCGCCTCGGGAATCTCGCCGCGCTGCTCGATGGTGAGATACGAAACGCACCGGGTTGCGTCGACGACGCCCGGGGCGACGATGGCCCGGGTCGGACACGCCTCGATGCAGAGCGTGCAGGTGCCGCACCGGTCGAGCGCCGGCTGGTCGACCTCGAGCGGCAGGCTGCAGATGATCTCGCCGAGGAACAGCCACGAGCCGAGCGTCGGATTGATCACGCAGCTGTTCCTGCCGATCCAGCCGATGCCGCCGCGCCTGGCGTACACCCGCTCCTGCACGGGGCCCGTGTCGACGTACCGGCACGCCTGGAACGGCTCGGCGGACGAGGCGTGCATCCACGCGAGCAGCGCATCGAGCCGCCGCGCGACCACCTCGTGATAGTCGTCGCCCCACGCGTAGCGCGACACGTGCGCGCGCTCGGGGTCGGCGCACTCGATCGAGTACGGGCGATCGGTGTTGTAGCAGGTGGCGGTGACGATGACGGCGCGCGCCGACGGCATGACGCGCCGGACGTCGGCGCGCCGGTCGGCGCTGCGCGCCAGGTAGGCCATCTCGCCGGCGTACCCCTGCGCGAGCCATCGCTCGAAGAACGCCAGTTCGGCATGCGCCTCGGCGGGCGCGATGCCGCACGCGTCGAACCCGAGCTCCGCGGCCTTCTGCTTGATGCCGGCGGAATTCATCGCCGATCCGGCCGCCCGGGCTCCAACGACGAGGCAGCCGCCCGGCCTCCTGCTGCGTCTTCCAATGGCTCGCCGTACGGCGCTTCAGCCCTTCGCCCGCAGGAGGGTGGCACGCCGGCCCCGACCCTTCAGCTCCTGCCGCCGACCAGTTGCCTCAACACGTACGGCAGAATCCCGCCGTGCCGGAACGCGACCAGTTCCTCCGGCGTATCGATGCGCGCCGTCGTGGGGAACTCGATCGTCCTGCCGTCTTCCCCGTGCGCGCGGACCAGGACGGTGCCGCCCGGACGCAGGGCGTCGGCAATGCCCACGACGTCGTAACGCTCGGCGCCCGTGAGGCCCAGCAACGCGGCGCTCGCGCCGGACTGGAACTGCAGCGGGAGCACTCCCATGTTCACGAGGTTGCTGCGGTGGATGCGCTCGAAGCTCTCGGCGACGACCGCCTTCACGCCGAGCAGCAGCGTGCCCTTCGCCGCCCAGTCGCGCGACGATCCCGAGCCGTATTCCTTGCCGGCGATGACGAGCAGCGGCACGCCGGCCTCCCGGTACTTCACGGCCGCGTCGTAGATCGCCATCACCTCGCCGCCGGGCTGCCAGGTCGTCCAGCCGCCCTCGGTGCCGGGCGCCATCTGGTTCCGCAGCCGCACGTTGGCGAAGGTCCCGCGCACCATCACTTCGTGGTTGCCGCGGCGGGCGCCGTACGAATTGAAGTCGGCCGGCTCGACGCCGTGGGCGATCAGATACCGGCCGGCCGGGCTGTCCTTCCTGATCGAACCGGCCGGGGAGATGTGATCGGTCGTGATGCTGTCACCGAGCAATGCGAGCAGGCGCGCCGACGTGATGTCGGCCAGCGGCCTGGTCTCGAGCGTCAGGCCGTCGAAGAACGGCGGGTTGCGGATGTAGGTCGACCGCTCGTCCCACGCAAAACGATCGCCCGAAGGGATCGGCAACGTCCGCCAGCGCTCGTCGCCGCCGAACACGTCGGCGTACTGCCGGCGGAACATGTCGGAGGTGACCGCGGAGAGCATCGTCGACTGGATTTCGCGCTCCGAGGGCCAGATCTCGCGCAGGTAGACCGGCTGTCCGCCGGGATCGACGCCGAGCGGCTCGGTCGTCAGATCGATCGTCATGCGGCCGGCGATCGCGTAGGCGACCACCAGCGGCGGCGACGCCAGGTAATTGGCCCGGACCTGCTGCTGGATGCGTCCTTCGAAATTGCGATTGCCGCTCAGCACGGACGCGACGACGAGGTTGCGCGCCTCGACCTCCGCCGACACCTCCGCCGGCAGCGGACCGCTGTTGCCGATGCAGGTCGTGCACCCATAGCCGACCAGGTTGAAGCCCAGCGTCTCGAGGTAGGGCGTGAGACCCGCCTTGTTCAGGTACTCGGTGACCACCTTGGAGCCGGGAGCGAGGCTCGTCTTCACCCACGGCCTGCGCGAAAGGCCGCGCTCCACGGCCCGCTTGGCCAGCAGGCCCGCACCGATCATCACGCTCGGGTTCGACGTATTGGTGCAGCTGGTAATCGCGGCAATCACGACCGCGCCGTGATCGAGCGGCGCCGGCGGATCGGCTACCGCCGCCGCGGACGCGCCGGCGGCCGGCGAGAGCGCCGGCACGGCGCCGGCCACGGTCTTCCTGGCGGCGGTCAGCGCGGGCAGCGACGCCTGGAACCCGCTCTTCGCCTGCCTCAGCGACACGCGATCCTGCGGCCTGCGCGGACCGGCAAGCGACGGCTCCACCGCGGCGAGGTCCATCTCGATGATCTCGCTGTAGATCGGGTCGGGCGCGCCCGGCGCGCTGAACAACCCCTGCGCCTTCGCGTAGGCCTCCACCAGATCGATGTGCGAGGCCTCGCGGCCGCTGAGGCGCAGATAGTCCAGCGTCATCGCATCGATCGGGAAGATCGCGATCGTGGCGCCGTATTCCGGGCACATGTTGCCGAGCGTCGCGCGGTCGGCGATCGTGAGGTGCTCGAGCCCGGGGCCGAAGAACTCCACGAACCTGCCGACGACGCCGTGCTTGCGCAGCCGCTCGGTGATGGTCAGCACCAGATCGGTCGCCGTGGCGCCTTCGAGCATCGCGCCCGTCAGCCGGAACCCGAGAACCTGCGGAATCAGCATCGAGATCGGCTGCCCCAGCATCGCCGCTTCCGCCTCGATGCCGCCGACGCCCCAGCCAACCACGCCGAGCCCGTTCACCATCGTCGTGTGCGAGTCGGTGCCGACGAGCGTGTCCGGGTAGACGAGCCGGCCTCCTGCCGTGTCGGCCGCCATCACGACGCGCGCCAGATACTCGAGATTCACCTGGTGGACGATGCCGGTATCGGGCGGGACGACGCGGAAATTGTGGAAGGCGTTCTGCCCCCAGCGCAGAAAGGCGTAGCGCTCGCGGTTGCGCGTGAACTCGAGCTCCGCATTGAGCTGAAAGGCGTCGGACTGCCCGAAGTAGTCGACCTGCACGGAATGATCGATCACCAGCTCGACCGGCTGGAGCGGGTTCACCCTGTCGGGATCGCCGCCGAGCCTCGCGATGCCGTCGCGCATCGCGGCGAGATCGACGACCGCCGGCACGCCGGTGAAATCCTGCAGGAGCACGCGCGCGGGAGCGAACGAGATCTCGCGCTGCGCGCTGCCGGTCACGTCCCAGGTCGCGAGCGCCTCGACGTCGGCCGCCTTCACGAATCGGCCGTCCTCGTGGCGCAGCAGGTTCTCGAGCAGGATCTTCAGCGAATACGGCAGGCGCGCGACGCCCGGGAAGCCGCCCGTCTCGAGCGCGCGCAGACTGAAGAACTGGCCCGCCGGGAGCGATGTGCGGGTTCCGAAGGAATTGAGCACGGGAGTCGACATGAGGCCTCGCCGGGAAAAGGCCATCGTACCACACGCGTTTTCTGCCGGGGTGGCCGCGTCAGAACCGAACGAGCAGGTACGCGGCGGCCGCAGGATGGACGTGCGTGCCGCGATCGAGCGCGGCGCCTCCGCGCCGCAGCACCAGCCGGAGGTCGACCCGCAGGCCGGCCCGGCCCTTTGCAGGCACGATGCGCAGGCCGGCTCCGGCGTGCGCCGTCCCTCCGCCCTCGACGAGCGTGCCGCCTTCGTGCAGTTCACGCAGATAGCCGGCGCCCGCGGCGACGAAGGGCTCCACGCCCGCGCCCGGGCGCAGGCGGATCGGGACGCGCAGGCCCGCGGAAATCGCCAGGCGCCGAAGGGTCTCCCCGACCGTCGGATCGCCGCCGCCTTCGGCGCCGCCGCGGATGGCGGTCTGCAGCGCCGGCCGCGCGAACGACGCGAAGGCCTCCGCCTCGATGCGGCGGGTCAACCGGACGCCGAATGCGGCCGCGATCTCGGCGGCCGCGTCGAGTCGCGACGAGGTCGTGAAGAGATGGAAGGGCTGCGGCCCCGAGGCCGGCGTCTCGGCGGCGGGCTGCGCGCCGTACGACACCCCGCCGCTCCACCCGCCGCCGACGGCCAGATCGAAGCGGCGGAACTCGATGGCGCTGCGGCCATCGCGATCCTGCGCGCGCGCGGAGCGGGGCCACGCGGCGATGAGCAGGCAGGCGGCGAGCACGATCGACGGCCGCGTCACTTGTGCTCGAGCCGGACCGTGATGAGCCCGCTGTCGGCCCCCTTGGGCACGGGTACGAGCCGATCGTAGAAGCGCACCCTGAAATCGGTCGACACGTCGAGCGGATCGCCGGCGAAGAAGCTCTCCGGATCGGCGTCGTCCAGCGGCTCGACGCGAACGACGTAGACACCGGGCGAGAGTCCGCCGATCGAGAACTGGCCGTCTTCGGTCAGGCTGAATCCTCCGACGAGCGCGCCGGTCGCGGGGCTGAATGCCACCACGTGCGCGCCGAACACGCCGGCGTCGTCGAGCGTGACCAAGCCCGAGAGGCTGCCCGTCTCCGCCGCGAAGCCGGCGTCCGGATACAGATCCGAAATCCCCGCCACGTCGTCCGGCTTCAGCGTGCGATCGACGATGTTGCCCGGCGGGAAGGCGATCGGGAACATCACCGATTCGGCGGCGATGAGACGGCGCCCCCCGGCGACCATCTCGGTCTCGCCCAGCGCCGAGTGGCCCAGGCCGCTCAAGTGTCCGATCTCGTGTACCGCGATCGATTCGAGATCGAAGCGGCCGGCCTCGCCGGCAGGGGCGACCGACCACTCGAACGCCGAGTTGAAGAAGATGTCCGCCTCGACGATCTCGCCGCTCGCATCGTCGACGAGCAGGCTCGTCGAAGCGAGCACGCGATCGAGCTCGGGCGCCGCCATGAAGCCGAGCGTCGATCGCCCGTCGTCGTCGAGCGGCCGCGCGCTCGTGAGGCCGCCGGGCTCGTAGCGAACCGAGGCGGTCGGCACCGCCTCCCAGGCCGCGAAAGCGCGGGCCACGGCGTCGTCGAATGCCGCCACGCTCACGCCCGGGACGGTGCTTGCGTCGTTGACGAAATAGCGCACCGGACCGCTCCAGGTCACCGGTAGCGACACTGCGCCGGCGCGAACCGTGTACTTCAGGTAAGCCGAGGCGGGCTCGCTCCACGCCAGCAGAACGCCGAGAAGGGCGACGGCGGCCGTCTTCATCGCCCGGCCCCCACGAGGGATCGCACCTGCGTTTCGAAGCGATCGAGCGGCAGCGGCACCCGCGCGCGATCGCCGCGGACCATGCGCGACGGCGCACGCCGCTGCGCGAGCGGCGGCGGCGTCACGATCCAGCCGGTCCCGCCGGCGTCCGGCCCGACCCGGTACACGCCCTGGGAGAGGCCGACCAGGTACGGCACCTCCGGAGCGCGCCCTTTCAGGAACACGATCACGCGCTGGTCGCGCACGAACTGCGGCGCGCCGACGATGACGCTGCGATAGCGTCCGAGCACGCCGCCGGGTACCCGGAAGCGGACCAGCCCGCCTGGCGCGCCTTTCAGCGCCTCGTCGACCTCGAGCGAAACGACGGTCTCGATCGTGCGATGGCTGACCGACCACTGCGGCTCGAGATCGACGACGCGGCCGCGCACGATGGCCTGCGCCTCCTGTGAGAGCGTTCGGAGATCGGTCGGCACGAGCACGGTGGCGCCGGCGCGTCCGATCGGCGCGGCCAGCAGCACTAGGAGCGGGATGACGATGCGCATGTGGCAGCCTCGATGATGGCGCGAGCGGCGCGCCGGCTTGCGCCCGGACCGCCCAGCCGCGCGCGCACGCGCGCCAGCCCTTCGCGGACCGTGGCGGCGCGCCCGGCGTCGGTGATCAGGGCGATAGCCTCGCGCGCGACCGCCTCGGGCGTGAACGCGTCCTGGATCAGCTCGGGGACGATCTTCTCGCCGGCTATCAGATTGACCATCCCGACCGACTCGAGCCTCACGAGGCGCCGGCCGATCCGGTACGTCAGCGGCGACAGCCTGTAGACGATCACCATCGGCGTGTCGTGCAGCGCCGTCTGCACCGTCGCGGTGCCGGACGCCGTCAGCGCGACATCGGCCGATGCCAGGATCGCGTCGGTCTCGCCTTCGACCATCGTGACGGGCGCGTCCGCGCCCGAGCGTGCGGCCTCGTAGAGACGATCCTCGAGCCCCGCGGCTCTGGCGATCAAGAACTGGGCCGCCGGCACCCGCTGCCGGATCAGCCCCGCGGCGGCGACGAGAGTGGGGAGGATTCTCGCGACCTCGTTCGGCCGGCTGCCGGGCAGCAGGGCGACGGTGGGCGCCTCCGGCGCCAGTCCGCGCGCCCGCAGGAACTCACCGCGCGGCGCCGACGGTGCCGCCAGATCGATCAAGGGATGGCCGACGAACTCGACCGGCACCCCCGCCTCCCGATAGATCGTCTCCTCGAACGGGAAGATCACGAGCACGCGATCGGCGATCTCGCGGATCGTCGCGATCCGTCCGGCGCGCCAGGCCCAGATCTGAGGGCTGATGTAGTAGATGACCGGGATGCCGAGCCGCTTCACGCGGCGCGCGAGCGGAAAATTGAAGTCGGGAAAATCGACGGCGACGAGGGCGTGCGGGCGCGCCCGGCGCGCCGCATCGGTGAGGCGCCTGATGGTCGCGTACGAGCGGGGAACCTTGGCGAGCGCCTCGGTCAGGCCGGTCACTGCCAGCCCCCGGTAGTCCTCGAGCAGCACGCCGCCGGCGGCGGCGAGCGACGGCCCGCCGAGCCCGGAGACCTCGGCCGACGGGTCGCACGCCTTGAGCTCGCGCGTCAACGCCCCCGCGTAGAGATCGCCCGATGGCTCGCCGCACGACAGGAGGATGCGGAGGCTCACGCGCCTGGACGCGTGAAGAGCGTGGGAGCGAGCGCCCGGTTCAGCGTGAAGCCGGTGACGCGGCGCTCGAGCATCTGCCGGCCGCCCTGCCGGACCACTGCCGTGAAGGCCACCTGCACGCCGTCGACGGCACGGTAATCGGACGACAGTTCTTCAATCAGCGGCCGGCCAGCTCCGCCGGCGACGTAGGTCTGCCTGGCGATGAGGCCGGTGGCCGGGTCGACGAGGAAGACGAACGGATCGACGCCGCGGCCCGACAGCTCCAGCGCCTGCCGCAGGGCGCCGGTGTCGTCCTTCACGTCGGGCAGCCGCCGCGGGTGCAGGCGGCCGTCGTGCGCGGCCAGCAGCGCCGAGATCGCGTCGCGCGCGAAGGTCGCGCGGATGGCCTCGAGTCCCTCCTCGGGAATCGGGAAGACGCCTCGCGCGTCACGCACCCATCCGCCGCGTCCATCGAAGACCTGCACCTGCGCACCGGCGGGCATCTGCGTCTCGACGCGCATGCGATCCGGGTACTCCAGGTAGGTGCGGGTCTCGACCTCGATCGGGCCATCGGGCGTCGCAACCGTCGCGGTCGTCTCGGCCGAAATCGTTCGAATCGCGCGAAGTCGATCGAGGCCGCCTTTCGCGGCAATCATGCGATCGAGGAGCGCGCCGGCGCTCTCGTCTTCTTCCGGCGAGATCGACGACGGCGCCTGCGGGCGTCCGGCCGGCAGGGAGGCCCGCACCGCGGCGGCGGGCCGGCCCTCAACGACGGTGCGGACGGCGACGGCCGGGCGGATCGCCGGCGGCCGCGCGGACGAGTCGGGCCGGAAGGCCGGCGCGGCGCCCCCGGCCCGGACCGCGGGTGCCGGCGGGTCGGCGCGGATCTCGCGCGGGCGCGGCACGGGCGCGGCGCGGCCGAAACGTGCGGCCGGCGACGGCCGGCGGAGATCGGCCGCCGTCAGATCGAGCGTCTCGATCGGAATCACCTCGAACTGCGGCAGACCGACGCCGGCGAGCTGGGACGTGAACGCCGCCGCGTTGCCGACGAGCACGATCGACAGCCGGTCGGGCTTGTAGTACTCACGGGCGGCCCGCTGGATGTCGTCGACGGTGACCGCATCGACGCGCTCGCGGAAATTCTGCAGCTCGTCGAGGGGCAACCCGTAGAACAGCAGGTTCAACACCTGCATCGCAATCGCATCCGGCGTCTCGATGGTGAGCGGGAAGCTGCCGGTGATGTAGGCCTGCGCGTTCTCGAGCTCGCGCCCGCTGACGCGCTCGCGCTGCATCTTCCACATCTCGTCGATCATGAGCCGCACGACTTCGCCGGTGGCCTCGGATCGGGTGTTGGTCTCGGCGACGATGTCGCCGGCATCCTTGAGCGTGTCCATGTCGGCCTGCGCGCCGTAGGTCAGGCCGCGGTCGGTCCGCAGCACCTGGTGCAGCCGGTTGCTCCCCTCGCCGCCGAGGATGCGCGTGGCCAGGTTCAGCGCCATGTAATCGGGGTGCTTGCGCGCGATGCCGAGGTGCCCGATGCGCACTTCGGTCTGCACCGCGTCGGGCTTGTCGATCACGACCAGGCGCCGCGTGGGCTCCGGCGGCGGGGTGAAGGTCTGCGGCGGCAGCGCGCGCGGCGCCCAGTCGCCGAAGACCTCCTGCGCGGAGGCAAACGCCTCCTCCGCGGTGAGGTCGCCGACGATCGCGAGAATCGCATTGTTCGGCACGAAGAAACGGGCGTGGAACGCGGCCAGATCCCCGCGCGTCAGGCCGGCGATCGACTCCGAGGTGCCGTTGCCCGGCAGACCGTAGGGATGGAATCCGTAGACGAGCCGGTCGAACACGGCGTCGGCGATGTACCCCGGGTCCTGGCTGCTCACCTGGATCGCCGAGAGCGCCTGCTGCTTCTGGCGTTCGATCTCCTCGTCGGCGAACGCGGGGTCGCGCGCGACTTCCGACAGCAGCGCCATGCCGGTCTGGAAGCTGTCCTTCATCACGACCATGTTGACGAAGCTCAGATCGGTGCCGGCGCCCGCGCCGAGACCGCCGCCGATGAAATCGATGGCGTCGGCGATGTCCGAGGCGCTCCGGGTCGAGGTGCCCTGGTCGAGCACCGCGGCGCACAGGGTCGCGAGCCCGAGCTTGCCGGCCGGATCGGCGGCCGAGCCCGCCCGGATGAGCAGCCGCATGCTCACCGACGGCTGTTCGTGATGCAGCACGACCATCACCTGCAGGCCGTTGGGCAGCGTACGCAGCTGGTAGGGCGGAAAGGCGGCGCTGTGCGCCGGCAGCGGCCGCGGCGGCAGCTCCGTGGGCCAGCGTTCCTGCGCACCGGCGGCGGCGCACAGAGACAGGCCGATCAACAGGGCGATCGGAGCCGCAGCGCGCGGCCGCGTCACTGGCGCCCCTGCGATGCCGCGGCGCCGGCCGACGGGAGGATCGTGAGCACCGTACGGTTCTCGGGCCGGAAGTAGGTGCGGGCAACCCGCTGCACCTGGTCGGCGGTCATGTTCTGGAAGATGTCGAACTCGCCGTCGGCGGTCGTGATGTCGTCGTGGATCACGGCCGCGTGCGACAGGTGCAGCGCCTTCTGCTGGATCGACTCGCGGCTGAGGATGTAGTCGCGGGCGAACTGGTTCTTGGCGCGCTGCAGCTCGCGCGCGCTGATCGGCGCCGCGCGCAGCCTGTCGAACTCCGCGATCAGCGCTTCGGCGACCGCCTCCGGCTTCCGGCCCGGCGCGACGACGGCCACAGCGTAGAAGAGGTTGGGATCCTCGATGAGGTTCGCTTCGCCGTAGGCGGCCACCGCGAGCCGGTCCTCGTAGACCAGCGCCCGGTAGATCCGCGAGCTCTGGCCGTCGGACAGCACCTTCGACGCGATGTGCAGCGGATAGGAGTCGGGGTCCCCGTCGTGGGTGATGTGATAGGCGACCACGACCGCGGGCAGCGGCCACGCTTCGTACAGGGTGGCGCGCTTCTCCCTGGCCTGCGGCGGCTCCGCCGGAATGTCGCGCGGCACCGCGCGATCCGCCTTCGGCACCCGTCCCAGATACCTCTCGATCAGCCGCGTCGCCTCCGCGCGGTCGAAGTCGCCCACCAGCGTCAGCGTGGCGTTCGACGGCACGTAGAACGTGCGATAGAAGTCGCGCACGTCGTCCACCGACGCCGCGTCGAGGTCCGCCATGCTGCCAATCGTCTGGTGCTTGTAGGGGTGCGTGGTGAACGTCTGGTCGTAGATGATCTCGTTGAGCCGGCCGAACGGCTGGTTGTCGACGCGCATCCGGCGCTCTTCCTTGACGACCTCCCGCTCGGTGGCGAAGGTCTCGGCGTCGATCCGCAGCGTCGCCATGCGGTCGGCCTCGAGCCACAGGACCAGCGGCAGATACTGCGCCGGCACCGTCTCCCAGAACACCGTCTCGTCGTCGGTCGTGAAGGCGTTGCTCTGGCCGCCGACCGACGAGATGAACGAGGTGTGCGCCTCGGGATCGACGTTCTGCGATCCCTTGAACATCAGGTGCTCGAACAGATGGGCGAAGCCGGTCCGGCCTGGACGCTCGTTCTTGGATCCGACGTGGTAGTAGAGCTGCAGATGGACGATCGGCGTCGAGTGATCCTCGAGCAGGATCACGGTGAGGCCGTTTGGCAGCCTGCTGATTTCGTACGCGAGCTTCGGCGGCCGGGTGGCCGCCGACAGCGGAAGGACCGCCGCCACGGCGAGCGCCGCGGCGACAGCCGCCGACGCGATCGCGCGCTGGGGATGCGTCATGGATCGATTATCCCGTAAACGAACGAATCGCGGGCTGCCGGTGTCTAACGACTGAGGAAACGGAAGCCGGCGATCGCCCAGGTCCCCGGCGTTCGCCCGATCGCGTCGGCATCCACGCGCCGCTCGACGCCCGCAAAGAGCTCCACTGCGCCGCCGGCGCCGCGCACGTGCACGCCCCCTTCGACCGACCCGCCCGACTGCCGTCCGCGCCCGTAGAGGCTCCGGTCGGTGCCGAACGTCTCGCCCGATGCGCGTGCGAACGCGCCCACGCGGGCGCCGATCGGGCGCCGGAGCAGCAGATCGGCGTTGGCCGTCCAGGTATAGTCCACGAAGGAATGCTGCACGAACCGGCCGGCGCCCACCGCGAGATCCGCCGTCGCGCCGCCGACCGCGAGGCGCCGCATGGCCCGGGCGCCGAGCACGTTCCAGTCGAGCGCGAAGGTCTTGGCGCGATCGCCCAGATGGCGCGACACGTGATGAAATACGAGGGCCAGCTCGGCCGCCGGCGTGCGCAGCGACAGCGACGGCTCGAGCGTGTAGTTGCCCTGATTCGGGTCGATCGCGCGGAGCTCGCTGCCGATAACCGCGTTGTAGTCGACCAGCAGCACCAGCCGGCCGGCGCGGTAGTCGACGACGTCGAGATCGCCGCCAAAATGCGTGTCCCAGCCGAACCGCCGGTCGCCGGTGGCAAGCTTGGTCGCAAACAGGTGGAAGCTCGTCCGTGTGAACAAGTCGGGCGCCGCCGGCGTCGGCGCCCAGCCCGGCGGGCGCGCGTACTGCGCGGACGCACCCGCGGAGAAGGCGAACACCAGCCACGCGGCCAGCGCCGCGCGCCTCATCGTCGATCCCTCAGCATCCGGCACGTGGCCAGCTTCTCCTCCATCTCGGCGATGCGCTGCTCCATCTCCGCGATTCGCCGCTTCATCTCAGGCAGGCGGCGCACCAGAACCTGCGCCTTGCGCCATTCGACGTTCGGCAGCGACGGGTAACCCGACACGAGCATGCCGGCGTCCACGTGGCCGGTGATGCCGGTCTTCGCGCTCGCCATCGCCCCCTTGCCGACGCGCACGTGGCCGGTGACGCCGACCTGGCCGCCCAGCATCACCTCCTCCTCGACGATCGTGCTGCCGGCGATGCCGACCTGCGCCGCCAGCAGCGAGCGGGCACCGATGCGGACGCCGTGCGCGATCTGCACGAGGTTGTCGATCTTCGCGCCCGCCTGAATCCGCGTCTCGCCGACCGCCGGCCGATCGATCGTGGTGTTGGCGCCGATCTCCACGTCGTCCTCGACGACGACGGCCGCGCGCTGCGGGATCTTCACATGGGCACCGTCGGGCCGTCTGGCGAAGCCGAAGCCGTCGCTGCCGATCACCGCGCCGTCCAGGACGACGACGCGGTTGCCGATCGTGACGCGTTCGCGCACCGAGACATGGGCGTGGAACACGCAGTCGTCGCCGATCTGCGCGCCCGGTCCGACGACCACGCCGGGATAGAAGACCGCACGCGCGCCGACCACGGCTCCCGCGCCGACCACGACGAAGGGGCCGATCGCCGCCTCCGGACCAATCCGCGCGTCCGGCGCAATCGAGCTCAGACCGTCGATGCCGGGCGCAGGCGGCGCCGGCGCCTCGAGGAGCTGCAGGGCGCCGGCAAAGGCGAGATAGGGATGGTCGCAACGCAGCACCGCAAAGGCGGGCGCACCCCCGAGCGATTCGCGGGGATCGAGAATCACGGCCGAGGCGCGGGTGGTCGAGAGCAGGCCGCGATACCTGGGATTGGCGAGAAACGAGACATCGCCGGCGGACGCCTGTTCGAGCCCGGCCACGCGGAGGATATCGAGGTCGCCGTCTCCCTCGAGACGGCATTGGAGGCGCTCGGCCAGGGCTCGCAGCTTCAACGCGCCCTATTCTACTGCCTCGCCGAGGGTCCGCTCGCACCGAGCGGCCGCGGCGCCGGCGGCATCGCCGGCCGGCCGGCCTGCTCCCAGGCGCCAACGATGAGCGCCGCGGTGGCTGCCGCGGCTTCACCGAGGCGGCGCGCCAGCAGCGGCTCGATCGCGGCAAAGAAGCGCTCGAAATAGGGGTCGTCGTAACGCCGCGCCGGCGCCCGGGCCGCCTTGTCGGCCGCCAGGATGCCGCCGACGAGCCGGTGACTCGCCAGGAGCACGTCGAAGGTCGCATCCCGCGGACTGCCGATCGGCGCCGCGGGGACCGGAGCGATCGTCAGTCGCGGGGCGAATCGCTCGATCAGCTCGGATTCGAACCGGGCGTGCAGGCCCGATTGACCGCTCAACTGCCCGTCGTAGTTGTTCGTCGCGTGCAGCGGCTGGTAGGCGTCCTGCAGGTAGTGCGCCGAGGCCGCGGCAAACAGCACGATGTCGCTTGCGGCGTACGGGCGATGGCGCTGCGCCGCCTCGAACGCGCGGCGCAGATGGCCGAACATCTCCGCCTCGCGCCACGGCACGGTTCCGATCCGTTCCAGGCCGCCCGGGCCGAACTTCTCGAGCGCGGCGCCATATTCGCGCGGCAGCGCCAGGAACGGGTCGGGCCCCAGTTCCGCCAGCCCCAGGTTGAGGAAGTGATTCGCATCGTCGTTCCAGCCGGCCGTCCGCCACAAATCGGGATCGACCACGCGGACGATCAACTCGTCGCGGGCGGCCTCGAAGAACGGCTCGAGCGGCGGCGGCAGCAGATCGATGGCGCGCGCCATGATCAGGCGGTGGCCGAGACTGCCCCAGGCCAACGCCGGGCGCGGCGCGGCCGCGCACAGCAGCATGCAGCCGACGCCGGCGAGGATCGTCTTCCGCATGCTGCTATATTAGCGGCAGGTCTGCTGTCCGTACCGTCCTTGGATAACATCACCCACAGCCTGTTCGCCCTGACGCTCGGACGCACGCGCCTCGGCCAGGCCGGGCGCGGCTCCACGGCGGCGCTCCTCATCGCCTCGAACATCCCCGACATCGACGCCGTCGCCCTGCTGCGCGGCGGCGCGTCGTACGTCGAATGGCATCGAGGCCCGACCCACGGCGCGCTCAGCGTCGTCGCGCTCGGACTGCCGGCGGCCGGCCTTGCGTGGCTCTGGACGCGCGGACAGGCACGGTACGCGCGGCGGCCGCTCGAGCCTGCGGCCACGCTGCCGGCGCTCGCGGCCGTCTCCATGATCGGCGTGCTGTTCCACCTGCTGATGGACTTCCCGACCGCGTATGGCACGCGTCTGCTGAGCCCCTTCGACTGGCACTGGTACTCGGTCGATTGGATGCCAATCATCGACATCTATCTGCTGGCCGCGCTGCTGTTCGGGCTGGTGCTGGCCGGCCGACACCCCGAGACGCGACGCCGGGGCGCGATGGCTGCACTGATCTTCATGACGGGCAACTACGTCGTCCGCGCCGCCGCGCACCATGAGGCGCTGGCGCTGGCGCCGAACCTGCTCGGCGCGCTGCCGGAGCGGTGCGACGCGCGGCAGCCGGCAGGGATGGCGCCCGAACACTGGCCGCTCGCGGCCGCCGCGCCGGTCGAGGGACGCGAGCCGCCCTGCCTGGTCGAGATCGCGGCGATCCCGACGTTTCTCACGCCGACGACCTGGCGGATGATCACGCGCCTGTCGAGCGGCTACGAGGTGCGAGATCTCGATCTGCTCGACGCGCTTCCAGGGAGCGCGCCGGCCCGCCGCGTCCGGCTCTTCTTTCCGAACGAATGGACGCCACCGGTCCGCATGGCGGCGGAGACGCCGCTCGGGCAGCTGTTCCTCGGCTTCTCGCGCTTCCCCGCTGCGCGCGCGTCGGTCGACGACTCGGGGGCGGCGACCGTCCGCATGAGCGACATGCGGTTTGTCGGCGGCCCGCTGCGCCTCGAGCGGCGTCCCGAGCGCGAGCCGTTCTCGGCGCTCATTCGCTTCGACGCCGCCGGGCGGGTCGTCGAACAGCGATTCGACCCCTGATGCCGAGGCTCGGCGCGCACATGTCGGTGGCCGGCGGCCTTCCCCGGGCCGTCGAGCGGGCGGTCGTGCACCGCTGCGAGGCGCTGCAGATCTTCGCGAAGAATGCGAGCCAGTGGCGCGGCCGCGAGCTGCCGCCCGCGGAGATCCGCGAGTTTCGCCGGCGGGTCGCCGCCTCGGGCATCCAGCCTGTCGTCTCGCACGCGAGTTATCTGATCAATCTCGCCACGCCGGTCCGGCCGCTGCGCCGCCAGTCGATCGAGGCGATGGCCGACGAGATCGGGCGCGCGGAAGCGCTCGGATTGCTCGGCGTCGTGCTGCACCCCGGCTGTTACACGATCGGCAGCCCGGACGAAGCGCTCGGCCTGATCGCGGAGGCGCTGCTCGAGCTCCTGAAGGCGACGCGGCGGGGCCGGGCGATGATCCTGCTCGAGCACACGGCCGGACAAGGCACGGCGCTGGGATCCACGTTCGAGCAGCTCGCCTCAATCCTCGCGCGGACCGATGGCCATCGCCGCATTGGCGTCTGCCTGGATACGTGCCACCTGCTCGCCTCGGGATACGACCTCGTCTCAGCCGAGGGCTACGCTGCGACCTTCGCCGGCTTCGAGCGGCTGATCGGGCTCGAGCGGCTGAAGGCCTTCCACCTGAACGACTCGAGGACGCCGCTCGGCAGCCGTGTCGATCGGCACACACACATCGGCGCGGGGCATCTGGGGCTCGCGCCATTCCGGCGTCTGGTCAACGATCGGCGGTTTCGCGATCTGCCGATGCTGCTCGAGACGCCGAAGACGGAAGGCAACGCGCGCGGCGCCGTTGCGGTCGATCCGCTGGACGAGAAGAACCTCGACACGCTGCGTTCGCTGGTCGAACCGTAGTCACCAGGCTGAACGGCCGGCCCGGCAGAGCGGCGGCCTCGCGCTCGCCGTCGAGCGAACGCTGGCGCCGGCACGCCCGTCGGCGGCAACGCCCAGCTCCCGGGTCCATGGCAGCTCTCCGAGAAGCCAAGTCCAGCGCGCCGCCAGGCTTTTCGTCGGGCTTTCGCGAGCGAAGCGGAGATCGACCCGGATGGCTCGCACGAACATCTGCAGCGAGTCCCCCGGCCAAGCGCTGCCGCTCATTGCCCAGAGGCGAACACCTCCGCTTCGAAGCGCCACAGCGCGGCCCCGGTGCGCCACGCGTCGGCCGGCAGCCCGGCCTTGCGGCAGGTGTGCGCCAGAAACGCCTCGCGGTTCCAGCTCCATTCGGTGGCGACCTGCGGGAGCAGCAGCCCGCGCCGCGCGCCGCGCTCGACGAGGAGGCCATGGCGGCCGACCTCGATGTGGTCGGGGCCGCCGATCGGCTCGAGCAGACCGAGCAGGGAGATCTCCACTTCGAGACGCGCCAGTTCGCTGCTGCCGACCGGCGCGAACCGCGGATCCGCGCTGCAGGCTTGGACGGCGCAGCTGGCGATGACGGTGCCGCGGCTGGTGCCCGGCTCGACGTGTCCGATGCAACCGCGCAGATCGCCGCGCGCGTGAATGGTGACGAAGGCGCCACCTGGCTCGCGCGCCGCCGGGCAGTCGGGCATCGTCGGCGGCGCGGCGCGCGTGACGTGCGCCACGATCGCGCCGCGCGCGAGCGCCAGGAGCAGCCGGCGATCGGCATCGGTCGTCATCGCGTCGCCACGGTGCGCGCGGGCACGACATGCGCCTCTGCTTCCTGTGCGTCCTCCGTCTTCTCCGGGTTCTGTGCGCCCGCTGCGTTCCCGGGGTCCTTCGTGAATACCCCGAGCGCCGCCGCGAGATAGCCCACGACGGCCGACTTGTCGCCCGACACATCGCCCGAGTCGGCGTACCGCAGCACGACGGCATCGCGCGCGCCGAGCCGCCGCGCCGCCCGCATCACCGCGATTGTCGGACCGCCGCCGCACGCGTGGTCGGGCCGGCGGTCGAGCGCCTCCTGGAGCCCGTCGGCGTCGAATCGCTCCACGCACCCGATGACCACGGCGTCGAGCGAGGCGGCCGTGGCGGCATCGTGATAGTGAGACAGGTCGGTGCTCGCGACGAGCAGGACGCGCGCGCGCGCCTCGAGGACCGCGGCCAGCGCGTCGCCGAGCGCGCGGCCTGCCTCCGCCGTCTGCCGCCCCATCAGCAGCGGGACGATGCGCGCCTGCGGCGCGAGGCGCCGGATGAACGGCAGTTGCATCTCCAGCGAGTGTTCGCGCGCGTGAGCGGCGGGATGCGCGCGCATCATTGGCGACGCCTCCAGCAACGCCGACGCGCAGCCGGCATCGATGTCGATCGGACCGAGCGGCGTCTCGAATGCCCCCGCGGGATACACCGCCACGCCGTCGAAGTCGTCGAAATGCGATGGCCCGGCCAGCACGATCAGATCGATGGCACGGCCGCGCAGCAGGCGGTAGGCGTACGCGGCGACCGGCCCCGAGTACAGGAGCGCGGCGTGCGGCGCGATCAGGGCGACGAGGCGGCCACTCACGCAGGTGCCGGCGCCGGCCAGATGCGCCTCGACGGCGGAGGCCAGCGACGCCGCCGTGCCCGGATACCAGCGGCCGGCGACCGCCGCTCTCCGGATCCCGCCCGGCCACTCCTTCGCCATCAACCGCCGTCCAGCCCGCATGTTAGCATCTGTCATGCCCGCGCAGTTGACCTCCGACGACGTGGTGAGGATCGCCGCGCTCGCCAACGTGACGCTGGACCCTCGAGAGATCGCGCTGTTCACCCGGCAGATCGGCGAGCTGCTCGCCTACGTCGAGCAGCTCCAGCAGGTCGATACCGCCGGCGTGCCGCCGACGGCGAGCGTGCGACGGGGCGCCGCCGGCGCGTCGGCAGATCGGCCCGACGAGGTTCGGCCGTCGCTCGAGATCGCCGACACGCTCGCCAATGCGCCCGACGCCGATCGCTCGCAGATGGAGGGCGGGTTCTTCAGGGTGCCGCGGGTCATCGGATGACCGAGGACACGATCGCCGGGCTTGCCGGCGCCGTCCGGACGGGCGCGCGGACGGCCACCGAGATCTGCCAGCGCGCGCTCGCGCAGCTCGACGCCACCGAGCCGTCGCTCCACGCGTTCAACACGGTCGCCGCCGATCGCGCGCTCGCGCGTGCGGCCGCGATCGACCGCCATCCCGCGCGATGGAAGCAGGCGCCGCTGGCGGGCGTGCCGATCGCGCTCAAGGACAACCTCTGCACCCGTGGGCTGCGCACGACCGCCTCGTCGCGCATCCTCGACACCTTCGTCCCCCCATACGACGCGACGGTCGTGGAGCGGCTCGAAGCCGCCGGCGCGGTGGTGGTCGGCAAGACCAACTGCGACGAGTTCGCGATGGGCTCGTCGAACGAGAACTCGGCGTACGGGCCGGCCCGCAATCCCTGGGCGCTCGATCGCACGCCCGGCGGCTCGAGCGGCGGGTCGGCCGCCGCGGGCGCCGCGGGGATCGCCCCGGCCGCGCGCGGCTCCGACACCGGCGGGTCGATCCCGCAGCCGGCCGCCATCTGCGGCGTGGTCGGCCTCAAGCCGACCTACGGCCGCGTCTCGCGCTACGGGCTGATCGCGTTCGCCTCCTCGCTCGACCAGATCGGCCCGTTCACGCGCACGGTGCGCGACGCGGCGCTCGTGCTGTCGGCCATCGCGGGGCACGATCCGATGGACGCCACGTCGGAGGCAGAGCCGGTGCCGCCGTACGCCGACGCGCTGACGGGTGACGTGCGAGGCGCGCGGATCGGGGTGCCGCGCGGGCTGGTCGGCGCCGGCGTGGATCGGGAGGTCGCGCAGGCGTTCGACGAGGCGCTCGCCTCGCTGGCCGATCGAGGCGCGCGCCTCGTGGACGTCGAGCTGCCGCACGCGCCATACGCGATACCGGTCTACTATCTCGTGGCGACCGCCGAGGCGAGCTCCAACCTGGCGCGCTACGACGGCGTGCGTTACGGCATGCGCACCCCCCCGGCCGCCGGGGCGGGCCCGGACCTGCCGGCCATGTACGCCAGCACGCGCGCGCAGGGCTTCGGGCCCGAGGTGAAGCGCCGCATCATGCTGGGCACCTACGTGCTCAGCGCCGGCTACTACGACGCCTACTACCTGAAGGCGCAGCAGGTGCGCACGCTCATCCTCCGCGACTACGATCGGGCCTTCGAGCGGGTGGACGCGGTCGCGATGCCGACGACGCCGACGCCGGCGTTCCGGCTCGGCGAGCACGCGGCCGATCCGCTGCAGATGTATCTCGGCGACGTCTTCACCGTGAGCGCGAACCTGGCGGGGCTGCCGGCCCTCAGCGTGCCCTGCGGGTTCACCGCCGGCGGCCTGCCGATCGGCCTGCAGCTCATCGGCCGGCGCCACGACGAATCGACGCTGCTCCGCGTCGCCGACGCCTACGAGCGCGGCACCGCATGGTGGACGCACAGACCGCCGATCGCGACGCGCTGAAGCCGCCCGAGTGGACGGCGCTCAGCGACGAGAAGCTGCTCGAGGTCCGGATGTGCGATCTCCACCTGTCCATTCAGGGCACCGCGATCGAGCAGCGCATCGCCAGGATCGATGCGGAGCTGGAAGCCCGCGGTCTCCGCTTCCGCCCCTTCTACTACCTGTCTGACGAATGGTTCACGCCCGACGACGTGCCGGGAGTCGCGGTCCCCTTCTACCTGGCGCACCCGCGGCTCGAGCGGCTCGAGCTGGCGCAGATGCTCGAGGTGGAGGGCGGCGACGAGGCCGGCTGCCTGCGCATCCTGCGGCACGAGGCCGGCCACGCGATCGACAACGCGTACCGCCTGCGCCGCCTGCAGACCCGGCGCCGCCTCTTCGGCCCTCCGTCGATCGAGTACCCCGAGTACTACACGCCAAAGCCCTACAGCAAGAGCTTCGTCCAGCATCTCGATCACTGGTACGCGCAGAGCCACCCGGACGAGGACTTCGCCGAGACATTCGCCGTCTGGCTCGATCCGCACTCCGACTGGGCTGGGCGCTACGCGGGGTGGCCGGCGCTGCGAAAGCTCGAGTACATGGAACGTCTGATGCGGCGCATCGCGTCGAAACGGCCGGCGGTCACCTCTCGGCGGCTCGTCGATCCGCTCGGCCGGCTGCGCAAGACGCTCGGCAGCCACTACCGCAGGAAGCGCGAGCACTATGGCCTCGATCACCCGGCCTTCTACGACAGCGACCTCCACAACCTGTTCTCCGCGGCTCCCGAGTACGCGAAGAACGTGTCGGCCGCGAAGTTCGTCGGCCGCATTCGCCGGGAGGCGCGCGCCACCGTCGCGAGCTTCACCGACAGCTACCAGTACACGATCGAGCAGCTGCTCCAGAAGATCATCGAGCGCTGCCGCGAGCAGAACCTGCGGCTGACCGAATCGGAAGAGACGACCCGGAGCGACTTCCTGGTCTTCCTGACCGTCCAGACCATGAACTATCTCCACAGCGGACGGCACCGGGTGGCGCTGTGACGGTGAGCCGCCTGCGCATCCTCGCGCTCGTCCACCGCCACCTGATCCCGCCCGAGAGCGTACCGGAGGGAACCGACGTGGCCGCCGCACCGTGGCGCACCGAATACGACGTCGTGTCGACGCTGCGCGCCATGGGCCACGACGTCCGGATCCTCGGCGTCCACGACGATCTCGGCGAGATCCGGCGCCTGGCCACCGAGTGGAAGCCCCACATCGCGTTCAACCTGCTCGAGGCCTTCGACGACATCGCGATCTTCGACATGAACGTCGTCTCGTACCTCGAGCTGTTGAAGCTGCCCTACATCGGGTGCAACTCGCGCGGCCTGCTGCTGGCGCGCGACAAGGCGCTGTCGAAGAAGCTGCTCGCCTATCACCGCATCGCCGTGCCGGAGTTCGAGGTGTTCCGCGCCGGCCGCCCGATCCGCCGGCCCAAGCGCCTGACGTTCCCGCTGATCGTGAAGTCGCTCACGCAGGAGGCGTCGATCGGCATCTCGCAGGCCTCGGTGGTCGACACCGACGAGAAACTCCGGGAACGCGTGGCGTTCATCCACGGGAGCATCGGGACCGCAGCCATGGCGGAGCAGTACGTCGACGGCCGCGAGCTGTACGTCGGCATCCTCGGCAACCAGTCGCTGCAGGCGCTGCCCGTGTGGGAGCTGTTCTTCACCAACATGCCGGCCGAGGCCCGGCGGATCGCCACCGATCGCGTGAAGTGGAGCGTGAAGTACCAGAAGAAGTACGGGATCGAGAGCGGCCCCGCCCGCGATCTGCCCGACGCCGTGTGCGAGCGGATCCAGCACCTCTGCAAGCGGACGTTCCGCGCCCTCGAGCTGAGCGGATTCGCGCGCATCGACCTGCGCCTCGACGAGGCGGGCCGGGCGTGGGTGCTGGAGGCGAACCCCAACCCGCAGATTGCGCGCGGCGAGGACTTCGCCGCGTCGGCCGCCCGGGCGGGCCTGGGCTACGAGGCGCTGCTGCAGCGCATCGTCAACCTCGGCCTCCGCTGGCAGCCGGAGAGCGTCGCCTGACCCGAGTCGAGGCGCTGGACCACCCGTAAGGCCGGCTGTGCGCCGGCCGCGCCCTGTCTCGTGCCGGCCGTGCCGCTGCTGGCGCCGCCGGCGGTCGCGCTCGAACATCGCACGATCCGGCATCTGCTCGTGATCCTCGCGGTGTCGCAACCCGCCATCGACGTGGTCGTGCGGCAGCGGCCGCGCGCTGGCCGGCGTCCGAGCGCCATGCCGGCGCTCGAGCTGCCGGGGCTCCTGCGCCGCGCCTGTCAGCGGCGGCTGCCCGCACGTCCGCACGACGGGTTGAGGGAAGGGACGATGGCGCGATGGTGCGGCGGCTGGCGGCGCGGCCGCATCGGCCGCGCCGGCGTGGTGGCTGCGCAGGGCGCCGATTACACGCCGTGCAGAAGCGGTCGAGATACTCTGAGCACCGCCCAGATCAGGAAACAGGCCAGAGCGATCGGAACGAGCGGAATCAGGATCAGGACGGAGACAACGGCGGCGCCGATCACGACGGCGACCAGGCCGCCGACGATGACGACGGGGAGCACCAGCAGGCCCACGGCG
The DNA here is from genome assembly GCA_020850715.1 of Acidobacteriota bacterium. GTDB lineage: Bacteria > Acidobacteriota > Vicinamibacteria > Vicinamibacterales > CAVVIG01 > JADZED01. Next base: position 66,882 of record JADZED010000050.1, read on the forward strand.
AGCTTGAACAGCAGCCGCAGCACGAGGAAGGGCACCACCAGGACGAAGAACAGGAAGGCGGCGGCCAGCCAGAACGGCAGGAGCAGCAGCTTCAGCATATCCCTACTTACGGGCTGCCGCCTCGAGCAGTTCCGGCGCACGGAGCTGGTCGGAGGGGCCGCGCGGCACCGAGGGGGGATAGTAGTCGACCGGCTGGCGCGAGATCCGCTCGTCGAGGCTTTTGATCACCGGCGTGTCGCCGGCGGTCCGCTTCAGCTTCGTGAAGCCCACGACAACGCAGAAGCCGATGAAGAGGGCGAGCACGAAGATCGTGCTCGAGGCCAGACCGGCGATGGCGCCGCCAATCAGATCCTGCATCGGATCAGGCCTCGGCCTGCGGCTGGTCCGCCGGGCGCGGCGGCGGAACGTCGTAGTAGACCAGGCCCCGGCGGACCTCTTCCATCGCGATCCGCTCGGGCTTCTTCGGCAGATGCACGACGTCGGGCTCGCCGATGCGCACGCGGGCGCCGCGCCGCAGTTGCTTGGCGCGCAGCGCCGCCACGTCGACGAAGAGGAAGCGGCTGTCGATCGGCGGGGCCGGCTCGGACGGCAGATCCGGCAACGGCTCGGTCTCTGTGGCGATGGTCAGGTCGGACGCGTCATCCATGGAGTCAGCCTAGAGATTAGCATGGGCGGTTCCCCGGCCGGAAGCGGGGATCGTCCGGGAGCGCCGGACGATCCCCGTGCGGACCGCGACTACGCCGCGGCGTCGACTTTGACCTGCCGCGGCCTGGCCTCGTCGCGGAGCGGCAGCCGGATGGTCAGCACGCCGTTCTTGTACTCGGCCGCCACCTTCGCGACGTCGACCGTCTGCGGCAGCGAGAACGAGCGGCTGAACGCGCCATAACGGCGCTCGATGTGGTGGAACTGCTCCTCCTTGACGTCGCCGGCGAGCTTCTTCTCGCCCTTGAGCGTCAGCGTGCCGTTCTCGACCGTGATGTCGATGTCCTCGCGCGACATGTCGGGCAGCTCCGCGGTCAGCACGAGCTCGTGATCGCTGCTCTGGTAGATGTCGACGGCCGGGATCCAGGCGTTGGCCGTCGTGAACCCGAAGTCGCGGAATGGATCCCAACGAACGATGGTCATGGTTGCTCTCCTCTGATTGAGGCTGGACCGGCAGGAAGGGCTGGAGAGGCTGGAGTAGAAAGCCTCCTGCCGTCCTGCGCCCCTGCCCGTCCCGCCGGTGGTCGTTACTTGGCGTCCACGTACTCGGCATCGACGACCTCGGCGTCCTTGACGGTCGAGCCGTGCGAACCCGCCGAGCTTCCCGAACCCCGTGCCTCTCCCCGTGCGCCCTCCGAACCCTGTGCACCCTGGTACAGCACCTCCGCGATCCCATGCGATGCGTGGGCCAGCGTCTCGGTCGCCTGCCGGATCGCGGCGACATCATCGGCCTGGGCGACTCGCCGGAGCTCGGCCAGCGCCGCGTCGGCTTTCGACAGATCGCCCACCGGCAGCTTCTCGCGGTTCTCGTTCAGCGTCTTCTCGACCTGATAGGCGAGCGCATCGGCCTGGTTGCGCGCGTCGATGAGCTCGCGCCGCGCCTGGTCTTCCCGGGCGTGGCTCTCGGCCTCCCTGACCATCCGGTCGACATCGGCTTTCGAGAGGCCGCCGGCGCCGCTGATGGTGATCTTCTGCTCCTTGCGCGTCGCCGTGTCGGTCGCCGTCACGTTGACGATGCCGTTGGCGTCGATGTCGAAGGCGACCTCGATCTGCGGCAGGCCGCGGGGCGCCGGCGGCAGCCCCGTCAGGTGGAAGCGCCCCAGCGTGCGGTTGTCGCGCGCCATCGGCCGCTCGCCCTGCAGGACGTGCACTTCGACGCTCGTCTGGTTGTCGGTGGCCGTCGAGAAGGTCTCGCTCTTGCGCGTCGGGATCGTCGTATTGCGCGCGATGAGCGGCGTCATCACCCCGCCGAGCGTCTCGATGCCGAGCGACAGCGGCGTGACGTCGAGCAGCAGCATGTCCTTGACGTCGCCCGTGAGCACGCCCCCCTGGACCGCCGCACCGACCGCCACGACCTCGTCGGGGTTGACCCCCTTGTGGGGATCCTTCCCGAACAGCTCGCGCACGAGCTGCTGCACCTTGGGCATCCGCGTCGACCCACCGACCAGGACGACCTCGTCGATCTGGGCCGGGGTGACGCCCGCATCGGCCAGCGCCTGCCTGACCGGCGCCAGCGTTCGCTGGAGCAGATCGTCGACCAGCTGCTCGAGCTTCGCGCGCGTCAGCCGCGTCTGCAGGTGCTTGGGCCCGGAGGCATCGGCGGTGATGAACGGCAGGTTGATCTCGGTCTCCATCGCCGTGGAGAGCTCGATCTTCGCCTTCTCGGCCGCCTCCCTGAGCCGCTGCAGCGCGACGCGATCCCTGCCGAGATCGATCCCGTCGGCCTTCTTGAACTCGGCGATCAGCCACTGGATCACGCGATCGTCGAGATCATCGCCCCCCAGGTGCGTGTCGCCGTTGGTCGCCTTCACCTCGACCACCCCCTCGCCCACTTCCAGGACGGAGATGTCGAAGGTGCCGCCGCCGAAGTCGTACACGGCAATCGTCTCGTCCTTCTTCTTGTCGAGACCGTAGGCGAGCGCGGCCGCCGTCGGTTCGTTCACGATCCGCAGGACGTTGAGCCCGGCGATCGTGCCGGCATCCTTGGTGGCCTGGCGCTGTGCGTCGTTGAAGTAGGCGGGCACGGTGATGACGGCGTCGGCGACCGGAGCGCCGAGGTGATCCTCGGCCGCCTTCTTCAGCTTCTGCAGCACCATCGCCGAGATCTCGGGCGGCGAGTACTGCTTGCCGCGCGCCTCGACCCGCGCATCGCCGTTCTGCGCGCGCACCACCTTGTACGGCACGCGCGAGGCTTCGCTGCCCGCCGCAGCCGATGCCGCCGGCGCCGCCACCTCGTCGTACTTGCGGCCCATGAAGCGCTTGATCGAAAAGACGGTGTTCTCCGCGTTGGTCACCGCCTGGCGCTTCGCGACCTGGCCGACGAGACGCTCGCCGTCCTTGGCGATCGCGACAACCGAGGGTGTGGTCCGCGCGCCCTCCTGATTCACGATGACGGTCGGTTGACCGCCTTCCATCACGGCCACCACCGAATTCGTGGTGCCGAGGTCGATTCCCACGACTTTGCCCGGCATTTCTGAAGTCCCTCCTTGGACTTCCGTGAGTATAACGCCATCATGATTGTTAATCAAGCAGATTTTCTAAGTGAACAACACTCACATTACCATCGATCTTCATCCTTTCCATCTGGTGCCGTCCAGCTCCACCCAGCACCGTCCAGCTCAGGGCGTTCGCTCTCGCCGGCCCGACCATTCCCGATCTGTCGCCTCTGCCCTTCTCCGATGCGCGCCTCTCCAAACCGGAGGCGCAGACCGTCTCGTCGCCTCCGTCGCGGCCGCCGCAGGCAGCCGGGCCACCCACGTCGTCTTCTTGCGTACTCCATGCGATCATTCGGCCATGCGCTCACGCGTGGTTCCCACCGCCGGCCTCTCCGGCGCCGCCGGCTTCGTCGAGTCACACCGCGCCGCGTGGCTGCCGGGCGCGCCGGGCTCCGGGCCCGGCGGCGGCTCCCGCATGGCCGAACGCCACTCCTGCCGCGTGCCTGTAGAATCGACGGCCAGGCCGTCGTGACGCGCATTCTCTTCATCGGCGACATCGTGGGCAGGCCCGGGCGCGACCTGGTGCACCGCGGGCTCGCCGCGCTCGTGGCGGCGCACGATATCGATCTGGTCGTCGCCAATGTCGAGAACGCGGCGGCCGGGTTCGGCATCACGCGCGAGATCGGCGACCAGCTGCTCGATCGCGGCGTGGACGTGATGACTTCGGGCAACCACATCTGGGACAAGAAGGAAGCGCTCGAGTACATCGGCGCCGAAGCGCGGCTGCTGCGCCCGATCAACTACCCGGCGGGCGCGCCGGGCAGCGGCACCTATCTCGCGCGCACGAAGGAGAACGTCAGCGTCGGGGTCGTCAACGCCATGGGGCGCGTCTTCATGCTGAACATCGACGATCCGTTCGCGGCTGTTCCGCGCGCGGTCGAGGCGCTGCGCGCGCGGGCGCGGATCGTCTTTGTCGACTTCCACGCGGAGGCCACCTCCGAGAAGGTCGCCATGGGCTGGCACCTCGACGGCAAGGTCACCGCCGTCGTCGGCACGCACACGCACGTGCAGACCGCCGACGAGCGCATCCTCCCGAAAGGGACGGCGTACCTGACCGACGCGGGCATGACCGGGCCGCACGATTCGGTCATCGGCGTGGAGATCGAGCCGGCGCTCGGACGCTTCCTCAACGCGCTGCCGGCGCGCTTCGACACCGCGACCGCGAACCCGCGGCTGAACGGCGTCGTCGTCGAAGCCGACGAGGAGACCGGCCGGGCGGTCGACATCGAGCGCATCAGCTACAGCCGCGACGAGATCGACGATCTGGCGGGCGCCTCGTCCTGAAGGGGCCATGAGCGATCTCTTCGACCTCCCCTTCGAAGACGACGCGCCGATCCCCGAGCCGGCGCCCGCGCCGGCGCCGCCAGCGCCGCGGCGGCGGGTGCTGTCGGTGACGGAGCTGACCGTCCGCGTGCGCGACTGCCTCGAGGGCGCGTTCGCGGAGGTGTGGGTCGAGGGCGAACTGTCGAATTGCCGGGTCTGGAACACCGGGCACTGCTCGTTCAGGCTCAAGGACGATGCCGCGCAGCTTGGCGGGATCCTGTACCGCTCGGCGCTGCGCTACCTGCGGTTCAAGCCGGCCGACGGCCTGCGCGTGGTCGCACGCGGACGGATCTCGGTCTACGAACCGCGCGGCGAGTACCAGATGGTCTGCGAGCACATGGAGCCACAGGGGCTCGGGGCGCTGCAGCTCGCGTTCGAGCAGTTGAAGGAGCGCCTGCAGGCCGAGGGGCTGTTCGATCCGGCGCGCAAGCGGCCGCTGCCGGCGCTGCCGCGCAAGATCGGCATCGTCACCTCGCTCGACGGCGCGGCGATTCGCGACATCATCAACGTGCTGCGCCGGCGCTACGCGAACGCTCATCTGATCGTTCGGCCGGCGCGCGTCCAGGGCGAGGGCGCGGCGGCGGAGATCGCACGGGGACTGCGGGCGATCGTTCGCGTACCGGGCGTCGACGTCGTCATTGTCGGCCGCGGTGGGGGATCGATCGAGGATCTGTGGGCGTTCAACGAAGAGCCGGTCGCCCGCGCGATCGCCCACTCGCCCGTGCCGGTCATCTCCGCGGTCGGCCACGAGACCGACGTGACGATCGCCGATTTCGTCGCCGATCTCCGGGCGCCGACGCCGTCGGCGGCCGCGGAACTGGTCGTGGCGGCGAAGGACCAGTTCTCCAGCCGGATCGATCGGCTCGGCGACAGGCTGCGCGCGGCCGCGCGACGCCGCGTGCAGATGCTCGCGCGCCGCGTCCACGCGGCCGCCGGCCGCCCGGCGTTTGCCGGCTATGCGGGGCGCCTGGCCTCGACACGGCGGCGGATGGGTGAGCTGGCGCGCCAGCTCGAGGCGTTCGGGGTCGACCGGCGGCTTGCGGCGATCCGCTCGCGGCTGGCTGCCGCCGACGGCCGGATGGCGCGGGCGGTCGCCGGGCGCCGCCACCGCGCCGCGCTGCGGCTTGGCACCAGCGTGGGCCGTCTGGAGACGCTGAGCCCGCTGGCCGTTCTCGGGCGCGGCTACGCCGTGGCCTGGAACGCCGACCGGACGCGCGTGCTGCGCGATGCCGCGGGTGTCGCCCCGGGAGACGCGCTGACGGTCACGCTCGCGAAAGGCGAGCTGGATTGCGAGGTGAGGAGGACACGGTGACAGGGCCCGCCGATACATCCATCAAGGACTTCGAAGCGGCGATCGCCGAGCTCGAAGGCGTCGTCAGGAAGCTCGAGGAAGGCGACCTGCCGCTCGAGCAGTCGCTCGCGCTCTACGAGCGCGGCGTGCAGCTGTCGCGCTTCTGCCACGCGCGGCTCGAGGACGCCGAGCGTCGGATCGAGCTGCTCACCGAGCGGGGCAGGCTCGAGCCGGCGCCGCGCGCGCTGGCCGGTGGGGACGATGGGGGCATCTGAGGTCCGGACGTTCCTGGCATCCGCGCGTGCGGAGGTCGACGAGGCGCTCGAACGGTTTCTGCCGGCCCCTCCCGACTGTCCGCCGCTCATCGGCGAGGCCATGCGCTACAGCCTGTTTGCCGGGGGCAAGCGACTCCGCCCGATCCTGACGCTCGCGGCCGCCGATGCGGTCGGCCGCACGGTCGGATCCCCCTCCGGCGCGGTGCGAGGGCTGGCGCTGCCGTCGGCGTGCGCGGTCGAGATGATCCATACCTACTCGCTGGTGCACGACGATCTGCCGGCCATGGACAACGACACGCTCCGCCGGGGGCGTCCCACGCTGCACGTCGTCTACGGCGATGGCATCGCGGTGCTCGCCGGCGATGCGCTCCAGGCGGAGGCCTTCGCCCTCCTCGCCCGCGAGCCGGCCGCCGACGACCCGGTCGTCTGCGCGCGCAAACTGCGGGCGCTCGGCGCGATCGCAGCGGCGGCGGGTGCGGCCGGCATGGTCGGCGGGCAGACGCTCGATCTGCAGGCTGCCGGCCAGGCGCCGAACCATCCCGCCGTGCTCGATGCGGACGGCCTGCGCGGCATGCACGCGCGCAAGACCGGCGCCCTCATCGGCGCGGCCGCCGTGAGCGGCGCGATCATGGCGGGCGGCCTGGCGGCGCAGGTCGAAGCCGTCGGCCGGTACGCCGCCGATCTGGGCCTCGCCTTCCAGATCGTCGATGACATCCTCGATGTCGAAGGCGACGCGGCGCAGCTCGGCAAGACGGCGGGCAAGGACGCCGCCGGCGGCAAGCCGACCTATCCGGCGCTGTTCGGGCTCGAAGGGTCGCGGCACATGGCGGCCCAGTGCATTCAACGCGCGAGGCAGGCGCTCGCCGACGCGCGGCTCTCGGAGGGCTGGCTGCCGGCGGTCGCTGAGTGGGTCGTGGGCCGCTCGAACTGACCGATGAGGCGCCCTGCCGGCCCGCGCGTCCCCCGGAGCGGCTGACGTGGCTGGCTCGAAGACGCGGCTCGATCTGCTGCTCGTGGCGCGCGGGCTTGCCGCGTCGCGCGAGCGGGCGCGCGCGCTGATCCTCGCGGGTCGCGTCAAGGTCGATGGGCAGCCGGTGTCGAAGGCGGGAGCGCCGATCCCCGCCACCGCCCGCCTCGAGCTCGTCGAGCCCGATCATCCCTACGTGGGCCGCGGCGGTGTGAAGCTCGCCCGCGCGCTCGATGATTTCCACGTCGATCCGGCGGGCCGGCGCGCGCTCGACGTCGGCGCCTCCACCGGCGGCTTCACCGACGTCCTGCTCCGCCGCGGGGCCGCCAGCGTCATCGCCCTCGACGTGGGCCGCAACCAGCTCGCCTGGGCGCTGCGCAACGATCGGCGCGTCCTCGTGCGGGAGGAGGTGAATGCGCGCGCGCTGGCCGCCGCCGACGTGCCGCACCAGGTCTCGCTCGTGACGATCGACGTCTCGTTCATCTCGCTGCGCCACATCCTGCCGGCGCTTCCGCCGTTTCTCGAGGCCGGCGCGGACGTCGTGGCGCTGGTGAAGCCGCAGTTCGAAGCCGGGCGCGGCGAGGTCGGCCCCGGCGGCATCGTCTCCGACCCCGCCGTGCAGCAGCGCACGGTGCGGGGCGTCGCCGGGGCGGCCGCCGAGATCGGCCTGGTGGAGATGGCGGCGGCGCCGGCGGCGATTACGGGGACGGCCGGCAACCAGGAGTTCTTCCTGCACCTGAGATTCGCCCCGTCGCCGCCGACCAGGTGAACAGGTCCCGGGTGACGACGGAGCGGCCGCTGGCCGGTCCGTCCGGCCCTTTCGACGCGCTCGGAACGATTGCTCCCTCAGCCTCCGCGGGCGGCCGGCGTTACGACGGGCACCGGTTTTGTGGTCTAGTAAGCAGCCGTGATACCTGCCCGCACCGTCGGCATCGTCGCCAAGGCGCGCCTGTACGCCGCCACGCCGCATCTGGTCGAGATCGCCTCGTGGCTCGAAGCGAGAGGCATCGAGCCGGTATTCGAGACCGACACCGCCGCGCTGATGCCGGAGTCGACGTCGCGGGCGGCCGCCGGCAAGGACGCGCTGGTCGGGCGCTCGGACGTGATTGTGGTCCTCGGGGGCGACGGCACGCTGCTCAGCATGGCCGATCGGATCGCCGCCGCCGGCGTCGCCATTCCGATTCTCGGCGTGAACTTCGGCAGCCTGGGATTCCTCACCGAGGTGACGCTGCCCGAGCTGTACCCGGCGCTCGACGCCGCGGTGACCGGCGAGGCGCACGTCGAGGAGCGCCTGATGCTGCGCGCGTCGACCGGGCGCGCCGGCGCGCGTTTCTCCGACGACCTGGCGCTGAACGACGTCGTCGTCACCAAGGCGGCGCGCGCGCGGATGATCGAGCTGCACGTCCACGTGGGCGACGAGTTCGTCACGCGCGTGAAGGCCGACGGCCTCATCGTCGCGACGCCGACCGGGTCGACCGCCTACAATCTCGCCGCCGGCGGGCCGATCGTGCAGCCGAATGTGGACGCGCTGGTGCTCACGCCGATCGCGCCGCACATGCTGACCAACCGTCCGATCGTGATCCCGGCGGCCTCACCGGTCCGTGTGCAGCCGCAGATGGACGCGCGCGACGAGCTGTATGTGACCTTCGACGGCCAGGCGGGATTCCAGCTCCAGGCGGGCGACGAGATTCACATCCGCCGGGCGGATCGCACGCTGCGACTGATCAAGCCCTCGACGCGCAGCTATTACGAAATCCTGCGGCAGAAGCTGAAATGGGGCGAGCGATAGTGCTTGGAGCCTCGGGCCTCGGGCCGGACGGGGCCTGGCCCCCCCGGGGGACGGCCCTGTTACCGGTTCAGGAACCGGCGCGCTGGCGGGCGGCGCGGCGGTCCCTGAAATACTGGACTTGGTACTTCCGCACGTTCCGGTTGTGCTCCGCGAGCGTCCGCGCGAATTCGTGCGACCCGTCGTTGCGGCTGACGAAGTACAGGAAGTCGGCGTCGGCCGGGGCGATCGCCGCTTCGAGCGCGCCCCTCCCGGGCGCCGCGATCGGCCCGGGCGGGAGCCCGGGGTGGCGGTACGTGTTGTACGGCGAATCGAGCGAGAGATCGGCCTTCGTGATGTTCCCGCGATAACGTCCTTCCATCTGCATGGCGTAGATCACCGTCGGGTCGCACTGCAGCGGCATGCCGATCCGCAGCCGGTTCGCGTACACCGCCGCGACGAGCGGCCGTTCCTCGGGTCTGCCGGTCTCCTTCTCCACGATCGACGCGAGCGTCACCGCCTGCCGCACGGTGAGCCCGCGGGCTGCGGCGGCCCGGCGGAGCTCCGGCGTGAGCACGCGCTGCAGCCGATCGACCATCTGGCGCACCAGACCCGCCGCATCCGTCCGCCGCGGCACCGCGTAGGTCTCGGGGAACAGGTAGCCCTCGAGATCGCGCGCGTCAGGATCGAGCTGACGAATCGGCGCCGGATCGCGGGCCGCCTCGGCGAACGCACGGGAGGTGCCGAGCCCCTGCCGCTCGAAGATCCGCGCCATCTCGTCGATCGTCAACCCTTCGGGGAACGTGATCGTGACGACGAACACCTGGCCCCGGACGATCATGTCGATCACCTCGCCCGGCCGCATCGGCCGGTCGAAGCGATACTCGCCGGCCTGCAGGCGCGTCGCGCCGCCGTTCAACCAGAGCGCCGCGCGAAAGACGAGGCCGTCGCGCACGACGCCAGCCGCGACGAGCCGCTGCGCGATCGATCGCGGTCCGGCGCCCGCGGGGATCTCGACAAACTGCTCGGCACCCGGGTAGCCGCGATACGGTTCGTTGACGCGCTGGCGGATCCACGCCGCACCCGCCGCGGCGGCAACCGCCACGACGACCACGGCCACGGCAAGCAGTCTCTTCACCATCGTCACGATCGGCGATCCAGGTAGTCCTGCAGGAACACGGCCGCCGACGCCGCGTCGAGGCGCGCCTTCCGGCGGCGCCAGTCCGGTTCGCGCGCGGCCAGCCGCTGCTCGGCTTCGCGGCTCGTGAGCCGCTCGTCCTCGGTCGTCACCGGCACGTCAACCCGCCCGCGCAACTGCCCCACGAACGCCAGCGCCGCCCGCGTGGCCGGCGAGCTGCTGCCATCGAGGCGCCGCGGCAGGCCGACAACCACCGCGCCGACGCCGTCGTCCTCGGCCGCGAGCTCCGCGATCCGCCGCGTCACGCGATCGATCGCGTCGTCCCCGCCGCGCACGGCGATCGTCTCCAGCGGCCGCGCGAGCGTCCCCGTGCGATCGCTGATCGCCAGCCCGACGCGGCGGCTGCCGAGATCAACCGCGACGACGCGCCCGTGCCCTGCCGACATGCCCCTCCGTCGTCAAATGCTATAATCTTTTCTCCCCCGACCGCGCCGTGAAACACGTCCTGGCGGTTCCACTCGTGTTCTGTCTGAGCATCGGGGCTGGCTGCGGACCCCGCCGTCCCTCCGCGCAGGTCGACCGGAAGCTCGTCGTCCTGGGCTTCGACGGCCTCGACCCCGATCTGGTCGCCAGGTGGATCGACGCGGGCACGCTTCCCAACATGCGCGCGGTTGCCGCGCGGGGCGCGCTGCGTCCGCTCGAAACGGCGGCCTCGGGATCGCCGGCGAGCGCGTGGGCCTCGTTTGCGACCGGCGTCAATCCAGGCAGGCACGACATCTACGGCCTCTTCGCGCGCGATCCGGCCACCTATGCGCCGGCCTTCGCGCTGGTGCGCCGCGAGCCGGGCCGCTTCTTCCTGCAGACGATTCCGACGACGCCCGCCTCCGCGGTCTCCCTGCGCCGGGGCACGTCCTTCTGGGTGCGAGCGGGCGAGACGGGCGTGCGCTCGAGCATCCTCGCGGTGCCGGGCACCTATCCTCCGGAGCCGGTGCCCAACGGCGAGCTGCTATCGGGCTTCCCGATTCCGGACCTGCTCGGCGGCCAGGGCCGCTTCCAGTACTTCGGCACCGACGTGCAGCCGGGCGACGAAGGTCGCTCGGATCGGGGGGGCATCCGGACGCGGCTCGTCTTCGACGGCGATTCGGCCCGCGCCGACCTGATGGGCCCCGGCGACCCGATCGTGCAGCAGGCGCTGCGCGAGCGGCGCGCGGCGCCGGCCGCTGCCGACGCGGATCGGATCGCGATTGCCGTGCTCGAGGCGCGCGAGACGCTGCGCCTCCCGTTCGCGATTCACTGGAACCGCAAGGATCGCGCCGCCACCGTGGTCATCGGCGACGATTCGGTGCTGCTCCGGCAGGGCGAATGGAGCCGCTGGATCGATCTCGATTTCCGCGCCAACTTCCTCGTGACGCGGCACGGCATGGCGCAGATGTACCTCGCCCGCGCCGACAGCGAACTGAATCTGTACGTGACGCCGATCAACTGGAAGCCCGATCGGCCGCCGATGCCGATGTCGTCGCCTGCCTCGCTGTCGGCCGACCTGTTCGAGCGGCTCGGCTATTACCGCACGCTCGCCCGGAGCGAAGCCGCCGGCGCGCTGAACGACGGACTGATCGACGAGCAGGCGTTCATGGACGACCTGTTCCGCGCCTTCGACGATCGCGCCGAGATGATCCTGCAGCGCATCGACAACGGCCAATGGGACCTGCTCGTCGGCGTCGTGGACTCGACCGATCGCGTGCAGCACATGATGTGGCGCTTCCTCGATCGCTCGCACCCGCGGTACGACAAGGCGCTGGCGGCGAAGTTCGGTGACGCGATCGAGCGGGTGTACCGCCGCGCCGACGATCTGGTCGGCGAGATCCTGGCGCGGCTCGATCCGGACACGCCGCTGCTGATCGTCTCCGATCACGGGTTCCATTCGTTCCGCCAGGCGCTCGACCTCGACGCCTGGCTGGAGGACCAGGGCTTCCTGGCGCGCCGGCCCGTTCCCGCGCCGCTGCCCGCGCGGGGTGGCCCGCCGGGCGAAGGCCTGGATCCGGCGCGCGACACGATCGACTGGACGCGCACCCGCGCCTACGCGATGGGCGCCGGACAGATCTATCTGAATCTGGAGGGGCGTGAGCCCCGCGGCATCGTGGCGCCGGGGGCCGAAGCGCGGGCGCTCGAAGACGATCTCGCCTCGCGGCTCCTGGCGCTCACCGATCCGAAGACCGGCCAGCGCGTCGTGGACGGCGTCTACCGAGCAGCCGATATGTACTCGGGGCCGTTTGCCGGCCACGCGCCGGAACTGCAGGTCGGCACAGCCGATGGCTACCGCGTGTCGCGGCCGGCGATGCGGGGAGAGCCGTCGGAGGGGATCATCGAGGCGAATGAGGAAAAATGGTCCGGCGACCACGCCGGCTTCGACTACAGACACACGCCGGGCGTTCTCCTCTCGAGCCGCCCGCTCGCGTCGGACGTCCCGCGTATCGTCGACATCGCCCCGACGATCCTGCGCTACTTCGGCATCGCCGCAGCCGCCGAGCTCGATGGGCGGCCGCTCTTCTGAGGATCGGGCCGGGCGCGCGGCCGCGCCGGCGGCACGCGTCCGAACCCTGGGCCTGGCCCTGACGGCCGCGGCCGTCCTCGCGGCGCCCGTGAGGGCGCCGGCGCAGACGCCGGCGCCCACCGGCCGCGCACGCGCCGAGGTACTCGCCCGGCGCGCCGGCGAGCGCATGCAGGCGCTGAAGCAGGAGGCCGCGCGGCTCGCCGCCGAAGAACGCACGCTGCTCGGCGACCTGCGCCAGCTCGAGCTCGACCGGCAGATCAAGCAGCAGCAGTTGCGCGGCATCGAGGCGGACGCGGCCGACGTGCAGGCCGCATTGGACGCGACGGCCGCGCGCATCGCCGACCTCGCTCGGCAGGATCTCACCGAACGGCCGGCATTGCGCGCGCGGCTCGTCGAGGCCTACAAGCTGGGGCGCGGGCGCTACCTGCGAATGCTGTTCTCTACCGGCGACCTCCGCCGTCTCGGGCAGGCGGCGCGCGCCGTCGCCGTGCTCGAGCAGGTGGATCGCGATCGCATCGCGAAGCACGAGGCGACCCTGAGCGCGCTGCGCCAGAGCCGGGCGGCGCTCGAGGAGCGGCAGCGCCGCCTTGCCGTCCTGCGGGCGGAAGCCGAGCGCGCCCAGGCCGCGGCGGCGCGCGCCGTCGAGGCGCGCGCCGCGTTGATTCGCGGCATCGACGAGCGCCGCGATCTCAACGCGCAGTTCGCCGGCGAGCTTCAGGCGGCGCAGGCCAGGCTGCAGGTGGCGCTGCGCAATCTGCAGGCGGAGCCGGCCGCCGCGGTCGACGGGCTGCCGCTGCGGCCGTTCAAGGGAGACCTCGAGTGGCCGGCGGCAGGCGCCGTCAGACTCCCCTTCAGGCGCACACCGGCGGGCGGCACGCCGTCGAACGGAATCGAGATCGCGGCCGCGGAGGGAGCGCCGGTACAGGCGGTGCACGAGGGAGTCGTCGCCTATGCCGATACCTTCGCCGGCTTCGGGAATCTCGTGATCCTCGACCACGGCGGGCAGGCGTTCAGCCTCTACGGCAACCTGCTCGACATTGCCGTCGCCAAGGGCGCCCCGGTCCGGCCCGGCGACACCCTGGGCCGCGTCGGCCAGGCGCCAGCCGGCCCCGCCGGGCTGTACTTCGAGATCCGGATCGACGGTCAGCCGGTAGACCCGCTAGAATGGTTGAAGACGCGTTAGGCCCACGGCCCGAGGATCAGGGCCCAAGAACCAAGGACGACAGATGTCTCCCCGCACCCGCGCCGTCGTCATGTCGCTGTCCGCGCCCGTGCTGGCATTCGCCCTCGTCGGAGGCCTTCTCGGCAAGGCGATGGCGCGTGAGGACACCTATCAGGACCTCAAGGTCTTCGACGACGTCGTGAGCATGATCACGAACAACTACGTCGAGGCGGTGGACATCGACAAGGTGATGTCGGGCGCGATGCGCGGCCTGGCCGAAGGGCTGGATCCGGACAGCGCGTACCTGTCGCCCGGCGAAGTGAAGCAGATCGAGGCGCACGCCGAGCTCCCCGCCGGCAGCATCGGCCTGGATCTCACGCGGCAGTACTACCTCCGCGTCATCGCGGCGCGGGACGGCTCGCCGGCCGACAGGGCCGGCCTGCGCACGGGCGACTACGTTCGCGCGATAGACGAGAAGCCGACGCGCGAGATGTCGGTCTGGGAAGGCATGCGGGCGCTGCGCGGCGCGCCGGGCACCACGGTCACGCTCACAGTGCTGCGCGGGAACGCGAATGAACCGCATGAAGTGCAGCTGACGCGCGAAGTGGCGCCGGCGGCCGACGTCAGCGGCCGCCTCGCCGCGCCCGGCGTCGGCTATGTCCGGATCGCCGCCATCACGTCGAACACCGCGAAACAGGTCGAGGCGCAGGTGACGCGGCTCGAAAAAGCGGGCGCGGCGAAGCTGATTCTCGATCTCCGCCGCACCTCCGGCGGCGACCTCGACGACGGCCTGGCGCTCGCGCGGCTCTTCGTTGCGACCGGCACGCTGGCGCAGCGCGAGACCAAGGCCGGCAAAGAGCCAATCGCGGCGGGCGCCGGCGGCGGCGCCATCACGGCCCCGGCCTCGGTGCTGGTGGACGTCGGCACGACCGGCGCCGCGGAGCTGTTTGCCTCGGCTCTGAGCGGCAATGACCGGGCGGTCCTCATCGGGAGCCATACGATGGGCCGCGCCGCCCAACAGACGCTGATCAAGCTGCCCGACGGCAGCGGCCTGTGGCTCTCGACGATCCGCTATCTCACTCCAGACGGCGAACCGCTGCACGAGAAGGGGCTGGAGCCGGGTATCGCCGTGGCGGAGCCGGACCCGGTGGATTTCGGGCAGCCGGCACCGACCGCCGATCCCGTGCTCGAGAAGGCGCTCGAGCACGCGGCCATGAAACAGGCGGCGTAGGTTATACTGAACGGTCGCCTGCGCCGGAATATTCGGGACGAAGGCGCGTAGCTCAGAGGTTAGAGCGCCTGCTTGACACGCAGGAGGTCGGTGGTTCGAGTCCACCCGTGCCTACCAGCCCTCGCCATGCCGTCGTGCCGCGCGTGGCGCCGGCCCGGCAGGGCGATGAAGAACGGCCGCGCCGGAGCGGAGCCGCGAAGCCGGACACAAGGTCATGGGCCAGATCACCATCACGCTCCCCGACGGTTCGAGCCGCACGATGCCGGCGGGGACGACCGTCCGCGAGGTCGCGGGCGCGATCTCGCCGGGGCTGGCGAAGGCGGCCCTTGCCGGCGTCGTCGACGGCCGGCTGGTCGATCTGGTCCATCCGATCCCGAAGGACGCGACGGTGCGGATCGTCACCAATCGCAGTCCGGAAGCGCTGGCGCTCCATCGTCACAGCACGGCCCACCTGCTCGCGGCGGCGGTGACCAGGCTCTTTCCCGGCGCGCAGTGCGGCATCGGCCCGGCGACCGACGAGGGCTTCTTCTACGACTTCGTCGTCGAGCGGCCGTTTGTGCCTGCGGATCTCGAGGCCATCGAGCAGAAGATGCACGAGCTGGCGGCGCAGGACCTGGCCTACGAGCGGCAGATGTGGCCGCGCGGCGAAGCCATGGCGTTCTTCGACCAGCGCGGCGAACCGCTGAAGGTGCAGCTCATCGAGGAGAAGACCGAAGGCCAGCGCGACGTGTCGTGCTACACCATCAAGGATCGCGACACGTTCGTCGATTTCTGCACCGGCCCGCACGTGCCGTCGACCGGCCGGCTCGAGGCGTTCAAGCTCCTCGGCACGTCGAACGCGTACTGGAAGGGGGATGCGCGCAACCAGCCGATGCAGCGCATCTACGGCACCTCGTTCCTCACCGACAGGGACCTGAAGGCCTACCTTACCCAGATCGAGGAGGCGAAGAAGCGCGATCACCGGAAGCTCGGACGCGAGCTCGGCCTGTTCACCTTCCACGCCTGGGCGCCCGGCGCCGCGTTCTGGCTGCCGAAGGGGACGACGCTCTACAACCTGCTCGCCGAGTACATGCGCGGCCTCCTGTTCCCGGAGGGGTACGTCGAGGTGAAGACGCCGCTCGTCTTCAACAAGGCGCTGTGGGAACGCTCCGGGCACTGGAGCCACTACCGGCAGCACATGTTCCTCATCGAATCGGAAGGCGAGACGATGAGCGTGAAGCCGATGAACTGCCCGGGCCACTTCCTGGCCTACGCGAGCCAGGTGCACAGCTACCGCGATCTGCCGCTCCGTTATCACGAGCAGACGCCGCTGCACCGCAACGAGGCGTCGGGCGTGCTGTCGGGCCTCACGCGCGTGCGGCAGTTCTCGCAGGACGACGCGCACTGCTTCGTCACCGAGGAACAGATCGGCGAAGAGGTCGAGCGCCTGATCCGCCTGGTGCAGCGCGTGTACGGCGACTTCGGCCTCCAGTTCGGCGCCAAGCTGTCGACGATGCCCGACGAGCATCTCGGAGACGAAGCGACCTGGCGCCGCTCCGAGCGGGAGCTGATCGCGGCGCTCGAGCGCGCCGGCATGGCCTACGCGATCAACGAGAAGGACGGCGCGTTCTACGGCCCGAAAATCGACTTCGACGTGACCGACGCGATCGGCCGCAAGTGGCAGTGCGCGACGATTCAACTCGATCGGATGCAGCCGGAGAACTTCGATCTGAAGTACACGGGCGCCGACAACGCCGAGCATCGCCCGGTGGTGATCCACCGTGCCATCTTCGGCAGCTTCGAGCGCTTCATCGCGATCCTGATCGAGCACTACGCGGGGGCGTTCCCGCTGTGGCTGGCGCCGGTGCAGGCCGTGGTGCTGCCCATCTCCGACCGGCACCTCTCCTACGCCACCTCGGTTCGCGACCGGCTGGCGGGGGGCGGACTGCGGGTCGAGATCGACGAGCGGCAGGAAAAGATCGGATATAAGATCCGTGAGGCTCAGCTGCGAAAGGTCCCCTACATGCTCGTCGTCGGCGACCGCGAGGCGGCCGAGGGCACCGTGTCGGTGCGGACGCGGGCGGGCGGCGACACTGGCCCGAGCCCGATCGGCGACTTTCTCGCCGCCGCGCGCGCCGAAGTGGCGCGCAAGGGCGTCACGAACGAGACGGCAGCAGCTTAGACGGAGGAGGCAGTCATCGCTTACGACAGAAGTCCACGCCGCGACGATCGGGTGCGGGTCAACGAGCGCATCCGCGTCCGTGAGATCCGCGTCATCGACGACACCGGAGCACAGCTCGGCATCATGCCGCCACCCCAGGCGCTGGCGATCGCCAGACAGAAGGGGCTCGATCTGGTCGAGATCTCGCCGACGGCGGTGCCGCCCGTCTGCCGGATCATGGATTTCGGCAAGTATCAGTACCAGGAGCAGAAGCGCTCGCGCGAGGCGCGGAAGCACCAGAAGGTGATCGAGGTCAAGGAGATCAAGTTCCGGCCCAAGGTCGACGAGCACGACTACCAGTTCAAGAAGAAGCACATCGAGCGCTTCCTCGAGGACGGCGACAAGGTCAAGGCGACAATCTTCTTCCGCGGCCGGGAGATGGCGCACCCGGAGATCGGACGCCGCATCCTCGAACGGCTCATGGAGGAGCTCGCCGAGCTGGCCGTTGCCGAGTCGACGCCGCGCATGGAAGGCAACCAGATGCACGCCATCCTCTCGCGCCGGGCGCAGGGGGGCGGCAAGAGAGCGGCCGCGGGCCGCTAGTCGCGCCGCCGCGGTGGCGGCCGGGGTTGAATCAGCCAGGTTTCTTCAGAGATCAACAGAGACATGCCGAAGATCAAGACGCACCGCGGCGCGGCCAAGCGCTTCAAGCGGACCAAGAGCGGTAAGTTCCTGCGCGGGAAGGCGTTCAAGCAGCACATCCTGAGCAGCAAGACCAGGAAGCGCAAGCGGCACCTCCGCGGGACGACGACGGTTGCCGACGTCGACCAGCGGAAGCTCGAACGGATGCTGCCGTACAAATGAACGGGGACGCAGGGACGCCGGGACATAGGGATACGGGGCCAATGGGGACGGAGGGTCCGGCTCGACCGGGCCGCTGGGAGTAGACGATGCCGCGTGTGAAGAGAGGGGCGGTCCGGCGCGCCAAGCGGAAGAAGCTGCTGGGGCTGGCCAAGGGCTACTACGCCAACAAGAGCAAGCTCTATCGCGCCGCCAAAGAATCGGTCGACACCGCACTGAAGTACGCGTTTGTCGGACGCCGCCGCAAGAAGCGCGACTTCCGGCGGCTCTGGGTCGTGCGGATCAACGCCGCGGCCCGCGAGCACGGCCTCACCTATGGCCAGTTCATCAACGGACTGAAGCACGCCGGCGTCGCGCTGGACCGCAAGAGCCTGGCCGAACTCGCCGTGTCGAATCCGGCCGCGTTCGCGACGCTCGCCAAGCAGGCCAGGAGTTCGGCGAAGTCCGCCGCCGCCCGCTAGCACCACGAAGCCACGCCGGACGCGAAGCCCGCGAAGACCCCGTGTCTTCGTGAGCTTCGTGTCCGTCGCGGCTTCGTGGTATATCGTTGTCCCACCGATGGCTCTTCCCGACGCCGCCGATGTGCAGGTCGAGGTCGCCCGCTTCGAGGCCGAGCTCGCGCGCGCGGCCTCTCCGCGGGAGGCGCAGGCGGCGCGCGACCGGTTCCTCGGCCGCCGCAACAGCGTGGTCGCCTCCTGGATGCAGACGATCGCGTCGGCGCCCCCAGAGCAGAAGAAGCAGATCGGCCGGCTCGCCAACGAGTTGAAACAGGCGGTCGAGGAACGCTGGAGGCGCTACGCCGCCGGCGCGGAGGCCGCGGCGCGCCCGGCCGGCGCCGTCGACGTCACGCTGCCCGGCCGGGCGAGGCCGCTCGGACATCGCCATCCGCTCACGGTCGTGCGCGACCAGATGGAAGAGATCTTCTCGCGCATGGGCTTTGCCCTCGTCGAGGGGCCGGAGGTCGAAGACGAGTGGCACTGCTTCGACGCGCTGAACATGCCTGCGGAGCATCCCGCGCGCGACATGCAGGATACGCTGTACCTGGCGTCCCCAGTCGCCGGGGACGCCGGTGCGCCCGGCGATCGGCGGACGCTGCTGCGGACGCACACCTCCGCGATGCAGATCCGCTACATGCTCGCGCACACGCCGCCCATCCGCATCGTCGTGCCCGGCCGCGTGTACCGCCGCGACGATCTCGACCTCACCCATACGCCGGCGTTCTCGCAGATCGAGGGGCTCGTCGTCGGTGAGGGGATTTCGCTGGCCGATCTGAAGGGCACGCTGGCGGCATTCGCCCGCGACATGTTCGGAACGGGGTCGCGGCTCCGCCTGCGCCCGAGCTTCTTTCCGTACACCGAGCCGAGCGCCGAGGTCGACATCAGCTGCTGGAAGTGCGACGGGGCGGGCTGCGCGATGTGCAAGCGGACCGGCTGGATCGAGATCCTCGGCTGCGGCATGGTCCATCCGGCCGTGTTCGAGGCGGTCGGCTACGATCCGGAACGCTACACCGGCTTTGCCTGGGGCATCGGCATCGAGCGCGTCGCGATCCTGCGCTATCAGGTGGAGGACATCCGGCTGTTCTACGAGAACGACCTGCGGTTCCTGGAGCAGTTTCCGCACTGATGCGCCTCCTGGTTTCCTGGCTGAAGGATTTCGTCGACGTCCCCGGCAGCGCGGACGAGATCGCCGGCACGCTCGGGCTCCGCGGCTTCGAGGTCGCCGGCATCGAACCGGCGGGACCCGGCGACGCGGTGATCGACGTCGAGGTGACCGCGAACCGGCCCGACTGCCTGAGCGTGATCGGCCTGGCGCGCGAAATCGCCACGGCATACGGCCTGCCGCTGCGGACGCCGGCCGCCGATCCGGACGCGGCCATCGCCCTGGCGGCCGCGCCGGCCGGCGGGGCGGATCGCGTGCAGGTCATCGACGAAGACGCCGCGCTGTGCCCCCGCTATGCGGCCGCGGTTGCAGAGGTGATCCCGGTCGCCACGCCCGCTTGGATGGCCGGCCGCCTGCAGGCGGCCGGCATCCGCCCGATCAGCGCGATCGTCGATCTCACCAACTACGTCAACGTGGAGCTCGGCCAGCCGATGCACGCGTTCGACCTCGCCCGTCTGGCCGGCGGCACGATCCGGATCCGCCGTGCAAGGCCGGGCGAGACCATCCGGACGCTCGACGGCGTGGCGCGAACGCTCGAGGCGGACATGCTCGTCATTGCCGATGCCGATCGCGCCCAGGCGATCGCCGGCGTCATGGGCGGCGCCGACTCCGAGGTGACCGGTTCGACACGAGAGGTCGTCTTCGAGAGCGCCTGCTTCGATCCG
Organism: Acidobacteriota bacterium; assembly: GCA_020850715.1. Lineage (GTDB taxonomy): Bacteria > Acidobacteriota > Vicinamibacteria > Vicinamibacterales > CAVVIG01 > JADZED01. The sequence continues at coordinate 87,107 of JADZED010000050.1, forward strand.
GCCTCCGTCCGCCGCACGAGCAGGCGGCTGCAGCTCAAGACGGAGGCGTCCATCCGCTTCGAGCGCGGATCGGATCCCGGCGCGCCCGTAATGGCGCTGCGGCGCGCGATCGCCCTGATGCAGCAGATGTGCGCCGGACGCCTGTCCGGTCCGATTGTCGACCGCTACCCGTCCCCGCGCGAGCGCCGGCGGCTGCGGCTCCGGCGGGCACGCGTGAAGCTGCTGCTCGGCGCGACACCGCCGGATGCGGAGATCGTCCGCATTCTCGAGGGACTCGGGCTCGAGGTGGCGGCCGCCGGCGGCGGCTGGGATGTCGCCGCGCCGACCTTCCGCGTCGACCTGCTTCGCGAAGCGGACCTGATCGAGGAGGTCGGACGGCACTACGGCCTCGACAGGATCGAGCCGACGTTCCCGCCGGCCATGACGCCGACGCCGCCGCCTGATCCGCGCATCGCCCGCGACCGGCTCGTCCGGCGCCTGCTGACGGCGGCCGGCCTGTCCGAGGCGGTGAGCTTCGGTTTCATCGAGGCCCGAGCGGCGGCGGCGTTTGCGCCGGATGGCGGACCGGATGCCGTGAGCATCGCGAATCCGCTGTCGGCCAAGTTCGACACGCTGCGCGCGTCGCTCGTCCCTGGTCTTGTGGACGCCCTTGCCCACAACCGGCGCCATGGGCTTCGCGATGTCCGGCTCTTCGAGATCGGCGCGCGCTTCGCCGCGTCGGGCGAGACGCGCGGCGTCGCCGTCGCGTGGACCGGCAATGCGGGTAGCGAGCACTGGTCCGGAGGGGGGCGCGACGTCGACTTCTTCGACGTGAAAGGCCTCGTCGAGCAGATCTGCGCCGCGCTCGGCGCCGAGATCCGGTGCGTGCCGGCCGCCACGCCGTTCCTGGTCGCCGGCCAGACGGCCGCGATCCTGGGCCCGCAGGGCCAGGCGATCGGCCTGCTGGGAGTCGTCGCGCCTGCCGCGGCCGACCGCCGCGGCCTGCCGCGGCAGGACCGGGTCGTGGTCGGCGAGCTGAACCTGGACGCGCTCGATGCGATCGGCGTGCCGGCGGCGGATCGGACCCGTCCGCTGCCGCGCCATCCGGCCGTCGTCCGCGACCTGTCGATCATCGTGCCAGATGCCTTGCCTGCCGCGACCATTCGTGGCACGATGCAGGCCGCCGCCGCCGATCTGAAGGCGCCGCTCGCCGGAACGGCCCTGTTCGATCGCTACCAGGGCCAGGGCGTGCCCGAGGCATCGGTGAGCCTGTCGATCCGACTGACGTTCCAGGCGCCGGACCGCACGCTGACCGACGCGGAGGTGCAGCAGAGCGTCGAGCAGATTCTCGCCGCGCTCGTGCGCGAGCACGGCGCGGTGCGGAGATAGACAGGATTCGGCAGTCGATCGGTTGGCTCGATAGACCGCCGGACAACCGGACAACCAGAGAGCCAGGACCCCATCCCATGGTCAAGACAGCAACCCGCGGCGACCTGCAGCTCGAACCGATCGACCGGCTCGAGGACAAGGTGAAAGCGCTGGTGGCAATGGTCGATCGGATGAAGGGCGAGCAGGCCCGCGCCGCCGACGAGAATCAGCGCCTCACGCGCGAGGTCGAGGCGCTGCGCGCGCGGCTGGCCGCCAACGACGGCCTGAGCAGTGAACTGTCGGCGCTCAAAGAGGAGCGCGACGTGATCCGTACGCGCGTGGGCGACATGCTGGAGCAGCTCGAAGCGCTCAATCTCTGATGGCGGACCACGGCCGCGTCGTCTCGGTGGAGATCGCCGGGCAGCGATACCCGATTCGCAGCGGGCTCGATCCCGACTACGTGAACCGGCTGGCCGTGCACGTGGATGACAAGATGCGGGCCGCCGCCGACTCGGCGCCCAACGGCGACACGGTCAGGCTGGCCGTGCTCGCCGCCCTCAATATCGCCGACGAGCTCTTCCGCTGCCGCGAGACCAGCCGCACGCGCGACGGCGAGCTGGCCGAACGCGCCGGGGAGCTGGAACGCTTGCTGGACCGGGTGTTGATGGCCTAAGATCGTTGAGGAATCACCGGGTTCCCTGCGTTGCACGTGATGGCGGATGGCTCGTTGAGCCAATGTATACCCAAGTGAGTCGCGACGCCGTGCGGTGTGCATGCCTCTGTTGCGAGGAAGCCTGAAGCACGGCTGGTTCCAGCGGTTCCACCTGCTCTAGCAGGTTCATCGACCACCCCACACGGCAACCGCGGGGCCTTTCCCATCGCCACGCCGTTGGAAACGTCCATCCTTCTCCTCAACGGCGCGGTCGCGCTGACCATCGCGGGAGCAGTCTTCGCCGTGTGGCTCGCCAACCGCAAGCGGCTGGCGGCCGAGACGGTCGGCCGCGCCGAGGAGCAGGCCCTCCGCATCCTGAAGGACGCCGAGCGCGACGCCGAAACGCGCAAGAAGGAGGCCCTGCTCGAGGCCAAGGAAAAGGCGCACGACATCGTACGCGACGCCGAACGGCAGGCGCTGCAGGATCGGCAGCAGGCCGCCGCCGCCGAGCAGACGCTCGCGCGGCGCGAGGCCGTCGTCGCCGAGCGCCAGGCGGCCGCCGAGCGCACCGAGAAGGAGCTGCTGCTGCGCGAGCGGACCGTCGCCGCCCGCGAACAGACGATCGAGGCGTCGGCCGCGAAGTACGAGCGGCTGGCCGCGCAGCAGAAGCGCGATCTCGAGCGCGTGGCCGGTCTCACCGCCGACGAGGCCAGGGACCTGTTGATCCGGCAGATCGAAGGCGAAGCCCGCCACGAGTCGGCCAACCTCCTCAAGCGGCTCGATGCCGAGGCGCGCGAGACCGCCGCCGGGCGCGCCCGCCAGTACATCACCGAGGCGATCCAGCGGTGCGGCGCCGAGCACGCCATCGAGACCACGGTCTCGGTGGTCGACCTGCCCAGCGACGATCTGAAGGGGCGCATCATCGGCCGCGAGGGGCGCAACATCCGCGCGCTGGAGCTGGCGACCGGCGTCGACCTGATCGTCGACGACACGCCCGGCGCGATCATCCTCTCCGGCTTCGATCCCTATCGCCGCGAGATCGCCAGGCAGGCGATCGAGCGGCTGATCGCCGACGGGCGCATCCACCCCGCCCGGATCGAAGAGGTCGTGCAGAAAGTGAAGGACGAGACCGACGATGCGGTTCGAAAGGAGGGGGCGGCGGTCGCGTTCGATCTCGGGCTCCACGATCTGCACCCGGAGATCCTCCGCCTGATGGGCCGTTTGAAGTACCGCACCAGCTACGGCCAGAACGTGCTCTCCCACTCGGCGGAGGTCGCGCGACTGGCCGGCATCATGGCGCGCGAGGTCGGACTCGACGCGCACGTCGCCGTGCGCGCCGCGTTCCTCCACGACATCGGCAAGGCGATCGACCGGGAGATGGAAGGCACCCACCTGCAGATCGGCATCGACGTGCTGCGCCGGCACGGCGAGAGCGAGGCGGTCGTGATGGCAATGGCTGCCCATCACATGGACATCGACTGGCCGTCGCTCGAGGCGATGATCGTGCAGGCCGCCGATGCGGTCTCGGCCGCACGGCCCGGCGCACGCCGCGACATCCTCGAGTCCTACGTGAAGCGCCTGGAGAAGCTCGAGGGCATCGCCGACTCCTTCAAGGGCGTTTCCAAGTCGTTCGCGCTCCAGGCCGGACGCGAAGTCCGGATCATGGTCGAGAGCGAGAAGATCACCGACGAAGAGGCGGTGTGGCTCTCCAGGGACATCGCGCGCCGCATCGAGAACGAGCTCGAATACCCGGGCCAGATCAAGGTCACCGTCATCCGCGAGACGCGGGCCGTCGACTATGCGAAATGACCAGCGCACCGCCGCGCCAGCCCCCAGCCGTGGGCGTCCCGAATTCGACCCCCGTCGCCGCGTTCACCGAGCGTGAGCTGATCGGCCGCATCACCGGCCGCCTGCCGCCTCCGCCAGCCTGGATGCTCGTCGGCATCGGCGACGACGCCGCGGTCGTCGAACCGGAGCGCAGCCGCGCCGAGGTCCTGACCGTTGACGCCCTGGTCGAAGGCGTGCACTTCGATCGAGCGTTCACGCCGCCTGGGGCAATCGGCCACCGCGCGCTCGCCGCGAACCTGAGCGACCTCGCCGCGATGGGCGCCGCGCCGCGCCTCGCCCTGCTGTCGATGGCCATTCCGCCCGGCATGCCCGTCGCGGAATTCGACGCCATCGCCGACGGCATCGCGCGGCTCGCCGCGCGGCACCGGGTCCACCTCGCCGGCGGCAACCTCACCTCGTCGCCAGGCCCGCTCGTCGTCGACATCACGGCAATCGGCACGGTCAAGCGCCGGCAGGCGCTCACCCGCGCCGGCGCGCGCGCCGGCGACGACATCTACGTGAGCGGCACGATCGGCGCCGCTGCGGCCGGGCTCCAGGCGCTTCGCCGGGCAGCGGCGCCGGCGTCCTCTGCGGTGGCCAGGTTCCTGTACCCGGAGCCGCGCGTGCGCCTCGGCGTCGTCCTGGCGCGCAACCGCGCCGCGACCGCGTGCATGGATCTCAGCGACGGGCTTGCCGACGCGATCCGCCAGGTCGCCGAGGCGAGCGGCGTCGGCGCCATCCTCGACGCCGAGGCCGTGCCGATCGATCCGGCGGCGCGCGCCTGGTTCGAATCGCGCGGCGCCGACCCGGTGCACGCCGCGCTCGCCGGCGGCGACGATTACGAGCTGCTCGTCGCCGTCGGGCCGCGCCTGCGCCGCCGGCTGGCCGCCGTCGCCGGCAGCCCAGGCGCACCGCTCACGCGTATCGGCGTGTTCACCGAGGAGAGAGCGCTGATCGTCCGGCGCGGGGCGCACGACACGCCGATGCCGGAGGGCTACCAGCATTTCCGGCGCCTGGCCGAGGACGAAACCGCCCCGGGTGGCGCCGAGGGGCGATGATCCGTCTTACGAAGAACCTGATCCGGCGCTGGCTCGAACAGCTCCTCCACGTCGCCGACACCCCGGAACGGACCGCTGCCGCGTTCGCGCTGGGCGTCTTCTTCGGCTTTTCTCCCTTTCTGGGTCTGCACACGCTTCTGGCGGTGCTCCTGGCCTTCGCCCTGAACCTCAATCGGGTCGCCGCGCTGCTCGGCGTCTACTCGAACCTGCCGTGGATCATCGCGCCCTACTACGCGTTCGCCACCATGGCCATCGGGGCCCCGATCACCCGCCACCACGTGCCCGAGGGATTTCGCGCCCAGGTGGCCGCCTTGTTCGCGCTCTCGGTGTTCCAGGCGGAATTCTGGGAGCGGATCGGGATCATCCTGAAGCCGTGGCTGCTCCCATATCTAATCGGGTCAACAATTGGAGCGATCGTCCTCGCCGCAATCGCTTACCCGCTCGCCCTTGCTTTCGTCACCAGCCGGCGCCGGTTTCATGACATCCTGCACCATCACCCCCCGGTGCCGAAGCAGCGATGATCCTTGCCGATTCCCTCTGGCGGAAGAGTGTCGTGACCGTGGTGGCCGCGGGCGCCTTCGTCTCGTTGTACGAGGTGACCGCGCTCGATTCCCGGTACGCCGCCCGGCAGGCCGCCCGCCGCGAGGCGACCGCCCTGCCGTCGCCCGGCGCCCGTCTGGCGTTCGACGCGACCGCCTACTGCAAGGGTGTGACGACCGCGTCGGGCGTTCCTGCGCAGCGGGGAGTGGCGGCATCGGACCCGGCGCTGCTGCCGACCGGGTCGGTCGTCGATGTCGAGGCCGGCGATCCGCGCTACGACGGGATCTATACGGTCATGGACACCGGGCCGGCGGTCCAGGGCCGCGAGCTCGATCTGTACATGTGGAGCTGCTACGAGGCGCTGGAGTTCGGACGCCGGCCGGTTCGCATCACCGTCTTGCGGCTCGGGTGGAATCCGAACGCCACGTCGCCGACGCTGCTCGAACGGATATTCAGGAAGCCGGCGGCGATTCCGGCGGCTTCGGCATCCACCCGCGATCCGGCCATGACCGCCACGTCAGGGTCGACGAGACCCGACACCACGACGTCCGCCGCCGCGCCGGCGTCCCCCAGATAGACGTCGGAGCGACACTGACGCTCGATCTGGCGACTGGCGACTGACGTCAACCCGGCCCCGTTCCCCGATACCCATGCCCCACCCATTCCGATTTCTCGGCGTATTCGCGTTGACGCTCGCGGCGGCTGCCGCTGCCGCCCAAACGTCCACCGGCGGCGGCCGGTCGGCGAACGGATCGCCTGGCGCGGCTGGAGCCGCGCCCACGCTCGTCCGCGACGCCGACGGAAATGCGACGATGCGCGCGACGCGGCTGGCGAGCGCGCTCACGCTCGACGGCCGCCTCGACGAAGAGATCTACCGGGAGATCGCGCCGGCCAGCGACTTCATCCAGCAGGATCCCGGCGAAGGCGAGCCGGCGCACGACAAGACGGAGGTCTGGGTCTTCTTCGACGATCGGAACATGTACGTGGCGGCGCGCTGCTGGGACGAGCACCCGGAGCAGATCGTGGCCAACGAACTGCGACGCGATCACATCAACATCTACAACAACGACAACTTCGCGGTGGGGCTCGACACGTTCTACGACCGGCGCAACGGCTATCTCTTCCAGACCAACGCGATCGGCGGCATCGGCGACGGCTACATGACCGACGAGAAGGAGCACAACCGCGACTGGAGCACGGTGTGGGAGACCCGGAGCCGCATCGACGAGCGCGGCTGGACGCTGGAGATGGCGATCCCGTTCAAGTCGCTCCGCTACGCCAGCGCCGGGCCGCAGACCTGGGGCATCCTGTTCCGCCGGATCGTGCGCGGCTCGCGCAACGAGCACTCGTTCCTCACGAGGATCCCCGCGGCCGCCGGCGGCGGCGGCATCTATCGCATGTCGCGCGCCGCGACGCTGGTCGGCCTCGAGGCGCCGGCGCGCTCGCGCAACATCGAGATCAAGCCGTACGCGATCTCGAGCCTGATGACCGACGCGACGGCCGAACCCGCGATCCGGAACGATCCGGACGGCAATGCCGGCGTCGACGTCAAGTACGGCGTCACGCGCGGGCTCACCGCGGACTTCACCTACAACACCGACTTCGCGCAGGTCGAAGACGACGTCCAGCAGGTCAATCTGACGCGCTTCAGCCAGTTCTTCCCGGAAAAGCGCGACTTCTTCCTCGAGGGCCAGGGCATCTTCGCCTTCGGCGGCGTCAGCGGCCAGACCGGCCGCGGCCTCGGCACCACCATTCCGACCGAGACGCCCGTGCTCTTCTTCAGCCGGCGCATCGGCCTGAACCGTGGCCGCAGCGTGCCCATCATCGGCGGGGGGCGGGTCACCGGCCGCGCCGGCAAGTACAGCATCGGCGCGCTGAGCATCGAGACAGACGATGCCGAGGCGACCGGCGCCGCGCAGACGAACTTCTCGGCGTTCCGCGTCAAGCGCGATATCCTGCGGCGCAGCAACGTCGGCGTGATCATGACACGCCGAGCTCCTCTGGTCTCCGCCAGCTCTGGCGCGGCCGCGGGCGGCGGCACGAACACGGTCGGCGGCATCGACGCGAACTTCTCGTTCTTCCAGGCGTTGAACATCCTCGGCTACTACGCGAAGAGCGACACGCCGGCGCTGGACGGCAGGAGCGCGAGCTGGCGGGCGACGCTCGACTACGGCGGCGATCGCTACGGCCTGCAGCTCGAGCGGCTCGTCGTCGAGGAGCACTTCGACCCGCAGCTCGGCTTCCTCCGCCGGAGCGACTTCCGCCGCAGCTTCGCCGGCGCCCGTTTCAGCCCGCGGCCGAAGGACAGTCGCCTGTTCCGCAAGGTCGGCGTGGACGCCAGCTTCGACGACATCGAGAACGGCGACGGCGGGCTCGAGACGCGCCAGATGACGGCCGGGTTGAACGTCGAGCTCAACAACAGCGATCGCTGGCAGGTCGATTACAACCGGGAGCTCGAGGCGATTCACGCGCCGTTCCTCGTGGCGGGAAAAGGCGCGGTCGCGCGCGGCGATTACCAGTTCCAGGCGCTGTCAGCGACCTATACGCTCGGCCCCCGGCGCCGGATCAACGGATCCCTGCGCGTCGGATACGGTTCCTTCTATGCCGGCGATCGCACCGAGGCGAGCTACAGCGGCCGCGTCGAGATCAGCGCCAGGGTGTCGATCGAACCGACGATCAACGTGGATTGGATCGACCTGCCGTCCGGTGCATTCGTCTCGAAGTTGTTCAGCAGCCGCACCAATGTCACCTTCACGCCGCGCATGGCGCTGGGCGCGCTCGTGCAGTACAACGCGAGCAACGACTCGCTGGGCGCGAATGTCCGGTTCCGGTGGGAGTACACGCCGGGCAGCGACTTCTACGTGGTGTACGGGGAGGGGCGCGACACCGCCCTCGAGATGCCGGGCGCGCTCGCGACCCGCACCTTCGTGGTGAAGATCACGAGGCTGCTGCGGTTCTGACCGGGAGCGCAGCAGAGCAGGACGCTCTCAGGAGCGCAGGAGCCCGGGAGAGCCTTACTGGAGATCACGAGAAGGAGACGCTCCCTTTCTCCTGATCTCCGGTAGGCCCGCCGTTCTGAGCTGCCGTGATTACTTCGCGCCCAGGCTGAATTCCTTGCCCATGTTCACGGCGTAGAACTTCCGGGTGCCGGTGGTCGGCTTGACCTCGAGGATCACGAAGCCATTGGTCTTGCCCACCGTGTCGGGCGACGAGATCGAGAAGCCGCCCGTGTGCGGCTGGGTCTGCACCTTCAGCGGCGTCTGCCCGCCCGCCCAGACCTCCGTGATGCCGTTGAGCCAGTACATGTTCACGTTCGAGGGGCTGATCCCCTCGACGTTGACCACGAAGGCGTTGAACTTGTCGGCCTTCGGCACGGCGCTGGTGTGCGCCTGGAAGCCGACCGGCATCTCGGTCGCGACGCCGGAATAATAGGCGCTCAGCGGCTGAATGCCCTTGCCTGTATCCGCGTACACGCCGGGTTTCGCCGGCGGCGCAGCCGCTGGCGCCTGCGCAGACGCACTAGAGAGGCCGACGAGGCCGAAGGCGAGCGTGAGTCCAATCGACACTAAGGTCTTCATGTGATCTCCTACCGGGCGAATCCGAAACCAGAAATGGCGCCGGGACCACCGACATTATAGATCCCCGAATCGATTCCCGAGCCGGATCGTGATGGGCGGTTGACGCCTATGTATAACACAAGCCCCAGGCCCTCCTCACCGCCTTTTTCGGCGTCGGCGGAGCGGCGCCGCCTTCGAGTATTCAGACAGCTCGCGACAGCCCTCTTCTCGGCAGTGGCCACGCCGCCCGTCTGGTCGAGCCTTCCTCGGTGGAACGCTCGTTGGCGGCACGACCTGCCGGAGCAGGGGCCGCCGGCTTGCCGCGCCCATGGGCAAGCGGAGCACGCCGCCTTCTCCCCGCGTCGCGCCGGTCCAGGAGGAACGGCGGCGTGTGACCGCCGATCGAGCGTCGCGGGGCCGCTCGATGACAGGACGTTGACGGCTCGCGCCGGCAGGGTCGGACCGGAGGCGTTTCTCCTTACGGTGCGCGCCAGAGGCCGGACCGGAACATCAACCGGGTCGCGTTCCCGCCGGCGTGCGCGGCGTCGGCATCCACCACGTCGCATGTACCGGACGGATTCCCGCCGGAGGCCCAACAGGGCGGTACTTATAGCACAAAGGATCGACGCGGTTCACGGCCCGCACTTCTTCCCTTGCCACTGCTTGCTGAGGTTGCCGCACGACCAATCCTCGGAGTTGGCCGATCCGAGCGGCCACGTCCATCCCTGGCGGTACGCGTCGATCTCGGCGTCAGACGCGTCGGCGAACGGACGCTCGCGGCAGGTGAACCACGTGCGCCTGCCGCGCTCGACGAGTTCGCCCTGCTGCGCGACCACCTTCGCGAGATCGATCGGCGCGTTGGTCCACTCGCCAGGCTGGCAATCGGGCCGGCTCTCTTCCACCGTGTTCGGCACCTGGTCGTGATCCCAGTCCTTCAGGAACCATTCGAGCAGGTTCACGCCGTACGGCCCGCCCGGCCCACCCCACCAGGCGACGGCGTCGGCGCGATGCTGCAGTTCGTGTCGCACCGTTTCTCCGAAGCAGTCGATCCCTTCCGCCTGCCGCCCCGTCGGCATGCGGCCTTCGTCGACCTCGCCCCGGCAGGCCTTCACGCCGAAGGCCGCGTCGCTGATGAGGATCTTCTGCGTCTGGTGGTCGTACTTCGCGATCGGCCTGCCTGGCATGTTCGGATCGCTCACCATCTCGCGGAACTCGACCATCGGCCTGGCGCCGGAGGGCACCGCAGACGTCTGCTTCCAGTAGTAGAACCAGTTCGGCGTCCCATCGTCGGGATGGTTGCTGTCGATGTCCGGATAGAAGGTCCGGATGGTCTCTTCCTGCTGGCAGGCACACCTGCCGGTCGTCCTGGCGGTGAGCTTCTTCGGACCGAAGTCGGCGTTCCGCTTCGGCATGTTCTGGTAGGTGAACGTGATGCGTTCGCCCTTCTTCTCCGACGGCTCGGCGCCGAGCGAGGTGGGCGATCCCATCTCCTCGATCTCCCACTGCAGTTCGGCGCTGACGTCCTTGCCGCCCCGCCACGCTTTGGTCTTCGCCTCGACGACGAGCCGGCCGTCGAGATCGAAGGCGAGGTCGTGCTCGTTGCCGTCGGCGAGCTCGAGGCGGTCGATCGCGCAAAAGTCGACGATGAACGGCGCGCTCTCGGCTGTCGTGCCGTTGCGCGTGTAGCGGATCCTCAGCGTGACGCTGCCGGTGTCCCTGGTGCCGGTGATGTCGAGCGACGGCTGCTCGCCGCCGACGTTGGCGTCGACCTGGGGCGCCGCACCGTCGGACGAGACGATGAACTCGCTGAACGTGCCGCCGGCCGGCGAGGCGCCCGCGATGAAGTGGAGGGCCTTGTCGGTGGCGTCCGCGTCGAGGCAGCCGCACTCCGGACCATAGATCCTGACGTGCGACCGCGCAGGACCCTTGGTGAGGCGCCAGGTGTAGGTATAGGTGGCGGGGATGGTCCCGATGCCCCCCATCGCATCGGCGCCGCCGGGCACGGTCTCGCTGATCGAGCCCGACAGCGATGTGGCGCCGGGCGCCGCGCGCGCGGGAACCGTTGCGCCTGGTACGCCGACCGATTCCTTCTCCACATGCGCTGAGAGCGACGGAATCGGCTGTCCCATCGCCTTCGCCATTTCGACCAGCATCGCGCCGAGGCCCTGCGTCGCCCACACCCTGTCCTGATCGGTGTAGTCGACGCGAATCTCCAGGTCGTCTTCCGCCCCGGCGTGGATCTCCCAGGTCTCGCCGTTGAATTCGACGCTGCCGTAGCCGAAGCCGCCGCCGCTCCCCGACGCGGGAATCGTGTAGAGCCCGCCCATGTCCGTGGTGCTGGAGAAGCTGCTGTGCCAGCTCGCCGTACCGTCGCCGTTCAACGTGAACGTCGCCGTCTGGCTTCCCTCGAAGCCGATCGCCTTGTCGCCGGCGCGGAACTCGCCGCTCGCCCGGCGCTCGACCGTGACGATGCCGGTCCATTCCGTGCCCGCCGACCCGCCGCCGCCCTGTGCGGCGGCCCTGGAGGGAGCGCACGGCAACAGCACGCCCACGGCGCACAGGGCCGGCCAGCTCATCAGTCGCATGCGCGACAGGATAGCACCCGGAGCCAGAAAGAAAGAAAGGGGGCCGCATGAGAGCGGCCCCCCAGGAATCGGCAGATTTCGGATGAAGGATTGCCCGCTCGATCCTACCGCGTCTTCGGCTTCGGATCCGTGGTCGTCGTCAGGGCATATTCGTAGATCGTCGCCGCGACGCCTTTTTCCGCCGTGGCCATGCCGCTGGTCTTGTCGAGGCCCTCGATCGTGTAGTACTCGTTGGCCGCGTGGTTGCGTCCGCCGCCGCCGCCGCCGGGGCCGCCCATGCCCATCGGGATCCGGATGGTACCGACCTTCTCGCCGACCTCACCATCGGCCCAGAGATATGACGGCCAGTAGCCGCCGGTCGGCTCGGGCACGTCGCCGGTGAACAGCGCGTTGGACGGACCTGCGGACGCGGTGTTGTTGCCCGACGGCGCGCTGCGCAGCCCCGCCGCGACCATGTGCGCGGTTGCCTTCTCGCCGGCGTGCGTGATGTCGGTGTCGCGCGACGACCCGCGCGACCAGGGCACGTCGCCGATCAGCTTCATCTCGACGTCCTTGTAGCCGTTGGCGTCGAGCTGCGCCCGCAGCTTCTTCA
>JADZED010000051.1 GCA_020850715.1 Acidobacteriota bacterium
CACGCCCTCGGGCGAACCGCCGGTCCCGGTCTCGGCCACCAACGTCCGCGCGCTCGCGCTCACGCCCGGCGGAACCGCCATCTACCTGGCCAGCGGCCAGGCGACTAGCAGCGGCATCCTTCGCTTCGCCGTCGACCCCGCCACCGGCCACGTCGAACCCGGCGGCGGCCCCTTCGGCACCGGGAACAGCTGGTACGACCTCGTCGTGATAGGAGGTCCCCCGGTACCGTGACGGAGGGGTGCCCAGGAGGCGTCGAGCCTGGCGCTCTCGAAGTGGCTACATCCGGAACACGCCGAAGCGCGGCTCGGGGATCGGCGCGTTGAGCGCGGCGGAGATGCCGAGTGCGAGCACGCTGCGCGTGTCCGAGGGCGGAATGATGCCGTCGTCCCACAGCCGCGCGCTCGAGTAGTAGGGGCTGCCCTCCTCCTCGTACTTGGCGAGGATCGGCGCGCGGATCCGCTCGCGCTCCTCGGGCGTGATCGCCTTGCCCGGGCGCTCGAACTGCTCCTCCTTGACCTGCGCCAGCACCGAGGCCGCCTGCCCGCCGCCCATCACCGAGATGCGCGCGTTGGGCCACATCCAGAGCTGGCGCGGCTCGTAGGCGCGCCCGAACATGCCATAGTTCCCGGCGCCGAAGCTGCCGCCGACGATCACCGTGAACTTGGGGACCGGCGCGTTGGCCACCGCGTGCACCATCTTGGCGCCGTCCTTGGCGATCCCCTTGTGCTCGTATTCCTTGCCGACGATGTAGCCGGTGATGTTCTGCAGGAACACCAGCGGCGTCTTGCGCAGCGAGCACATCTCGATGAAGTGCGTCGCCTTGAGCGCGCTCTCGGACGATAGGCCGGATTAGGGCTGTCCGCGGTTCTGGTGTGGCCGGGCCGCGGGGATCGAACTCGGACGGTCTTGCGACCAGCGAATTTTAAGTCCGCAGCGTCTGCCAGCTCCGCCACCCGGCCACAATCGCGACGCGTGATCCCGTCTCCGGCAGCGAACGGGATCATTTGCGGGGATCAGTTGAGGGATCAGCGCGATCCCGCCGTCCGCCCGCATTCGTCTAAGTCTCGATCAGTTATAGCGTTACCCATTCTCACCGACACCGCGGATCAGCAGAGGCCAAAGATCTTAAGTCGGTTCGAGGGCAAACGCGTGCTGCGCGCTGAAACGGCAGCGGTGCGGAAAGCGTTGATCGAATCGTTGCAGCGGCGCCCAGGGCAGCGCACTCAGTTTCGTCGCGCCGTTAGCCCAACGTTAGCCAGATTTCGATCCGCGCGAGGCTTCCGGCGCCGACGGTGGATTCCCGCTCGAAGGACAACGACGGCAACGAGTCGCCGGGGCGGGACACGGAGCTCTGAAACATGCCCTGGAGCGGGCTGCACAGTCTGGCCCTCCAGTGCGTCGCCGCCTCGACGCCGCACGACGCGGTCAGTCGGTCGATACCGGAGGGGGCGATCCCGGAGGTCTGGCATCCGGTAGCGGTCTCATGGTGCCCACTGAGTTGGCCACTCGTGCGATCATTGGTACGAACTGGAACAGGGGACGGCGGGCCAAGAAGGAGCACGACAATGACCACTGCTCACGAGGACATCCTGCTCAAGCGCATCACCGTTGACCCGGGGATCCTCGGCGGCAAGCCGATCATCCGGGGGTACCGCCTGGCCGTCGAGCACGTGCTCGGCATGCTCGCCGCCGGTGACTCGACTGGCGACCTCCTTCATGAGTATCCCTGGCTTGAACCCGACGACGTGTCGGCCTGCCTCGTATACGCCCGCCGGCTAGTTGGCCACGAACGGGTCGAGCCCGCCGTCACGAGCACAAGAGCGTGAGAGTCCTGCTGGACAGCAGCGTGGCCGGCTCAGCCGCCGCTGCGCTGACAGCAGCCGGACACGAAGTCGAACGTGTGGCCGAGTGGATTCGTGACCCCGGTGACGAGGCGATCCTCGCGAGCGCGCACAGTGCCGGTCAGGTCGTCATCACGTTCGACAAGGACTTCGGAGAACTGGCGGTCGTGCGTGGTCATCCGCATGCGGGAATTGTCCGTCTCGCCGGATTCCGCGCGGGCGAGCAAGGAGCCGCGGCTGTGGCTACTCTCGCGAAATACGAGAGTCAGTTGGCCGCCGGCGTGTCGTCACCGCGGATCCCGGCCGGACTAGGGTGCGGCCTCTCGACCGATAGAGCCAAACTCAGGACCGGTTGCGGCCGACTGCGAGCTCGGCGCGGTCACCAGAGGCCGGAGCGGGCTCTTTAGCATCTGTCGTCGGCGCCTGGCCCGCCTCGAGCCCATGTCGGCCGGCCACCTCGGCCCGCGCCCCCGCCCGCGCTCCGAGCACGCCAAAGTAGAGAATCAGATTGATGCGCGGCCGGGGCACCAGCACCGCCAGGCGCTCGAGCAGCTCGAGCGGCGTGAATACCAAGTCCGTCGTCCCGTCGCTCCACGCGTGGCGCAGCGAGAGGCGCACCCGTCCGTCGTCCGTCAGGTGGAGACGATCGGTCGCCACGGGGGGCCGCAGCACGTACCGGCACATCCGCTCCAGCCGCTCGCGCTGCTCGGACGGAACGACGACGCCCGCGTGGAGGCTGTAGCCGTTGGCGCGCGCCGCGGGGGCGTCGGAGGCCTGCGGCGCCGCCTGTAGCGCCGCAAAGCTGTTGCCCAGTCGGGCTGGACGATGCCCCGCGCGTGGGGCCAGCGCGTTCACGCCCTGCACCGACGCCGCGGCCAGCCCCGCCAGCAGCGGGGCCTCTTGAGTCCACGGATCTCTCCCATCGTTGTCCTCCAGCCGGCCGTGTCCGCGGAGCCGCCTGTCCACGAGCGGTTCGATGGCGGCCAGCACCTCTTCGGCGTCGAGCGCCGTCAGCGGACCGGCCCGATGAAACACCGACTTGCCGGGTTCATTGGCGAAGACCCCATCCGGCACGAGCGCGTGGAAGTGGACGTTCAGATTGAGGGCGCCGCCGAATCGCTGAATCACCACGACCGCACCGCTGCGGCCACTCTTGACGCCCACGTCGCGGGCACGATCGCCCAAGACCCGACAGATGCTCCGAACCATGACGCCAGCGACGGCCCGGCACAGGTCGTGGTCCCACGCGAGCTGGTACCGCAACCGGTACGGCACACTCAGCACCCATTGCCGAATCGGCACGTCCGGAAGCACGCGATCAACGAGGTGCGCTGCGCGTTCGGCCATCCGGCGGCCGCCGCAACTCGGGCAGAGTGCACGCCCTTTGCACGAGAAGGCGACCAGCCGGTCGAATCCACAGCCGGCGCAGTGGAACCGTGCGAAACCGCCGGCCAGCCAGCCGCAGCGGAGGAAGTCGCGAAAGGCCTGCTCGACGAACTGAGGCAAGCCCTCGCCGTCGCGCAGCGCCGCCGCCTGGGCGCGGAACGTCTCGAAGTGCTCACGCACAATGTGGTACAGCACGGTGTCGCCCGGCGACCGCTGCTGATAGACCGGCGGCGTTGAGGGCACCGGGCGACCGGCGCACGGGCGATGCCAATCCCCGCCGCGTCACGGCGGCCTCCAGATCGCTGCCACGGCCGACGGCGGCAGCAGGACGGAGTGCGGGCGACCGTTCTTGGTCCGTGCGCCCGGCAGATGCCAGACTCCGGCCTTCAGGTCGACCTCGTCCCAGCGCATGCCGATGACTTCGCCGCCACGCTGCCCGAGCAGCAGCCGAAGCCGGATCGTGTCGGCGGGCGCGCCTGGATGCGCGTCGAGAGCCAGCCACAGCGCGCGCAGCTCGTCATCGGTGAGCACGCGATCCGACGGTCGCTCCTTGAAGCGCTTGATCATGCGCGCCGCAGGGTGCGCGTCGGCGAGCGATCGGTCCAGCGCCACGGTGAAGAGCCTCGAGATGACGGCCTGCACGCGGTTTACGCCCGTGGTGAGCCCCTTGGCCACGAGCGTGTCGAGCCGTTCATGGACGTGGGCCCGCGTGATGGCGCGAAGCGGCATCGATCCCCACGCCGGCAGCAGATGCCGCCTGGCCATCGCTAGGTCGTCGCGCCAGGTCTTCTTCCGGCCCTTGGCAAACGCCTCGTAGAGCCGGACCAGGTCAGGGAACGTGAACGTGGCGCTGGCGCCATCCGCGACGGCAGCCGGAGCAGCCGCTGTCGCTCGCGCAGCACGCTCTTCGGCCGCCGGGTCCCGCTTCTCGACGTCGATCGCATGACGCTTGTCCAACGCCCCGGCTCTGGCATCGGCAAGGGCGAGCGCGGGGTACGTGTCCAGCGTCACCCACTGCGGCGGCCGGCCGCCGCTCCGATAAACGAAGGCCCAGGTCCGGCCCTCCCCCCCGCGGCGACACGCGCAGCGCCAGGCCTTTGGTCTTGGTGTCGAAGTACACGGTTCTCGAAGCAGGCCGCAGGCTGGAGATGAACCGATCGGTGAGCTTGACGGCAGGCATGACCGGCCTGCAGAAACGTTAGCCAAGAGTCAACGGCGGCCTTCCGATCGCTACCCTTAGGTTGCTGAACACGGCTGAAATTGCCTGAAAACGGTGCCGGGGGTGGGGATCGAACCCACACGACCCTTTCGGGTCCCAGGATTTTAAGTCCTGTGCGTCTGCCAGTTCCGCCACCCCGGCGCGGCGCCCGCCGGACGCGCTCTCGCGCCACGCGACCACCTGCCAGCGGCGCGCCTCGGAGCTCTGGCGGCGCGCTGGCCTTCCGCCTCGTGCGCGCCCGGGCCGCTACCTCTCGCACGCCGCGCGAACGAGCCTCCGCACGGCGGGCGGTCCCGATCCCGTCCGCACAGGATCGGGACGCGGCGCCGCGTGCGTGCTCCAGGACGCCCGTTACTTCGCCGACTGCTGCAGGCGCTGGCCGACCTTCTGGGCCTCGTCCATCACGCGCAGCAGATTGCCGCTCCAGAGCTTGCCGATCTGCTCCTCGCTGTAGCCGCGCTTGACGAGCTCGAGCGTGACGTTGAACGTCTCGCTCGCATCACGCCAGCCGGTCACGCCGCCGCCGCCGTCGAAGTCCGACGAGATGCCGACGTGATCGATCCCGATCAGCTTGACCGCGTAGTCGATGTGGTCGACGAAGTCGGCGACCGTCGCGCGCGGATCGCCCGGCAGGCGGCGATCGATATCGGCCGCCTGTCTGTCGTAGTCGGCGCGCCGATCGGGCGTGAGCGCGTCCAGCGCCGCGCGCCCGCCGCCGCCGGGCCCGCCGGCTCCGGGCTCCGGCAGACCGAACTGCCGGCGCAGCGCGGCCAGTGCCGCGGCACGCTCGGCCGAATCGGGCTTCGGCGTCTTGATGTAGCTGGCGAACGCCACCATCTGGATGACGCCGCCGTTCTTCGCGAGCGCCCGCAACTGCTCGTCGTCCATGTTCCGGCTGACGTTGCAGAGCGCCCGGACCGCCGAGTGCGACGCGATGATCGGCGCGGCGGAGAATCGCGCCGCCTCCATCATCGATCCCTTCGAGGGGTGCGACACGTCGATCATGATCCCCAGACGGTTGGCCTCGGCGATCACCTGCCGGCCGAGCGGCGAGATGCCGTTGTCCCACTTGTAGCCGTCGCGCTCGCCGGTGTTGGAATCCGACAGCTGGTTGGCGCCGTTGTGCGCGAGCGACAGGTAGCGGCCGCCCCGATCCCAGAACTCCTTCACCCGCGCGATGTTCTCGCCGATCGGGTAGCCGTTCTCCACGCCGATGAGCGCCACCTTCTTGCCGCTCGCGTTGATGCGGCGCACGTCGGCTGCCGTGAGCGCGAGCTCGATCTTGTCGGGCGCGATCTGCTCGGTGAGGCGATGGATCGCGTCGAACTTCGCGATCGCCGCCTGGTAGGCGCGCTCGTAGCCGGCCGGCGTCAGCGCATCGGGCGTGGTCTCGGGGTTCGGCTGCCCGACGTAGACGACGAAGAAGGAGGCGTCCAGCCCCCCTTCGATCATCTTGGGCAGGTTGACCTGCGTCTCGAGCCGCTGCGCGTAGTTCTTCTCCGGCGTGAAGTTCTCCGGGTCGATGTCGTCGTGCGTGTCGAGGGCGATCACGCGCTCGTGAATCGCCCTCGCCTTCGCCACCACGTCGGGCGGCGCGTTGGGGTTCCAGGTCTGGGCGCCAGCCGGCGCCGCCGATGCGAGCGCCAGGGCGACGGGAATCGCGAACGACGAGCGAAGGGGTCTCATGGACATGCGCGCTCCTCGCAGGCATGAATGCCTGCAGTACGACAGACAGGCTCGAACGCCTGCGCTACGACAGAACAGCCGACGCAGCCTCGACGACTGCAATGACCGGCCCGGGAGGGTCCGGCGCAGCCTGACTGAAACCGGACCATGCGATACAACACTGCCCTTGCTGAAAACCGGCCTGCCGGGAACCGTGCTCAGGAGCGCCGCCACCGCGACGCGATCGCCCAAATCACACCGATGCCGGCAATCGCTGCAAGCCACAACAGCGGCGCGCTCCGCAACCCGGACGCGCCGCCACCTGCCATCCCTTCGCCCGCATCGCCCGCCGCCCCGGCGTTCACCCCGTCGTGGGCAGGTCCGTCGATACCAGCCGGCGCCGGCCCGGTCTCCGCTTCCGGCGGTCTGCCCGCGGCCTCGCGAGGCGCGGACTGCGGCGGCGCGTCGAACGGGATCGGCGCTCCGCTATCCGGATCGACGAGCGCCTTCACGGCAAAGTAGGGCACGAGAATCCGATCGAGGCCGCTCTGGTCGGCGAGATAGAACTCGCCCGCCATCGTCCGCTCGATGGTTCCGCGCAGCCGCTCGCCGGTGACGACGTCGACAATCACATTGGGATTCGAGCGGCGCCGCGCCTCGACCTGCTCCTGCGGCGTCGCCGCGGAGGCGGAGGCGGCAGCCAGCAGCATTGCCATGGCGATGCACCACGCCAGCATCTCCCGGCGCTCCGTCCTCAGTCCCCGTTCTCCAGCCCCAGCGCCCGCGTCCGGTATCGGATGCCGGCGGCCCGGATCCGCGATACACGATACGACCGGCGGAGGCGCCTTCCGGCTGGCGGCGTGGCCCGTCGCCCGGACATGCCCAATGTCCATACGCCTGGCCATGCGCGCGCCCTCCGCGATTCATCCCGCGACTCGCCGGCCCGAGACCTCACGCTAGTGTCCCGTCCCAGTGGTTCGCGACACAATTCGCGGGCGGCGCATCCCCGCTGGCGGCGTTGCTCGTCGTTCAGATATCGCCAATATCCTCATTCCTCGCGCCTGGCCATCGGGGCGCGGCGCTCCGCGACTCATGCCACGATCCACTGGGACGGGACACTAGCTCCGCACCGGCTGTTCATCTGCGCTCGGCCCGTAGATCGCCGGCACCGGCACGTCGAGCAGCCGCAGGTACACGGACAACTGGCCCCGATGGTGGTACCAGTGATTGAGCGCGATCGTGCGAATGAGCGCCACCTTCGGCATCTCGAAGACCGTCGCGCCGTTCGCCGTCGCCTTCCAGTGCGCCATCAACCCGGCGTCGCCGAGCTGCGCCATCGTGTCCTTCATCTTCGCGATGCTCTTGTCGAGCGCCGCGGTCAGATCGGCCGACGACCCGGGCGAAGGCGTGCCTGAAGCGCCGCCGAACTTCGTCTCGTCCTCGCACGCCCAGGCGCAGATGTGGTCGGGCACGCTGGCCACGTGGAGCGCGAGCTGGCCGAGCGTCATCGACTTGGGGTGCGGCTTCCAGGAAAACTTGTCGGCGGGCACGCGCTCGAGCACGCGGCGGGTGGTCTGCGCTTCTCGCTCGAACTCCTGCAGAAAGGCGGCGGACACGGACATGGCGGCGAACCTCCTGTGACATGCCGGAGTCTATCACCGCTGGTTTGCGCCGCGGCACACGGCGGTCGCCGCCAGGCCCGCCCGGAGCCGACGTGGTGGATGCGAAGCGCAGGTGGGCGGCTTCATCCACGCCTGAAGGCGCAGCGGCCGGCGACCAGGCTAATGAACCGCGGTTGATGCCGGCGGAGCAAGCGGCCGCGCGAGCACGCGCGCAATCATCTGTTCGAGCACCGGCTGCTCGATGTCGAACGGGCCGGCCACGACGGCGCCGAGCGCGATCTCGATTGCGATCACGACGCCGCCCCCTTCGAACGGGTTCACGATCCAGCTCAGGCCACGAAGCGCAACCGCCCGCTCCGGTTCGCCGGGATACCGGGCGCGGCGCATGCTGCGCAGCATCTCCTCGAGCACCACCTCCACGTCGTCATCGGTCCAGGAGCGTGGGGCCGCCTCGACGCGGTCGATCGCGGCGGTGATCGCGAAATCGTCGCCACGCAGCCAGACATCGACGGAGAAGGTCATGAGCGGCCCTCGATCATACTGCCAGCGCCGCGGCCAGGTCTTCCGGCGTGGTCACGGGCGGCCGGCACGTGAAGTTGCGGCACAGGTAGGCCGCCGCGCCGCCGCCAACCGGCTGCATGGCGGCGATCATCGGCAGCCTCGCGGCGAGGGCCGCGCGCCGCTCGGGGGTCAGCGTCAAGGCGATCGTAAACGGCAGATAACGACCGGCGACCTCGCGCACCAGCGCCGTCTCCTCCGGCGAGCCGGCGGCCGCGGGGATCGCGATCACGATCTGCTGCAGGCCGGCCATCTCGGTCGACAGCGCCGCCGCCATCATCGGGACTGCGCGTCCCATGCGCTCGAGGCGCGTGCCGAAGAGCCGCAGGGTCTTTTCGATGCGAACGGACCAGGCCGGTTCGTCCACCAGGTGCGACAGCATCAGCAGGTTCATCACCGACATCGAACTGGCCGTCGGCTCTGCGCCGTCATAGTCTTCCTTCATACGGAGCAACACGCTCGGGTCGCGGCCGGTCGTGCTGAACCAGCCGCCGCCGGCGTCGTCCCAGAACAGCTCGTCCTGCCGGTGCTGCAGCTCGATAGCCCACTCGAGCCAGGCCGGGCTGGCGTCGGCCTGGAACAGCTCGATCAGACCGAAGATCAGGCAGGCGTAGTCCTCGGCGTATGCCTCGATCTCGGCGTGGCCCCCGCGGTACCGGCGCAGCAGGGTCTGCGTGCCGGCCACCCACAGCCGCTCGCGCACGAACGTCGCGCCCCGCGCGGCGGCGAGGAGGTACGGGGCTGAAGCGCCCCGGCTCTCGTCCCGCCCGCTCGCCAGCCGCGCCATCCTGGAGAGGGCGCCGATCATCAGGCCGTTCCAGGCGGTCAGCACCTTGTCGTCGCGGCGCGGCCGCGGGCGCTGGCATCGCGCCTCGAACATCCGGGAGCGCCCGCGCACGAGGGTCGCCGCCACCTCCTCGGCCGTCGTGCCGGTCCGGGCGACAATCTCGTCGATCGCATGCGCCACGTACAGCAGGTTCCGGCCGGCGAACTCCTGGTGCGGATCGGCGGGCGCGTTGCCGCCGGCTTCGATGCCAAACCGCAGTTTGACCACGGCGGCGTCGGCGCCGAGGAGCGCGTCGACGTCGCGCGCGCCCCAGAGATAGAAGGCGCCCTCCGCTTCATGACGGGGCGCCGCGCCGTCGCCGCCCGCGGCGCCAGCCAGTTCGGGCGGCAGGCTGTCGGCATCCTCGGCCGAGTAGAACCCGCCGGCCGGGTCGGTCATGTCGCGCAGCACGTATTGAAGCGTGTCCCCGGCGACTGCGGCAAAGAACTGCTCGCCCGACGCCAGCGCCGCCTCGATGAAGGCCAGCGCCAGCTGCGCCTGGTCGTAGAGCATCTTCTCGAAGTGCGGCACGCGCCACGCGGCATCCACCGAATATCGGTGGAAGCCGCCGCCGATCTGATCGCGCATGCCGCCGAGGGCCATGGCGCGCAGCGTCCGCAGCGCCATGTCCAGCGCATCGACGTTGCCGGTGCGCGCGTGCTCGCGAAGCAGGAACAGCAGCTCGGACGGCCGCGGGAACTTCGGCGCGCTGCCGAAGCCGCCATGACGCGCGTCGAAAGCTTCACGGAACTGCTGCACCGTTCGCGCGAGGGCATCGGCGCCCGGAACCGCCGGCGCCGCGCCCGGCTGCTCCAGCGAGCGCAGCTGGTTGATGATCGATTCGGCCGATCCGGCGATCTGCCCGCAATCCTGCGCCCAGGCGCGGGCGATCTCCTGCAGGATCTCCGTGAATCCGGGCCGTCCCCACCGGCTGACGGGCGGAAAGTACGTGCCGCCGTAGAACGGCTTCAGGTCCGGTGTGAGCCAGACGCTCATCGGCCACCCGCCCGAGCCGGTCGTCGCCTGGACGAACGCCATGTAGACGCGGTCGACATCGGGGCGCTCCTCCCGGTCCACCTTGATCGAGACAAAGCGGTCGTTCAGGAGGCGCCCGATCTCGGCGAGCTCGAACGACTCGTGCGCCATCACGTGGCACCAGTGGCACGTGGAGTAGCCGATCGACAGGAAGATCGGCTTGTTCTCCAGGCGCGCCCTGGCAAACGCCTCGTCGCCCCATGGAAACCAGTCGACCGGGTTGTCGGCATGCTGGAGCAGGTACGGGCTGCGCTCGCGCGACAGGCGGTTCATCCGCTGATTATCGTCCACTGGTGCAGTAGAATCCCCTCCATGGACCATGGGGCCGTGCTGGCGGGCAAGCGGATCGTCATGCTCGTCGAAGAGGAATTCGAGGACACGGAGCTGACCGGACCGCTCGAGACGCTGCGCGCGGCGGGCGCCGTCGTCACGCTCGTTGGCCCGACCGCCGGCGCGCAATTCAAGGGCAGGCACGGGCAGGCGGTGGCGGTCTCCGAGATGGCGGCGGGCGCCGCGCGCATGAAGGACTTCGACGCGCTCGTGATTCCCGGCGGGCACGCGCCCGATCGGATGCGCATGCGCCATGCGATGGTCGATCTCGTGCGCGATGCGATGGAGGCGGGCAAGCCGGTCGCGGCGATCTGCCACGGGCCGCAGCTCCTCATCTCGGCGAACGCGCTGCGCGGGCGGACGCTCACCTGCTGGCCCTCGATTGCCATCGATGTGAAGAATGCCGGCGGGCTCTACGTGGACAAGCCGGTTGTCGAGGATGGCAACCTGATCACCTCCCGCAAGCCGGACGACGTGCCGCGGTTCAGCGAGGCGATCCTCCGCGCGCTCATCGCCGTCCGCACGGCATAGCCGCAGGACGCGTGGTCGCCGCCGAAGGCTACAGCCCGGTCCGCGGCGCCGGCGCCGCCGACATCTCCTCGGGCCGGCCTCGCCGCAGGCGCGCGTAGGCGGCCGTGAATTCCACGCCGTACAGCAGAATCACCGCCTGCACGTACACCCACACGAGGAACACGACGACGGCCGCGATCGAGCCGTTCACGCGCGTGAAGCGCGTCATGTCGTGGATGTACCAGGAGAACGCCTCGAACGCGCCCTTCCAGAGCAGCCCGGTCACCACGGCGCCAATCCAGACGTCGCGGAAGCGGACCTTGGCGTTGGGGACGAAGTAGTAGATCAGGCCGACCACCAGGATCAGCATCAGCGTGGTCGCGTTGCGGATCGTCAGGCTGCGCATGACGAGCAGCCACGGGAATCGCTCGGTCACGCCGGCGAACCAGGATGCCTCGACCATGTGCCCGAAGCTGATCGCGAGCGCCGCCAGCAGCAGGATGAGGCCGGCGACGGCCAGCATCAGGAACGAGAACAGCTTGTGCCGCAGGTAGCTGCGGGTCTTCTCCACACCCCAGGCGTAGTTGACCGCCGTGCTGATCGCACCGAAGACGCCGAGGGCGCCCCAGATCAACGCGAAGGTGCCGGCCACGCCGAGCCCGAGCTTCGCGTCGCGCAGCGCGTCGAGCTGCCCCGTCATGAAGGCGAACTGCGTCGGGAAGTATCGCAGGACGAAGCCGAGCACGGCGGAGCGGGCTGCCTGGTCGGTTGTCGCGGTTCCGAGGACGGCAAAGCCCAGCAGGGCCGACGGAAACAGCGACAGCAGCGCGTAATAGGCGATCGAAGCCGCGTAGGTGAGATTGTCGCTCTGGTAGAAGCTCAGGAAGCCGCGCCAGAACGCGAGCCCTGCCAGCCTGGCGAGGCGGCGCAAACGGCCCACGACACCGCGGCGCGAGCCCAGGACGCGTCTGAGCACCGGGAGATCTTATCTCAGACCCTTCGAGCCGACTCCGCCCAGGCGTCGCGAACGGCACCGAGAAGGAACGCGGACACGCTGCCCCCGAGCCAGAGGCGCACGCCGAGGCCGGCGAGACGCCGGAGCGGTGGCGTCCTGACGATCGCATACGCCACCGCCGCGGCCGTCGAGGCGAGAACCAGATCCGCGGCAATCCCCGCCGTCGCGTCGGTCACGATCAGCTCACGCGCGAGCCGCCGGCGGCCGGTGAGGCCGAATGTTCAGCCGGCGGCGGTTCCTTCGCCGTACCGCCGTCGCGCATGATCGCACCCGTATCGCGGATGTAGCTCCTCGCGTCTTCCGCACCGCGCGCGACCGTCTCGCGGACCTTGCCGTAGGCTTCCCTGCCGCGTTCAGCCCAGTCACTCGCCGCCTCGCTCGCCTTGCGATAACCGTCCTGCGCCTGATTCTTCAGGCTCGAGGCCTGCTCGGAAATCTGGCCGCGAAGTTCCGAGCCGGCGCGCGGCGCAAACAGCATCCCGAGCCCCGCGCCCAGGACGGTGCCGGTGAGCAGGCCCATCACGAAGCTGGCGCCGTTCCCTTCGTTATCGAATCGATCGTATCCATCAGCCATGCGAGCCTCCTGTCGCGTTCCAGCCCATTAGAGCTCCGAGCTTCGCGTCCGCTGGCGCAGCAGCGCCTCGATGGCTGCACGGGCGCCACGGATGCAGCCGGCGATGCGGTCGGTGCGGGCGCGGACGGTCGAGCGCACGCGTCCGGCCGTATCGTCGATGCGATCCATTGTCGACTGGATGGCCGCGTCGACCCGGTCGGCCTCTGCGCGCACCCTCGCCGAGACCTGCCTGGCATCGTCGAGAATCGCGTTGACGCGCACCATGGTCGGCGCCAGGTGCCGCTGCTCGATCTCGTCGATGAGCGTCATCACCCGCCTGTACACGAGCAGAGCCACGATGCCGCCGGCGATGACCATGATCAGCTCCAGCACCATGACCGCCGCGATCACGATGAGCAGGATGTTGGTCGCCTCGAGGGTGTTCATGGCCATCCTCAGAATGGAGAAGCCTGACGCGGTGGAATGCGCGGCGGCGCGGAGTTGTCACCGAGCGCCTCGTTGACGATGCTCCAGCCTTCGGCGACCGCGATGCTGGCTTTCCGGACGGTCGTGCGGAGGCCGTTCAGTTCCCGGTTGAGATCATCGAGCGCGGGGTCGAGCCGGCGGCGAACCGCACGTCCCTGCTCGGTGAAGAAGAGATACCCGATCAGCGCGCCGATGGCGGCGCCCGCCACAGTCGCAATCGTCGTCTCGGAGCTCTGCGTCACACGTCGCCTCCGCGGCCTCTGTAGTCGTGTTTCAAGGAATGTGCCACCAACCGCGGCCCCGGCCGCCTCCGGGTCACCGCGGATCCTGCGACGCCCACGGCGGACACGTCGGCGTTCGGGCGCGCCGGTCCGCTGGCGCCCCGTCTGCCCGGCCGACGTCAGCTCGACGCCGGCGCCGGCACCGACGATGCGCGCGCCGACTTCCCGGCATCGCGAATCTCGTGTTTCTTCATCTTGCTGTAGAGCGTCGGGCGGTACAGCCCGAGAATCTGGGCGGCTTCCTGCTTGTTCCAATTGGTCCGCTGCAGCGTCTGGAGGATCGCCATCTTCTCGATCTCGGCGAGCGTCCGGTGTGGAGGAATCACGAAATCGGTCGAGGCGGTGGATCCCTCCCGGATCGACTCGGGCAGGTCGGTCACGGCGATCTCGGTGCCCTTGGCGACCAGCACCGCGCGCTCGATCGCGTTCTCGAGCTCGCGCACGTTGCCGGGCCACCGGTTCCGGATGAGCAGATGGTAGACCGACGGCGCGAGCGTCCTGACGTGCTTCTGGTAACGCTGGCGGAACTTGTCGAGGAAGTAGTCGCACAGCAGCGGAATGTCCTCGGTCCGCTCGCGCAGCGGCGGCACGCGCAGCGTGATCGTGTTGATGCGGAAGTACAGATCCTCGCGCAGGCGGCCGTCGCGCAGCGCCGCGTCGAGGTCGATGTTGGTCGCACAGATCAGGCGGAAGTCCACGTGCACGATCCGATCGCTCCCGATCGGCCGGTATTCCCGCTCCTGCAGGACGCGCAGCAGCTTGGTCTGCAGGTAGGTCGGCATCTCTCCGATCTCGTCGAGCAGGAGCGAGCCCCCCTCCGCCATCTCGAAGAGCCCTTCCTTGTCCATCGTGGCGCCCGTGAAGGCGCCCTTCTTGTAGCCGAAGAGCTCCGATTCGATCAGGTCCTTGGGAATCGCCGCGCAGTTGATCTTGATGAACGGCCGCTTCGACCGCTTGCTGTTGTAGTGAATGGCGTTGGCGATCAGCTCCTTGCCGGTGCCGTTCTCGCCCTGAATCAGGATGTTGGCCTCGCTCGCCGCCACGCTCTCGATCAAGTCGAAGAGCTCCTGCATCTTCTTGCTCTTGCCGACCACGTTCTGGAACTTGTAGCGATCCTGCAGTCTGGCCTTGAGCGCCTCGTTCTCGTCGATGAGCGTCTTCTGCTTGATCGCCTTCTCGAGCTTGTCGAGCAGCCGCTCGGCGTCGACCGGCTTCTCGAGGAAGTCGAACGCCCCGGCCTTCACCGCCTCGACCGAGCGCGGGATGTTGCCCTGTCCCGTGATCACGATGACCTCGGCCTCCGAGTCGAGCTGCTTGAACTTCCGCACCAGCTCGATGCCGTCGACATCCGGCAGCATCATGTCGGTGATGACGGCATCGGGCCGCCAGGTGCGGAACAGCTCTTCGCCGCGCGTGCCGATGAGCGCCGTCTTCACTTCATAGCCGGCATGCTCCAGCAGGATCTTCAGCCAGTCGATCATGGCCGGCTCGTCGTCAATCGCGAGCACCCGCTTCTTCCGTTTGACAGTCATTGCTCCGAGTGTATCGCCTTGCCGTCGCGTGTCAATACGTTCACGCGCCATGCGTAATGTTTATGGACGGATTGTTCCAGATCGATACCCTCGCGATGTGGCGCGAAGGGGGCGGGATGGCGGAGGCCGGCAGCCGGGCAGGGTGACCGGCCGGCCTGCGCTTGCATGACATAATCGCCGGCGATGGTCGATCGCCGGGTCCCGACGCCCGCCCCCAGCCCGGCCGCCCCGTCCGGGCCCGGCGACCGGGAATCCCGCCGCGGCGGCAAGGGGCGCGAGCGATGAACGTCCTCGAGACGAAGATCGATCCCAAGGGCGCGCTCTTCAAGGCCAATTGCGAGCGGATGCAGCATCTGCTCGCGGAGCTTCGCGAGCGCACGGCGCGCGCGCGCGAAGGCGGCGGCCCGGCGGCGCTCGCGCGGCATCGCGGGCTCGGCAAGCTGCCGGCGCGGGAGCGCATCGAACGGCTCCTCGACCCGGGTTCCCCCTTCCTCGAGCTCTCGGCGCTCGCGGCCACGGGCCTGTACGACGACGAGGCGCCCGGCGCCGGCATCGTGACCGGCATCGGCCGCGTCTCGGGGCGCGAAGTCATCGTCGTGGCCAACGACGCCACGGTGAAGGGCGGCGCTTACTACCCGATGACCGTGACGAAGCACCTGCGAGCGCAGCAGGTGGCGCTCGACAACCGCCTGCCCTGCGTGTACCTGGTCGACTCCGGGGGGGCGTTCCTGCCGCTGCAGGCCGAGGTCTTTCCCGATCGCGAGCATTTCGGCCGCATCTTCTTCAACCAGGCGCGGATGTCGGCCGAAGGGATCGCGCAGATCTCGGTCGTGATGGGCTCGTGCACCGCCGGCGGCGCGTACGTGCCCGCCATGTCGGACGAGACGATCATCGTGCGCGGCACCGGAACGATCTTTCTTGGCGGCCCGCCGCTGGTGAAGGCCGCCACCGGCGAGGAGGTATCGGCCGAGGATCTCGGCGGGGCCGACGTCCACACGCGCGTATCGGGCGTCGCCGACTACCTCGCCGACGACGACGCGCACGCGCTGGAGCTCTGCCGGACGATCGTCTCCACGCTGAACGCCGTCAAGCGCCTGCCGGGCGATCTCGCGTCGCCGGAAGATCCGCGCTACGACCCCGCGGAGCTTCACGGCATCGTCAACACGGACGTGCGGAAGCCCTGCGACGTGCGCGAGATTGTGGCCCGGCTCGTCGACGGCTCGCGGTTCGACGAGTTCAAGGAGCGCTACGCGACGACGCTCGTCACCGGCTTCGCGCGCCTGCACGGGATGCTCATCGGCATCGTCGCCAACGACGGGGTGCTCTTCTCGGAGTCGGCGCTGAAGGCGACCCATTTCATCGAGCTCTGCAACCAGCGGAGCGTTCCGCTCGTGTTCCTGCAGAACATCACGGGCTTCATCGTCGGCCGGCAGTACGAGCGCGCCGGCATTGCCAAGGATGGCGCGAAGATGGTGCACGCCGTCGCGAACTCGGTCGTCCCGAAGTTCACGGTGGTCGTCGGCGGGTCGTTCGGCGCCGGCAACTACGGCATGTGCGGGCGCGCCTACGATCCGCGGTTCCTCTGGATGTGGCCCAACGCCCGCATCTCGGTCATGGGCGGCGAACAGGCCGCCGGCGTGCTGGCCGCGGTCAAGCGCGACCAGCGCGCACGCGCGGGCGCGCCGCTGTCCCCCGAGGAGGAACAGGCGATCCGGCAGCCGATTCTCGATCGCTACGAGCACGAAGGCTCGCCGTACTTCTCGACCGCGCGCCTCTGGGACGATGGAATTCTCGATCCGGTGGACACGCGGAACGCTCTCGCGCTCGGTTTGTCGGCAGCGTTCAACGCGCCGATGCCCGCGCCGCGGTTCGGTGTGTTTCGAATGTGAGACGCGCGCGCGCGACGGATGCCCGCAGGCACCAAGAGGCTCATGGCTCACCAGACGCTGATCGTCAGGCGTGAACAGGCGGTCGAATACGTCACCCTGAACCGGCCCGACGTGCGCAACGCGTTCGACGAACGGACGATCGCGGAGCTCAGCGGCTGGGCCGACCAGGCGCGGGCTGCCGCCGCTGCCGGGGCGCTGCGTGCTGTCGTGCTGGCGGGCGCGGGGCCGGCGTTCTGCGCCGGCGCCGACCTGGCCTGGATGCGCAGAGCCGCGAGGTTCACCGAGGCGGAGAACCTCGCCGACGCGCGCGCGGCTGCGCGCCTGTTCGCCGCGCTCGACGACCTGCCCGTCGCGCTCGTCGGAAGGATTCACGGCGCGGCGATCGGCGGCGGTGCGGGGCTGGCGGCCGTCTGCGACATCGTCGTTGCCGAGGAGGCCGCCGCGTTCGCGTTTGCCGAGGTGAGGCTCGGCATCATCCCCGCCGTCATTGCGCCCTACATCATCGCCAAGATCGGGCCGTCGGCGGCGCGCGCGCTCTTCCTGACCGGCGCCAGGTTCTCCGCCGCACGTGCGCAGCAGATCGGCCTGGTGCACGAGGTCGCCGCGCGCGACGATCTCGATCGGCGCGTCGGCGAGGTCGTCGGCAGCCTGCTCCAGGCCGGGCCGGAGGCGGTCGCGGCGGCCAAGACGCTCGTCGCCCGCCTCCAATCGCAGCCGGGGGAGCCGGATCCCGAGGCCCTCACCGCCGGCGCGATTGCCCGCCGCCGCGCCTCGGCCGAGGGCCGCGAGGGCATCGCGGCGTTCCTCGAGAAACGCAAGCCGTCGTGGGCGCCATGATCCGCCGGCTGCTCATCGCCAACCGCGGCGAGATCGCGCGGCGCATCATCCACGCCTGCCGCGAGATCGGCATCGAGAGCATCGCGGTTCACTCCGACGTCGATGCCGGGGCGCCGCACGTCGCCGAGGCCGATCGGGCGATCGCCATCGGCGCAGCCGCCCCCGCCGACAGTTACCTGTCGATCCCGCGGATCCTCGATGCGGCGGTCCGGACCGGCGCCGACGCCGTCCACCCGGGGTATGGCGTCCTCGCCGAGAACCCGGGGCTCGCCGCGGCGTGCGAGGCGGGCGGCATCACCTTCGTGGGTCCGCCCTCGCGCGTCATCGCCGCGATGGGGTCGAAGATCGCGGCACGCCAGACGATGGCGGCCTCCGGCGTGTCTGTCGTGCCGGGCGAGACGCCGGCGGACCAGTCCGACGACGGGCTGTGTCAGACGATCGAACGGATCGGATTTCCGGCCCTGGTCAAGGCATCGGCTGGCGGCGGCGGGAAGGGGATGCGCCGCGTCGACCGGTCCGACGCGGTCCGCCCCGCCGTGCAGGCCGCGCGGCGCGAGGCGGCGACGGCGTTTGGCGACGGGACACTCTACGTCGAGCGGCTGCTCGAGCGGCCGAGGCACGTCGAGGTGCAGGTCTTCGGCGATCGCCACGGGCACCTCGTCCATCTGTTCGAGCGCGAGTGTTCGACGCAGCGGCGGCACCAGAAGATCATCGAGGAGAGCCCGTCGCCGGCGCTCACGCCGGCGCTGCGCGCGCGCCTCGCGGAGGCGGGCGTCGCAGCCGCCCGCGCCGCGGGCTACGTCAACGCCGGCACGGTCGAGTTCCTGCTCGAAGGCGAGGGCGACCGGGCGTCCTTCTACTTCCTCGAGATGAACACGCGCCTGCAGGTCGAGCACCCCGTCACCGAAGCGGTGACCGGCCTGGATCTCGTGCGCGCGCAGCTCCTGGTCGCATCGGGCGCGCCGCTCCCCTGGTCTGGCTCCGCCATCACGCAGCGCGGCCACGCCGTCGAGGCGCGCATCTATGCGGAGGATCCGTCGAACGACTTCCTGCCCCAGGCGGGCCGGCTGCTCCTCTATCGCGAGCCGCGGGGCCCAGGCATCCGAATCGATTCGGGCGTCATCGAGGGAAGCCGCGTGCCGGTGCACTACGATCCGCTCATCGCCAAGGTGATCGCATCGGCGGAGTCCCGGCCGGCCGCGATCGCGCGCCTCGTGCAGGCGCTCCGATCCTTTCCGATCCTTGGCGTTGCGACCAACGTCCCGTTCCTCCTGCGCGTGCTGTTGCACCCGGCATTCGAGGCCGGCGCGGTCGACACCGCGTTCCTCGATCGCGAGATGCCACGGCTTGTTGCGCCCGCCGCGCCGGAGCCGCCGCTCCACGTGCGCGCCGCAATCGCCGCTCACCTGGCGGCAACCGGCGCCAACCAGCCTGGTGCGCCGGCGCCCCGGCGCCCGGACCGCGACCCGTGGAACACGATTGCGGGATGGCGGAATTGATGGCGCCGCCTCCCGCAGCCCGGCTCGCCGACGGCGTGTACGAGGTCGAGCACGACGGCCGCACGCGGCTGGTGTATGTCGCCGGCGACGGCGACGACCTGTGGGCCTTCGCCGAAGGCGAGGTGTACCGTCCGGCGCCGCCCGCGCGGCGACATGATCGACCGGCCTCGTCCGGCTCCCGCCGGACGTCCGACCGGAGCCCGCGCGGGGGGGCCCAATCGCTCACGGCCCCGATGCCCGCCACCGTCGTCCGTGTGCTGGTGGAGCCTGGAGGGGCCGTCCGGAAGGGCGACACCGTGGTCCTGCTGGAAGCGATGAAGATGGAGCTGCCGCTGCGGGCACCCGCCGACGCCATCGTCGTGGCCGTCCACTGTCACGAGGGTGAGCTCGTCCAGCCGGACATCGCGCTGGTCGAGCTCGCATGACGCCCCACCACGTCACCATCGTCGAGGTCGGGCCGCGCGACGGCCTGCAGAACGAGGCCTCGCCGGTCTCGACCGGCGACAAGATCGCGCTCGTCGACCGTCTGAGCGCGGCCGGCCTGCCGGTGATCGAAGTGTCCTCGTTCGTCAGCCCGAAATGGGTGCCGCAGATGGCCGATGCCGAGCAGGTCTTCGCGGGCATCGTCCGGCGGCCAGGCACGCGCTACTCTGCGCTCGTACCGAACCCGAAGGGGCTCGATCGCGCGCTCGCCGCAGGCGCCACGGAAATCGCGGTGTTCGCCGCGGCCACCGAAACCTTCAGCCGCCGCAACATCAACCAGTCGATCGACGAATCGCTGGCGAACTATCGCGATGTCTGCGCGCGGGCGCGCGAGGCGGGGCTCCGCACGCGCGGGTATCTGTCGACCGTGTTCGGATGTCCTTACGAAGGCGCGGTGGATCCGGGCGAAGCGGCCGACATCGCGGCCCGGCTCATCGACGCCGGCGTCTTCGAGGTTGCAATCAGCGACACCATCGGCGTCGCGCACCCGGGACAGGTGCCGCGCGTGCTCGACGCGATGCTCGCGCGCCTTGCGGTCGACACAATCGCGCTGCACTTCCACGATACGCGGGGCACGGCGCTCGCCAACGTGCTGGCGGCGCTGCCGTTCGGCATCGCCACGTTCGACGCGTCGTGCGGCGGCCTTGGCGGCTGCCCCTACGCTCCCGGCGCGGCCGGGAATCTGGCCACCGACGATCTGGTGTACATGCTGAACGGCATGGACATCGAGACGGGCGTGTCGCTCGAAAGACTGTCGGAGGCGTCGGCGTTCATCGCCGCGCGGCTCGATCATCCGCTGGCGTCGAAGTACGCGCAGGCGGCTGCCGCTGTGCGGCGCTGACGGCCGTCTCAGATGCCAACCGGGCGGCGGCCGGCAGAATCGTCGCGCGCTACCTGCCTGCAGCGGCCGGTTCGTTCGCGGCCGCCGGCGCCTGCAGGATCTTCAGGACATCCTCCCACGGCATCATATCGATGGCATCGTAGTCGGCCGGACAGCCGAACTCGCGCTGCTGCGGCGCGGTGGGATTGCCGAGCGTGACGCACAAACCGCAGCCGATGCAGAGATCGGCGCGGACAGCGCAGACCAGACGGCCGTCCCGATCGGGCTCCTCGACGATGCAGCCGGCGACCGGACAGGCGGCCTGGCAGATTGAGCACGCGAAGGCGCCGAAGCAGCGATCGGGATCGATCACCGCGATCGTCTTCGGGGCCTTCTTGCGCGGCCCGCTCATCATCTTGGTCCACATCTCGAACCGGATTATAGCCGAATCGGCCGGGCAGGCCTGCCGGGCTTCAGCGGAAGATGTGCCCCGCCGGCGGCTCGCCCACCTCGGGCATGGTGGCCCACAAGGACGAGGAATGTTCCCAGATCAGGCCGTTCGAGTTGGTCGCGAAGAACCGGGGATTGCCCGGCTCGGCCGCATCGGCGGCCGCCTTGAAGCTCTGAGCCGCCTCGCCGACCGCCACCCCGTTGCAGGTCTCGGGCGCACCGGGAAATGCCGTGCCCTCGAGGCGAAAGATGTAGCCGCTGCGCGTGAGTGTATCCGCCTGGCTGAGCGCGGGGGCGATGAAGGCTTCGTTGCTGCCGGGCGGTGCGACGCCGAGCGTGGTGAGGTTCGGAGCGTAGAAACCGTTGCCGCACGTCAGCGCGAACGTCAGCTGGGAGCTGGTGATGGTGCGGATCGAGCCGACAGCCGATGCGGCGCCGGCCGCCTGTTTGGCCAGCAGGAGCCGCGGCAGCGCAATCGAGCACAGGAGCCCGATGATGCCGCACACGAACAACAGATCGATCAGCGCAAAGCCGCGCGCCTGGCGGATCTTCACAAAGTTCCCCTCGGGGTCCGCGGCATCTCCAAGCACATGACATGCCGCAGAGCTGAAAAGCATAACATCAATGTTGACAGCAACTTAGCCGTTCGATCGACCCGAGAGCGCCTGACACGAATTGTCAGTTGTTCATGACTCCATGACAATGGTTGCCACCAGTATGTCGGCCGCATCGCGGCGGAACTTCACGCAGGACCGCGAGATGGCTCGATTCGCAGTCGGTGGCGCTCCGCGTCGATTCCCCCGGCATGCGCAATAATGACCGCGGGTGCCTTTCTTGCACAATGCGGCTCACGTGAGACGACTGGTCTGGCTCGCGCCGATGCTGTCGCTCGCCGTTGTGTCGGCGCAGACCCGGATCACGCCGCCCGACAACAAGTACACGCTCGAGGAGGACGTACAGCTGGGCAGGGAGGCGGCCGAGCAGGTCGAGGACGAACTGCCCATCCTGCACGACGACGCGGTCTCCTCGTATATCGAGACGCTGGGCGACCGCCTGGTCGCCGCCATTCCGGCCGAGCTGCGCCATCCCGAGTTCCACTACACCTTCGCAGTGGTCAACGTCCGCGACATCAATGCGTTCGCGCTGCCGGGCGGGCCGATGTTCGTCAACCGCGGCATGATCGCGGCCGCGCAGTCGGAGGGCGAAGTCGCCGGCGTGATGGCTCACGAGATCAGCCACGTCGCGCTGCGCCACGGCACGGCGCAGGCCGGCAAGGCCCAGAAGTACGCCCTCGGGCAGTTCGCCGGCCAGGTGCTCGGCGCGATCATCGGCGGAAACGTCGGCAGCATCGTCGCCCAGGGCACGCAGTTCGGCATCGGGACGTACTTCCTGCGGTTCAGCCGCGAGTACGAGAAGCAGGCCGATCTCCTTGGCGCGCGGATCATGGCGCGCGCCGGCTACGATCCGCTCGACATGGCGCGCATGTTCCAGACGATCGAGAAGCAGGGTGGCGCAGGCGGCCCGCAGTGGCTCAGCGACCATCCGAACCCCGGCAACCGCGTCGCCTATATCACCGAAGAAGCCCGGACGCTCCGCGTCGACCATCCGGTAACCGACATGCGCGCATTCGAGCGCGTGCAGGCGCACCTGAAGACGCTGCCTCGCGCTCCGACCACCGAACAAGCAATGAAGGATGCGCCGAGCGGCCGACGTCCTGGCGGAGCGCGCGAACCTTCCGGCGTGTTGACCGACACCGTCGAGGCGCCGTCGACTCGCGTCACCACCTATGAGGAAGGCAACCTGTACCGGGTCTCGGTTCCGTCGAACTGGCGCGAACTGCGGCGCGGAAGCTCGGTGACGTTCGCTCCGGCCGGCGGTTTCGGCGAGCACGACGGGAGCAGCGTCTTCACCCACGGCGTGGAGATCGGCGTCACGCGAGAGGCGTCTCGCGATCTCGAGCAGGCGACCAACGATCTGTTCGAGGCGCTGCAGGGGAGCAATCCACGCATGCGGCGCGAAGGCGCCTCCCGGCCGACGGCGGTGGACGGCCGGAGCGGGCTCGCGCAGACCCTGAGCAATGTCTCGGAGGCGACCGGCAAGGAAGAGACCATCCAGCTCGTCACCACGCAGCTCGACGACGGACGCCTGCTGTATGCGATCGCGGTGGCGCCGAGCGACGAATTCGATGGGTACCGCAGCGCGTTCGACCGCGTGATGGCGTCGATCCGGCTGACGGGCTGAGGGGCGGCGGCATCCAGCCGACGGAGCGCCAGCTTCAGAACCGGAACGTCACCCCCGCGCTCCCCCTCCAGAATTCAAGCTTCTCGTTCGCCAGCAGCCCGAGCGACACGCCGTTCAGCGTCCGCATCCGCCGGACGTCGCCACGGATCCCGAGACTGTGGATCAGGTACAGATTCACGCCCCCGCCGATGTCGTAACCGATCGCATTCTTCCCCGGGGCCAGACTTGCGGTATCGAGCTGCATGTGCGGTCGAATCAGGCCGACTCCGATCAACCCGTACGGATGAATCGGTCCGGCAGGAATCACGACCATCAGGCTCGTCATCACCGTGAGGACGCCGTTGTCGGCGCCGCGCGTGCGGCCGAAGAAATCGGGCGCGTAGCCGAGATCGGCTTCGACGCCGAACAGCCCGTGCCGCGCGCCGACCGACACGCCGAGATTCGTCCTCCTGTCGCCGCAGTTCTGCAGGCTGGCGCAGTTGGCCGAATCGCCCCCGAAGTTGAAGCCGATGAACGGCGAGATGAAGCTTTCCGCGCGCGCCGGCGACGCGGCGGCCATCACCGCCGCGACGAGGCCGGCCAGACCAGCGAGACGCATCAGATCCTCCCCCGAAGCGTGGGCAGCAATCCTACCGCGCCGCCGCATTCGCGTAAAATCTGGATCCAGTGGCGCTCAGACCGGGAAGCCGCTCCGGCCGCGCTCGGCGATTCGAGCGGTCCCATCGGGCCGCTGTCGTCACGCTCGTGCTCGCCGCGGCGTCTGCCGGCTACGCCGCGTACCGATGGCTCGGGAACCGGCCGCTCGTGCTCGCGCCTCGCGCGCCGCTCCTGCTCGGCCGCGTCGTCAACACCACCGGCAACGGCCTCTTCGACACAGCGCTCGATGCGGCGGTCGAGATCGCGATCCGACAGTCGCCGTACCTCAACATCGTCCCGGCTTCGAGCGTTCGTGCCGCCTCAAAGGCGGAGGGCCTGCCGCCGGATCGGCAGGCCACGGCCGCGCCTGCGCCGGCGCTCTGCCGGCGGCTCGGGGCTGCGGCATCGATCGTCGGATCGGTGGCATCGAGCGGGCCAGGCTTCGTCGTGGCAATCGACGCGCGTGCCTGCGAGGACGGTCGATCGCTCGCGCACGCGGAAGCGGATGCGCCGGCGGAAGAGGCCGTCCTCGACGCGTTGAGCGTTGCGGCCGCCCGGGTGCGCGGGCGCCTCGGAGAACCGCGCGAGTCAATCGAGCGCTTCGGGGCGACCGTCCGCGCAGCGGCCACGGCGTCGCTGGATGCGTTGCAGGCGTACGCCGCCGGCGTCGCCGCGCTTGGAGCCGGCCGCAACGCCGACGCCATCAGCGAACTGAGCCGCGCGCTCGACCTCGACCAGGGGTTCGCACTGCCAGCCGCGCGGCTTGCCGCCGTGTACGCGGATCAGCACGATTCGCAGCAGGCGCAGCGCTACATGAAGCAGGCGTACGCCGCCGCCGGCTCGCTGACCGAACCCGATCGCCTCTCGGTCACGGCGGCCTACCACGACATCGTCACCGGCCGGCTCGAGGAGGTCATCGCGACCTGCGAGACCTGGACGAAGACCTATCCCGACGATTGGGTGCCGCACCATCGCCTGTCGGCCGCGTACGCGCGCGCGGGCCGCATGAGCGAGGCACTGGCCGAGGCGCGCGACGCCGCGCGGCTCGCGCCCGGCGAGATTGAGGCGCACGAGCGGCTCGCGCGCACGCTCCTGGCGATGGATCGCGCAGACGACGCGCGGGCGGCGGTTCAGGAGGCAGAGGACGCAGGGCTCGATTCCACGCCGAACCGTACCCTGCTCTATCGGCTCGCATTTGGTGACGGCGACCGTGCGGCCATGGATCGGCAGGTGCAGGCGGCCGCCGCGCGGCCCGACGGCTACCTGGTCACCGCCGAGGCGGCTCGCGCCGCCGCCGCCGCCGGCGAGCATGCGCGCAGCCGCCGCCTGTTCGCGCAGGCGATCGAGGGGGCCCGCTCGCTCGAGCGCGCGGATGATGCCGGCCGGCTCATGGCCGAGCGTGCCGTCGATGCGGCGCTGTTGGGTGAAATCGAGGTCGGCCGCCGCGACATGTTCGCATCGGTCGACCTCAGCACCGGCCCCGACACGCTCTGGATGGCGTCGCTGGCCGCGTCGCTGGCCGGCCTGACCTCGGAAGCCATTCAGCTCGCCGTCGGGTACGCCGGGGCGGTACCGCCGGCGCCCGATGTCGTCGCCACTTTGCGACCAGTCCTCGAGGCCAGCATCGCGCTGTCACAGCACGATTCCAAGACCGCTGAGGAAGCGCTCGATCGCGCCGAAGCGTTCGCGGGCGCCGCCGGTCCGTGGGTGCCATACTTGCGCGGCCTCGCGGCGCTGGCGGACCAGCAACCGCTGCGCGCGGCCACGGCATTCCGCGCCGCGGCAGAGAGGCGCGTTCGCCAGCCCATCAGCGTGATACAGCCGCTCGCCCACCTGCAGCTCGCGCGCATCCTCCGCGCGTCAGGCGACATCGACGGCGCCCGGGAGGAATATGCCGACCTCGGGCGCGTCTGGAAGTCGGCCGATGCCGGCCTTCCTCTCGTCGCCGCATTCGCACGCGAAGCGGCAGCCGACTCCGCCCGCTGACTGTCGGTTTCGGCGGTGTAACCCCTGCACGCTTCACACGGCCCACCTCGACGAGCCGCCCGCAACTGGTTGTGCCGGCACGACCGGATGACGGGCACGCCGGTTGCGCCAACCGACAGGCGCAAACAAGAGAAAGCCCCAATGACCGGAAACCAGAAGAGTTGGGATCGGCTGGAGCGCTGGCTCGAATCGCTGGCGCCCGGCGACGAGGTGGATATCGGCTCGGCCGCGGCGACGACCGGACTCGATGCGCAGACCTGTGATGTGGTGTTCACCGCGCTCGCCCGTGCAGACCTGTTCACGCGCAGATCCGACGGCACGTTCGTGCGACGGCGATTACCCGGCTTCGGATGGCCCACGCCTGGCACGGTGGAGCGTTGATGCTGGCATCCATCGTGCTGCGAATCGGCGGGAAGGACGCGCCGCCCACGGCGGCCGGATCAACGTTGAGGATTCGGTTTCGCAACCTGCCGGAGAACCGGAAGGACATCGAGGGCTTCGATCTGCGTGCCTACCAGTCCGGTGGCGTCTACGACGTCGACGCGAGGCTCGCCGAGCTGCTGGTCGTGCTCAACTACGCCGAACTCGAGATGCGCCGCCAGCCCGACTGCGCCGACGACCGGCCCGGACGGGTCCCGGACCGCCGGCGCTGAAGCGGTCCAGCCCCGGCGGCGCGGGTGCGCCGGCGCCCCGCGCAGGGCGGGACGTCAGGATGCCGTTCTTCGAACCGCGCCGAACCGCGCGAAGAAGGGAAGAAGGAGAGTGCAGATGCCGAAAGCCAAGACCGCAGTTCCCGAAGGCTACCGCACCGTGACTCCGCATCTGGTGCTCGACAAGGCGGCCGAGATGATCGAGTGGTACAAGAAAGCGCTCGGCGCCGAAGTGCTCGCACGCGTCAATGGGCCGGACGGATCGGTCATGCACGCCGAGCTGCGCATCGGCAACTCGAAGATCCTCGTCAACGATCCGATGGGGGGCCGCAAGGGGCCGAAGGCGTACGGCGGATCGCCGGCGTCGCTCTGGCTGTACGTCGACGACTGCGACACGCTGTTCAACCGCGCCGTGGCCGCCGGCGCGACAATCGCGGCCTACGGCCAACTGCAGGATCAGTTCTGGGGCGACCGGACGGGAGTGATCATCGATCCGAACGGATACGCGTGGACGATCGCCACCCACAAGGAGGATCCGACTCCGGACGAGATGCAGGCACGGCAGGCCGCATTCGCGAAACAGCTCGCGTCGCAATAGCGCTGCTCAGGCGATAACGCCCGCTGCCAGCCGCAGCCCGGCGACGATGAACGCGACGCCAGCCGCGCGCGCGACCAGACGACCACGCGATGCGAGCTTTTCGACGAGCACCAGGATGGACAGTCCGGCGATCCAGGCGAGATTCATCACACCGCCGACAAACAGCAGGAGCATCAGGGCCCAGCAGCAGCCGAGGCAGTAGGCGCCGTGCGACAGCCCCAGGCCGAACGAACCGGCGGCGTCGCGTCTGAAGCCGCCGTGATGCTGCAGGAACGACAGCGGCGACTGACAGTGCACCAGGCAGGTGTCCTTGAGCCGCGACCACTGGTAGAGGCCTGCGGCGATCAGCACGGCGGCGCCGAACAGGTCGCTGGCGGCCGCCATCCCCGGCGTCAGCAGCGCGGCGCGCTCGAGGACCAACTGCGCGACGGTCGCGGCGAGCGCGAACAGCACCCACGCGGAGAGATATCCGCCCGCGAACCAGCCGGTCGCCGCGAAGGGCCTGCCGTCGGAGACCGCCTGCCGCCCCACGCGCGCGTACAGCAGGATCAGCGGCGCGGCCGAGGGGGTCATCATGCCGATCATCATGACGGCCCACATCACGAACATCATCGCGAAGTCCAGGCCGGACCAGGGGACCGCGGCCGGAGCCATCGCCATCCGCACGCCGGTCGAGATCATGCGGGCGCCGCGCATGTCCATCCCGCCCATGTCCATGCCCCGCGCGAGGCCCAGGACGTAGACCCACGCGAGCACGGCGATCACGCCAAGCGCCGCGGCGACGATGGCACGGTCGCGGCGCAGCGCCTGTTCCAGCCGCGTCTCGCCCATCCCGGCCGTCAGCGCACGACGCCGCTCTGGCTCAGGTGAATGTTCGCAAACTGTCCGTAGCTGTCGGCGAGCTGCAGCGCGAACGGGCGCTCGGTCGTCGTCCAGCCGCGGCCGATCTCCGCGATCGAGTACTCGAACCCGTTCGGGAGATCGATCCGCGCGCGATGTTCCCTGCCGGTCACCGGATTCACGATCGGCTCGCCGCGCGTCTCGACGATCCCCGGCACCCGCAGCGTCGCGCGCCGGCCGTCGACGTCCACCTTGAAGTCGATCGGCGCGCTCAAGGGCTCGTGGAGCGTTTCGAGCGTCGGCTTGAAGACCGAGAAGATCGTCGCTCCTGGCTCGGTGTCCTCGCCGGTCAGGATGCGCAGCAGCGCGCTGCGCTGCGCCGCGGTGGCGCGCTCGTCGAGGACAATCGCCGCCTCGCCGTGGCCCTCGTGGATCGGGCCGGGCCACCGGAACATGCCGACGAAACGCAGGCCGCCGAGCGGAGTGTCGCCAT
The DNA here is from genome assembly GCA_020850715.1 of Acidobacteriota bacterium. Classification (GTDB taxonomy): domain Bacteria; phylum Acidobacteriota; class Vicinamibacteria; order Vicinamibacterales; family CAVVIG01; genus JADZED01. The sequence goes on from JADZED010000051.1 coordinate 28,283, forward strand.
GAAAGCCGTCGTGGATCTCCATCGCGGCCACGGCCTGGCAGAACCCGTAGGTCGGCAGGCCGTTGAACTGGCAAGGGCACCCGTACGAGCAGTTGCAGTTGACGAACTCGCGGCCCTTGATGGTCCAGGAGGTGGTAGCCATGGGCAGAGTGTAGCGCCGATGGGCTGTCCGCGTTGCAGAATCGTCAGGCGGAACGCCTTCTCCCAAGGATCAGCTGGCTGGTCGACGACCGGCGCGCCGGCACCGCCGGGCTCGACCCAGGGCCTGCGGCGGCAGCCTCGCGGGCGGCACGCTTGGTGAACGCAACCGTAGGAGGAGGTTTGTCGTGAAGCGATTCTTCAAGTGGACGGCGATTGCCGTCTCGACCGCCGCCGGCGCCGCGCTGCTCTACCGCGGGGTCGCCGCCGCGCGTGTGCGGCTCGCGCGGGGGCTCGAGCGGGCGGAGCGAATCGCGACCGACGCACAGGCGGCCGTCGCGCGGACGGAAGAGGCGCTCGGCGAAACGGTGCAGACGGTTCGCGAGATCCGACAGACCCTCTCGTAGCGATCGGAGCGCGTACCCCGCCATGGGGTTCACCGGCACGTTCAGCTTCGTCCTCACCTGGTGGGGCCTGCTGCTGGCATCGGGGCTCGATTCCACCATCTTCTTCTTCCTTCCCTTCGGCACCGACGCGCTCGTCGTGTACCTCGCGGCCCGGCATGGCGGATCGTTCTGGCTGTACCCGCTGCTGACGACAGGGGGGTCGGCGGCGGGCGCCGCGCTCACCTTCTGGATGGGCGTGCGCCTGGGGGAGCACCAGCTCGCGCGCTTCGTTCCAGAGCGCCGCCTCGCGTGGCTCAAGCACCGCGTCTCCAAGGCCGGCGCGACCGCGCTCGGGCTGGTCGCGCTGCTGCCCCCGCCGTTCCCGATGACGGCGTTCGTGCTGACCAGCGGCGCGCTCGACGTGGATCGCACGCGCTTCTTCGGCGCGCTGATCGCGGCGCGCGGCATTCGGTTCGGGCTCGAGGCATGGCTCGCCCGCCGGTACGGCGAAGGCGTCCTGCAGGTCATGGAGTCGGATCAGTTCTTGTGGGTCATCGGCGCGTTCCTCGTGATCGCCGTCGTCGGGACGGCGGTGTCGCTTGTCGCCATCTGGCGGCGGACGCGCCGGCGAGGTTGAACGGCGAGGCACGCTGCCCGGGCGCCGCCGCGTGAAGACATTGCCGCCCGAAGCTCCTTGCGCATTGGCACAAGAACTGCTGAGGTGGCGCCGACGCCGGGAAACCGGCGAAACCCCGGCAACGAGGAGGCGCCATGGACAATCTCGGGCTCGGATGTCGGATCTCCAGGTTCTCGGCTGTCGCGATGCTCTTCGCCGCGACGATGGTCAACCCCGCTGTGGCGCAGGAACGCCGCAGCCCCTCGGCAGAGCTCGCCGCCGGTTGGGTGGGCTTTGCCGACGACGGCATCGTCAGCGAGGGCCTGGTCGGAGTGGCGGCCCGATGGTATCTGTCCCCCCGAATCAGCGTAGGCCCGGAAGTCGTTCACCTGAGCGGCAACAGCCACAGCCACCTCATGGTCACCGGCAATCTGACCTGGGATCTGCTCGCGCCGGCGGCCGGCCGGCTGCCCCGGGCGACGCCATTTCTCGTCGCCGGCGGCGGATTGTTTCGAACGCGCGAGACCTTCCTCGCCGGCCCCTTCACGTCGAGCGAAGGCGCCTTCACCGCGGGAGGCGGCGTGAGAGCGCCGGTCGGCGAACGCGTCACGATCGGCATCGACGCGCGCGTCGGGTGGGAGCTGCACCTGCGCATCAATGGATCGATCGGCGTCCGGCTGAGGCGCTGAATCCAACCGGCGCGGGCGCGCCGGCTCACGTGCTAACGTGTCGCCATGAGCTACGCACGATCCGTTCTGTTCCTGCTGGCCGCCGCGTGCGCGTGGCCCGCGACGGCGCAAACGCCTGCAGCATCAGCCCAGGCGGCCGGGCGCAAGTACCTCCTCGAGCGGGTGGACGATGCCGCCGTGGTGCAGCTGTACGCGGACGGCTTCGCCTCGCTGCCGCTTCGCGAGAAGACGCTCATCTGGCACCTGTCGCAGGCCGCCCTCGCCGGACGCGACATCTTCATCGACCAGAAGCACGCGCACGCGCTCGAGATGCGGAGCCTGATCGAGGCCGTCGTCGCACACCCGCAGGGCGTCGATCCCGCGGCGCTGGCCGAAGTGCAACGTTACGCGAAGCTCTTCTGGATCAACAACGGGCCGTACAACAACCTCACGGCGCGCAAGTTCGTCTTGAAGCTCGAGCCCGCGGCGTTCGCTGCCGCCGTTCGCACGGCCGTGCGGAACGGCGCCGTGGTTGCCACGCGGACGGGCGAATCGGTCGACGCGATGCTCGCTCGGCTCCAGGGCATGTTCTTCGACCCCGACGTCGATCCGATCGTCACCAACAAGACGCCGGGGGCGGGCAGGGACATCCTCCTCTCGAGCGCCAACAACCTGTACGTCGGCGTCACGCAGGCCGAAGCCGATGGCTTCAACAAGGCAGGCCTCGAAAAGCACGGCCTCAATTCGCGGCTCGTCAAGGAGGACGGCCGGCTGGTCGAGGAGGTCTACAAGATCGGCGGCCGCTACGGCGAGGAGCTCTCTGCGGTCGTCGGACATCTCGAGGCGGCGATCCCTTACGCGACGCCGTCGATGGCCACCGCCCTCCGGGCGCTCATCAAGTGGTACCGCACCGGAGACGATGCCGATCGGGCGAGCTACGATATCGCCTGGGTGGCCGACAGGGATTCGCCCGTGGACACGATCAACGGGTTCATCGAGGTCTACCTCGATCCGCGCGGCATCAAGGGGAGCTGGGAGGCGCTCGTCTTCTACGTGAACTCGGAGAAGACGGCGCGCATCAGGAAGTTCGCCGAGAATGCGCAGTGGTTCGAAGATCACATGCCCTACGCCGCCGAATTCCGCAAGCCGGCCGTCAAGGGCATCGTTGCCAACGCGATCGACGTCGTCGTCGAAACCGGCGACTCGGGGCCGGTGACGCCGGTCGGCATCAACCTGCCGAACGATCAGCGGATCCGGGAACGCTACGGGAGCAAGTCGGTCTCGCTGGCGAACGTGCGCGAGGGGTACGACAATTCCGAGCCGGCATCGATGAAGACCGAGTTCTCTTGGACGCAGGAGGAAGCCGACCGCAGCGCGGCGTTCGGTCCCACGGGCGCGGAACTGCTGACGGAGATGCACGAGGTCGTCGGCCACGCGTCGGGGCGGCAGGCCGAGGGCTTCAAGGGCACGCCGCAGGAGGCCATCGGCGAATACTTCTCGGCGCTCGAAGAGGGGCGCGCCGACCTCGTCGGCCTCTACTTCATCGGCGATCCGAAGCTGGCCGAGCTCGGCATCGTGCCGGCGGCCGACCAGCCGTCGATCGCGCGGGCCGAGTACGAGGCCTACGTGCGCAACGTCCTCGTGCAACTGCGCCGCGTGCGCGAAGGGACGCAGATCGAGGAAGACCACATGCGCAACCGCCAGATGATCGTGCGATGGCTGATGGCGAACACGCCGGCCATCGAGACGCGCGAGCGCGGCGGCAAGACCTACTACGTGGTGACCGACGTGGAGGCGTTCCGCAGCGGCGTCGGGCGGCTGCTGGCCGAGATCCAGAAGATCAAGTCGACGGGCAACCGCGCCGCGGCCGGGCAGCTGTTCGACACCTTCGGCATCCACTTCGATCCGGCGCTGCGCGACCAGGTGGTGCGGCGCGTGGACGCGCTGGCGCTGCCGTCGTACACCGGCTTCGTGATGCCGAAGCTGACCGCGGTCCGGGGCGCGGACGGCGAGATCGCCGACGTGACGATCTCCTATCCGCTGGATCTGACGACGCAGATGCTGGAGTACTCGGGCGCGCGCTGACAGCCGCGCGTCGCGCCGCCCGAGACGCCGCGGCCGTCCGCTACTTCGGCGTCACCCGGAACAGCCCGCCGGGGTTGGCATCCTCGATCATCCAGAGGGCGCCGTCGGGCGCGACGGCGACGTCGCGGATGCGGTGCCCGACGCTCCACCGCTCTGCCGGCGCCGCGCCGCCCTTTCCGTCGAACGTAACACGAACGAGCGTCATGCTCGCCAGGCTCCCGATCAACGCGGAGCCCTGCCACTGCGGGAACATCGCACCCGAGTAGAAGACGAAGTTGCCCGGCGCGATCACCGGCGTCCAGTAGATGACCGGCTTGGCCAGATCGGGCCGCGTGTCGGGGCTCGCGATCGGAACGCCGTTGTAGTTGGTCGCATAGGAAACGAGCGGCCACCCGTAGTTCTTCCCCGGCTCGATCAGGTTCAGCTCGTCGCCGCCGCGCGGGCCGTGTTCGATCTCCCAGAGCCGTCCGTCGGGCGCGAACGCGAGACCGTACGGCGTGCGATGGCCGGTCGTCCATGTTTCGGCCGGCGTCAGGTTCGGTCCCGGATACACGTAGGTGCGCACCACGGGCGCCGTCTTCGCCGCTTCCGTGTCGCGCGGCGGATTGATCACCGGCACGCTCCCCGCACCGGTCTTCCCTGCCATCGGATTGCCGGGGGCCGGCTTGCCGTCGAGCGTCAGGCGCAGGATCTTGCCGAGCGGCTGGTTCGGATCCTGCGCGGGCGTCATTCGCTGGCGTTCGCCGACGGCCAGGAACAGGTACTGGCCGTCCGGAGAAAACGCGACGGCGGCGCCGAACTGGCCGCCGCGGCCCCGCATCCCATCGCGCCAGATCACGCGAAGGTCCTCGAGGCTCGCCGTGTCGGCGCCGATGGCGAGGCGCGCGCGCGCCAACGCGAGGCTCGAGCCGTCGTCACCCGGTTCCGAGTACGTCAGGTAGACGGAGCGATCGGTGGCGTAGCGCGGCGAGAGGAACACGCCGAGCATGCCCCCCTGCCCCTGCCATAGCACGGGCGGCACGTTGGCAATCGGCGTCTTCGCGCCCTGCGGTGTCACGAGCCAGACCGGGCCGACCTTCTCGGTGACGATCATGCGTCCATCGGGCAGGAATGCGATGCGCCAGGGAAGATTGAAGGTCGCCACCTGCGTCACCGTGAACGGCTGGGTCGATTCGGCCCGCTGGGTGCCGGCGTTGATCTGCGCCTGCGCGAGCGCCGGCAGCGCCATCAGTGCCAGGACGCCACCGACCAGAGATGTCAGGGGTGTATTCTTCATCGCGATTGAGTTGACCACAAGGGCAGGGGCGGCGGCAATCGAAAAGGCGCGGGCGGACCCGACGCGCTACTCGGCGCGCAGCACCTTCACCGGGTCCACGCGCGTGGCGCGCAGCGCCGGCGGCAGACTGGCCGCCGCGACCGTGGCCAGTACCGCCAGCGGCACGGCAATGAAGGTGGCCGGGTCGGTGCGGCTGACGCCGAACACGAAGGCCGTCAAGAGGTGCGAGCCCGCGAGGGCGCCCGCCAATCCAATCCCCACACCCGCCGAGGCCAGCCACAGGCCGTCGCTCAGCACCGAGCGCATTACCGCGGCGCGGCTCGCGCCCAGCGCCATGCGGAGGCCGAGCTCCGGCGCACGCTCCGCGACCATGTAGCTCAGCACGCCGTGTACCCCGACAAGGGCCAGCAGCACGGCCAGCAGGGCGAACAGCGTCATCAGCCTGGCGTTGAGTCGGGGCCTGGCGATGCTCGCCGACGCCGCCGCCTGCAGCGGTTCGACGCCGTACAGCGCAATCTGCGGATCGATGCCGCGCACGGCCTGTCGGACGCCTCCGACGGCGGAGGTCGGATCCGCGCTCGCGGTTCGGAGCAGCAGCGTGAGCTGCTGGGACGGCGATTGCGCCATGGGCGCATAGACGGCCGGATCGGTCGGCGCGTCGACGCCTCGGAACTTCTCGTTGCCGATGACGCCCACGATGCGGCGCGTGATGCCCCAGAACCTGATCTGGCGGCCGACGGCCGTGCCGTCCGGGAAATAGCGCCCGGCCGCCGCCTGGTTGATGAGAACGACCGGCGCGGCGTCTGCGTCGTCGCCGGCATTCACGTTCCGTCCCTCCAGAAGCGGGACGGCCAGCGTCTCGAGATACCCCGGCGTGAGCGCACGCGTGCGGATCTCCGGATGCCCGGCCGACTCCTGCTCGCGCCCCACGATCGCAAACGAGTTGGTGCTCCCCGATTCGAGCGGCGAGTTCACCGCCAGCGCAGCGGAATCGACGCCGGGGATCGCGCGAACGGCCTGCAGGAGCCGCGCGTCGAAGCCGGCGATCTCAGGAGCGTCGGGAAATCTGGAAAAGAGGACCGGATACCGGTTGGCTGGAAGCTGCAACTGGATCTTGAGCACTCGCGACGCGTCGAATCCGGGGTCCACCCCCTGCAGGCGCCACAGGGTCCGCACGAGGACGCCTGCCCCGACCACGAGCATCACGGCAGCCGCGACTTCGCTCACCACGAGGGCCCGGCGCACCCGCCGCGCGCCGCGGCTCGCGGCGAGGCGGCCGGCGCCGCTCGCCTTGAGCATCTGCTGCAGCTCGAGCCCACGCGCCTGGAATGCCGGCAGCAGGCCGAACGCGAACGCCACCAGCGCCGCGAGTCCGGCGGCATGGGCGAGGACCGGCCCGTTCAGTGCCGCCATGTCGAGGCGCGGCACGTCGGGCGGAGCCAGCGTGATCAGCGCCTCGAGGCCGATGTAGGCCAGCCCGACGCCGGCGGCGCTCCCAAGAGTCACGAGCAGGAGCGATTCGGCCAGGAACTGGCGGCCCAGGCGGCCCGGTCCCGCTCCCAGCGCACGCCGCAGCGCGACCTCGCGCGCACGCGTCGCCGTCCGGGCCAGGAGCAGGCTTGCGACGTTGGCGCAGGTCACCAGCAGCAGCAGCGTCACGGCGCCCAGCAGCAGCACGAGCGGCGGACGAACGGATCCGAAGGTCACCTCGCCGTAGCTCTCGAGGTTCACCCCGCGGTTCTTGTTGACCTGATACTGCCGCTCCAGGTCGGCACCGATCGCGCCCAACTCGTCCTGCGCCGACGCCAGGGTCGCGTCCGGCGCCAGCCGCCCGAGCGTGAGGAACGGATGCGTTTCGCGGGGGAATGCGTCCGCCGTGGGCCGCACGGCAAGCCAGAGGCCGACGTGATCGCCGATGAACGTCGACGCGTAGTCCGCGCGTTGATGCACCTGCCGGATTCCCAGGTCCGCCGAGCGCGGCGCCACGCCGACCACGGTCGTGGGACGGCCGTCCACCGTGATGGTCCGACCCACGATGCCGGCGTCCGCCCGGTAGTGCGACCGCCAGAACCCTTCGCCCACGATGGCCACGCTGGCGCCCACGACTCTCGCATCTCCGATCGTGCCTTCATCGGCGCGGAACAGGCGCCCCGCCAGCGGCTGCACGCCAAGGAGCGCCAGCAGGTTGGGGGTCACGTAGAGCGCCGGCACCCGTTCGGGCTCGCCACCGCCAGTCAGCGTGATGTCAGCGCCGGCGACGCTTCCGATCGCCGAGAGCGTCCGGCTCCGGTCGCGAAAGTCGACGACGTCGGGCCACGAGGCCGGTTCGTGACGTGTGCCGCTCCCCCGGTCGGTCTCCCAGACCATGACCAGGCGGTCCGGGTCCTGAAAGGGCGATGGTTGCAGGAGCACCGCGTACACGGCGCTGAAGACGGCGGTGTTGGCGCCAATCCCGAGCGCGAGGGTGAGGATGACGGCGACGGCGAAGGTCGGGCGCCGCGCGAGCAGCCGCCAGCCGTGGCGCAGATCGCGGCACGATTCCTCGAGGAGATTCAACCCCCGCGCGTCCCGCGTCTCCTCGCGGAACCGTTCGACGCCGCCGAATTGCAGCAGCGCCCGACGGTGCGCCTGGTCGCGGCTCAGGCCGCGCGCCACGCCGGCCTCGACCTCGCGTTCCACGTGGTCGCGCAGTTCGTCGCGCAGCGCACGCTCCGCTTCGTCGCGGCGCCAGAGTGCCCGACACTGCAGCCAGAGTCCTCGCAGCCGGTCCATGACGTCTTTTCGCGCGGCTATCGGTGCGCCAGCACCATCTCGATGGCGGACGAGAACTTGCGCCAGGTCGCCAGCTCGGCCTGGAGCCGTCGGCGCCCGGTCGGGGTGAGTCGATAGAACCGGGCGCGGCGATTGTTCTCGCTCGCGCCCCACGACGCGGCGATCCAGCCGCGGTATTCGAGACGGTGCAGGGCCGGGTACAGCGAGCCCTGGTTCACCTGCAGCACGTCGCCCGAGACCTGCTGGATGCGCTGCGCCACCCCCCAGCCGTGCATGGCTTCGACCGACAGCGCTTTCAGGATCAGCAGGTCGAGGGTTCCCTGCAGGACGTCTGGCGTGGACGGCGGCATCTGGACGCTCCTCCTAGATGTTCGACAAGAGACTATGCTCTCTCTTGTAGAACATCAAGGGGTCGCGGCGACCGCGTCTCGGCGGTCGCCGGAGGCGGGTGGCCCCGTTTGGAGCCACCCGCGCACGCGCGTCACGACGACCGCGGGGCTACGGCGTCACCGAGAGTCGATCGTCCACCTGCGTGACGCCGGGCGCCGCCCACGCCGCCCGCTCGGCTTCTTCCCGCTCCGCCCACGAGCGCACGTTGCCGCTGAGGATGACCTTGCCGTCGGTCGCGGTCACGTTGATGCGCCGGGCGTCGATCTCGGCGCTGCGCTTGAACGCCGCTTCGATCTTGTCCCGCACGTCTCCCCATCGGACGTGCGGCTCGACCGTGATGCCGTTGTTCACCCCGCGCACCCCGGTCAGATCCCGGACGGCACGCGCCGCGGCGTCCTTCTGATACTGCCAGTCCACGCTGCCGTTGAGCGTCACCCAGCCGCTGCTGACGGCGACCGCGACCCGCTCGGTCGGTACCATGGTGTTCCACTGCAGCGCGTTCACCGCCGCCTGCGCGATGTCAGAGTCGGTACGCTCGCGTTCGCCCGGCAGCCGGACGTTGAGATCGTTGGCGACCGCTTCGACGCCGTACACGCGCAGCGTCACCCGTTCGGCCGTGGCCCGCGCGGCATAGCTCGTCACGTCGCCCCGCAGCGTCACCACGCCGTTGTCGACGCTCACGCCGATATCGGCGGCGTCGAAGCTCGGTTCCCAGTTCAGCGCGTCCTCGACGTGTCGCTTGAGATCCTTGTCGTCCATGATCGTGTCCTCCTCGGCCCAATCTCAGCCTCGCCGTGTCGATGGCCCGCCCGGCCTGCCCTGCACGGGGCGCGTCCACGAATCGAACAGGCGCGAGCAGGCGCGACCCGGTCCGGCGTGGCGGGTGCAACGCCTGTTCCGGTACGAGCAGCCATTCGCGGGCGATGATGCGGCGTTCCGCGCGCAACGGCAGAGCCGCCGACCGTGCCCGGCTGTTATCGCGAGGCGGCCAGCAGGGGCGAGTGCGTGAGCAGGCGCCAATAGGCGTCCAGGAAGCGCTCGTAGGCGCGCTTGCCGGCGCGGACCAGCGGGTTCGATGCGATATCGGCGCGAACGACGAGGGGCGCGCTGGTGAGGAGCTCGCGATCGGATCGGCGCCGGATGCGACGGGCCAGCGCGCGATCGCGCGGCAGGGCCGGCAGCATCGCCATCAGCCCGGCCACGGCGCGCAGATACGTCCAGCCGTGTCCCTGCGCGGCGAGCACCAGGCACTGCAGCGGCTCGTAGATCGCGAGCGCCGGGATGAGGCAGAGAATCGTCCGGGCTTCGTAGTTCTTCAGAATGAAGTGCCAGCGATTCCGAATCTGGTAATAGAACAGCCACGTGCCGCGTGGCCGGCTGTTGTGGATCGCCAGCGCCTGCGGCACTTCGAGAATCCGGTATCCCGCCATCCTGATCCGGTGCGTGAAGTCGCCGTCCTCTTTCCCGATGAAGTAGCGCTCGTCGAACAGGCCGACCTCGATCGCCGCCTCGCGGTCGAGCAGGAGCGCGCAGGTGGGCGCGACGCCGACATCGAGCGCGTCGCCCCCTCGCTCCGCCAGCGCACGATCGCGCCAGGGATTGATGCCTTCGCAGATGTAGTGGAGCGATCCGCCCGCGTACTGGATCGCGTCCGGCCGGTCCGCGTGCACCACGATGGGGCTGCCGACCTTGATCGACCCGTCGCCGGACATGGGCGCGTGCAGCCGCCGCACCATGTCCGGCTGGATGCGCACGTCGCCGTCCATGAGGAGCACGAACCGTCGCGACGCCTCCACGATGCCCAGATTCCGCCCGGGATCGGGGCCGGCATTGCGCGGCAGACGCCGTACCCGAACCTGGGGATGGTCGCGCGCCATCCAGGCGGCGGTGCCGTCGGTACTGGCCACGTCGACGAGCGTGATGCGCCCGGCGGGACAGCCGGCGTCGAACAGCGACTGCAGCGTTCCCTGCAGCGTCGCACCGTTGTTGTGAGCCACGATGGCGACATCGACATCGTCTGGAAACGCGGGGGTCATCGGGGGCAGGCCGCTCGCGCCGGCCGAACGCCTCGGCGCAGGAAGAGGCGCCCATGTCGACGCTCCCGCACGGGCGGGGGCGTCGACATGGGCGCGGCGGTGGAAAAGGCGGCGGTCAGGCGCTCACCAGGCGGTCGGTCCGTACGTCCCCTTCATCAGCCGGCGCAGATCCTCGTGCGGCAGGGCCCGCCGGACGTTGCCGTTCATGCCGGTGATGGTCTTCGCGCCGACCATGGCATTGATGATCGCCTCTTCGGTCGCCTGGATGGTGGCGTCGAAGATCGGCCCCAACGCCCAGTTCGGCATCATCTCGAGCTGCGCCTTCGGCAGCGTGCTCGTGTCCGCCCCGCTGAGCCGGCGCGGCGGCACGGCGGCGCCGCGGTTGGCCGTGGAGAAGGAAACGAAGATGTCGCCCGAGCCGTCGCCCGACGTGCCGCCGACGCGGCCCAGGCCGAGCGTGGCCCGCCGCGCCAGCCGATCGAGCTGCGCCCCCACGACCGGGGCGTTGGTGGCGACAACGATGATGATCGAGCCCATGTCGTAACGCAGATCCCCGTAGATCTCGGCGTTCGCATTCTGCTGGTTCACGAGCTGGCCCACGGCCACGCCGCCGATGCGCAGCTCTCTTGCCGAGCCGGTGTTGCACTGGACGAAGACGCCGACCGTGTAGCCTCCTGCGGCCGCCGGCACGACGCGGGACGCGGTGCCGGAACCGCCCTTGAAGCCGAAGCATCCCATCCCGGCTCCGCCGCCCACATTGCCTTCGGCCAGCGGGCCGGTCGCCGCGGTGTCAATGGCGTGCCAGGTATCGGGGGTGGTGATGGTGTAACCGTGGAACCCGTTGTAGAAGCCGTCCCAGGTCTCGGCCACCACCGGCAGCGACCAGGGGTACTGGGTCCCTTTGTGCTCGATCTCCCAACCGATGACCGCGTCGCGCACCGTGCCGACGATATCGGTGCCGGTGATCATGATCGGCCCTTCGAGGAAGCCCGACTCCTGCACCCAGTGGATGCCCGTCATCTCGCCGTTGCCGTTCTGCGAGAAGAAGCCGCCGAACACGGGATCGTGGAAATCCTTGCCGCGCGGCAGGATGGCGGTGATGCCGGTGACCACCCGGTCGGTGACCGCCACCTTCGCGCCGCTGCCGGTCGTCAACTGGTTGTTCTCGGAGATCAACGTCGTATAGCCGACCTCCACCCCCGGGACGTCCGTGATGGCGTTCAGGGGCCCGGGGGTCCCCTCGAAGGGGGCGCCGAGGTCGCGGGCCCGCTCCACGGCCGGCGTCGCGCCGCCGGAAGCTGTCTGCGCGGCCTGGCCGGCGAGCGTGCCGCCGGCGGCCAGGCACATCAGCGTGGTGATGCTCCAACCGAGCCGTCGCGGCGGAACGGAATAGAACGAGCGCATCATGTGGACCTCTCCTGTTGAACGCAGGCAGGGCGTCAGGCCGCTGCCGCGGCGATCCGGGCGCCACATCATGCACCTTCTCAGGGCCGAATGCCAATCATCGTCTCCACTCAGGCGTCCAAGGCGAACGCGCCGGTACGCGACGCGCCGTGGTGCGCCTTCGGCGGCGTGGGCTCAGGAGAGCGGTTCGCCCATGGCGGCGGCGCACGCTCGGCGGATCCGCGCGAGCATGGCCGGATCGGCGGCCGGATCGGCGGGCACGCCCAGATCGTCGTCCAGTGCGAGCTCGAGCTTCAGCCACCAGCGCGGTTCGTAGGCCGCGCGCAATGGCACGCCGGCGAGATCGCCGATCGTGCCGTAGGTGATGGTGAACCGCGTCGTGTCGCCGGTCGCGAGGGTGCCGATCTCGAACTCGCCGCGCACCGCACGCTGGTAGGTCTTCTTCCCGACCGTCAGCGCGTCGATGCGCTTCTCGCTGCGGAGCCGCAGCTCGTACTGGCCCCCTTTGTAGAGATATCTCACCGGCGCCGCGCGGTGCGGCGCCCCGGCCCGCGCCGCCTGCACGCTTCCGCTGATCAGGCGATCGAGCGCGGCGAGGAAGCCGGGCGCGGTGCCCGGCAGCCGCGTCGTCTCGTGACTCGTCCATCGCGGCGCCGATGCGACCGCGTCGAGCAGACGGTCGAAGTGCCGGTAGCTGACGCCCCTGGGAACGATCACCGTCGTCGTCCACGCTCGTGCCTGGGTCGCGCCCACGGCCGCGCAGAGGACGCCGAATGCGGCGTCGTCGCGGCCCAGCGCCAGCTCCGCCTCGCTGAGCGATGCCGCGTCGTTGACGCTGCGGATGCCGAACACGCCGGCCCGATCGCCGTGCATCTCTTCGCGGATGTAGCCCCAGGCGTCGACGCCGCGTGGCGCGCGCTCGGGGTCGGCGCCAATCAGGAGATCCAGGGCGCGCCCGCTGTCGTCCAGCGGCTGCCATGTCAGCCGTGCTCCACCGACATTGTTGTTGCCAATCCAGAAGAGGAGCGGCCGCACCTTGCCGACAAGACGGTAGCGATGATCGCCCTCGCGCGGAAGGGCCGACACCGGCTCGTCCTGCCCAACGGGAACGGGACTTGGCGATTGCGGCGCCGCCGGCGGCGCCCAGACAGCCGCCAGCGTCAGCGCGACGAGGGTCCGCTTCACGACGCACCTCATGGACGAGGCACGCTGGCGGAGCCCGGCTTCAGCCGGAGCACGGGAAATGCGACTGGTGCGCACGCACTGAACGGATCAGCAATGCCGGTGCCGTGGCTCCGCCTGCAGGGCTCTCCATCGCCGGATGCGGCCGCGGAGGCGCCGGTCCGCGGACGCGACCCGCCTGACGCGCCCACATCGGCCTGGACGCCCGCGCGCGGCTCTTCCGTGCAGACACTCGGCGGTTCAACCGGAAGCGCCCGGCATCGTCTCAACCTGCCGCCGCCTGATTCGCCGCCGGGCGGCTCCGCTTTCGACCTCGTCGCGGCCAGGACGCTTGCCGGGCAGGCTCCAGGCATCGACCCGTGGCGAGTTGCGGGTCAATGCACGCCTGCCGCCCTGCCGGAGAAGCGCCATGCCCCCTCACGATCCTGCTGCGATCAGACCGCTCGCCCAGACGCCGATGTAATAGGGCCACAGGGCTATGGCCAGGACACCCTTCCAGAACGCCAGCTTCAAGAAGCCGATCGTGAAGAGCCAGCCGCTGATCCACAGCAGCCCTCCGACGCTGTGCTGCTCGACCTTGATCTTTTCCATGACGTCACGTCTGATGCAGTGACTTCCGCGCGATCCGCGCGCCATTCACCAGCGCTGACACGATGCATTTCACGGCGCGATCGGACGATTCAATCGGTGCCTTGCGAGACGAAAGACGATCTCATAGAGGCCGCGAAGAATCCCAACACGCTTCATCCAGGTCCGCCAGCCTCAGACCGTGAGGGGCACGATTCGGGCACATCTGCCTGGGTCGCGACTCCCGCCCAAGCGCGAGCCTCCAGAGAGATTTCTCCGGAACGATTGGAGGCGCCGCCCGGATTTGAACCGGGGGTGGAGGTTTTGCAGACCTCTGCCTTACCACTTGGCGACGGCGCCTGACGGGAGCGAGCGGCGGAAAACCGGGAGCTCGTCAGACCGGATGGGTCCGACGACAACAGCGCGTGTCGAACGACGCGGGGCAGGTCTGCATCTTCCGGCAGCGAGATTGGAGCGGGAAACGGGATTCGAACCCGCGACTTCGACCTTGGCAAGGTCGCACTCTACCACTGAGTTATTCCCGCCCGACCGAACGGCTAACGTACCACAGGGCCGGCCGGGGCGGCAACTCGTCGCCGCCCCGGGCAGCGGGCTCCTGCCAGAGTTGTCCATTGTTGGCAAGACGGATGAAGACTTCGAGCGTGACGACCGCCACCAGCCAGCGTGGACCAAGTGCCTGGCGGGATCGCCAGACGCGTAGCAATCCCGAAGGGTCCAACCATCACCGCCGGGCACGACATAGGCCCGCCTGGCGAGACCAGTGTGGGTTCCGGAAATTCTGACGCCCACTGTTCCGGAAATTCTGGCGCACTGACCTCCGAGAATTCTGGCCGTATTGAGCCGACCCCTTCGGGGCACACACTCGCTGCAAGCAGCGAGGGAAGGGA
>JADZED010000052.1 GCA_020850715.1 Acidobacteriota bacterium
AAACGACAGCGCGCCCTCAGGAGGGACCGATGGGGAAGATCTCGCGCGGGGAATTTCTCGGACTGACGGTCGCCGGCGGCGTCGGGCTCGGCCTGGGCGGGCCGGGCGGCGAGGCGGCGGCGCAGACGGCGGGCGGCGGCGCCGGTCGTCCCGACTTCGTCGTCGTGAACGCGACGGTGTACACGGTCGACCCGCAGCAGCCGCGCGCCGAGGCGTTCGCGGTCAAGAACGGCCGGTTCGTCGCCGTCGGCAGCACGGCCGACGTCCGGAACCTGGCGACCCAGGGGGTCGAGGTGATCGACGCCGGCGGGATGACGGTCACCCCCGGCTTCATCGACGCGCACTGCCATCCGGAAAGCGGCGGATCGCGGGAGATCGTCGCGGTCAATCTCGATCTGCGCAGCATCGACGATCTGAAGAAGGCGCTGCGCCTGCGCGCCGAGCACACGCCGCCCGGCCAGTGGGTCGAAGGCTACAAGTACGACGATACGAAGTACAAAGACGGCCGGCAGGTGACGCGCAAGGATCTGGACGAGGCGGTTCCAAACAATCCGGTGGCCGTGTCGCACCGCGGCGGGCACGTCGCTTGGTACAACAGCAAGGCGTTCCAACTGGCGGGCGTCACGGCCGACACGGCCGATCCCCCCGGGGGGATGATCTACAAGGATCCTGACGGATCGCTCAACGGAAAGGTGGCCGAGCGGGCCAACGCCCTGTTCAACAAGGTGCGGCCCAGCGGGACCACGCGCCAGCAGCGGCAGGCGGGAGTCAAGCTCGTCTCCGAGCAGATGACCGCCGCCGGCCTCACCTCGGTGCACGACGCGAGCACGGGCCCGGACGGAATCCTCGCCTATCAGGACGCCTATCACGCCGGCGAGATGAAGTTCCGCGTGTACATGATGTGCTCGGGCGGGGGCGAGGCGTTCGCCGGGTTGAAGGCCGCCGGCATCTACACGGGGATGGGCAACGAATTCCTGAGGGTCGGCGGCATCAAGTTCGCGGCCGACGGGTCGTGCTCGGGCCGAACGATGTACATGCGGACGCCGTACGCCGGCAAGCCGAACGACTACGGCATCCTCACCATGACCGAGAAGGAGATTCAGGACGCGGTCGAGGACGCGCACCGCCACAACTTCCAGGTCGGCATCCACGCCAACGGCGACGCCACAATCGACCTGGTGCTCAAGGGCTACGAGCGGGCGCAGAAGAACTGGCCGCGCCCCGACCCGCGCCACCGGATCGAGCACTGCACGCTGGTGGACGACGGCCTGATCCGCCGCATCAAGGCCTCCGGCTCCATCCCGACGCTCTTCTGGACTTACGTCTACTACCATGGCGATAAGTGGGTCGAGTACGGCGAGGAGAAGCTGAAATCGATGTTCTGCCACAAGGCATTCCTCGACGCGGGCGTGCCGGTGCCGGGCGCCTCCGACTACGTGCCGGGGCCGTTCGAGCCGATGATGGCGGCGCAGAGCTGCGTGACGCGGAAGGACTTCCTGGGCAAGACCTGGGGCCTGAACCAGCGGGTCTCGGTCGACGAGTGGCTGAAGATTGCGACCTACTGGGGCGCATATGCCTCGTTCGAGGAGCACGTCAAGGGCACGATCGCGGCCGGCAAGTACGCCGACTTCGTCATCCTCGGCGCCGATCCGCACGAGGTCGACCCCGACACGATCAAGGACATCAAGATCCTCCGGACCGTCGTCGGCGGCAGGACCGTGCACCTGGCGGCGTAGGCCTCATCCTGGAGGGGCGGCGGCCTAGGTCCCGGCGCCCCTCGCATTTCCTCAGGGACCGACGCACATCATGGCGCGCACCTTCCCGCTCGGCTTCATCCTGGCTTGGCTCCTCGCCTCTCCGGCCGTCGGCGTCGCCGCGGTCTTTCAGGCGCCACCGCGGCCGGCGCCGGCGCCACCGTCGCCGGCACGGACCGAGCCCTCCGCACCGGCGCCTGCCGCCGTGGTCGACGACCCGGCGGCTGGCGTCTCGCTGGAGCTGGCGCGTGATCGCGCGGCGCGCATCAGCGAGGTGCGCTACGAGCTCGCGGTTGCCATCCCCTCCACGCCCTCGACGCCCGTGAGCATCAGCGAGACGGTGCGCTTCGTTCTGAAGGATGCGGGACGTCCCGTGACGCTCGACTTCGTGCAGGGGCCGGGGCAGGTTGTCTCGTCGCAGGCCAACGGGAGGCCGGCGACGTTCCGAGCCGTCAACGGCCATCTCGTCGTGCCGGCGGCTGCGCTCCGCCCGGGCGAGAACGCGCTCGCGATCGAGCTCACCGCGGCCGACGCGGCGCTCAATCGCAGTCCGGACTTCGTGTACACGCTGTTCGAGCCGGATCGCGCGTCGGCGGCGTTTCCCTGTTTCGACCAGCCGGACCTCGAGGCCCGGTTCGGTCTCTCGCTCGAGGTGCCCTCGGGGTGGCAGGCGCTGTCGAACGGCGCCGAACAGGAGCGAGCGCCGCGGAGCGATCGCCTGCACGTCCGGTTCGCGGCGACCGGACCGATCCCGACCTATTCGTTCGCGTTCGCCGCCGGCCGCCTGAAGGTCCAGGCGGCGGAACGCGCCGGCCGCACGCTCCGCCTGTTCTATCCGGAGGCCGACGAGCCGGACGTCGCGCGCAACGCCGGGACGATCTTCGACCAGCACGCGGCCGCGCTGCAATGGATGGAGAGCTACACCGCCGTTCCCTACCCGTGGGACAAGCTCGACATCCTCGTGCTGGATTCTCCCTCCTTTGCAGACGCGGCCCATCCCGGCGCGCTGTTCTACGATCCGGCGCTGCTGCTCGACATGTCGCCCACGCGCATGGAGGAGCTCGAGCGCGCCGGCACGATCGCCCACGCGACCGCCCATCTGTGGTTCGGCGGCCTGGTCGCGCCCCCTTGGTTCGACGATGCGTGGCTCGGAGAAGCGCTCGCCGGCATGATGGCCGCCAAGATTCTGAGCGCCACCATTCCGGGGGTGAACCACGACGTCCGTTTTCTTCTGACTCACCAGCCAGCCGCCTATGACGTCGATCGATCTTCGAAGCCGAACGCGATCAGGCAGCCGCTCGACAATCTGAAGGACGCCGGCGCGCTCTACGGCGCCATCGTCTCGCGCAAGGGCCCGGTGGTTCTGCGCCAGGTCGAGTCGCTCGTGGGCGAGACGCGGTTTCGAGAGACGCTGAAGAAGTACCTCGAGCAGTATGGAGGCGGACACGCAGGCTGGCCCGAACTGCTCGTCCTCCTCAGGGAGCGGACCGGCGAGGATCTGGAGGCGGTCTGCCGCGTGTGGCTGGAGACGCCGGGACGTCCGGTCGTCCAGGCGGCGGTCGAGCTCAATACCGAAGGCGACCTGGGCGCGCTGTCGATCGCGCAGCTCGATCGGGAACGACGACCGGTGATCTGGATACAGACGCTCCAGCCGGTCCTTGGCTATTCCATGGGAACGCGCCGCCTCTCGATCGTGACCGACGCGCCTGTCGTCGGCGTCGAAGGCAGCGAAGACATGCCGGCGCCGCGGTTCGTGCTGCCCAATGCCTCCAGCGCCGGTTACGGACTCTTCCTGCTCGATCGGGACACGCGCGAGTTCCTGATGCAGGCGCTGCCGGCGATCCCCGATCCGGCGATTCGGGCCTCGGCGTGGCTGGCGCTGTGGGACGGACTGCTCGAGCTCGAGGTAGGCCCTGAGGCGTTCATCGAGCTGGCGCTCCGCGCGCTGCCGGTCGAGACCGACGAACTGATCGCCGAGCGCATGATCGGCGACCTGGTCACCGCGTTCTGGCGTTTTCTGCCTCCCGAGGGGCGCGAGGCCCTCGGCCTCACCTTCGAGCTGGCGTTCTGGCGGGGACTGGAGCAGGCGCGCACGCCGACGCTCAAGGCCGCCTACTTCAGGGCATTCCGTCGGGTCGCCACCACCGCGGACGCCGTCCTCCGGCTGCAGCGCCTCTGGCGCGCGGCGGCGACGATCCCGGGGCTGACGCTCACCGAACGCGATTACACCGACATCGCGCTCGAGCTGGCGGTTCGAGAGGTCGAGGGCTGGCAGGAACTGCTCGAAGGACAACGCGCGCGCATCGATCACCCCGGCCGGAACGCGGCGTTCGCGTTCATGATGCCGGCCGTGTCGAAGGATCGCGAGACCCGCGATCGGTTCTTCGAGTCTCTGGCCGATCCCGCCAATCGCCGCCACGAGGCGTGGGCAATCGGCGCCCTCGCCTGGCTCAATCACCCGCTGCGCGGCCCCGCGTCGGAGAAGTACCTCGGGCGGACGCTCGAGTGGCTCGAGGAGGTGCAGCGGACCGGCAGCGTCGGTGCCGCGAAGCGATGGCTGGATGCCAGCGTGGCCGGCCACAATACCGAGTCGGCGGCAGAGACCATCTTCACGTTTCTCGAGCGACACCCGGCCTATCCGCCGGCGCTCCTGCAGATCGTCCTGCAATCGTCGGACGGCCTGGCGAGGAGCTCGTTCATCGCGGGCGCCAGCCCGCCCCCCGCGGCGGATCGGGCGCCGAGATGAGCCGCCGATCCGGCGGGCGGCACGGCCTCAAGTGAGATCGATGAAGTAGGGAATCGAGCCGAGGATCAGTCCCGCGTAGAGCACGGCGAGCGCGGCGAGCACGAACAGATGGTAGACAGGGATGTCGTGCTCGATCGTGCGGTCGGCAAAGACGCCGCGCTCGAGCCGATCGATCGTCTGGCTGGCGCGCGCCAGTTCGGCCTCGCTCCGGGCATCGTAGTAGCGGCCGCCGGAGGCTTCGACGGCCCGGATCAGCTGCACCTGGGTCTCTTTCCGCTCGACCCCTTCCGGGAGGTCCATGGCGATGAGATACACGCGGTACCCGCGCTGCCGCGCCGCCTCGACTGCCGCGATCGGATCGCGGCCGGTATTGTTCTCGCCGTCGGTGAACACGATGATCACCCGACCCTGGGCCGAATCGGCCGTCGCCGCCGCGTTCCCGTGCTCGAGCACGTCGATCGCGGTGGCCACCCCTTCGCCGATCGCCGTGCGCCCCTCTCCCGTCAGCACGTCAGGATCGACGAGCTCGACGTAGTGGTTCACGTACACGTGGTCGGTAGTCGGAGGGGTGATCACGTAGCCGTGTTCACTGAACACGACGAGCGCCAGCCGGTCGTTGTGGCGACGCTCGATGATCTGGGCGAGCACCTTGCGCATCACCTGGATGCGCGGCGGACGCGGCGCGGCAGGAGCCGCGGGCCTGGGAAGCGTCGAGAACGAGTACACCGGCCGCTGGAACAGCCCGCCGATCGGTTCCTTCATGCTGAGCGAGAGATCGACGACCAGCGCGACCTCGAGCGCTTCGAGCTTCGTCACCTTCTCGCGCGACACCAGGCGCGGGTCCAGCAGGGCGACGATCGCCAGCAGGAGGCCGGCGGCCGTGAAGACGCGCGGCAGGTGCCGCAGGGGCGACGGCCGCAGCGAGTCGAGCAGCGGCAGGTGGGCCAGCGAATGCGCGCAGTACCGCCGCCGCCGAACCGCCGACACGCCAGCCAGCAGCACGAGCATGGCCAGCACCGGGTAGAACAGTTCCGGCCTGGCGAGGCGCACCCCCAGCGGCTCGAGCAGCCCCGCGAGCAGCCTCACCGGCGCCTGACCCCGAGCAGCTCGCCGACGGCCGCGAGATCGGCCTGGAACGCCGGCCGCCAGACCTCCGGATCCTGCTTCGAATAGCGGCACTTCTGGCCGTTGGCGAACACGGCGGCCAGACCGGCCGAGATCGCCGCCGGCACACCGGCCGCGGCGCCGACGCGCGCGAAATCGGCATCCGTCAGGGCGTCCGCTTTGACGCTCCGCCAGCACGCCCCGACATAGGTTCTCCCGACCTGCTCGAGCGCCAGGTACGCCTGCTTCAGTTGCTCGCCCTCCGCGGTCGACATGGCCGCGACAGCCTGGAGCGCGCGGGACGCGTCGCGCCGCGCCCGGCGCCGGTTGACACGCGGCCGCTGCAGCCGGCGGCGCGCGATGCGGACCGCGCCAAACAGCAGCGGTACCGCGCTCAGCGCCAGGCCGGCGGCGCCTGCGGTCGCCCAGAGACTGGCCTGCCCGCGCGGTCTGAACGTGCGCGGCAGAGAGGGGCGGATCGTCGCCTCGGCGACCGGCCGGTTCAGCGTCGACCGGGTGGCCACCGGCATCGCCGGCACGCGGAACTCGGAGATCCTCCGGTCCGAAGCGGTCTCCGACGCCGCCTGATACCGGAACACCTGCGGGGGAATCGGCACGATCCCGTTGCCGATCTCCTGGCTGGCCAGCAGGTACTCGAAGAGGTACACGCGCGAATCGGATTGCTCGCCGGTGGACGAGACCGTGTCCAGCAGCAGAAACGGCGCGAACATCGCGCCCCGGCCGTCCAGGTCCTCCACCGAGATCTTCAGATCGATCGGCGCGGTGATCGTCAGGCGGTACTGAAAGCGATCGCCTGGCAGCACGGAGGTCTGCGACAGCTCCTGAGCAACATGAACCGGACTCTCCGCCGCATCGGGAGCCGCTCGCGCCGCCGGCCCACGCGACGCGCCAGGCTTCTCCTCTGGCGTCGCCTGGGCGCGCGCCGGAGACGCCGCCCCGAGCGAGGCCGCGGCGACGATGCACGACAGGACGACTGCAACGCTTCTCATTGCCGTTTCCTCGTGAGGAACAGTGTCGAGATCAGATCGCGGAACGGCTGATCGGTCGACACGCGGACGAAGTCGAGATTGAGCCGGTAGAAGACGTCCAGCAGCGCCCGATCGCGGTCGCGCACCCACTGGTCGTACGAGGCGCGGCTCGACCGGCCGAGGCGAACCAGCCGGTCGCGCCCGCTCTCGAGATCCCGCAGGCGCACGACGCCCTGCCCTGCCGGCAGCCTGGCCTCGAGCGGATCGGACACCACGATCGGAATCACGTCGTGCTGCGCCACGATGGCCTTGAAGTGCGCGAGCTCGAGCACCTCGGTGGCGAAGATGAAGTCCGACACGAAGAAGATCATGCTGAGGCGGCGGCGACGCTCGCGCAGCCGCCGCAGCACGGAGGCGACATCGGTCGCCTTGCTCGACGGCCGAGCGGTCCACAGCGCGTCGAGCAGCTTCCAGAGGTGGGCTTTCGTGCCGCAGGTGGGCACGTCGAGCTCGATCCGGTCGGTGAAACCGAGCAGGCCCACCGCGATGCCGTCGGCAAGCGCGGAATAGGCCACCGTGGCGGCAACGTAGAAGACGAGCTCCCGCTTGGAACGTCGCGCCGAGGCCAGGTCCATCGACCGCGAGAGATCGACGACGATCTGCACGTCGATTTCCCGCTCCTCGTGCGTCAGCTTCACGTGCATCTCGCCGGTCCGCGCGAAGACGTTCCAGTCGACGCGGCGCAGCTCGTCCCCCGGTACGTAGGCGCGGTGCTCGGCGAAGTCGAAGCCGTGCCCTTTCAGCATGCTGTCGTGGTTACCCACCAGCACGTTGCGCATCCGCTTCTTCGTCAGCAGCTCGATATAGTCGAGGTTGGCGACGAGATCGGCAGGAATCACCGGACCCTCAGGGGATCGGCACCGAATCGAGGAGCTGGATCAGCATCGCATCGGCGTCGAACCCCGACGCCTCGGCCTGCACGCTGCGGATGATGCGGTGCCGAAGCGCCGGGAGGGCGATGTCCTTGACGTCAGCCGGCAGCACGTACGCGCGGCCGTGGAAGAAGGCCACGGTGCGCGCCAGCGCAATCAGGTGGTGGTACGCCCGCGGCGAGATGCCGAGCCGGATGGCGTCCTTCAGGTGCGGCAGCCCGACCTCCTCCGGGTGGCGCGTCGCCCGTCCGAGCCGCACGATGTACTCGCGCAGCCGCCCGTCCACGTAGGTCTCGCGAATGAGGCGGCGGATGTCGGCGACGGCCGACGGCTGAAGCAGCGGCCGGACGGCGACGTCGCCCATGTCGACCTCGAGCATCCGCAGCTCGTCGTCGCCGCCCGGGTACCCGACCTTCAGCATCATCGAGAAGCGGTCGAGCTGCGCCTCGGGCAGCACGTAGACGCCTTCCTGCTCGACCGGGTTCTGCGTGGCGAGCACCCAGAACGGATCGTCCAGCGCGAAGGTGTGCTCGCCGATCGTCACCTGCCGCTCCTGCATCGCCTCGAGCAGGGCGCTCTGCGTCTTCGGCGTCGCCCGGTTGATCTCGTCGGCCAGCAGCACGTTGGTGAAGATCGGCCCGCGCTCGACCCGGAACCCGCTGCCCGGGTCGTACACGCGTGTGCCGACGATGTCGCCTGGCAGGAGATCCGGCGAGAGCTGGATGCGCTGGAACTTCGCCTGGATCACGTTGGCGATCGCCACGACGGTCAGCGTCTTGGCGACGCCGGGAACGCCTTCGAGCAGGACGTGCGCGCAGCCGGCCCGATGGGTGTCGTGCGAGCGGGACCGGAAGGCGTAGCGAATGTCGGTGAAGAGGGCGATGAGCAGGTGCCGGACGATCGGCTCCTGCCCGATGATGATCTGGTTGATCTCGCGCTCGACGTCGGTCAGGAGCTGCAGGGCTCCGGCCGGCGTGAACGCCGTGGCGGCGTGGAGGACAGTCACAGTCTGCTCATCAGGCGAACAGGAAGATGCCGAGAAGGACGACGCCAGCCGCGAGAAACCATCCCTCGAGCGCCCTGGCGCCGGTCACCGTCTCGAGGCCCACCATGCGGCGCGCGTGGCCGAGGATCTCGTCGAGGGCGTCGCGCAGCTCGCCGCCGGTGTACGAACGATAGTAGTCGCCGCCGGTCGCCGCCGACGCCGATCGGAGCGTCCCCTCGTCGAACGTCGCGACGATCGCCTCGCCGTTCTCGTCGAGCAGCCAGGTCCACTGGCCGTCGGCACCGCGGACGGGCACCATGCCGCCGGCCTGCGAACCGATGCCGATCGTGTAGATGCGATAGCCGGCCTCCGCCGCCTGTCGCACCGCTCTGGTCATGCCGGGGCCGTTGTCCTCGCCGTCCGAGACGAGCACGAAGGCCAGGTCGGCCGGCGACGACGACGTGCCGGCCGCGCGCTCCTTCTCGATGAGGACAATCGCGTTGCCGATCGCGCCGCCGATGTCGGTCCCGTACGTGGACGGACCATCGGGCTCGAGCGAGTCGAGATAGAAGAGGATGTTCGACGCGTCCCGCGTCAGATAGGAGAGGATCATGCTCGAGCCGGCGAAGGTGACGAGGCCGAGCCGGCCGACCCGATCGCCGGATCGGTTGATGATGAAGTCCTTGATTTCGTCGCGGGCGCGCTCGAGCCTGGACGGGCGCACGTCGCGCGCCCGCATCGACAGCGAGGTGTCGAGCAGGAAGACCAGATCGACCGTCTGGTACACCGGCTGGCGCCGCTCGGTCGCAAGCCGGGGCCGCGCCGCCGCGACGATCAGGCTGTCGGAGCCGAGCAGGAACAGCAGCGCCAGCCAGACCGGACGCCGCGAGGCGGCCAGACGGCTGACGGCGCGGAGGCGTCCGAGGTCGAAGCCGGTCCAGCCCCGGCGGACGTACCACGACACGACGAGGCACGCCAGCAGCGGCAGGCCCGAGAGCAGGAGCGCGTACAGATACTGGGGTGCGCCGAAGCTCACGCGACGATCTTCTTGGCGGGCTTGGATTCCTGCTGTCGCCGGAGGATCTGGGGCGGCGGCTGTTCCGGCTCACGGGTGGCCCGATCGATCACCGCGCGCACCAGCTCGTAGTTGTACTTGATGTTCCAGCGACCGGCGTCGTCCACCTCGAGCGCCCGCTTCAACTGCGAGAGCGCCCGATTGAACCAGGGCAGCGCCTCTTCGTTCTTCCGCTCGCGCAGGCCGCGCTCGACCAGCGCCGTCCCGGTCCAGAAATGGACGGCGGCGCGGTCGAGCACGCCCGCGTCCTCGGCGAACTGGTCCGACAACGCCAGCACCTTGTCGACGCTCTCGGCCTCGTGCAGCAGGCGCAGCCGCGACAGCGCCGCGTCTGTATAAGCGTCGCCGAAGTGCTGCTTCAGCCAGCCGCTGCGCTGCAGGAACAGCATCAGGCGCTCGTACCGCTCGAGCGCGTCGGCGGTCTGGCCCGCCCGGTCGGCGGCGTCCGCCGCGGTCCACTGATCCGCCACCGTCCGCTGCAGCCAGGCGTACCCGAGGGCCGCCACCGACGCCACGAACACGATCGGAAGAATGGCGACGAAAGCCCTCTTCATCCGATATCCCCTGGCCGGCCACGGCGACGCGCGCGGCCGGCGATCAAGCCACGTCCGACAGTACCCGGGATTCTAGCCCACCTCGTCAGGTTTCGCGGTCGTTTCTTTACGCAAGAAATAGCCTAGAATTCAGGGCTTGTCGGGATCGATGCGGGTTCGCCGGCGCATCTTCACGGCCGCCTACACCGGATCGGGTACGGCCGCGCTGATGTACCAGGTGGCGTGGACGCGCCTGCTCACGCTGCAGCTCGGGCACACGGTCGCCGCCGCCAGCACCGTGCTCGCCGCGTTCATGGGCGGCCTGGCGCTCGGCGCGGCCTTCGCCGGCCGGCTCGATCGCAGGGACCGCGCCCCCGGCGTGCAGGCCCGTCGCCTTCGGGTCTATGCCGCGCTCGAGATCGCCATCGCCGGCGCGGCGCTGTTGCTTCCCTTCGGTCTCGCCGCGGCGGTACCGCTGCTCGCATGGGCCTACCAGAACGGTACGGCGCCGGCGCTGTTTGCGACCGTGCGGGTGGCCAGCAGCCTCGCGCTCGTCGCAATCCCTGCGGCCGCGATGGGCGCGACCTTTCCGATCGCCGCCGCCTGGTTTGCCGGCCGGCCGGCGCACGGGTCGTCGCCGGCGGCCGAAGCAGGGCTGCTCTACGCAGCCAACACGGCCGGCGCGGCGGCGGGTGCCATCGCCGCCGGCTTCTTCATCGTCCCTGCCCTCGGGCTGCGGGGCACCACGTGGGCTGCGGTCGCGCTGAACCTGCTCGCCGCTGCCGGGGCCCTCTGGCTCGCCGCCGCTCCGCCTGGCGCGATCGAGACCGCCTCTCCAGAGCAGGCGGATCCGATGTCGCGCAAGAACCGCGCGACATCGTCCATTGCCCGCCGGCATCGGACAGAGCCAGCCTCCCCGGTGCTCGCGTGCGCGGCAACCGCCATCTCGGGCTTTGTCGCGCTGGTCTACGAAGTCGCGTGGACCCGGCTGCTCGCCCTCGTACTGGGCCCGACAACCTATGCGTTTGCGACCATGGCGGCGGCGTTCGTCGCCGGAATCGCCATCGGATCGGCGGCTGGAGCGCGCGTGGCGCGCCGCACGCGGCGTCCCGGCGTCTGGCTGGCACTGATGCTCATCGCCTGCGCGATCGCCGCGACGACCGCCGCCTGGGCCGCCGCGGCGCGTGGACCGCTCGTCGTGGCCGGTCTCGTCGCGGCGCCGGATGCCGCGTTCGGACCGATCGTGTTCTGGCAGGCGATCGGGACCATTCTGCTTCTCCTGCCGATGGCCATGGCGCTCGGCGCGGCATTCACGCTCGCGCTCGCGGTCGCATCGGGCGGATCGGAATCGGTCATCGGCCGCGACGTCGCGCGGGTGTACGTCGCCAACACCATCGGCGCCATCGCCGGTGCGCTGGCGGGCGGGTTCGTGCTCGTGCCGCGGCTCGGGCTGCGCGCGACGTTCCAGGCGGCGGCGATCCTCGCAGTCGCGGGCGGCGGCGTCTGCCTGGCGGCAGCGCTGCGCACGGGCGGCGCCAGAGCGTTTCGTGCGGCCGGCATGGGCGCGGCCTTCGCGTCGGCCGCTGCCGCCACGCTCTTCGTGCTGCCGCCGTGGGATCGCGATCTGCTGGCCAGCGGCGCGTACAAGTACGCGCCCTACTTCGCGGGAGGCGATCTCGAGAGCGTGCTGCGGGCGGGACAACTCGAGTACTACAAGGAGGGCGCTGCTGGAACGGTGTCGGTCAGGCGGCTCGCCGGTACCCGGTCGATGGCCATCGACGGCAAAGTGGACGCATCCGATGCCGGCGACATGCTGACGCAGCGTCTGCTCGGCCTGCTGCCCGCCCTGCTCCATCGCGAACCGCGGGACATCTGCGTCATCGGCCTGGGCAGCGGCGTCACCGTCGGCTCGGCGCTGACAACCGGCACGATCCGCAGCGCCGATGTCGTCGAGATCTCGCCGGAGGTGGTCGAAGCATCGGCCCTGTTCGATCGTGAGAACGGCCGGCCGCTGGCTGCTCCCGGCGTCCGGCTGATCGTCGGCGACGGACGATCGCACATGCAGTTGACCGATCGGCGCTACGACCTCATCGTGTCCGAGCCGTCGAACCCGTGGATGGCTGGCGTCGCCGCGCTCTTCACGCGCGAGTTCTTCGAGGCGGCGCGGGCGCGCCTCGCGCCCGACGGCCTGCTGTGCCAGTGGGCGCACACCTACGACATCAGCAGCGCCGATCTGCGATCCATCGTGCGCACGTTCTCGTCGGTCTTTCCTCAGGCCACGATGTGGCTGGTCGGCGACAGCGATCTGCTGCTCATCGGCACGAACGGCGATGCCATCCTGCCCCATCTCGATCAGATCGCCTCGGCCTGGCGGCGCGGAACCGCCGCGTCCGCGCTCGGCGAGATCGGCATCACCGGGACGTCGACCCCCTTCGCGCTGCTCTCGATGCTGATTGCCGGCCCCGAAGGGCTGCAGGCGTACGGCGGCGAAGCGCCGATTCAGATCGACGATCGCATGGCGCTCGAATTCTCGGCCCCGCGCGGCATCTATGGGCGGCTCGGCAACGAGAACGTCGCCGAGATTGGCAGGCTGGCCGCCACGCCGCATCCGGCCGTGCAGGCGGCCCTGGATCGGGCGACCGACGCCGATTGGGTCGTCCGCGGCAACATGGCGCTGCGCGCGGAGGCCTACGTGGCGGCGTATGACGCGTTCGAGCGCGCGGTTGCGATCAATCCGCGGAACGCAGAGGCGCTGGAGGGGTTGATCCGCGCGGCCGGCAAGCCGGAAAAGCTGGAGACGGCGCGTGCGTTGCTCCAGGGATACGCAGACGCCGATGCCGCGAACGTTCCGGCACGCATCGCCCTTTCACGCGTCCTCGCCTCCGCCGGCGACTTCCGGGCGGCGGCGGTCGAGGCCGATGCCGCGCTGCGCATCGCACCCGACGATCCTCGGGCCGCCGAGCAATTGGCGTCGGTGCTCGCGGACGCACAGGATGGCGAGCGCCTTCTGCCGCTGGCCGAAGCCCTCCTCGGGCGATATCCAGAACGGGCGGACGCACGCTACTACCGGGCCTCGGCGCTCTTCCTCAATGGGCGGATCCCCGAGGCGATCGCCGACGCGCGCCGTCTGGTGGCCGAGCACCCCGACCATGCGCGCGGCTACAACCTGCTGGGCGCAGCGTGCGCCACCGACGGCCAGCGCGACTGTGCAAGGAGCGCGTTCGAATCGTCGATTCGCCTCACCCCGAACGACGCGCGTGGATACGTGAACCTGGGCCTGCTGCTCCTCGAGTCGGGCCTGGCGGGCGAGGCCGCCGATCGGTTCGCGGTCGCGCTCACGATCGACCCCGCACTCGCTGCCGCACGCGAGGGTCTCGCACGCGCGCGCGCGATCGCCGGGCTGTAGCCCGCGCCGGCGTGCTTCGCTCCGCCTGTCGCCGGCGCGGGATCATTCGCCACAGCGCCCCCACGCCGATCGAGGCCCAGCTCTCGAGCGGGGCGTCGCGGCTGGCGACCGGCGTCGCTCAGCCGCTCGCATGCTCCCGTCAGGCTCGCCCTTCGCGCCTTGCCCACGGGGACGCCTTGGCGCCCTCGCCGCGATGCTGGCGTTGCACCACGGGCTGCCGGAGCGCGACCTTGCCGGTCACCTCCGAGACACCGGCGCCCGGCAGCGCACGGTGAGGCACCCTCCGGCGTTCCGCGCGGCCGCGTGCGTCCCCCCGCGAGCCGTGCGGGAGGCAGCTCGGACCTCGATCGGCCGCTCGCGCGTGGCAGACCACAGGCCGGCGACGCCGGGCGCGGCCAGGACGATCGCCAGCCCGATACGCAGCTTCCATGTCGCCGCGCCCCTCTCGTGCTCGGGGCGCGGCGAGTGCGACTTATGCCACGATCCACTGGGACGGGACACTAGGTCCGCCTGGAGCTCCGCGGTCGGCCAGTCGCTACTTCTTCGGCCTCGGCGGCACCGTCGTGATGCGCGAGTACTCGAAGAGCGTGGCCGCCACCGCCTTCTCCGCCGTCGCCATCCCGCCGGCCTTCGATTGCGATTCGACGATGTAGTACTCGTTGGCCGCGTGGTTGCGTCCGCCGCCGCCGCCGCCGCTGCCCCCCATCCCCATCGGGATCCGGATCGTGCCGACCTTCTGGCCCACCTCGCCGTCGGCCCAGAGGTACGACGGCCAGTAGCCGCCGGTCGCTTCCTGCTCGAGGTCCGACCCCATGCCGTTGGAATTCAGGGAGGCCGCTGTCGGCCGCGCCGGCGCCGGCGGCGTGTAGCGCGGCCGCCCCGGATCGCCGCTGCCGCCCGCCAGCCCGAGCGCCTGGATGTGCGCGGTCGCCTTCTCGCCGGCGTGCGTGATGTCGGTGTCGCGCGACGACCCGCGCGACCAGGGCACGTCGCCGATCAGCTTCATCTCGACGTCCTTGTAGCCGTTGGCATCGAGCTGCGCCCGCAGCTTCTTCACGATGTCGAGCCCCATCATCCGCGGCACGTAGCGGAAGTTGTGCTTCGACACGATCTTGTTCGGCATGATCGCGCCCGCGCCCCCCGCATACATGTTCCCGC
>JADZED010000053.1 GCA_020850715.1 Acidobacteriota bacterium
CGTCTTCACTCGAAATGTCCCTCCTGGCGTCAGAGCTTCTGGTGGGCCGCCGTGAAACTCTGCTCTGAGGTACGGACATTTCGAGTGTTTTGTTTACCCGCCGAGCCGCAAACGCGCTTGTACTGGGGCTAGGGCCACCGGAACCTGGATGCGGGCACGCCGCTCTATTAGACATGAAAAGCCGGGCGCGCGGGCGCCCGGCTTCCGAGAACGGCGTGAAGCTCGTCGATTGGCGGGGGGCGCCGTATCGTCTCGGATACGGCGCCGCCGTCCTCAGGCGCAGCCGCTCGTGGTGCCGCAGTTGCTGCACTTGTAGCAGGCGCCGCTGCGGATCATGATCGCGCCGCAGGTCGAGCAGGGCGGCGCGTCTTCCTGGTTCTGAATGGTCGAATGCTGTCCGGGCGCCGCCGGCGCGGACGCCGCTGCGGCGGCCGGCTGGCCGGCCGGCGGGGCGCCGCTGCCGTCGAGCTCGCGGCCGTTCACGCCGGCGTGGTACTGCGCCTCGGCCGACAGGAACTTCGAGGCGAGCCAGCGGAAGATGTAGTCGACGATCGACTTGGCGAAGCGGATCTCCGGGTTGCGCGTCATGCCGGACGGCTCGAAGCGCACGTGGCTGAACTTGTCGACCAGCGCCTGCAGCGGCACGCCGTACTGCAGGGCGTAGGAGATCGCCTGCGCGAACGCGTCGGCAAAGCCGGAGATCGTCGAGCCCTCCTTGGCCATCACGAGGAAGATCTCGCCCGGTTGGCCGTTCTCGAACAGGCCGACGGTGATATAGCCTTCGTGCCCCTGGATGTCGAACTTGTGCGTGATCGCGCGGCGCTCGTCGGGCAGGCGGCGCCGGATCGGCTGCGTGACCGGACCGGCGGCAGCCTGCGCCTGCCCGGCCGCGCTCTGGTCCCTGGAGGTGTTGAGCGGCTGCGTGCGCTTGCTGCCGTCGCGATAGATCGAAATCGCCTTGGCGCCCAGCTTCCACGCCTGGACGTAGGCCTGCAGGATGTCGTCGGCGGTGGCCTCCCTGGGCACGTTCACCGTCTTGCTGATCGCGCCGGAGATGAACGGCTGCGTGGCCCCCATCATCTTGATGTGGCCCATGTAATGAATGGAGCGCTGCCCTCGGGCCGCCTTGAAGGCGCAGTCGAAGACCGGCAGGTGCGCCGTCTTCAGGCCTGGCGCGCCTTCGATCGTCTCGTTGGCGTCGATGAAGTCGACGATCGCATCGACGTCCGCCGGCGTGTAGCCGAGCCGGCGCAGCGCCATCGGCACGGTCTGGTTCACGATCTTCATCAGGCCGCCGCCGACCAGCTTCTTGTACTTCACCAGCGCGATGTCCGGCTCGACGCCGGTGGTGTCGCAGTCCATCATGAAGCCGATCGTGCCGGTCGGCGCGAGCACCGTCGCCTGCGCGTTGCGGAAGCCGAACTGCTCCCCCAGCTCCACCGCATCGTCCCACGACGAGCGCGCGGCCTGATATAGATCCGACGGGACGTTGCGCGCGTTGACGTCGCGCAGCGCGTCGCGGTGCTTGCGGATGACGCGCAGGAACGGCTCGCGGTTGCGGTCATAGCCCGAGAAGGGGCCGCCGTGGTCGCGGGCGATGCGCGACGACTGCGCGTACGCCTCGCCCGTCATCAGCGCGGTCAGAGCGGCG
Source organism: Acidobacteriota bacterium (assembly GCA_020850715.1). Classification (GTDB taxonomy): domain Bacteria; phylum Acidobacteriota; class Vicinamibacteria; order Vicinamibacterales; family CAVVIG01; genus JADZED01. Next base: position 1,652 of record JADZED010000053.1, read on the forward strand.
GCATAGTCGCGCCCGGCGTCGCTGTCGTACGGCAGACCGCGCGACATCAGCAGCGCGCCGAGGTTCGCGTACCCGAGGCCGAGGGGCCGGTAGGCGCGGCTGTTCCGGCCGATGGCCTCGCTCGGGTAGCTCGCGCTGTCGACGATGATCTCCTGCGCCGTGATGAGCGTGCGCACCGCCGCCTTGTACGCGACCGTGTCGAGCTCGCCGTCGTCTTTCACGAACGTCATCAGGTTGATCGACGCGAGGTTGCACGCCGAGTCGTTCAGGAACATGTACTCGGAGCACGGGTTGCTCGCGTGAATGCGATCGGTCGACGGACAGGTGTGCCACTCGTTGATCGTCGTGTCGAACTGCATGCCGGGATCGCCGCAGATGTGCGTGCCTTCGGCGATCAGGCGCATCAGCGTGCGCGCCTTGTAGGTGTCCATCACCGCGCCGTCGCGCACCGCCCGCGTCTCCCACGGCCCGTCGTCCAGCACGGCGCGCATGAAGTCGTCGGTCACCCGGACGCTGTTGTTCGAGTTCTGGAAGAACACCGACGAATACGCCTGGCCGGTGAACGAGCCGTCATAGCCGGCATCGATGAGCGCCCACGCCTTCTTCTCCTCCTCCACCTTGCAGTTGATGAATTCGACGATGTCGGGGTGCTCGGCGTTGAGGATGACCATCTTGGCCGCCCGCCGCGTCTTGCCGCCAGACTTGATCACCCCGGCGAACGCGTCGTACCCCTTCATGAAGGAGACCGGCCCCGACGCCGTACCGCCGCCCGCCAGCAGCTCCCTCGACGATCGAATCGGCGAGAGGTTGGTGCCGGTGCCCGAGCCGAACTTGAAGAGCATCCCCTCGGTCCTGGCGAGCGTCAGGATCGAATCCATCGTGTCCTCGACCGAGTTGATGAAGCAGGCGGAGCACTGCGGCGCCTTCTCGAAGCCGCAGTTGAACCATACCGGGCTGTTGAAGGCCGCTTTCTGCCGCACGAGGATGTGCTTCAAATCGTCGCTGAACGCCTGCAGGTCTTCCTCGGTCGCGAAATACCGGTTCGCGCGCCCCCATTCGGTGATCGTCGTCACGACGCGGCCGATCAGCTGCTTCACGCTCCGTTCCCGCTCGGGCGTGCCGATCTGCCCGCGGAAATACTTCGAGACCACGATGTTGGTCGCCTGCTGCGACCAGGTCCGGGGAATCTCCACGTCGCGCTGCTCGAACACGAGCTCGCCGCGCTCGTTGCCGATCGTTGCCGCCCGCAGCTCCCACTCGACCTCGTCGAACGGATCCACGCCCGCGTCGGTGAAGAACCGCGGAAAGGTCAGGCCGGGCGCCGGCGCCGGCTTCTTCGAGCCACGCAGCCTCTCCTTCTCGACCAGCGCATCCGCGTGGGACATGGCCGGCGATCCACCGCTCTCCACCGTCTGCTGGCCCGCGCTCGCGGCTTGATAGGCAGCGCCTTCTTTCATGTCTCCTCCACCGAGATCGACTCCGCGCCCCGGGAGCGACCGTCGAAGCTGTTGCAGGAATGCTGGACTGACGGATCGAATTCCGGCGCCGCTTCAGGAAGCTGGGTGATTCCCGAGCGCGCGCCGTGCCGACTTGTCCGGCGGACCAATATGAGGCCAGCACGCCAGTTTGTCAAGCCGCGTTACACCATATATTGTGCCTCTGTTTTAGGTCAGTCGCAATATGTGGATGAGTGTGGAAGAACGTCGCAAGGACTCCGGACGCCGGCGCGCCCGACACCTCGATGGGCGAGAGCGGCTGGCGGGAGGCGGCGCGAACCGCCTCCCCTGATGCACTGGCAGCGTGTGAGGGGGGTATTTGTCCTTCCGCAGATTGCAGAAGGAACGAAGCTGCCTCTCCTCCGAGCAAGCGAGGTGCCAGACGATGCCGCGCTTGCCGGCCGTTGTCTCCCGCCGATGCGAGCGGCCACGCGACGCCGATGAGAAGCGGCGCACCCACATGATGGGTCGCGACCTGCCACAGTGGCCTGTCGACGCCGAACGACGATCAGATCGCGGAGCGTGGCGGCAGGATGGCAAGTCGCGAAGGGCGGGCGGATGGGAACGTGCGGGCGACTGAGGCACGCTGCCAGAGGGGAGACCGCGCCGGCGAAGCGGTCCCGGTGCCAGCGCCATACCGTCCAGGTGCGCGATCGGCGTGGACCGCCACTCGGCTAGCGGCCGCCGAGCTGATCGGCGAGCGTCGCCGCCTTGTCGGCCAGGTTCTTCGCGAAGACGAGGTTCCTCGCGCGGACGGCGTCGTCGGCCTGCTGGATGAAACGCTTCGCCGTGTCGTACTGGCTCCGCGCGTCCGCGTTCAAGCGCCGATAGTCGATCCGTGCGAGATTGGCTGACGCGCGTCCGATGGCATCGCGTATCGAACGCTCGAGCTCGCCCTCTGCGGACGGCGGCGCGGTCTGCAGCGTCGTCGCGGCGCCGCTCTTCATGGAGTCTCCGGGCGGCGGCGCCTCGCGCTCCGGCGGCTCCGGCTTTGGCGCCTCGACCCGCGGCGCCGGCTTCGGACGCGGCGGCGGCGCCGGACGCGGAAGCTCCTCGGCCGGCGGTGGCGGCGGCGGCACCTCGACCTCGAGCACGACGATCTCGCGCGGCGGCGGCACTGGCATCTCGAGCGGCGGACCGCCGGTCGCGCGCGCCGCCTCGGCGTGCGCGCAGCCGGCCGCCAGCAGCGCGGTCAGCGCGATGCCGGCGAAGCCCGCCGTGGTTGGACCCGATTGCTTCATCACTACGCCTGGGGCAGGAGCACCCGGAAGGTGGTTCCGGCGCCTGGTGTCGACTGTACTTCAATATCGCCGTCGTGCATCTGGACCGTGCGATACACCATCGACAGGCCGATCCCGCTGCCCTTCGGCTTGGTCGTGAAGTACAGGTCGAAGATCCGCTGCAGATGCTCGGGTGCGATGCCCACGCCGGTGTCGACGACCGACACCGCCACGCGGCGGCCGCCGATCGCCTCACAATGGATGCGGAGCGTGCCGCCGCTCGGCATCGCCTGGCATGCGTTCAAGGCCAGGTTCAGGAACAGCTGCCGGAGCATGGCGGGATCGCCGTTGACGTCGGGCGCCCTGCCGTCGACGTGGAGCTCGATGCGGGCGCGTTCGGCCTCGGAGCGCACGATCGGCACGATCTCCCTGAACAGCGCGTCGAGGCTCACCGGCTGGAGCCGGAGATCCTCGGGCCGCGAGAACTTGAGGAAGCCCTGCACCACCTCGTCGAGCCGCCGGATCTCGCCCGCGATGACGTCGACGTGGCGGGAGGCGGCGGCCGGGTCGATCGCCGGGGCCGCCGGCGCGGGCCGGATGTGCTGCCGGAGCAGCTCGAGATGGATCATCATCGCGTTCAGCGGGTTCTTCACTTCGTGCGCCACGCCGGCCGACAGGCGGCCCAGGGCGGCGAGCTTGCGCGAGTACCGGATGGTCGACTGCACCTGGCTGAGATATTCCAGGTTGCGTGCGATGAACATCACCCCGACCAGCTGTCCCTGCGGATCGGTCACGGCGTGCGTCATCACCAGCCGCTCCCCGGAATCGCCGGCGCTGCGGATGTCGGGGAACACGGCCGACAGCGGGCCGCGCGACTGGTTCGTCACCAGCGTCTGCTCGAACAATCCAATCACCGGATTGTCGGCCGGCAGCAGCTGCGCGAGCGGAGCGCCCGCAGCCGCCCGCGGCAGCAGCGTGCGCATCGCCGGATTGGTGAACAGCATTTCGCCGCGCGGGCTCACGACGGCGAGCGCATCCTCCAGGTGCTGGACGGCCGACTCGAGGTGGGCGACCTGGCCCGCCATGTGCGACCGATCGGCCGACAGCTGCGCCGTCACTTCGTTGAAGGAGGTGCCCAGGTCGCCGAACTCGTCGGCCTGCTTCAGGTCGAGCCGGACGTCGAGCTCGCCGCGCCCGAGGCGCGTCAGGCCGCTGCGGATCACGTGGATCGGCCGCAGCAGCAGTTGCGCGAGCAGCAGCGCGACGCCCACGGCGACGCCCAGCGCCGCCAGCGCCGTCGTGATCGCCGGCTCGAGCGACACGCCGAGATCCTGCCGGATCAACAGCGTCGACACGCCGATCCGGATGGATCCGAACTCGCGGGTGTCCAGCAGCAGCGGCTGGCGGTACTCGAGGTTGCGGCCCTGGCCCGCATAGATGGCCGCCAGCTCGGACAGCGCCGTCTTCGCGAGCAGCTCGCTCAGCAGCTCCTCGGGCGGCAGTCCGCGGCCCTCCATGCCGGGGTCGGCGTGCGCGACCGCCACCCCGCGGGTGTCGACGATGGCCGCGAAGGTGACGTTCTTGGAGTAGAGGCTCGACTCGAGGATCGATCGCAGGCCGGGATCGCTGCGCAGCCCCTCGTACGGATCCCCGCCGCCGGCGATCACCTCGCGCGCGCGATGGAAGATGGCGTTGCCGAGCAATTCCGCGCGCGCCTGGCTCTCTTCGAGCTGGACGCGCGCCAGGTTGGCCAGGTGCACCAGGCTCAGCGACACCACGACGGCGCCGACGATCGAGGTGACGCCGATGACCTGTTTGCCCTTGAGGCCGATGCGCATCGGGACGTGGGTCCCTACTCCGCCTTCCTCGGCCGCAGTCTCAGTCGATTCAGCTTGTTGTGCAGCGTCTTGAGGCTGATGCCGAGAATCTCGGCGGCGCGCGTCTTGTTGTCGCGCGTGTGCTCCAGCGTCATGAGGATCAGGCGCCGCTCGGCCTCTTCGACCGTCGTGCCCGGCGCCAGCGACACCTGCGGCTGGTGCCGCTCCGCCGGCTGCGCGTCCAGCATCGGCGGCAGGTGCTTGGCCTCGATCAGGGGGCCGGCGGCGAGAATCGTCGCACGCTCGATGACGTTGCGCAGCTCGCGCACGTTGCCCGGCCAGGCGTACTGTTCGAAGAGCCGCATCACCTGGTGATCGACGCCGGCGATCGTCTTCTGGTTGCGCGCGTTGAATTCGCTGATGAACGCCTGGATGAGCAGCGGCAGGTCCTCCTTGCGCTCGCGGAGCGGCGGCAGGCGGAACGAGAAGACGTTCAGCCGGTAGTACAGATCCTCGCGCAGCTTCCCCTTGGCCACCGCTTCGATCGGATTCACGTTGGTCGCGGCGATTACGCGCACGTCGACCGACTGCTCGATGCGGCCGCCGAGCCGCCGGAACCGGCGCTCCTGCAGCACACGCAGCAGCTTGACCTGCGTGGCCGGCGTCATCTCGCCGATCTCGTCGAGAAACAGCGTGCCGCGATCGGCCAGCTCGAAGCAGCCCTGACGCCGATCCGCGGCGCCGGTGAACGCGCCCTTCTCGTGGCCGAAGATCTCGCTCTCGAGCAGCGTCTCGGGAATCGCCGCGCAGTTGATCGCCACGAACGGGAAGGTCGCCCGCGGGCTCAATTGATGGATCGTCTGCGCCACGAGCTCCTTGCCCGTGCCCGACTCGCCCGTGATGAGCACCGACGCGCTGGTCGGCGCCGCTTTCTCGACAACGTTGTAGATCTTGCGCATCTCGGGCGCGTTGCCGATGATCGTGCCGAACGTGCCGTGCTCGCGCAGCTGCCGGCGCAGCGCCTTCACCTCGCGCAGCGTCTCCTGGCGTTCGACGATCTTGTCGAGGAGGATCTTCAGCCGCTGCAGATCCACCGGCTTGGTCAGGTAATCGTACGCGCCCTCCTTCATCGCCGCGACGGCGCTCTCCACGCTCCCCTGCGCCGTCAGCAGCAGCGTCGTCACGTCGGCGCCCTGCTGCTGGAACGCGCGCAGCAGGTTCAACCCGTCCAGCCGCGGCATCACGAGATCGGTGATGACGATCGCGGGCCGGAACGTCGTGACTTTCTCGAGCGCTTCCTCGCCGTCGCCCGCCGATTCGGCGACGAATCCCCAGCTGCGGACGAGCTGTTCCAGCCCGATCCGCGCCGAGTGATCGTCCTCCACGATCAGCACGCGTTCGGCCAATACAGGCTGCGCCGCCGCCCCGCTCATTACGCTTTCGGTACTCAAGGGACCCTCGTCAACCATGTCATTTTTACAGTGGGGCTCCCAAGTGTGGCTCCCGGGGCGCGCGCTGGCAAGCTCAACGTTTCCCGTGCGTTGCCGCAAAGCCCACCCGTGGCTGCGCCGATCGTTGGAGAGTCGGCGGGAGAACGGGTAGGCTGTAAGGCCCCATGCGTTCCGAGCCGATCGAGTCGCCGCCCCCTCCCCCCTTCCCATCGACGCCACCAGTCGGGCCGGCTGCGCGGCCGGGGGCCGGCCGCGCCCTCGCGCTCGTCGAAGTGATCCTGTGCTCTGACTACCCGACGCAGATTGTCCTGTCGGATCTGTTCGGCCGCCTCGGCTACGCGCCGGCCAATGCGGCGGGCGCGCTGAACATCGGCTTTGTCGTCGTCCTGTCGCTGGTCGACAGCGTGATCCTCGTCGGGCTGGTGATTGCCTTCCTGCGCGCGCACGGCGAACGTCCGGCGGCGATCTTTCTCGGACCGCGCACGATTGCCGGAGAAGCCAGGCGTGGCATCGTGTTCATCTTCGTCGCGATCTTCATGGCGGCGGCCGTCCTGCTGGCGCTGCAGGCGGTGGCGCCGTGGCTGCACACCGTGCCGGAGAACCCGCTGCGCGATCTGATCAGCTCGCCGCGCAACGCATGGCTCTTCGCGCTGGTGGTGATCGTGGCGGGCGGCATCCGCGAGGAAATCCAGCGCGCGTTCCTGCTGCACCGGTTCGAGGTCTGGCTCGGCGGCCCGGTGGTCGGGGTGGTCGTGACGAGCGCGGCGTTCGGCGCCGGCCATCTCGTGCAGGGAGCCGACGCCGCCGTCGCGACCGCGGTGCTCGGTGCGTTCTGGGGGATTGTCTACCTGCGCCGGCGCTCGGTGGTGGCGCCGATGGTCAGCCACGCGGGCTTCGACCTGCTGCAGATCGCGCAGTTCCTCAGCGCGCCGTGATCGAGAGGTCGACGATCTCGGTCCGCCGCCGCAGTCCGTCGATCCAGTCCTGGACGATCTGGGCGGTGCGGCCGCGCGTGAAGCGCTGATCCAGGTAGGCGTCGATTCGCAGGTTCTGGCGCAGTGTCTCCCGGAGCCGCCCCGCGTTGATGCCCGATCGCTCCAGCGCGCGCTCAAACGCCTCCTCCGAGGCGAATCGCGCCCGCGCCGCGCCCATTGCCGCGTCGAGCGCCTCCACGCCGGGCTCCGGCGGCGCGTAGCGATCGACTTCGACCAGCATCAGCTCGCGGTCGATCAGCCGCGGCAGGATCTCGCGGACGAGGTCGGCGCCGGCCGGCGCGTCCACGAGCCCGAAGTCCCTGGCCGCCGTCACGTCGGTCAGCGTAATCATGTGGTCGCCGACGACCGCCAGCACGCGATCGAGCACCTCGTCGGCGCGCGCCGGAGCGCCCGCGCTCGCGACGAGCATCAGCAGCAGGAGCAGGCGTCGTGGCGTGGGCTCGATCATCGAGGTTCTGCGCACTCCTCGCTCCGCATCTCAGAACGCCTGCCCCAGACTGACGTGAATGGCGGTCGGCCGTTCGCGCCGGCCGGCGACGGTCTCGCGCTGCAGCTTGAAGCCGAGGTCCACCCGGATCGGCCCGATGGGCGAGCGGTACCGCAGGCCGAACCCGGCGGCGGTCCGCACGTCGCCCGGCGCGAAGTCCCGCGGCCGCGCGAAGACGTTGCCGGCGTCGACGAAGCCGACCGCGCCGAGACCGCCGCGCAGCGGCACGCGCAGCTCGGCGTTGGCGACGAGAAGCGCGCGCCCGCCAACCGGAAAGCCGCGGGCGTCGATCGTGCCCGGCGCGCCGAGCTGGTCGAGCGCGAATCCGCGCATCGTGTCGCCGCCGGCGAAGAAACGCTCGCTGGCCGGCAGGTCTTTCACGCGATCCACGATCGGCGCGCCGTCGGGGCCCACGATGACGTTTCCCTCCTCGTCGACGCGGGCCACGTCGCGGGCGAATCCGGCCGCCAGGCCGACCCGCAGGTTGCCGGCCAGCACGACTCGCGCGGTACGCGGCAGCGTCCGGAACGCCTGCGCGACCAGGAGCGTCTTGACGAAGCCGACTTCCGATCCGATGGCCCGCGCCGCGACCTGTCCGGTGGCGCTCAGATAGCCGCCTGACGCCGGCTCGATCGGATCGTCGCGCGTATCGCGCGTGACCGAGCCCGATGCCGACGACAGTCGCAACTGCGGAAACAGGCGATCGATGAGGAGCTGCTCGGACGGCGCGATCGTCTGGAACGGGAACAGCCTGGTCTGCTGGATCTGGTAGCTGCCGCTGGCGCCGAAGGCCGGCGTGAACCGCCGGCCCGCCTCGGCGATGAAGCTCTGGCGCGCGAAATTGAAGCTGGCACGCCGCTGCTGCTCGAGCACGGCGGTGAGCGAGGCGTCGGCCCCGGTCTCGAACACCCGCGGCTCGCGGAACGATGCCAGCAGCCGGTACTCCGTGAACCCGAGCGCGCCGGCCGACGTCGTCAACCGCCCCGTCGATCCGCTCAGGTGCGGGCTGATCCGCCCGAACAGGTTGATCGAGCGGTTCTTGCCGAACAGGTTCCGACGGCCGATACCGAAGAACGCCCGAGGCGAGAGGTCGAGCTCGGTGCGGGCGAAGCCGCCGTCGTCGGCCGCACGAAGCACCTCGCCGGCTTCGATGCCGCCGCCGTAGTCGACCGTGGTCACCGGCGATTCCTCGACGGTCACGACGAGATCCCGTGTCGTCTCGTCGCCGTGACGCAGCTCGGTGAGGCGCGTGCGCCGGAACAGGCCCAGCAGCGAGAGGCGCCGCTGGCTCTCGGTGAGCGCCTCGAGCCCGAGCGGATCGCCCGGCTTGATGGCCAGCTCCCGCTCGATGATATCGGCGCGCGTCCGGACGTTGCCGACGATGAGCACGTGATCGACGAGGATGCGCGGACCTTCCTGAATCGCGAACGTGACGTCGGCGCGCGCCCCGTCGCCGCTCAGCTCGGAGCGCACCTCCACCCGCGCCGCGGCATACCCGCGGTTCGCGTACAGGAGCTGCATCCGATCGCGGTCGGCGGCGAGCTGCGGCGGGAAGAACGGCTGGCCGGCATCGAGGGAGATCGCCTCGCGCAGCTCGGCATCCCCCACCGATCGGTTGCCGTCGAGCCGCACCGAGGCGACGGTCGCTTGCGGACCCTCGTGGATGGCGATGCGCACGCGCGTGGGCTGCCCCCGCGCGGGATCGGCCGCCGGGGCCGCCTCCACATCCCGCTCGAAATCGGCATCCACGCGCGCGGCGGCGAAACCGCGTCGATGATAGAGCAGCTCGATCGCCCGCCGATCGGCCTCCATCGCGCTGCTCGAGAACGGCTGCCCTTCGCGCAGCCGGAGCATGGGCGCAAGCTCCCCGAGCGGCACCGACGCGTTGCCGGCGACCTCGACCCGCGAGACGCGGTACTGCGGGCCCCTGGCCACGGTGAACGTCAGCAGGAGCTCGCCGCCCGTCTCACGTCGCGCGTAGGGCGCGCGCGCGTCCTGGTATCCCAGCGTCCGGAAGTACTCTTCGATCCGGTGGCTGGAGTCTTCGAGCAGGTCCTCGTCCGACGAGCCTTCGCGCTCGATCGGCACGAAGGTCTCGCGCAGATCGGCCGGCACCGGATCGCCGGCAAAGGCGACGCGGACGCGCGGGCCGACGGCGACGTTCAGCGTGAGGTTGACGCGTCGATCGTCGTCGACGAGGACGACGCCGATCGTGATCGCCGCTTCGTAGTACCCCCGCGCGCGCCGCCGCGCGACAAACGCGTCGGTGCGCGCCGTCAGCGCGTCGCGCTCGTAGGGCATGCCCGGCACGATGTCGAGCTCCCCGAGCACCGATCGCCGCAGCGGCTCGGGAACGCCGGTGATGTCGACCTGGCCGATCGTGGTGCGCGGACCCGGGACGATCGTGAACGTGAGCGTCGCGCGCTCGGAGGCGTGATCGACCAGCACGCGCGGCGTCACCAGCGGCCGCAGGTAGCCGCGCGCCTGGAGCTGCTCGGCGACCAGCAGCCCCGCATCGCCCGCGCGCCGCGCGGATGGCGAGCCGCCGAACCGTGCGCCGATCGCCCGCCGCAGATCGCCCGCGTCGATGCCGGGCCGCTCGACCTCGCCGTCGAACGCGATCCGCGCAATGGTGTGAATCGGCGTCAGCGCGTAACGCAGCGCGACGCGATCCCCGTCGCGCGACGCCTGCACCTCCACGTCGTCGAACCGGCCGAGGCTGAACAGGTGGGCGATGCTCTCGCGGACGTCCATCATCGAGAGCCTCGCGCCGGCCCGCGTCTCGACGACACCCAGGAGGTTCGGATCGGCGACGCCGACGCCTTCGATCTCGAGGCGGACCGCGCTGACGGTCCGGCCCAGATAGTCCGACACCTCGGCCGACGTCGCGCGCGCGACGAGCACGAGCAGGGCGGCGGCCAGCGCCGCGCGTACTGCCCGCATCAGAACGTGTGCCTCACCCGAAACTCAATCGCGTAGGTCGAGTCCTCGTTGCGCGACAGAATCCACGAGAGCAGGTCGCTCTCGTTGTACTCCAGCAGGATGATCTGATCGTTGGTCGCGGTGCTGATGCTGCGCGAGAAGGTCAGGAAGACGCGATCGGAGATGCGCTTGCCGATGGTGACCCGCGCCGACGGGTTGACGCGCAGCGACGTGGACTGGCTGTAAGGGTCGACCAGCGACGGCGAGAGCTGGAACGTATCGACGCCGAAGGTCTGCTCCACCACCTTGCCCACCTCGCTCGACAGCGGGGTCGCCAGCAGCTGCGTCGCGCGCGATGTCAGAATGTCGGTCTGCCGCTCGTTCGGGTTCTGCAGCGCGCGGAGCTCCACGTCGCGGTCCAGGCGGCGGACGTTGCCGAACAGGAGCGACACCACGTCCGCCGCCGGCAGCGGCGGATCCGAGCTCAGCTGCGGCTGCAGCCGCTCGGACGTGCCGGCGGCGCTGACGATCACGCGGTACGTCTGGCCCGGGATGCGCACGCTCGTCTCCGCCTCGACGTCGAAGAACGGCTCGATGCGCGCCGGATTGGTGAAGTCGATCGTGCCGCGCGTGACCGTGTAGCGGCGCCCCTCGAAGCGCACGATGCCGCGATCCACCTCGGCGCGGCCGAACACGACCGGGCGATCGTAGGTGCCGCGCAGCTCGAGATCGGCGCTGGCCACCATGTTCTCGATCAGGTTGTTGTCGATCCGCAGCGTCGAGGGCACGAGCACCCGGATGTCGAACCGCAGGGGGATCGTCTCGGCGATCTCGCCCGCGGCCGCCGGCGCGCCGCCGCCGAAATCGAACAGGCCGGCCGCCGGATCGAGCCGCTTGGTCCACACGGCGCTCCGCACGGTAACCGAGCCGCCCAGCGTCGGCTCGGCGAGGGTGCCCCGCAGCGTCAGATCGCCGTCGATCTGCGAGCGGACGCCCTCCGGGTAGCGCAGCCGCACGCCCTCCCCGCGCATCGTCACGTTGAGATCGCCCGGCAGGTAGCCGTCGAGCCCCACCCGTCCGCCGAACTGGATGCGTCCGCCGCCCAGCGCCGCCGTGAGGTCGTCGAGGCGAATCCCGCGAGAGTCGAAGTGCACCACGCCGTTGATGGCGTCGAGCGCGTTCGGCAGCGAGAGAAGGCGCACGCGGCCGTCGGTGATCGTGGCGCTGCCCGAGAACAGAGGTGCGCGCAGCGGGCCGTCGACGGCTGCCGACAGCCGCGCGTGCCCGGAGCCCCGGACGTCGCGGAAGAATCCCTGGAGGATGCCGAGGCCGGCGTCGCCGTCGACCCGAAGCGCGATGCGCTCGTCGGCCAGTCCCACCGAGCCCGTCAGGTCGAGGCGCGTATCCTCGCCGACCAGCTGCACCTGCCGGATCTGCACCTGCCGGCCCTCGAGCGCCAGGCGAATCGGCGACGCGTTCCGGACCGCATAATCGAACAGGCGCATGTCGAGGGAGTCGACGGTTGCGTCGGCCTGCAGCTGCCCCGCGTTGCCGAGCTGCCCCGTCACGCGGACCGATCCGCTGGCAACCGCCGTCGCGTAGGGCGACAGCTTGGGGACGACGAGCCGGAGGTAGGGATCGAACGACGAGTCGTGAAACCTGAACATCAGCTCGGACGGCGCGCCGGGCGCCAGCCCGATCCGGCCGGTGCCGGTCAGCGCCATGCGCGGCGAGGCGACGTCGAGGTCGCCGCTCAGCTCGCGGCCGCGCAGCGCCAGCGAACCGGTCACCTGGCCGACCGGCTCGCGGGAGACCGACAGATCGTCGACCCGGAACCTCACGTCATACCGCGGTTCGGCGAAGGCGCCGCTGCCCGACGCCGTGAACTCCGCCACGCCGGCCAGCGGCGCGTCCGGGTACGCGAGCAGCGCAATGCGGGCGGCCGGGATGCCGCGGCCGGCAGCATTGAAGGAGTAGCTCCCATCCCAGCCAACATAGGCGGCGCCCGTCACCTCGCCGCCGCCCTCGGCGACCTCGATCCCGTCGAGGCGAACGCCGGAGCCGTCGAAGCGCAGCGAAGCGGCTGCCCGCTCGAACCCCTGGCCGAACGCCGTGCCGCGCTCGATGGTCATGCCGCCGAACCCGAGCGGCCCGCCGTAGGCACCCGTCAGGTGGAACTCGCCGGACAGATCGCCGGAGACCGGCCAGTCGTCCAGCTCGAAGGCGTGCCGCAGCGATTCGAGATCGCGCCGCGTCGCGCGGAACCGCGCGTCGATCTCCTCGCCGCCGTCGCGCCGCGGGTAGCCGAGCGAAAAGGTGCCGTCGGTGCGGATCTCGGACTCCCCCTTGCGGACCACACCGTCGCGGATCGTCACGTAGTTGTTCTCGACGATGAGATGGGCGGCACCGTCGCCCCACAGGGTGTCCCAGGCGCGCAGTTGCTTGCCGGCGAAATCGCCTTCCACGCGCGGCCGACGGAGCGCCCCGGTCATCGTGCCGTCGAACTCGCCTTGGCCGCCGAACTCGACGACGCCGGTCGGCGATCCGAAATCGGTGATGATCCCGGCGAGCAGCTGGTCGCTCTCCTGCCAGTCGCGGCTGGTCACGTGAAACGCGATCCGCGATCGCTCCCCCCAATCGGTGGTGCCGCTGAACCTCACGTGCGTGCCCGCAGTCGCAAAGACGCCGTCGGCCAGGTGGATCGTCGCCGGCTCGAGCCGGTAGCGCAGCGCGCCAGCCATCGGGACGTGCGGCGGCAGCGGCGGCGGCGGCCCCGTCCGCGCCGGCACGCCGGAATCCCCGGCGCCCGCCGCCTCGAGGAGCGGGATCATCGGGCGCATGCCGGCTGGAGGCGAAATCGTGATCTCGCCTTCGTCATGCTTCTCGGCAAAGCGCCCCATCGGCCATTCGAGCAGGTTGCGCCCCGACGCTTCGCCGGCGAACCGCACGCCGCGCAGCGCGTAGAAGTCGGTGAGCGCGCTCACGTCGACGCCCGTGTAGGCGACGTCGAAGCGCCCCTTCGGCTTCTCGGGCGATCCGAGCGGCTTGATCGAGAAGGTCAGCGTGGCGTCGCCGCCGAAGGCCTTCGCGCCGGCATCCCGGATGTCGAAGCCGTCGTCGGTCCAGCGCAGCGCGCCATACAGCGACGGGAAGCGGTAGGCGTTCACGCCGAGCTCGTCGCTGGCAAAGGTACCGCTCAGATCGTGCCCGCCCTTGAACAGGTGGAACACGCCGGTGAACTCGCCCTGGCCCGCCAGCTCCCAGCGCTCGTTCCCGAAGAACACCTGGCGCATCCGCGGAAAATCGACGCGCGACTTCACCTGGTACACCATCTCCGGCCAGTGTCGGGCATCGACCTCCCCGGTCAGCCGCGAGCGGGCGCCGTCGGTCTTCAGATCGATGCGATCCAGGACGATCTTGCCTTGATCGATTGCGAAGCTCGCGCTCATGTCGGCCTGCATCGGCACGTAGTCCTGAATGCGGATGACGCCGCCCGCGAAGACCGCGCGGCCGTGATACCCGGGCAGGTTGCCGATGGTGATGTCGAGATTCGGGCACTCGACGCTCCACGGCGTCTCGTGATCCTCGTAGACGAACCGGCCGCGGTAGACGTGCAGGTATTTCAGCGTGGTCGTGAAACGCGGCGGCTCCTGACGCGGCGCGTCCGAGCTCACCTTGATGAAGTTGTGCCCGTCGCGCCACTTCTCGACCAGCATCTCCCAGTCGGTCATCTCGACCGCGGTGATGATGAACTCCGGCCGCCGCCGCAGGACCGCGGACCAGTCGAGCGACACCGCAAGCCGCTTCGCGGTGAAGAACGGCCGATCGGCGGGGCGGCGCCCTTCGATCCGGAGGTCCTCGAGGAGGATCTGTCCGGTGAGCAGGTGAATGCCCAGACGGCCGATGTGGATCGGCCGTTCGAAGCGCTTCGAGCCCTCGCGCTCGGCCAGCCGGTGCAGGCCCGGTCCGAGGTCCACGGTGAGCGACGCGACGATCGCGGCCGCGAGGATCGCCACCGCCAGCATCGGCGCGACGCTCGCGTGCCGGACCCACCGGTGCCTGAAGGCTGCGCGGACGCGCTCGGCGATGGTCATGCCACGACGACCAGCAGCGCTCCAGCTTCGACCAGGGCGGCCTCGCCCACGCAGATCTCGGTAACCGTGCCGTCGCGCGTCGCGCGAAGCTCGTTCTGCATCTTCATCGCTTCGATGACCACCAGCCCCTGCCCGGCCCGCACCGCCTCCCCGGCGGCGACCAGCACCCGCACCACCCGGCCGGCCATGGCCGCGACCACCCGCTGCGCGCCTGGCGCGCGCGGTCCGTCCTGCCGATCCGTCCGGTCGCCCGCGCTGCGCGGGCGGCCAATCGCAACCGCCGCCCCGCCAATATGGACGATGCGGCGGCCCGAGCGGTCCGTGGCAATGGTCGCCTCGTACGACCGCCGCCCCCCGATCGGCTCGTCGAACAGCAGCGACAGCGATCGGCCGTCGACGTCGGCGGCGCGGACCGCGGAGATCCGGCCGTCGACGGCCACCAGGAACCGACCGCCCTCGGCCCGGACGATCTCGACCACACGGCGCCGGCCGCCGACCTCCATCACCGCCTGCGCCTCAGCGCAGCCCCTCGCGGCGCGCCGTCGAGCGCCACGTGGACGCCGATCCGCCCGGCGCCGCGGCCGCCGCGCCGCCGGCCCGTCGCAGGACGGCGGGCGCCAGCACCGCGGCGATCGCGGCGACCTGTTCCAGCGCCGGATCGGGTTCGGAGAAGGGGCGGCCGTCCCGCGCGGCCAGCACCTCGTCCAGGTAGGTCGTGTGCACGCGCCCGGCGAGAAACTCGGCGTCCGCAAGCAGCCACTCGAAGAACGGGATCGTCGTCTTGATGCCCCCGACGATGTACTCCGACAGCGCGCGGCGCATGCGGGCGATCGCCGACGGCCGGTCGGGAGCCCACGCCGAGAGCTTCGAGACGAGCGGGTCGTACTCGACCGGCACCGACATCCCGGCCGTCGCGCCGCTGTCGTCGCGGATGCCCGGCCCCGAGGGGGCCCTGAGGCTCGAGATACGGCCCGGCGAGGGAAGAAAGCCGTCGTCGGGATCTTCCGCGTAGACGCGGCATTCGATCGCGTGCCCCTCCGCCCGCAGCAGACGCGCCGGATCGAGATCGAGCCGATCGCCGCGCGCGATCCGGATCTGCCACTGCACGAGATCGACGCCGCTCACCAGCTCGGTGATCGGATGCTCGACCTGCAGCCGCGTGTTCATTTCCAGGAAGTGGAAGCCGCCGCCCTCCTCGACGAGGAACTCGATCGTGCCGGCGTTGGTGTACCCGACGTCGCGGGCGATCGCGGCGGCCGCCGTCGCCACCGCGGCGCGAAGCGGCGCGCGGACCGCCGGCGACGGCGTCTCTTCGAGCACCTTCTGATGCCGGCGCTGGATCGAGCACTCGCGCTCCACGAACGGCAGCACGGTGCCGTGCTGGTCGGCCAGCAGCTGCACCTCGACGTGTCGCGGCCTGGCGAGCCGCCGTTCGAGGTAGATCGCCCGGTCGCCGAACGCGGCGCCGGCCTCGGAGCGGGCGTCGCGCACGGCGGCGAGCAGGTCCGCCGCGCGGGTCACGGTCCGCATGCCCTTGCCGCCGCCGCCGGCCACGGCCTTGACGAGAAGCGGATAGCCCACCCCGCCGGCGACCGCCAGCAGTTCGGCGTCGCTCGCGCCGTCGGGGATCGGCTCAGCCGTGCCCGGCACGATCGGCACGCCGGCCCGCACCGCCGCCGCGCGCGCGGCCGTCTTGCTGCCCATCAGCGCGATCGCCGCAGGGGCCGGGCCGATGAAGGTCAGACCGGCGTCCCGCACGGCGGCGGCGAACGCCTCGTTCTCCGCGAGGAACCCGTAGCCGGGGTGCACGGCATCGGCGCCCGAAGCCCTGGCGGCCGCAAGCACCCGATCGATGGCGAGATAGCTCTCGAGCGGCGCGCTCGGCCCGAGCAGGCGGGCATCGTCGGCGAGGCGCACGTGCAGCGCGGCGCGGTCGGCTGCGGAATACACGGCGATGGGCGAGAGGCCCAACTCCCGGCAGGCGCGGACGATGCGGACCGCAATCTCGCCGCGGTTGGCGATCAGAACCCGTTTCACGTGGATGAGCTCGCCGGCGCAGGCTGGCGAGCCTCCATTTTACAGGGGAATGTTGCCGTGCTTCTTCGGCGGATTGCGGTTCCGTTTGGTCTCGAGCCGGCGCAGGACGGTCGCCAGCTTCCGGCGGGTGTCGCGAGGCCGGATGATCTCGTCGACGAACCCGCGCGATGCCGCGATGTAGGGCGTGGCGAACTTGCGCCGGAACTCGGACGTCTTCTCGGCACGTGCGGCGGCGGCATCGGCCGCCGCGTCCAGCTCGCGCTTGTAGAGGATGCTCACCGCGCCTTCGGGGCCCATGACGGCGATCTCCGCGGTCGGCCAGGCTGCGTTGTAGTCGGTGCGAAGGTGCTTGCTCGACATCACGCAGTACGCGCCGCCGTAGGCTTTGCGCGTGATCACCGTCGCCTTCGGCACCGTCGCCTCCGCGAAGGCGAACAGCAGCTTCGCGCCGTGGCGGATGATGCCGCCCAGCTCCTGCACCGTGCCGGGCAGGAAGCCGGGGACGTCCTCGAAGGCGACGAGCGGAAGGTTGAAGGCGTCGCAGAAGCGCACGAAGCGCGCGCCTTTCACGGACGCGTCGATATCGAGCGTGCCGGCGAGCACGGCCGGCTGATTGGCGACCACCCCGATCGGGCGGCCGTCGATCCGGGCGAACCCGACGATCAGGTTCCGGGCGTGGTGGCGCTGCACCTCCAGGAACGAGCCGGCGTCGACGACCTCGTCGACGACCTGCTGCATGTCGTAGGGCTCGGTCGGGGAGTCTGGCACGATCGAATCGAGCGCCGGCGCCTCGCGGTCGGCGGGGTCGCCCGACGGCGCATGCGGCGGATCGTCGAGGTTGTTCGACGGCATGTACGACAGCAGCGTGCGAATGAGGGCCAGGCACTCGCGGTCGCCGTCGACGGCGAAATGGGCGACACCGCTCGTGGCGTTGTGCGTCATCGCGCCGCCCAGCTGCTCCTTGGTCACCTCTTCGTGGGTGACCGCGCGGATCACCTCCGGGCCGGTGATGAACATGTAGCTGGTGTCCTTCACCATGATGGTGAAGTCGGTGATCGCCGGCGAATAGACGGCGCCGCCGGCGCACGGCCCCATGATCGCGGAGATCTGCGGCACGACGCCGGACGCCAGCGTGTTGCGCAGGAAGATGTCGGCGTAGCCGGCGAGCGAGAGCACGCCTTCCTGGATGCGCGCGCCGCCCGAGTCGTTGAGGCCGACGATCGGCGCCCCGAGCTCGAGCGCCAGATCCATGATCTTCACGATCTTCGCGGCGTTGGTCTCCGAGAGCGAGCCCCCGAACACGGTGAAGTCCTGGGCGAAGGCGAACACCGGCCGATCGTCCACCAGCCCGTGGCCGGCCACGACGCCGTCGCCGGGGACGACGTGCTCGTCCATGCCGAAGTCGCGGCAGCGATGGGTGACGAGCTTGTCGACTTCTTCGAAGGTGCCGGGATCGAAGAACGCGTCGATCCGCTCGCGGGCGGTCAGCTTGCCCGCCGCGCGCTGGCGATCGAGGCGCCGCTGCCCGCCCCCGAGCTCCGCCTGCCGCTCGAGCGCGGCGAGGATGTCTTCGGACTTCACGCCTTCACATTCTGCGCTTTCTCCCAGTCCTTCAGGAACTTCTCCAGGCCGATGCTGGTGAGCGGATGGTTGAAGAGCTGGTCGATCACCGACGGCGGACAGGTCGCGACGCCGGCGCCGAGCCGCGCGGCCTCGACGACATGAATCGGGTTGCGGCAGCTGGCGACGAGCACTTCGGTCTTGAACGGGTAGTTGCGATAGATCTCGACCACTTCACGGATGAGATCCATTCCCGTCGAACCGATGTCGTCGAGCCGCCCCACGAACGGGCTGACGAAGGCGGCGCCCGCCTTGGCCGCGAGCAGCGCCTGCGCCGCCGAGAAGCAGAGCGTCACGTTGACGCGGATGCCTTCGCTCGAGAGCGCCTTGCACGCCCTGATCCCGTCGCGCGTCAACGGCACCTTCACGACCATGTGCGCATCAATCGCCGCGAGATCGCGCCCCTGCTGCAGCATGCCGGCGAGGTCGGTGGCGGTCACCTCGCCGCTGACCGGTCCCTTCACCATCTCGCAGATCTTCTTCAGGATGTCGCGATGGTCGCCCGGTTCCTTCGCGAGGAGCGACGGATTGGTGGTGACGCCGTCGATGATGCCGGTGTCGGCGAGCGCCTGGATGTCCTTCAGATTGCCCGAATCGATGAACAGCTTCATGCATCCCCCTGCCCCGCGCCTGGCGGGCCTGCTCGTCCTCGACCGGGTTGACCAGCGCGCCGACGTCCTCGACGGCGACCCGGACGGTGTCGCCATGCGCGAGCGGACCGATGCCCGCGGGTGTTCCGGTGGAAACGATGTCGCCCGGCTCGAGCGTCATGACGAACGTGATGAATTCGACGAGCAGGTCGATCGGAAAGATCAGCCGATCGGTGGCCGACGCCTGGCGGCGCTGCCCGTTGACCCAGCCCTCCACCGTGCGCGGCCGATCGTGCCCGCCGACGGCGACGCACGGCCCGATCGGCGCGAAGGTGTCGAACCCCTTGCACCGCGTGTACTGCGACTCGCGGTTCTGCAGATCCCGGGCCGTCACGTCGTTCACGCAGATGAGGCCGAGGATGCAGTCCCACGCCCGGGCGCGCGGCACGCGGTGCGCGCGCCGGCCGATCACCACGCCGAGCTCGGCTTCGTAATCGACGCGACCGACGCCGGGCGGCAGGCGGATCGGATCGCCAGGGCCGATCACCGAGGTGCGGGGCTTCAGGAAGATGAGCGGCTCGGCCGGCAGCGCCTTGCCCGTTTCCGCCGCATGACCCCTGTAGTTCAGGCCGACGCACACGATCTTGGACGGCAGCACCGGAGGGAGCAGCCGCAAGCCTTCGAGGCCGGCCGGCAGCGCGGCGCCTGGCTCCAGCCCGGTAAACGGATCGCCGCCTGCGCGGCAGAACACGCCGCCGCGCTCGATGACGTGGAAGCGCTCTCCCCGCTCCTCCACGCGATACAGCCGGTCCATGGCCGATATTCTAGTTCCGTCCGGCGTCTTCGAAGCGGGTCGACTCGGGGCTGCGGTTGCCCGCCGTGTCGACGGCGACGATGGCGTACACGTAGGGGACGCCGGCGGGCACCGGGTCGTTGAACGTCGTGGCCTGGATGGGCGCCGGCGTCATCGGCTCCAGCGGCGAACCCGGCGCGCCGCGCATGACCACATAGCCCGCGAGATCGCGCTCGCGGTTCGGATCCCAGATCAGGCTGATTCCCCCTTCGCTGGCCACGCCGCTGAGGCCGGACGGCGCCGCTGGCGCGAACGTGTCGGTCAGGGTGACGCACGCGGGGGGCGGCGCGCCGCTCTCCGCCGGCAGACCGGCCTCGATCGCGACCGCGCGGAGGGTGTAGCAGCGCGTGGCGCCCCACACGATGCGGGAGTCCGAGTAGCGCGTCCCGGCAATCGGCTCGCTCGTGAGGCGCGTCTCGGCTGCGGGTGCTGCCGGCACCTCGTACACGTGGAACCTGAGGCCATCGTCGAGCGCCTGCCAGGCGACGGTGACCGCCGTCTCGTCGTAGGTGACGGTGGGCGTGGCAGGCGCCGGCGGCGCGGGCGCCACCGGCACGCTCACGCGCGTCGCGGCGCCGCCCGCCCGGCCGCGCGTATCGACGCTCACGGCCACGTACGTCCGCACGGGCCGCGCGGCCGCGTCGGCGGCCACCGCCGCGCGGGACGCGGGCCCGGGGGCGCGCCGCACCGCGTCAGCCGCCGCGGGCCATGCGATCGGCGCCAGCGATTCCGGCGTGAGGCGCTCGGCGATCCGCCCGCGCGCGCCCTGGTCCAGTCCGTCCCCCTGCAGCGGCGGCAGGCTCCCGGCGCTCTCGCCCGGCTCGACGGCGAGCGCCGGGTCGAGGGGCGACTTGACGGCCACGCTGCCGATCTTCGATCCCAGGGCCATCACGCGATCGGCGGGGATTGCCGCCGGCGCCGTCACCGCATAGACGTCGATCCGCGAGAGGTTCGCCGGCCGGCTGCCGTCGGCGTTTGCCGACGGCACGGTGAAGTCGACGATCACCTCGTCGCCGCGCCGCGCCGCGGCGACCTCGCCGGGCGCCGCGGGAACGCGAACCAGCGGCGGCAGCGGCGGTCCCTTCTTGCCGCAGCCGCCGGCGAGCAGGACGGCGATCGCCGCGCCGGCCGCGGCGCCGGCCCGCCGCCTCGAGCGCATCACAGGATGTACCGGGAGAGATCTTCGTTCTTCACGATGTCGGCGAGCATCCTCGACACGTAGGGCTCGTCGATCGTCACCGCCTTGTCGGGGAGGTCCGACCCCTCGAACGAGATCTCGTCGAGCAGCCTCTCCATCACCGTGTGCAGCCGGCGCGCGCCGATGTTCTCCGTACGCTCGTTCACCATCGCCGCGAAGTCGGCGATGCGCTGGATCGCGCCGTCGGTGAAGGTGAGCGCGATCCCCTCGGTGCCCATGAGCGCCATGTACTGTTTGACGAGCGCGCTGCGCGGCTCGGTGAGGATGCGGACGAAATCGTCGCGGCCGAGCGCCTCGAGCTCCACCCGGATCGGAAAGCGTCCCTGCAGTTCGGGAATCAGGTCGGACGGCTTGGACACGTGAAACGCGCCGGCGGCGATGAAGAGGATGTGATCGGTACGGACCATGCCGTGCTTGGTGTTCACCGTCGTGCCTTCGACGATCGGCAGGATGTCGCGCTGCACGCCCTCCCGGCTCACGTCGGGACCGTGTCCCCCTTCACGGCCGGCGACCTTGTCGATCTCGTCGATGAAGATGATGCCGGTCTGCTCGACCCGTCCCACCGCCGTCCGGGCCACGCTGTCCATGTCGATCAGCTTCTGCTCCTCCTCCTGGACGAGATACTCGAGCGCCTCCGGCACCTTGAGCCGCCGCCGCTTCGTCCTGCCCTGGAAGAGGCCCGGCAGCATGTCCTTGATGTTGATGTCGATCTCCTCCACCGAGGAGCCCGACACGATCTCGAACGAGGGGCTCGACCGCTCGCGCACCTCGATCTCCACCACCCGCGAGTCGAGCCGGCCGGCGTGCAGCTGTTCGCGGAAGCGCTCGCGCGTCTGCTGCTGCTGCTGAGCCTGCTGATGCGCGATCCCCTGGTCTTCCTCCGCGGCCAGCGGACGCGCCGGCGGCAGCAGGATGTCGAGCAGCCGATCCTCGGCGTTCTGCGCCGCCTTGCCGCGAATCTCGCCGAGACGCTCCTCGCGCACCATGTCGATGCCGAGCTCCACCAGATCGCGCACCATCGACTCGACGTCCCGGCCGACGTAGCCCACCTCGGTGAACTTCGAGGCCTCGACCTTCACGAAAGGCGACTGCGCGAGCTTCGCGAGTCGCCGCGCGATCTCGGTCTTCCCGACGCCCGTCGGGCCGATCATCAGGATGTTCTTCGGCGCGATCTCCTCGGCCAGCTCCGGCGACAGCCTCTGCCGCCGCATGCGGTTGCGCAGCGCGATCGCGACGGCGCGCTTGGCGGCGGACTGGCCGACGACGTGCTTGTCGAGCTCTGCCACGATCTGCCGCGGCGTCAGCGAATCGGTCGAGGTCTGGGTGGTTTCGGGGAGAAAGATCGGCACTTAGAGCTCTTCCAGCACGATCGCGCTGTTGGTGTAGATGCAAATATCGCCCGCGATCCGCATCGCCTTCTCGGCAATCGCCCTCGCGTCGAGC
This sequence comes from Acidobacteriota bacterium, assembly GCA_020850715.1. Taxonomy (GTDB): domain Bacteria; phylum Acidobacteriota; class Vicinamibacteria; order Vicinamibacterales; family CAVVIG01; genus JADZED01. The sequence continues at coordinate 23,875 of JADZED010000053.1, forward strand.
TCCGTGTTGCCCATCAGCGCCCTGGCCGCCGCGAGCGCGTACGGCCCGCCGGACCCGATGGCGACGACCCCTTCATCGGGCTCGATCAGGTCGCCGGTGCCGGACAGCAGGAAGGTCGTCCCCCGATCGGCGACGATGAGCATCGCCTCCAGGCGCCGCAGGAACCGATCGGTCCGCCAGTCGGTCGCCAGCTCCACCGCCGATCGCTCGAGGTTGCCGCGGTACTGTTCGAGCTTGGACTCGAAGCGTGCGAACAGCGCGAACGAATCGGCCGCCGATCCGGCGAAGCCCGCCAGGATCCGGCCGTTGTACAGCCGGCGAATCTTCCTGGCGCTCTGCTTGACAATCGTCTGTCCGAGCGTCACCTGCCCGTCGCCGCCGAGTACGGTGTGCCCGCGATGCCGCACGGCGAGGATGGTGGTGCTCCGGAACATCGGGATTTCTGACTCTATCGACCGGAGGATCGGGGTGTCAAGAAAACGGGACGCGTTGTTCTCCCCGGCGGACGCCCGGCGCGGGCGCTGCGTCCGGCCCGGCGGAATTCCCGCGCGTTCGGGGATGCGCGCGCCCGCCAGGCTGGCAGCCCTGTTGCTGAGCAGGATGGCCGGGAGCATCCATCATGACCCGACGATCTCTGCGGCCATTGCGGATCGGCGCGGCGATTCCGGCAGCCCTCGCCGCGGTCCTGCTCGCGGCGCCGCCGGCGGCCGCGCAGCGGCGCAACCCGGCCACCAGCGGCCAATCCGATCGGACACGCCCGGCGGCGCCGTCGGGCGAACGGGCCGTGCCACGGGGCGAGGCGAGGCCGCCGGCGCCAAGAGACTCCGGCAGCGAACAGTCGACCCCATCGGCCGACCGCGGTGGCCGGTCGGCCGAACGCAACGGCGCCCGGACCCCGCAGGGCGGCGATCAACCCGGCAGCCGCGATCGCAACGGCCGGCCGGTCGTCGGCGAGGCCGTTCCGCGGACCACGCCTCCTCCGCGGCAGCCCGACACGACGACCGTCATCTTGCCGGGCTATGGGTATGGCGGGTATGGCTACGGTGGTTATGGCTACGGTGGTTATGGGTACGGCGGGTATGGGTATGGCGGCTACTACGACCCATACGGCCCGGGACGCCGATATCGCTCGCCATGGTTCTACGACGAAGGCCAGCTGCGGCTCAAGGTGAAGCCGACCTGGGCGGAGGTCTATATCGACGGGTACTACGCGGGCGTCGTCGACGAATTCGACGGTTTCTTCCAGCGGCTCAGGCTCGATGCAGGGCCGCACCAGATCGAGATCCGCGCCGGCGGATACGAGACGCTGACGCTCGACGTACGCATCGATCCGGGTCGAACGACGACCTACGAAGGCAGGCTGAGAGAGGTCCCGGCGCCGTGAGCCGGACCCTCGGCGGCAGCCGTCCGGCGCCCTGATCTCCGGCTCAGGGCGCGACCATCTCCCGCGCCACCGGGAATTCGCCGACCTTCTTCCATTGCACTGACGAGTACTTGGCGAAGACATCGACCTTGGCGTCGATGAAGTACTGGCTGCGCATCATCACGTCGCGCGGGTCGGTGCCCTTGTAACCCAGCTGCGACTTCACCGTGAAGCTGTCGGTGGTCGCACCGGGCGCCAGCCCCTCGGGCACCGGATTGATCAGGAACCCGCTGCCCCAGTCGACCTCCGGCTCGGTCACCCGCCTGAAGAGCACGTTGATCTGGAGCTGGTTCAGCGTCTGGTCCGAATGGTTGGTCAGCTTGAAGGTGATCATCGGAACCAGCTTGTTCTGGCCATCGACGATGCCGGCGTCCCACCAGGCGCTGGACACCTCGTGCACCTCCAGCGTGTCTGCCAGATCGACGGTCGGGCCGCAGCCGGCGGCGAGGGCGCCGAGCATCAGCACGAGAGCAAGATGACGGGACATGCGGCTATTCTAGAACACCCGCACTTCGATCCGCGCGAGCGCCTCCTGCTTGGACGCCGCGCCCGAGCGAAAGGCGCGCAGCGCCGCCCCGCTGATGCGCGCAAGGAAGGTCCGCGAGTCGTCGTCGCCGGCGGCCAGCCGCGGGCCGTCCGAATAGCGGCGGACCGCGACGCTGAGCCACTCGTCTTCTCCGATCGCCAGGGCGCCCCCGTGCTCGAGCATGACGTCCATGATCGCGCGCATGACTTCGGTGTGGTAGGCGCCAATCGGATCGGCGAGGATCGGATCGGGCGCCGCGTCGCCGGCCGGCGCCGGCGCGGCCGCGCCGACGGTCCGCTGCGATGCGGCACCGGCCGGCCCGCCCAGCGGCACGACGGCGGTCGCCGGCGCGACCTGCAGCTCGACGCGTTCGAGCGCCCGCTGCAGGCTCGGGTCGTTCGCCGATTCGACGTAGGCCTTCAGCGCCTTCAGTGCGCTCTGCAGTCCGAGATCGTTCTGATCGAGCGTGCGCATCGTCCACAGCAGCGTGCCGTCGAGCGTGCCGTCGAGCGGCGGGACTTCGACGTCGAAGAAGACGCCGTAGCCGGCGAGGCGGAAGCCGCGCGCGCGGGCGGTCTCGGCAAGCAGCATCTGCGCGGGCAGCACCGACTGCAGCCGATCGCGGGTCAGCTCCGCCCCATGCTCGACCGCCCCCTCGAGCACGCCTTCCATGACACCGACCTCGTAGCGCCACTGCTTCTGCTCGGCGGTCAGCGGCCCTGACGGGACGGCCTGAGCGCCCGCCTCTGTCGCCCCCGCCGCCAGCGCCAGCGCGGCAGCGATCGACCATCCCATGCCTCTCACAATCTCTCCTGCCTTTCCACCAAGTCGTCCTCCCGGGCGTCGTCCCCGCGCGCGGCGCTATTTCTGCCCCGACACTCGGACGAGATAGCTCAAGAGCTGCCGCTGGCGCATGACCTCCGCGCCGGTGTTGCTCTGGATCATGCCGAGATTGCTGTTGATGGCGCGCAAGTCCGACTGCCGTTGCGCGCTGACGTCGCGAAGCACCTGGCCGACGCGCAGCGCCAGCTCGCGCTCCTGCCGGCGCTCGCTTTCCTGCACCAGGCTCCTGACGCGGCGCAGCGTGTCCGCCTGCGCCACCGCCTCGTCGGGCCGCGCGGCGGTCGTCCGGGCCGCAGCCGACGACACGCTCGTCTGGATTTCGCTGCGAAGCTGGCGCTCGAGCGCCGCCAGGTCGGCGTGCCACGGTGCCGCGCCCGGCGGCGGGAGAACTGACGCCTGACTGACGACTGACGACTGGCTCTCGACGGACGCCTCACGACTGGCGGCCGGTGACGGCCTCATCCATCCCGTCCTCATGGTCCACCCCTGCGAATCCCGGTGGACCTCCAGGTTGGCGGCGCCGGCAGCCGTTCCGATGCAGAGAATCGCAGCCGCCGCGCGCGCCCACGCCGGCACCTGTTGCCACCATTGTTCCCGCTTTGGCGCGGGCCGCGCCGACCCTGCGCGAGCAGCCGCCGCGCCCCGGCGTACCGGCACCGGCCGGCCGATCTGGCGAAGGGGCGCGTCCCAATGCTCCAGCTGCCGCCGGACCTCGCCCAGGCCGGCAAGCTCGGTGCGGCAGACGCCGCATCCCGCAAGATGGGCGTCGAACGCCTTCCGCTCGGGATTGTCGAGATCGTCGTAGAGAGACGAGATCAGCGCCTCGTCACGTCCGGGATAATCGCAGCGCAGGTCGGTCATGTGGGTTTACCCGAATGGATTGGTGGCGCCGGCGCGAGCCAGTTCGCGGCGCAGCACCGACAGCCCCTGATACAAACGTGTCTTCACCGTGCTGAGCGGACAGCCGACGAGATCCGCGATCTCCTGGAACGTCAGCTCGTGGTACTCCTTCAGAATGATCGCCGTGCGCTGCTCTTCGGGCAGCAGCGCCATGGCGCGCTCGACGGCGTGCGTCAGATCCCGGCGCGCGACCAGATCCTCGATCGATTCCGACGGCTCGGCCGCGGCCGCCAGCTCCACCAGGTCGACGTCGTCGGATGGCTGCACGACCGGCCGGCGGCGCTCGCGGCGCACGAAGTCCCGGCACAGGTTCAGGGCGATGCGGTAGAGCCATGACGAGAATTTCGCCTGCCCCCGGAAGCGAGGCAGCGCGCGGAACGCGCGGAGGAACGTCTCCTGGCACACGTCGCGGGCGTCCTCCTCGCGGCCGATCGTCCGATACGCGAGGGCATAGATGGGGCGCTCCCATCTCAGGATGAGCTCGTTGAAGCTCTCATTGTCGCCGCGGATCGATCTCGCGACGAGCTCTTCGTCCGTCCACGGCATGCGGTGCGCGGAGGGGCCTGGTTCTCAATAGTTAGACGGCGACCGCGGCCCGGAAGTCGGTCGCAGCAAGTACTTGTCCAGTATACAGTTGCAGCCTGCCGGCAGGAGCCCGTCGCGTCAGCGCGTCGGTTGTCGCCTCTCCATCGATCGCTTACAATCGCGCACCGAGGTCGGTCCGATACCCCTGTCGATGGTGCGTGACACCCGTTCCCCGAGTCTGACAGGCCTGGATTCTGCTGCAACCTCAGCGGGCTCCGCCGCGGCGTTGCCGCGCGATCTGGTGGCGCTGCTCGTCCGAGAGCGGCGGCTGGTCGACCTGCTTCCTCATCTGCACCAGCACGCCATCGACGTGACCGGAGGGTGCTGCACGCTGCTGTTCGAGCACAATCCGAGAAATGGCGCGCTGCTGGCGACGTCTGGGTTCGGCCTCGACGCGCTGCAGGCCGATCCGTGGGTGCCGGCGGCAGGCGAATCGGCGTTCGTCGCCACGGCCTTTGGGCGGGCGGCGCCCACGCTGGCCGTCGATGCGGCGCGGCAGTTGCCTGGGCTGGCGATGCGGCTGTCGGCGACCTCGGTGCTCCTGCTGCCGCTGGCGCGGGGCGAGGAGCACATCGGCCTGCTTGCCGTGGGCTTCCGCACCCCACCCGCGGCCGCGGTCGCGGGCGCGGATGCGGCCCAGGTCCTCGACGCGTTTCTCGGCGCGCTGGAGCTGTCCCGCCTGCGCCAGCGCGAAGCGCTGCAGCGCGACTTGCGCGAGCTGCTCGACGAGCTCGCCGCGATTCTGGCCGCGACATTGAACCTCACGGCAGGCCTCGACACCTTCTGCCACGGCGCCAACCGGCTGTTCGGGGCCGACCGGACGTCCATCTGGATTCACGATCGACGCGCCCGCCAGCTCCTGCTGCGGGCCTCGTCGGACCTCGAGCACGCGACACGCGGCGTGCAGGTCGCTGCCGACGATCCGCTGGCGCCGGCCGCCGCCGCGATGCGCCGCGTCCGGGCGGAGATGGCGATGCCGGGTCCCGGCGCCGAGTCGCCCACCCTCCTGGTCACCGTGCCGCTGCGCGGCACCAGGCGCGCGCTCGGCGCGATCGTCTTCGAGGGCGTCCGCGTCGAACCTGGCGCCGAGCTGGATCTTCTCGATCGGGCCGACGAGCTGGGCCGGCAGCTCTCCTCGGCGATCGAGAACATGCAGCTGCTCGACGACGTCATGCGGTCGCGCCGTGAGCTGGAGAACACGTTCGACTCCATCGCGCACCTGGTCGCCGTGTCCGATCGCAAGGGACGCGTCGTGCATGCCAACCAGGCATTCGCCCGCCGCGTCGGCCTGTCGCCCGATCAGATGCTCGATCGTTCCCTGACCGAATTCATCGGCCCGCAGCTCGCCGCCTGGCTCTCCGAGCTCGAGGCGGCGCCCGGCGGCGGGCGCGACGACCCGGCGCCGGCCACGCGCGAAGTCACCGACCCGGTCCTCAAGGGACCATTCATGGTGACGATCACCGATCTGGTCGATCACGAGCGGTTGCGGATCGGCTCGGTGCTCGTGGCGCGCGATCTGACGCCGCAGACGCGGCTCGAAGCCGAGCGGGAAGAGCTGCGGAGGCAGCTCGGCCAGTCGGAGAAGCTGGCCGCGCTCGGCCAGTTCGTCGCGGGCATCGCGCACGAGCTGAACAATCCGCTCCAGGGGGTGCTCGGGCACCTGGAGCTGCTCAGGGTCACGGGCGCGTTTCCCAGGCAGCTGCGCCGCGAGGTCCAGACGATCTATCGTGAAGCGGATCGCGCCGCGAAGATCGTGCGGAATCTGCTGGTGTTCGCCGGGTCCCGGCGGCTCGCGCGGCGGCCGGTGAGCCTCAACGCCGTGCTCGCCAAAGTGGCTGCACTGAGAGCGGAGGCCTGCCGGGCGCAGAACATCGAACTCGTGCGACACTATGTCGAGAAGCTGCCGCGCGTCCAGAGCGATCCGCTGCTCCTGCACCAGGTGTTCCTCAACATGGTCATGAACGCCGAACACGCCATCGGATCGACCGGCCGCGCCGGGCGCATCGAAATCACGGCGGCGGCGCCGGGCGATCGCATCGTGGCGATGGTGCGCGATACGGGGCCGGGCATCGCGCCGGACGTGCTGCCGCACATCTTCGAGCCGTTCTACACGACCAAGGAGGTCGGCAAGGGGACCGGCCTCGGGCTGGCCATCGCCTACGGGATCGTCCAGGAGCACGGCGGACACATCACGGCGGCGAACCATGCCGAGGGCGGCGCGGTGTTCACCGTCGAGCTTCCGGCGCAGCGCGGCGGCCGGACAGAGAAGAGACGCTGACGCATGATCGACGAGACGTTTCTCACGACCGAGGAGGTGCTGGAGTACCTGCAGGTCAATCTGCGGACCGTGTACCGCCTCATCAAGGCCGGCAAGATCCCGGCGGTGCGCGTGGGCCGGCAGTGGCGCTTCCGCAAGCGCGATATCGACGCCTGGCTCGACAGCCAGCGGCCGCGCGGCGGGCGGCCCGCGACGGCGGCGCCGAAGCCGGCTGCCGCAGGCGGCCGTCCGCGCATTCTCGTCGTCGACGATGAAGCGAGCATCCGCGATCTGCTGCAGAAGACGCTGGCGCTCGCCGAGTACGACGTGGAAGTCGCCGCCGACGGACGCTCGGCCATCGAGCGCATGCGCCTCTATCCCTACGATCTACTGATCGCCGACCTGAAGATGCCCGGCATGGACGGTCTCACGGTCATCCGTGAAGCTCGCCGCTACAAGGCCGACCTGCCGGTCATCATCATCACCGGATTTTCGACCGAATCGAGCGCGATCGAGGCGGTGAACATCGGTGTCGCCGGCTATCTCACCAAGCCGTTCCGTGTCCCGCAGGTCCTGGCGGCCGCCGCAAAGGCCCTCGGAGAGTAGCCGGATCCGGCATCCTTGATCCAGCTTTCAGAGCTAACCAAGAGCTTCGGAGAGCGCGTCCTCTTCGATCGCGTCACCTGGCAGATCACCGACCGCGAGCGCGTCGGCCTGTGCGGGCCCAACGGCTCGGGCAAGACCACGCTGCTGCGCATGATGGCGGGCCTCGAGGAACCGGACTCCGGCGCCGTCGTCAAGCCGGCATCGCTCACGGTGGGCTACCTGCCGCAGGACGGCCTGAGCCACGCCGGCCGGACCGTCTTCGAGGAGGCGTCGAGCGCGTTCGCCGATCTGCTGGCGATGAAGGCCGAGATGCACGCGCTCGAAGCGCGGCTGGGCGATCCTGCGATCCCCGAGCCGGAACACGACGCGATGCTCGAGCGCTACAGCGATCTCCTGGATCGCTTCCGCATCGGCGGAGGCTACAGCATCGAGTTGAAGACCGCCAGCGTGCTGCAGGGACTCGGCTTCGCACCCACCGACGTCGAGCGTCCGACCGAAACCTTCTCCGGCGGCTGGCAGATGCGCATCGCGCTGGCCAAGCTGCTGCTCGTGCAGCCCGAACTGCTCCTGCTCGACGAGCCGACCAACCACCTCGATCTCGAAGCCCGCAACTGGCTCGAGGGTTACCTGAACGCCTACCCGCACGCGGTCATCCTGGTCTCGCACGACCGCTTCTTCCTCGACGCCGTCGTCACCCGCATCGCCGACCTGACGCTCCGGACGCTGACCGACTATCACACCAACTACAGCGGCTATCTCGCGGAGCATCACGAGCGGATCGAGGCGCTGCGCAAGGCCAGGCGCGAGCAGGACGAGGAGGTCGCCCGCGTCCGGATGTTCGTCGATCGATTCAGGTATCAGGCGACCAAGGCGTCGCAGGTGCAAAGCCGGATCAAGATGCTCGAGAAGGTGGTGCCGATCGAAGTCCCCCCGGAGCGGAAGAAGATCCATTTCGATTTTCCGACGGCCGCCAGAAGCGGGCGCACGGTCCTGGAACTGAGGCACGTCCGGAAGGGCTACGGTTCCCTCATCGTCTTCGACGAGGTGAACCTGCACATCGAGCGCGGCGATCGCATCGCGCTCGTCGGGCCCAACGGCACCGGCAAGTCGACGTTGATGCGCATGCTGTCGGGGGAGGAGGCGCCCGATCGCGGCGAACGCGTCCTCGGCCACAACGTCGTCGCACAGTACTTCGCCCAGGACGAGGCGACGCGGATGGATCCCGAGCCCACCGTGTACGAGACGCTCGCCTCCGGGTCGCCGCTGCACATGGTGCCGGCCATCCGGAACATCCTCGGCGGCTTCCTCTTCTCGGGCGATGACGTCTACAAGCCCGTGCGGGTGCTGTCGGGGGGCGAGCGCACGCGGCTGGCAGTCGCACGCATGCTCCTGCAGCCGTCCAATACCCTGCTGCTCGACGAGCCGACCAACCATCTCGATCTCGACTCGAAGGACGTGCTGCTCGATGCGCTGGAGGACTACGGCGGCACACTGATCTTCGTATCGCACGACCGGTACTTCGTCGAACATCTTGCCACGCGCATTGTCGAGATCGGCGGTGGCGCCGCTCTGGCCTACCCGGGAACCTACCGCGAGTTCCTGTGGCACAAGGAGCATGGACGGGAAGGGCAGGCAGCGCGTGAGGAGCGGGACGGGAACAGACGCAAGGCCCGACCGGAGCGACAGGCGTCCAGGCCCCCGTCCAGGCCGCAGGAACCCATTGCCGGGCAGAAGCCGGCGGCGGGACGTGCAGTCAGTCGGGGGGAAACGCCCGGCGACCCGGCGCGGGACGAGAGAAGGCGCGCCGAGGCCGAGACCCGCAGGAAAGCGCGCGAGACCCGTGCCCGCCGGGCCGAGATCGACGCGCTCGAGGCACGGATTGCCGACTGCGAGCGGACGATTCGCGAGCTCGAGGCGGCGATGGCCGCACCAGGGTTCTATGACGATCGCGCGGCAGCCCAGCCGGTTGTCGAACGCCACCAGGCGTTGATGTGGCAGGTCGGCCAGCTCATGCACCAGTGGGAAGAGCTCCAATCGGCAACAGAAGCGTGATTCAATTACATTCTTGTTATACTCGCGAAGCCGATGCGCGTCCGTAACCGACTGACTTTGCCCATGTTTGCACGACAGGATGGACCGAGCGCTCGGGCATACGACTTGCCGGCAGTGCTGTCGAGCTGAGGTCCGGCCGCCGTGGCGGTGTGTCCGGACGCGAACACGCCGTGCGCGCCGCTTTCTCCGAAATGCCCCATCGCCCTTCCTCGCGAAAGGCCCCACGACGGACGGCCGCCAGAGGCGGGCGTACGCGTCCGGCCGCGCGGCGGGCTGGCATCTCCGCCGAGGATCGCTTCTTCCGCCACATCGTCAGCAGCATGCGAAACGGCGTGCTGGCGATCCATCGCGACGGCACCCTCGCGTTGATGAACGAAGAGGCCTACCGCATCTTCGCCCTGACGCCGCGTCCGGGCGACATCGGCCATCCCTTCGCCGAGATCCTGCGGCCGAGGCCGGCGGTGGTTCGGATGCTCGGCAGCGCGTTCGAGCTGAGCCATCTCCCCAACCGGGCGGAGCTCCGCCTCAAGGATCTCGATCGGGTCATCGGCTACACGCTCTCGCAGGTCCGCGACGATCGCGGCCGGCCCATCGGCGCGGTGCTCTTCTTCAAGGATCTCACGCAGGTTGAACAGCTCGAAGAGCGCGAGCGGCTGCGCGACCGTCTGGCCTCGCTTGGAGAGATGGCCGCGGGGATGGCGCACGAGCTGCGAAATCCTCTGGCGGGGATCGAGGTGATGGCGGGCCTGCTCCGCCGCCAGGTGCCCGACTCCAAGGATGCGCAGTCGCTGCTGGCCGACATCATCAGCGAGGCGAAGCTGGCCAACGCGATTGTCGTCGAGATGCTCGAGTTCGTGCGGCCGGTCCGGCTGCAGGTCGAACAGACGAATCTCGCCGAGGTGCTCAATCAGGCGGTGACGCTCGCCGAGTCGAAGGCCGCGCGCGGCCGCGTGCAGGTATCGATCGAGGTCGAGCCGGGGCTGCCGATGATCGACGGCGATCATCATCAGCTGTCGCAGGTCTTCATCAACCTGGTCGTCAACGCGTTCGAGGCGCTCGAAGGCGAGGGTCGCGTCGGCATCCGCGCCGTGCGCGGCGACATGGAGCAGGACCCGGCATTCACCGGCGAGCCGGCGGCCCCGATTCCGGCGGTCGTGATCGAGGTCGCCGACGACGGTCCGGGCGTGCCGGCACACCTGACCGATCGGATCTTCAATCCGTTCTTCACGACGAAGGTGACCGGGTCGGGTCTGGGCCTGGCCATCGTGCGGAAGATCGTCGATGCGCACGACGGCCGGATCGATCTCAACAGCAGCCCGCAGATCGGCACGCGGTTCCGGGTGACGCTGCCGGTGTCGAGCGCATCGGGGTGGTTCAAATGAGGGTCACGATATGGGTCGCATTCTGATTGCCGACGATCACGACGCGCTCCGCCGGGGGCTGGCGCGCGGGCTCGCCGAGGCCGGCCACGAGGTCGAGGAGGCGTCCAACGGCAACGCCGCAATCGAGCGGCTGCACGACAACTACTTCGACGTGGTCCTGAGCGACCTCAAGATGGGCGGCAGCGACGGGATGGACGTCCTGCGCACCACGCGGGCGCTGCACCCGACGGCGGCCGTGATCCTGATGACGGCATTCGGATCGGTCAACACGGCGGTCGAGGCGATGAAGATCGGCGCGTTCGACTACGTCCAGAAGCCGTTCGAGATCGAGGAGATGGAGGTCAAGATCGAGAAGGCGCTCGAGATGAAGCGCCTCAAGCACGAGCTCGACTATCTCCGCGGCGCACAGCAGGACATCTACGAATTCGACAAGATCGTCGGATCGAGCAGCGCGCTGCAGCACGTGCTCGACATCGTCAAGAAGGTGGCGAAGAGCAACACCACCGTGCTGATCCGGGGCGAAACGGGGACCGGCAAGGAGCTCATCGCGGGCGCCACGCACCACAACTCGCTGCGCGCGAACCGCAACTTCGTGAAGGTGAACTGCGCCGCGCTCCAGGAGAACCTGCTCGAGTCGGAGCTGTTCGGGCACGAGAAGGGGGCGTTCACCGGCGCGGACAAGCAGCGCATCGGGCGCTTCGAGCAGGCGGACGGCGGCACGCTGTTCCTCGACGAGATCGGCGACATGAGCCCGAGCACGCAGGCCAAGATCCTGCGCGTCCTGCAGGAGCACGAGTTCGAGCGCCTGGGCGGCACGCGCACGCTCCGCGTCGACGTGCGGCTCATCGCCGCGACCAACCGGGACCTCGCGGCGATGGTGCAGGCCGGCCAGTTCCGCGAGGATCTCTACTACCGTCTGAACGTCGTGTCGATCGAGATGCCGCCCCTGCGGGAGCGCAAGGACGACATCGTGCCGCTCGCCAACGCCTTCATCCGCCGCTTCGCTGGCGAGCTGAAGAAGAAGACCGACGGCCTCGACAACGACGCGCAGAAGCTCCTGATGCGCTACAACTGGCCGGGCAACATCCGCGAGCTCGAGAACACGATCGAACGCGCGATGCTGCTGACCGAGGGGCGCGCGATCGCGGCAGCAGACCTGCGCCTGGGCGAGGCGTCAACCGGCGGCGCCGGCCGCGAACCCTCGTCGGTGGTGAAGATTCCGCCCACCGGCATCCCGCTCGAGGACGTCGAACGGCACGCGCTGGTCGAAGCGCTGAAGATGTCGAACTGGGTGCAGAAGGACGCGGCGGAACTGCTCTCGATCAGCCCCCGCGTGATGAACTACAAGATCAAGACGCTCGGCATCGAGTTCCCGCGCGGGCGGCGGGCGCAACCGATGCCGATCGCGGCCGCATCGTAGGAGGTCCGGCAGGACGGTCTAGGACCGTCCTGCCCCGCCTGCCCCGCCCGTCTCTCCCGCCTGCCCCGCCCTGGGATGGCTCTTCCGATACACCTCGAGCAGCTGCGTCGCGTTGACGTGCGTATAGCGCTGGGTCGTGCTCAACCGCGCATGGCCCAGCAGTTCCTGAATCGCGCGCAGGTCGGCGCCGCGCTGGAGCAGGTGGGTGGCAAACGAATGCCGGAGCGCGTGAGGACTGATGCCGGCGCGTGCGCCCGAGGCGGTGGCGTACCGCCGCACGATCCGATCGACGCTGCGAACGGTCAGCCGCCCGCCGCGGTAGTTCACAAACAGAGGGCAGGAGGGGCGGGAGGGACAGGAGGGGCCGGATCGCCGGCCGGAGCGCTCCTGCCTCGTTCGCCCATCCAGCCCCTCCCGCCTTCCCTGCTCCAGGATCGTCTCGCGGGCCGCGAGATACGCCCGAAGCGCCCCGGCGGCGGCGCCGTTGAACGGAACCAGGCGGGGCCGCCCCCCCTTGCCGAGAACCCGCACCATGCGCGCCGCCAGGTTGACGTCTTCCAGGTCCAGCCCGCACAGCTCGCCGAGCCGCAGGCCCGAGGCGTAGAACAGCTCGAGGATGGCCGCATCGCGCCGCTCGAGCGGCGCCGCACCGGCCGCCGCCGCGAGCAGCCGCGCCATCTCGGCCTCCGACAGGTGCGCGGGGACGCGGACCTCTGCGCGTGGCGTCTTCACCAGCTCGCCGGGATCGCGCGCGAGGATCTCTTCCCGCCGCAGGAACTTCAGGAACGTCCGCACCGCGGCGAGCTTCCTCGCGGCAGTCGCCCGCGAGCAGCCGCGCCGGTACAGATCGCCGAGGTAGGCGCGGACCGCCTCGTCGTCCAGCGCCTCGGGCGCCAGCGCCGCACGCTTGACGCCCGCACGGCCGGCGGCCACGGCAAGGAACTGCGAGAGGTCGCTCCCGTACGCGCGCACGGTATGCGGCGAGAGGTTGCGATTCAAACGCAGGTGCTGCAGGAACGCCTTCACGTGCGGGATCATCGGGCGCCGCCCACCATCGCTCCGGCCGCTGCGCGCGACACGATCCAGGCCTCGAGATCGGCGAGCGCGCGCCGGGAGATCGCCAGCTTCCTCGCCGCCCTGGCGTCCCGGGGCCTGGCCCGGACGTCGCTCGAGGCCCCCGCAAGCGGCGGCGGCTGGCCCAGCGGCTCCATGATGCCGAACGTGATGTTGGTCGGCTCGTAGTGCGCCGGGTTCGCGTGCGACACGTAGTAGGCAAGCGCTCCGATGGCGGTCGTCCGCGGGAGCGACGACGGCGCCTGTCCCAAGGCGAGCGCCGCGGCATTGAGCCCGGCGATCAGGCCCGATGCCGCCGATTCCACGTAACCCTCGACCCCCGACATCTGACCTGCAAACAGCAGCGCCGGCTCCCGCCGGACCTGCCACGTTTCGGCGAGCACGGCCGGCCCGTTCACGTAAGTGTTGCGGTGCACCATGCCGAAGCGCGCGAACTCGGCGCCTTCGAGCCCGGGAATCAGCCGCAGCACGCGCGCCTGATCGCCCCACTTGATCTGCGTCTGGAACCCGACGAGGCTGAAGTGGTCGCCGGCCAGGTCGTCCTGGCGGAGCTGCACGACGGCGTAGGGCTCGCGTCGGGTGCGCGGATCGACGAGGCCGACCGGCTTCATCGGGCCGAACCGCAGCGTGTCGACGCCGCGGTGGGCCATCACCTCGATCGGCAGGCAGCCTTCGAAGAAGCGCTCCCCATCGAGCGCGTGAACCGTTGCCGGCTCGGCGTGCACCAACGCGTCGTGGAACACCTCGTATTCGGCCCGCGTCAGCGGGCAGTTCAGGTAGTCGCCCTCTCCGTCGTCGGCCCCGCACGCCGGCGGCGCCGGATCGGATTGGCGCCGGCCTCGGCGGACGTCGGAGGCGCCGCCCGCTGCGGAGGCGGCCTCCGGCGCACGATTGCCGACCGCCGCGTCGGGCCGGGGCGTTCCGCCGCGCAGACTCCTCCCCCATCGCGACGCGCGAAACACTTTCGTCCGATCGACGCTCTCGGCGAGGACGATAGGGCTGATCGCATCGTAGAAGTACAAATGGCCGGTGCCGGCGACTCGGGCGATGTCGGCGGCCAGCGCGGCCGATGTGAGCGGGCCGGTCGCCACGATGACCGGTTCCCGCTCGCTGGAGGCCGGGATTGAGGTCACCTCTCCGCGCACAATCGTGATCAGCGGATGTCGATCGAGCGTCTGCGTGATCAGGTCGGAAAAGCGCTCGCGATCGACCGCGAGCGCCGCGCCGGCCGGCACCCGGCTCGCCTCGGCCGTGCGCATCACGAGCGAGCCGAGGCGCCGCATCTCGGCTTTGAGCAGGCCGACGGCGTTGTCGAGCTTGTCCGCCCTGAAGGAGTTGCTGCAGACCAGTTCTGCCAGCCGGTCGCTCTTGTGCACCGGAGTGCCGCGCACCGGCCGCATCTCGTGAAGCGTGACCGCGACGCCGCAGCCGGCGGCCTGCCAGGCGGCTTCCGAGCCTGCGAGGCCGCCGCCCACGATCCGGACGCGCATCAGGCGCGCTTGCGGACCGGCCGCCTGCCGGCCGCGGACTTCAGGTTGGAAGCGACACGGGGGGACGCGGCCTTCGCGTCGGGGCGCGTCTTCGCGACGGACTTCACCGCGGGGGCGCCGGCGCGGCGAGCGGACCGCTGCGGGCGCTCGGCGCGGCGGCCGCGGCGGCGGGCGGCGGGCTCGGCGTTTCGCCGGGCTTCGAGCAGCGCCCGCGCGTCGTCGAGCGACAGCGTGGAGGGATCGATCCCTTTCGGGAGCGACGCGTTCACCTCGCCGTCGGTGACGTACGGGCCATAGCGGCCTTCCAGCACCTGCAGCGCGGCGCCGCCGGGCCCCTCGATCCTGGCGAGCACGCGCTTGGACGGCTGGCGGCGCGATCGTTTCGGCATCGCGAGCAGTTCCAGCGCGCGAGGGAGGCCGATCGTGAAGAGGTCGTCGCGGTCGTCGAGCGACCGGTAGTCGTCCTCGCCGTGTCTGATGTACGGGCCGAAGCGGCCCAGCGAGGCGACGATCGGCGACCCGGTCTCGGGGTGCCGGCCGAGCTCCCGCGGCAGCGAGAGGAGTCTGAGCGCCTCCTCGAGCGTGATCGTCGACTCGCTCAGTCCCGGCGTGAGCGACGAGCGGCGCGGCTTCTCCTTCGAGCCCTTCTCCGGCGTCTCGCCGAGCTGCACGTAGGCACCGAAGCGTCCGTGGATGGCGTACACCTTCAGGCCCGTGTCCGGATCGACGCCGAGACAGCGCGGTCCTTCCGCCTTCGCCCTGATCAGCGCCATCGCTTTCTCGACCGTCAGATCGGCGGGCGCGACGTTGGGCGGCAGGCTGGCGGTCCGGCCGGGTCCGCCTTCGCCGAGCTGGAGAAACGGCCCGAAGCGCCCGATCCTGACGCGGACCTTCTCGCCGGATTCCGAATCGTCGCCGATGTCGATGAGCGGGTAGTTCGCACGCTCCTCGGCCTGTCTGACGGCTTCCTCCAGCCCGCGGTGGTGCCTGTCGCCGCGGTAGAACTGGCGGATGAAGTCGAGCCACTCCCGCTCGCCGCGCGAAATCTGATCGAGATCTTCCTCCATCTCCGCGGTGAACGCGATGTCGATCAGGTCGCCGAAATGCTCGCGCAGCAGGCGCGTGACCGCGAAGGCCGTGAAGCTCGGGACCAGCGCCTTGCCCTGGCGGAACACGTAGCCGCGCCGCTCGATCGTGCCGATCGTGGCGGCGAACGTGGACGGACGGCCCACGCCGATGCGTTCGAGCTCCTTGATGAGCGATGCCTCCGTGTATCGGGCGGGCGGGCTGGTATCGTGCCCCTTCGACTCCACCGCGACGAGGCGGACGCGCGTCCGCTCACGGCCGACGCGCTCGCCCCGCTCCAGCGCCGGGAGGATGGTTTCCTGCTCCTCGAGCTCGGCGTCCGGATCGTCGCTGCCTTCCACATAGGCGCGGCGAAAGCCGGCGAACTCGATGGCCTTGCCCGATGCCGCGAACACCGCCTGCTCGCCGCCCGCCGCCGGCGCCCCGATCTCGATCGTGGTTCGCAGGACCCGCGCATCGACCATCTGGGAGGCCATCGTCCGCTTCCAGACCAGCTCGTAGACGCGCAGATCGTCGGCGCCCATCTCGCGATCCAGCGCGGCCGGGGGGCTGGCAAAATCGGTCGGCCGGATCGCCTCGTGCGCCTCCTGCGCGTTCTTCACCCTGGTGGTGTAGCGGCGCGGCCCGGCGTAGTAGGCGTCGCCGAACAGGCTCCGGATGGCCCGCCCCGACGAGGCGAGCGCCTCCTCGCCGAGCGTCGTCGAATCGGTGCGGTGATACGAGATGCGGCCTTCCTGGAACAGCCGCTGCGCCGCCTGCATCGTGCGCTGCGTCGAGAATCCGAGCTTGCGGCTCGCCTCCTGCGTGAGCGTCGAGGTCGTGAAGGGCGCCGCCGGCCGCTCGACGCCCGGCCGGCTCTCGACCGCGATGACCGTCCATGGCAGGTGCGCCTCGATCGTCGTGACGAGCGCCGCCGCGTCGGGCTCCGAGAGCCGCCGGACGCCGCGGCCCACGAGCGTCCCCGAGGCGTCGAAGTCCCTGCCGGTCGCGATGCGCGCGTCGCCGAGCCGTGTCAGCGTGGCGGAGAACGTCCGGCCGTCGGCGGCAAACTGCGCGTCGAGATCCGCGTAGCGCGCCGTCCGGAACGCCAGGCGCTCTTCTTCGCGGTCCACGATCAGCCGCACCGCGACGCTCTGCACGCGTCCGGCGCTCAGGCCCGTCTGCACCTTCTTCCAGAGCACCGGCGACAGGGTGTAGCCGTACAGGCGATCGAGAATCCGTCGGCTCTCCTGCGCGCGCACCAGATTGTCGTCGACGCTCTGCGCGTCCCTGACGGCCTGGTCGATCGCGTGCTTCGTGATTTCGTGGAAGACGATCCGCTTGACGGGAACCTTCGGCTTGAGCAGCTGCAGCAGGTGCCAGCTGATCGACTCGCCCTCGCGGTCCGGGTCGGTCGCCAGCATCACCTCGGAGGCGCCCTTGAGCGCCGCCTTCAGTTCCTGCACCCGCTTCCGCTTGTCGTCGGGCACCACGTAGTACGGCGTGAAGTCGCCTTCGGTGTCGATGCCCAGCCGCCCCCACTTCTTCTTCTTGATCTCGGCGGGGACCTGATCGGCGGACTCCGGCAGATCGCGCACGTGGCCGTAGCTCGCCTTCACGTCGTACCGGCTGCCCAGGAAACGCCCGAGCGTCTGCGCCTTCGCCGGCGACTCCACGATCACGAGGGTCTTTGCCATACGCCCATTTCACCCTACCACGGGCTGTCAACCCGTACAAACCGGCCGCCGCCCGCGCGCCGCACGCGTCCCTGCAGCTCCAGCTCCAGCAGGCGGGGCAGGAGCGCCGCTGGACGCAGGCCCGCGCGCGCCGCGATCGCGTCGAGATCGCACGCCTCGCCGGCCTCCAGGTGCGCGAGGACGGGGTCGGTCTCCGGCGTGCTCGCCGATGCACGCGCGTGCACGCCGGCCCCCAGCTCCTCGAGGATATCGTCCGCCGACTCCACGATCTTTGCACCGTCCCGCAGCAGCGCATGCGCGCCGCGGTTGCGCCCCGTCAGCACGCTGCCCGGCACGGCGAGCACGTCGCGTCCCTGCTCGGCGGCGCATCGCGCGGTGATGAGCGACCCGCTCCTGTCTCCCGCCTCGACGACGACGACCGCGCGCGAGAGCCCGCTGATGATGCGGTTGCGGCGCGGGAAGAACATCGGCTGCGGCTGCGTGCCCGGCACCAGCTCGCTGACGACGGCGCCGCGCGCGCACATCTCCTGCGCGAGCGTCCGGTGCTCCCTCGGGTAGATCACGTCGGCGCCGGATCCGAGCACGCCGATCGTCGTGCCCGCCGCGCGCAGCGCGCCGCGGTGCGCGGCCGAATCCGCGCCGCGCGCGAGGCCGCTGACGATCGCGATGCCGCGCGCGGCGAGATCGTGCGCGAGGCGGCCGGCCACGGTCGCGGCATACGGCGTCGCCGCCCGCGATCCGACGATGGCCACGCAGGGCCGCGCGCCGAGCGCGTGCCGCGATCCGCGGATCCACAGCGCGGGCGGCGGATCGGCGATGGCCTCGAGCGCCGCCGGGTACGACGGGTCGCCCCACGTCACCACGTCGATGCCCGCTTGCGACGCCATGTCGATCGCCCGCGCCGTCTGCGCCGCGATCCGCGCACGAGGCTCCGGGCCGCCGCCGCAGCGATCGGCGAGCAGCCGGTCGAAGATCTCGCCGGGGCGCCGCCCGGTCCGCAGCGCCTCGGCGACATCGAATCCCAGGTGGAGGGGCAGGAGCGAGAGAGCGATGAAGTCGGCCAGGTCGCGCATGCGGCGCCTCGCGGCGAGCCGGCCCGGACGGCACGCAGCCGTCGCCGCTCGCACACCACGAGCCCGACCTCCCGCACCGATTATAGACGCCGGCCGTCACCTTTTCTGCGCACCCCCAAGGCCGCGCCGACACGTCAGCGGCGCTCGAACCATGGCACATGCCTTGCTCGATGGTGCCCGCAGCGTCGGCCAAATGCCGTACCGTACGAGCGAAGGTATGGGCTATATTGGCCAGAGCCAGTCATGACCGCGCGCGCGCTCGCCCTCACGTCGCTGCTGGCGGCCGTCGCCATCCAACCGTCTCTCGCCGCCGACCCTCGCGGCGACGCGAAGGCCCAGGTCGAGTTCGGCATCGACGTGGCGCAGCGCGGACTCTGGCGCGAGGCGATCTACCGCTGGGAACGTGCGGTCGAGCTCGATCCGACCTACGCCGCCGCCTACAACGACCTGGCGATCGCCTATGAGCACGAGGGGCAGCTCGGCAAGGCGCGCGACGCGTACGAGAAGGCGCTCGAGCTCGATCCCGACAACGTGCAGATCCGGCAAAACTACGAGCTGTTCAAGGAAATCAATGACCGGTCGAGTCAGCGTCCGGACAAGTCGTAGGCGGACGCTCGCCGCGCTGGCGGTTCTGGCGGCCGCTCTCACCCTGGCGTGCGGCACCGGGTACCTCGAGATCCCGATCGAGACGCCCATCCAGCCGAAGATGGACGTGTCGCCGTTCCAGCGCGTGCTGGTCGCCGGCTTCATCAGCGGCGGGAACGACGAGGTGGACGCCAACCAGGAGACCGTCCGCCTCCTGCGCAGCCAGCTGCGAAACAAGTCCCAGCTCAAGGTGATCGACGCAGACATCATCCCGCTCCTCGACATCGCGCAGCAGCAGACCCGGAATCAGGGCGCCGCGGCCCCCGAGACCAGCGTCGCCGCCGCCGGCTCCGGCGCGGCCGCCGCCGCCGACTCGCCGATCGACGCCATGCCGCTGCCGAAGGAAATCAAGGACGAGAAGGATCTCGAAGCCTACGAGCGGCTCTTCGCCAACACGGCCTACTGGAAACGGATTGGCGAGGAATATCAGAGCCCGCTCATCGTCACCGGCACGGTGCTCTTCATGCCGCACGCGCGGTCCGGGTTCGTGCAGCGCGAGGTCGAGCAGTACGACAACTTCGGCCGCCGCCGCGTCGTCCCTGTGCGCTCGTACATGGAACGGAAGGGCTTCGTCCTGCGGCCGAAGTTCGTCTTCATCGACGGGCGATCGGGTGCGACGATCTACTCGGAGAGCTACCGCGAAGAAATTCTCTACAGCGCGCAGCAGAGCATCCCGGCGTTGTCTTCGTACTTCGAGCTCATGGACCGCCTGCTGCCGAATTTCCTGAGCGCGCTCAGCAGCCAGAAGGTCCGCGGCACCCGCGTCCTCATCAAGTAGTCCGGCCAGCCGCCTGCCCGGCGACACCCGCCGCGCCTCGTCATCGCGGCCATTCACTCGATCGGGATCGGATGCGGGGCAGCGACCTCCAGCCGCCCGGCGTCGTGGAGGCCGCGAGCGCGGGCGAAGTCCGCGTGGCGGGCTTCGTACAGGTCCCGGCACTGCAGGCACAATCCGTGCTCGGCGCGCCAGCCGGGGTGGTTGGCCCGAACCAGCGCCTCCACCGGTGCCGTCAGCCCGGCGGCCGAGTCGAACGGCGCTCCCGTCGGCAGCCTGCAGACAGGACACCGGCCGGCATCGACCGGGCGTCCGCCCGGATTGCCCGCCACGGCCAGGATGCGCCCGTGCGTGGGCTGCACACGGTCGAACCAGTCGTCGAACACTTCGGGAAGGCGGTCCCCGAGCATCCTGAACGTCGCCGCGAACTCGAACGCGCGCACGGCGCGCTTCGCGCCGATATCCCGGCCGGCGCGCGCGAGTCGGCCGTCGATGGAGACGTCCCACAGGACCCGATACCGATCGCGCACGATATTGCCGGCGACTGGATCGTCTGGCGACGATGGCAGCGTGCGCTGGTAGCCGAAGGCCGGATCCAGCATGTCCGACACGTGCATCAGCTCGTGCTGGAGCCAGCCTGCGAGCGCCGCGGGATCCAGGAGCGCCGCCGGCATGACCTGCAGCAGCAGCATCGGGCGCCGGTCGGTGTCGGAACCCGCCTGGCTGGCGTCGACCAGGTCCGCACCCGCCTCGCGGTTCGAGCGGGCGCGCGCGACCGCGCAGCCGCGGACCCGCTGGAGCACGGCCCCGTGCGCCTCGATCGTCTGCTCGAGGATCGCGGCAAGGCGCAGACGCCGGAACCACTCCAGGTGCAGCGTCTGAAACCGCACTTCCCGGCGGTCCGGTTCGAGCTCCCGGTAGATGCGATCGCGCTGGCGCCGGAACGCGCGCGCGTCGGCGGGCGGCAGCCTCCGCTCCGCCAGCAACACCGACTCCTCGACGACATCGGGCGCCCAGACGATCTCGCTCATCGAACCCGTCTCTGAATCTGGAGCAGCTCGTCGCTCGCGCCGCACGCCATCGGTGTGCGATCGATTGCTTCGGGCCGCAGGGCGAGATCGACGGGGCCAGACGCGACACCGACCCGGCGGCACTCGCCTTCCACGAACTGGAAGAGGAGCCGGCCCAGCGCCCCGAAGTAGCCGTCCTCGTCCCCCGCCGTCACTTGGGCCGCGAACGCGCGTCCGAAGCGTCCGACATGGTCGCGCAGGAAGGAACGGGCCGCCAGCTCGGTCGCCTCCAGCGTCTCCTGCCGTTCCGGCCCCTCGTCTGGACGATCGAGCAGATAGGCCTGCTTGCGGCTCAGGAAGTCCATGAACTCGCACTCGCACGCGATGTGATCGGCTCGCACCTCGGCGCCCGCCGACGGCCGCAGGCCGAACGCCAGGTAGTAGCCGGCGATGTCGGCGAGCTGCTGGGGCTGATGAAAGCCGTTGTCGGGGCCGTACTCGGTCTCGCAGGCGCAAATCAGCCCGCGCACCGTGTGGCCGAACAGATGCCAGTACCGCGAACGCGCCACCTCCTCGGAGGGCGCCCGCGCCTTCAACTGCGCGGCGAGCGGACCGAGCCGCGATCGGCCCTCGAGGCCGTCGAGATGCTCGAGCGCGACGCGGGCGCCGCGGAAACCATCGGCTGCGCCGGCGTCCTTCAGCCTGGCCAGCGTCGGCGGCTGGAAGGCGATCGACAGGAGCCGATAGACGACTGCGCGTGCGAGCGCCGCATCGACGGCGGCGGCATCGGCGGAGCGTGTCATGGCGGCCGCCTCAGATCGAATTCGCGTGCGCGTTCGTGCGGACGTGGATCGGCTCCTCGATCGTCGTCCGGAAGATTTCGCGGCCCGATCGGCCGAAGGCAATCACGGTGTCGTTGAACAGCTCGACCTTCCGCCCGCGCAGGGAGCCTTCGTAGACCTTCGGCCCTTCCTGGATCTCGTACCTGTCGATGATGCGGTTCGACCGCCGGAACAGCTGGAGCACGGCCAGGAGCTCGCGGCTCGGGTTCACGTAGCTGTCGATCGCCTGGTCGACCCCCGGCCCGAACATCTGTCGCAGGTACGGCCGCGGCACCCATCGCGGCGGGATGTAATAGCCGTTCGGCTGCGTGCCGAATTGCGGGTAGAGCGGGAGCGCCACCTTCGCGACGTGCACCAGGTAATACAACGGGTTCTGCCGGTCCTCGGCCCACGTGCCGTCCGCGGCGATCTGCACGAGGCCCTGCATCCGGATCTGCCCGATGCACGCCGCCATGCACCGGGTCTCCATCGGCTCGCCGCCGGTCTCGGGATCGGTGCCCTCGACGCGTGGGAAGCAGGCGATGCACTTCTCGCTCGTCCGCGTGTTGCCGCGGTACATGCTCTTCTTGTAGGGACACGCTTCGACGCACTTCCGGTAACCGCGGCACTCCGCCTGATCGAGCAGGACGATGCCGTCTTCCGGGCGCTTGTAGATGGCCTTGCGCGGGCAGGCGGCAAGGCAGGCCGGATAGGAGCAGTGATTGCAGATGCGCGCCAGGTAGAAGAACCAGGTCTTGTGCTCGGGCAGCTGCTCGCCGGTCGGATCGAGCTGATTGCGAACGCCGCGCTTGCCGACCGGATTGTCCTCGTAGATGTTCGGCGCATTCCATTCGTCGTCGGCCGGGAGATAGCCGAGCACGCGCGCGCTGTCGGGCGTGAGCGTGGTGGCGGCCGCTTCGAAGATGGTCGTGCCCTCGAAGACGCCGTACGGGCCGAAACGGGCATCGGCCGGCGCGCCGCCCCAGACCTGGCCGGCGGGATTGGCCTCCTCGAGCCTCGCGAGAATTCTGGCATCCCACCACTGCGGATACCCGCCGTAGGGCTTGGTCTCGACATTCGCCCACCACATGTGCTCCTGGCCCTTGTTGAACGTCCAGGTGGACTTGCACGCCATCGTGCAGCTCTGGCAGGCGATGCACCGGTTGATGTTGAACACGAAGGCGAACTGCCGGGAGGGGAACCGTGCGTCGTACGGGTAGCTCATCTCGCGGCCAAGCTGCCAGTTCCGTACAGTCGGCATGATCAGCTCCTCCTGCGAACCCACGTCGGCGGGTCCGGCGCCCCGCACGCGGGCGCATCGATGACCACGCGGCGGATCCGGCCCCACACCGCGAGACTCTCGTCGACAACGCGCACGATCTGGTCCTCGCCGAGCAGCCGCCAGGCGCGGTGCGCGCCGGCGTACTCCGCGCGGCGGTAGAGCGCGAGGATCTGCGCCCGGGTGTAGCCCAGCTGCGCGAACTCCTCGGCGAAGGCGGCCGCCATCTCGCGCGTCTGCGCCTCGCTGCCGGGAAGCTCGACGCCGACCAGCTCCTGCGGATCGTCGGATTCGGGATCGGCGTACGGCATGTCACACCCTCAGCGTGGTCAGCTCGCCAGCAAGGTAGCGTTTCATCACGTCGCTCTCGTTGTCGGGGGAGAACCCCTGGGTCGCCGGTCCCCAGATACCCACCCCGCCCAGCCCGCCGTCTTCGGCCTTCGTGATCCGGATCAGCGTCTCCTTGGGGACGGTGTTGACCGCGTGGTTGTCGGCTTCCCCGCCGAAGATGAAGCCCATCGTCGCCTTCGCCTTGTGGAACAGCGAGTCGGTCTGGTGCATCGGCATGTGCCAGTTGCGGGTCACCGACTGCTGCGAGCCGTAGCGCAGGTTCGCCTGATAGCCGGTATTCGCGGAGAGCGCACGCCCGTCGGGCCGCGTCTCGTGCGCCCGCACGCTCTTCTCGGTCGCGATGAAGGGCGCGTGCTTCATCATCACGATGTTGTACGGGTAGGCGTGGTTGTACTTGACCCGCAGCATGCAGCGCGCCACGCGGTAGAACGGATCGGCCGGCGTGGCGCCGATGTAGGGCCGGTCGGCCGGGTTGGCGTCGATATGAACGTAGTCGCCGTCGTTGATGCCGAGGTCGCGGGCCGCCTGCGGGTTGATGTGGAGCTGGTGTTCGCCGACGCACGGCGACCGCTTGTCCAGACGATACGGATCGCCGAAGTTCGAGTCGTAGAGCATGTGCCAGTCGACGTTGGACCATCCGGAGTGCACCCGGTGGCGCGTCTTCGGCGTCAGGCAGTAGAACTGGAAGCCCTTTTCCCACAGGAAATTCCTGGTCGACTTGACCGCCGCCCACGGGAGCTTCACGTTGCGCACGGTGCGATCGTCCCAATGCTCGGCCTCGCGCGGGATCCCGTAGTCCTGCGGCCTGACGAGCGGATTGGAGCTGACGATGACGTTGGGCAGGTACGGCGTCGCCTCCGGGCCCTCGCGGTGCACGATGAAGTTCTCGCCGTACTCGATGGCCTCGGGCACGTCCGCGTAGGCGTGCATCCGGCCGGTGTCGGTGTGGAACGGCTCGCTGTCGTGCACCTGCTCGTAGAACGGAATGCGCGGATAGGTCCGGAAGTTGAGCAGCGCGCCTCCCGGCGGGCCGAACTTCCCCGCCATCAGATCGGGGACCTTGAAGCCGGCGGTGGTCGTCGACGAGTCGAGCAGGCGCTGCAGGTACACGGCGCGCCTGCCTTCGTACTCGAACTTGAACATGTCGACGAAGCGCTGGTCGCCGGTGAGCTTCGCCATCGCCGCCGCGATCCCCGCGAGGATCGCGAGGTCGTCCTTGCTGTCGAACACCGGCGGGATGCCGCCCTTCCAGACCTGGAGGAAGGGGTTCGAGCAGCTCGCGGTCACCTCGAGGTCCTCGAACTCGAGCCAGGAGTTGGCCGGCAGCGCGATGTCGGCATACTCGATCGAGGCGGTCATCTGGATGTCCATCGAGACGATCATCTCGATGTTCGGATTGACGTTCCTGATCATCTCGTATGCCCACTTGGCGTTGTTGATCAGGTTCACGTTGGTGAAGATCAAGGCCTTGGTGGGCGTCGGCATGTGCGTCGCGCCGGTGAAGTTCTTGCGGCCCTGCGCCGGCGTGTCCACGATGAGCGCCTTGTCGCCGTGGTTCCAGTAGGCCGGCTCTTCGTCCTTCGTGTACGCGTGGGCGTGGATGTCCTTGCCCCCCACCGATGCGTCGAGCGTCAGCTGGAAGGGATCTTCGGCCACCCACCCCTTGAAGCCGGGACCCGTCCACGGCGATCCCTGGAAGATCGCCGCCTTGTAGTTGCCGGCCCACGTATGGCAGCCCGAGCCCGGCAGGCCGATGTTGCCGGCGAGCATGAGCGGGAGATAGGCCGCCCGGTTCATCTCCGTCGCGTGGAACCAGTGGTTGATGCCCTCGCCCTGGTGAATCGCCGCCGGCTTGATCGTGCCGAGGTCCTCGGCGAGCTGCTCGATGAGCGATCGGGGCGCCTGCGTGATCTCGGCCACCGAATCGAGATCGTAGTCCTGCAGATGCACCTGGTAGAGCGTCCACAGCGTCGCGCACTCGACCGTCGTCCCGTCGGCGAGCTTCACCGCGAAGCGTCCGGCCAGCACGGGATCGATGCCCTTGCGCGTCATCGTCTCGCCGACGTCGTCGCGCGTGAGCGCCCGCGGCGCGTCCGCTGCCGCGTCCCACACGACGTAGTCGCCGAGCTTCGCGTGCTGCTCGGGCAGCAGCCCCTGGATCCTCATCGACGGGCCGTCGGGCGACAGCGACGTGGTGTAGCCGGCGAAGACCTCGTGGGCGCGCAGCCGCTTCAGCGTGTCGGTCCTGACGAGCAGCGGAAAATCGGTGAAGCGCTTGACGAACCCCTCGTCGTAGTGCCGCTTGTCGATCATCAGACGTGTCACGCCGAGAAACAGCGCCGCGTCGGTCTGCGGCCGGATGGGAATCCAGTAGTCGGCCTTGGTCGACGGCGGCCCGTACTCCGGCGCGATCACGACGATCTTTCCGCCGCGCTCCATCGTCTCGATGAACCAGTGCGAGTCGGTCAGCTTGTTCTCGACCAGGTTCTTGCCGTCCATGATGATCAGCTTCGAGTACCGCAGGTCGTTGAAGTCGCAGTCGGAGGCCTGCAGCCCATGGACCCACGGGTGACCGGGCGCCTGATCGCCGTGCCAGGTGTAGTTCGAGAAATTGCGGCCGCCCTTCGCCTCCCCGGCGGGCACGCTCCGGATCTTCGCATCGAGCAGCGCCATCGAATTGTTCAGCCGGTACATCCCGTACTTGCCGAGCACGCCGAGCAGCCCCATGCCGCCGCGCATCTTGAAGGTCCGCGTGCCGGCGCCGCCCATCTCCCGCACCATCTCGGGCTGGTACCCCTGCGCGAGCAGCCGCTGCGCGCCCTCCTCGCCGCTGTACCGCCGCGCGATGGCATCCAGCGCGCCGGCGATGCTCGCGAACGCCTCGTCCCACGACATCTGGATGAATTCGTCGTCGCCGCGGCGGCTGAAGAGATACTTCTCCTTGTTCTCCGGCGTCAGTTCCGGGAAGCCCGCCTCCGCCCAGGCCTTCCAGCCCTTGCGCACGATCGGATGGCGCAGCCGGTAGGGCCCGTACAGCACGCGGTGGAAGGTGTAGCCCTTGGCGCACTGGCGCGGGTTCCAGTTGATGCTGGCGTGGTTGCCGTACAGGTCGGCGTAGGTCTGGTAGTCGTAGGTCTCCCCGCTGCGGACAACGATGCCGTTTCGCACGTACGCGCGGATGCGGCAGGCGTGGGTGTCGTTCGGCGAGCATACCCAGTCGAACGACGAGTCGTAGCGGTACTGATCGTGATAGATCCGCTCCCACTCGCGCGAGACCGTCCGCGCGAGCGGATTGCCGTCGTCGGTCGCGGCCGGCCTCAGGATCGAGCACGCCGCCTCGAGCCCGGCGACCGACACCGCCGCCCCGGCGCCAAGGTAGTGCAGGAACTCCCGGCGGGCGATCGGAGTCATGTCATTTCTCCAGGAACAGTTCCTGCCAGATGGTCACCGACTTCTTGCCGTCCCGGTCGCCGGCACTCCCGTTCCACACCGCGAACGCGACCGGAATGCGTCCGCCCGGCGCGATCTGCATCGACGTGCCGCCGCCCGATCCGGCCAGGGCGCGCGTGAACTGCACCTGGTACGAGCCGGTCCCGTACACGCCGGCGGCCCGGACCGCCTGATCCCGCGTCGGGTGCGCTTTCAGCGTGCCGAACCCCTGCGCCGTGAGATCCTCGGCGGCGCTGTGGCGCGTCGGATCGGCGACAATATTGCCGGCGCCCCATGCCGTGACGAACGTCGGGTCCGATTGGAGCGTGAGCGCGTTGCGCGTCGGCTGCTCGAGCGGCGACCTGGTGAGGTTCGGGTACGAATCGATGCCGATGTTCGGGTAGACCTTCTCCAGATCCTGGAACACCGGCTCCAGATCGGCCTGCCGCTCCGACTTCCACATCCAGATGTTGACGGGTGCTCCAGGCTGGCCCATCGCGAAGAACGGCGGATCCGCCGCCAGCGCGAACTCGACGGCGGCGGCGTCACGGAAGTCCTGCGGCCGGATCGCCGTCTCGTCGTTCGAGCCGTCTTCCCATTTCAGGTTCAGCGCGAGGGTCCTGCCGTCGTGCAGCGCTCGAACGGTGATCTCCTCCGGCCGATCGGTGCGCCACCAGAGCGGCATCATGTGAAGGTTGACCGGCGGCGCGGTCCGCCACACGCCGGAGTCCGGACTGGCCGGCAGCGCGGCGACGCGGCGCGCGACGATCCGGAACTTCTTCATCTCCGCCTTCTCGCGCTGCGCGTCGCTCGACAGAGCGCGGACCAGCGAGACCAGCGCCCATCCGTCGTTCCCGTGCAGATACCCGTTCTGCGGCATCGGCGATCCCGGCAGCCCTCCGACGATCCGCCGATAGATCTCGGGCGCCTCCGGGCTGCCCTTGAAGACGCCGAGCGTGAGATCGCGCGGCCGCGTCGGATAGCCCTTCGAGTCCACCTGCTTCTGGGCGCCGTCGCCGCGGGCCGTCGCGCCGTGGCAGGGCGCGCAGCCCTTGGCGAACAGTTCGCGGGCCCGCACCTGCGCCGCGTCGTCGTACGCCGGCGCGGGCGGGATCGAGATCAGCCCCGCGCCGCCGCTGCCGTAGACGTCAGGTTCACGGTTCGCCTTCAGGACCAGGGGCCTCGTCGAGAACGCCTTCACGTAGTGCACCAGGCCCCAGCGCGCCTCCTCGGGCAGGTGCGCCCACGGCGGCATCGCCGAGCCGGGCATGCCGCGCGAGATCGTGCGGAAGAGATCCTCGTCGGTGGGCACGCCGTCCCACGTCGACACGATGCGGAACTGGCCGGTCGTGAAGTCGCGCGGCCGCGGGTACAGGAGGTAGGCCGCGTCACCCGCCCCGTCGCCGGCAACGCCGTGGCAGGCCACGCACTCCTTCTCGAACGTCGCCTTCCCCAGCGCGAGGAGCTCGGGCGTGGCCGGCCGCTGACTGGCGGGCGTGATGGCGAAGGGAATCAGGCCGGGCACGGTCGTGGTGTCCGTCTCGGCTCCACGGGATCCACAACCGGCCACGAAGAAGAACGCGACACCAAGACACCAGGCCCGCCGCCGCATTGCTCGACTGCCCATGACGCCTCCGTGCGGTTGGGCGCCAGTGTCCGCCCGCGCCAGGTGCGAAAGTATGATCGTCGTCATATTTTCGTAAGGAATTTCCGGGCGCCCCGGCAGGCCGGGCAACTCGAGAAGCGCTGCAAGTCTTTACAATCGAGTGACTTCGGTTGTAGACTGTTCCCTTTGCACGGGTAGCCGATCATGTACGCAATCATTCAGAGCACCGGCCGGCAGCTGCGCGTCGCGCCCGGCGGATACGCCACCATCGACGGCCGGGCCGGCGATCCAGGCGCCGAGCTGACGCTGGATACCGTCCTGCTGGTCGAGAAGGACGGCGGCGAGGTGCTGGCGGGAGCGCCCTACGTCGCCAACGCGCGCGTCGTGGCGGTTGTCGAGGGCGAGACGCGCGGACCGAAGATCCGCGTGTTCAAGAAGAAGCGCCGCAAGGGCATGCGCCGCACCAAGGGACACCGCGCCGTCTACACGCGCGTGAAGATCAAGGAGATCCTGGTCTAGGAACAACAGCGATGGCTCACAAGAAGGGACAAGGCAGTTCGCGCAACGGCCGCGACTCCAATTCGCAGCGCCTGGGCGTGAAGGCCCACGACGGCAACCTCGTCACCGGCGGCACGATCATCGTCCGGCAGCGCGGCCGCCGCTTCCGGCCCGGGCGCAATGCCGGCATCGGCAAGGACGATACGATTTTCGCGAAGATCGCGGGCCGCGTGCGATTCGAGAACCACGGCGCGCACGGACGGGTCATCAGCATCCAGCCCGCGGAATAGACGCGCCGGCGTGGGTGCAGGGGGTGCGGGGGCGGCCTGGTGAGGGAAGAATTCAGCCGCTGAATTCACCGGCGTCACCAGCGGATTTCCCGGTCTCCCGGCTCGCCAGTTCGCCGATCGTATGTTTGTAGACCAGGTCGACATCCACGTCGAGGCTGGCGGGGGCGGCCGCGGATGCCTGGCGTTCCGCCGCGAGAAGTTCGTCCCGCGCGGCGGTCCGAGCGGCGGCGACGGCGGCCACGGCGGCTCGATCTTCATCGTCGCCAGCCCTCACACCAACACGCTCATCGAGTACCGTTTCCATCCCGAATTCCACGCCGAGCGCGGCGAACACGGCATGGGATCGAACGCCACCGGCCGCAACGGGAAGGACCTCGAGCTGCCGGTTCCCGTCGGCACCCTCGTGTACGAGAGGGCCGGGACGGATCAGCCGTGGCGGCTCGTCGCCGATCTCGCGGTCGAAGGCCAGCGCGTGCGCATCGCGCAGGGCGGCCGCGGCGGCATGGGCAACGCCCGGTTCGCCTCGTCGACCAACCGCGCGCCGCGCAAGGTGCAGCCGGGGCTGCCCGGCGAAGCCAAAGACCTCCGGCTCGAGTTGAAGCTGCTGGCCGACGTCGGCCTGGTGGGCTTCCCCAACGCGGGCAAGTCGACGTTCATCTCCCGCGTCTCGGCGGCGCGCCCGAAGATCGCCGCCTACCCGTTCACCACGCTCACGCCCAACCTGGGCGTGGTCGGCCTGAGCGACGACCGCAGCTTCGTCGTCGCCGACGTGCCGGGGCTCATCGAGGGGGCCCACCGCGGCCAGGGGCTCGGGCACCAGTTCCTGCGGCATCTCGAGCGCACGCAGGTGCTGCTGCACCTGGTCGATGTCTCGAGCGAAACGGGCCGCGACCCGGTGAGCGATCTCGAGACGCTGCGGCGCGAGCTCGCGCTGTTCCAGCCGGCGCTCGCGGCCAAGCCGCAGATGGTCGTCGCTCACAAGATCGACGCGGTGGACGATCCGGGCCGCGTGCAGGCGCTCGAACGGCGCGCCGCGGCGCTGCGCCTGCCCTTCTTTCGCGCATCGGCGGCCACCGGTACCGGGATTGGCGAGATCCTGGAAGCGCTCTGGGAAAAGCTCGCCGCCGGGCGCGAGCGCACGCCGAAGGAACCGGCCGTCGAGCCCGATGCCGCGCTCGCGCCGCCGTCGCACGTCGTGGAGAAATGAGCGAACGGATCGGCATCCTCGGCGGCACATTCGATCCGATCCACCTGGGACATCGCGACGTCGCCCTGGCAGCGTGCACGGCGATCCCGCGGCTGCGCATCGTGATCGTCCCCGCGAACATCCCGCCGCACCGATCGCCGCCGGCCGCTTCGTCGTACCACCGGTTCGCCATGGCCGCGCTGATGGCGGCGTCCCGTTCCGGGTGGACGGTCTGCGACATGGAACTCCAGGTGCACGAGCCGTCGTACACATCGCAGACGCTCCGGCGGTTCCATGCCCTGGGGTACGCGCCGCACGAGCTGTTCTTCCTGACGGGCGCCGACGCGTTCCTGGAGATTCAGGTGTGGAAGGACTACCCGTCGATTCTCGATGCCGCCCACTTCGTGGCGGTCTCGCGGCCCGGTCTTCCGGCCGGCCAGCTGCCCGCACGGCTGCCCGGGCTGGCCGGACGCATGGTCCGGCCGCCTCTGGCGGCGGACGCGGCCGGTGCGACGTCGATCGTTCTGATCGATGCCGATACCGCCGATGTGTCAGCCACGGCGATCCGCCAGCGGCGAGCCGAGGGGAGATCGATCGCGGGGATGGTGGACGAGAGCGTGCGGTATCACATTGAGCAGCATGGCCTCTACACCGCCGCCGCTCGGGGCCGGCGCGGCAGCGACGGGTGCGCGGGATCGCCGGCAGGCAGGTTGCATGGTCAGGACTGAAAAGCTGCGCGCGCGCCAGCGGCTTCCCTCGCAGATCGACGCGGCGGTCAGGGCCGCCGAGGGCAAGAAGGCGACCGATCTCGTCGTCCTCGATCTCCGGAAGGCCGCCGGATTCACCGACTACTTCGTGATCGGCTCGGGAGCCAATCCCCGTCAGATCCGCGCGATTGCCGACGCCGTGATGGAGGCGCTGGCGGAGGCCGGTGTGAAACCGGCGCACGTCGAGGGATACCAGCGGGCCGAATGGATCCTTCTCGATTATTTCGACTTCATCGTGCACGTCTTCGTGCAGGAGACGCGGGCGTTCTATGGTCTCGAGCGGCTCTGGGGCAGCGCGGAGCGGATCGAGATGCCACCGGCCACCGCCTGAGCGGACCGGCGCGGCAGGCGTTCGATGCGCTGCTGGCGGTGCTCCTGGCACCGGAGTGCGCCGCGTGCCGGCAGCCGCTGGAACGTCCGTCGGCCGGCCCGGTCTGCGAGCGCTGCTGGGCGTCGATTCTCCCCATCACGCCGCCAGTGTGCGATCGCTGCGGCGACCCAATCGCGGCCTGGCGCGCCCTCAGCGTGGAACGGTGCTGCTGCCCGCGCTGCCGGCGGGCGCGTCGCGCCGTGGATCGCGCGCGCGCTGTCGGCGAGTACGAAGGGGCGCTTCGGGCCGTCGTTCACGCGCTGAAGTACGGCGGCCGGCGGTCGCTCGCGCGGCCGCTGGCCGCGCTCATGCGCAGGCGCGGCGCGGCGGTCCTCGAGGGTGCGGACGCCGTCGTGCCGGTGCCGCTCCACCGTGCCAGGCAACGCGCGCGCGGCTTCAACCAGGCCGCGGAGCTGGCCCGCCTGATGGGTCCGCCGGTTCGTCCGGCCCTGCGCCGGCCGCGCGCCACGGCCGTGCAGTCCGGCCTCCCCGCGGCGCAGCGGCACCGGAACGTCGCGGGGGCGTTCCACGCCACCCGTGCCGCCGAGGCGCTGCGAGGGCGCTGCGTCGTGCTGGTCGATGATGTGAGCACGACCGGCGCGACGCTGGACGCGTGCGCGCGGGCGTTGAAGCTGGCGGGCGTCTCTGAGGTGCGCGCGCTCACCGCTGCAAGAGTCGTGTCGCGACGGCGCTGAAGACGTCGGCGGCGATCGCCGGCGGCGTGCGCTCGCCGGCGAGGAGCACCCAGTCGCCGGCGGCGGCCTGACGCCGGTAGCTCTCGCGCACGCGGCCCTGCAGGGCGAGGTCCCGTTCGTAGCGATCGCGGTCGACGGCCTTGCGCTGCACCGCCGTCTCCGGGGCGATGTCGAGGAGCAGGGTCAGCGACGGAGGGGGCAGGAACTTCTGCACGTCGGCGAGCCAGGAGGCGTCCAGGCCGAGCGCTTCGCCGTAGGCGATGCTCGACGCGAGATAGCGGTCGCAGATCAGCAGCAGGCCGCCCTCGAGCCATCGCAGCAGATCCGGCTTGCGCTCGTAGCGGTTCGCGACATACAGGAGCTGCATCACGTCGGGCCCGTAGTCGCGCTCGCCCTGCAGCGCGCGCGCGATCTCCTCGCCGATGGAGGTGCCGTAGTCGGGGAACGACACGAGCCGGGCCCTGTGCCCCTCCTGCCGGAGGCGATCGCGGAGCAGCTCCGCCTGCGTCTGCTTGCCGCTCTGATCGAGGCCCTCGAACGCGATGAGGTGCCCGGCCATCAGCCCGGCGTCCCGAGGTGCTCGAGCGCCAGCATGTCCTCGAGCGTCTGGCGCCGGCGGATGACCCTCCAGGCGCCTCCGTCCACGAGGATTTCCGCCGGCAGCGGCCGCCGGTTGTAATTCGAGGCCATCGCCGATCCATAGGCGCCGGTATCGCGGATGGCGACCAGATCCCCCACCTCGAGCGGCGGCAGCGTCCGGTCCCGGCCCAGCACGTCGCTGCTCTCGCAGACCGGACCGACGATCTCGTACTGCCGCGGCGCGCCCTCGCGGGGGCGCACCGCCTCGATCCGGTGAAACGCGCCGTAGAGCGCCGGGCGCATCAGCTCGGTCATGCCGGCATCGACGACGACGAACTCGCTCGAGCCGGTCCGCCCCTTGCGATCGATCACGCGCGCGAGCAGCACCCCGGCAGGCCCGGCAATCGCCCTTCCAGGCTCGACCACGATCGGCAGGCCGGTCGGCCTCACCGCGTCGACCAGCGCCGCGGCGTATTCCCCGGGGGCGACGACCGCCTCCTCGTCGTAGGCGATTCCGAGGCCGCCGCCGACGTCGACGTATTCGAGCGGTGTGCCCGCGCGCTGCAGATCGGCGCTGAGCGCCGCCGCGGCCGCCGCGGCGGCGCCCAGCGGCGCGATCGCGGTGATCTGCGAGCCGACGTGCACGTGTACGGCGACGAGATGGAGCGAGGGTCGGGTCGACATCGAGGCGAGAAGACGGCGTGCCTCCTCGATCGGCACGCCGAACTTGTTGATCCTGCGCCCCGTCGAGATGTGCGGGTGGCTCTGCGCGTCGATGTCTGGATTCACCCGTACGGCCACGCGAGCGACCGTGCCCGCGCGCGCGGCGATCGCTTCGATGCGCGAGAGCTCGCCGGAGGATTCGGCGTTGATCGCCTTCAACCCGAGCCGCACCGCGCACTCCAGCTCCGCGGGCGACTTGCCGACACCGGTGAACACGATGTCGGACGGCTCGAAGCCGGCCCGCCGCGCGAGCTCGATCTCCCAGATGGAGTTTGCGTCCACCGCGCTCCCCAGATCGCGCAGCACCCGCGCGATCCCGAGCGTCGAGTTCGCCTTCAGCGCGTAGTGCAGCCGGTGCGGGTAGCCGCCGAACGCCTCGTCAATCGCGCGATACCGCGCGCGCAGCGCTGCCGCGCTGTACACGTAGAGGGGGGTGCCTTCGGCCTGCGCCAGACCGGCGAGCGGGACGCCGTCGCAGACGAGCTCGTGCGCGTGGTGGTGGAAGCCGGTCGCTGATGCCAACGTGGTAGGCTATTCTACTCAATCCTCCATGCCTGCGGACTCGCCCGCCCGTCCATCGCCGCCGGCGGATTCGACCGAGGCGCTGATCCAGCGCTGCCTGGGCGGCGATCAGACCGCCTGGGATCTCATCGTCAGCCAGCACTGGCGAAAGGTGTTCAACGTGGCCTACAAGTTCGTCGGCCGCCACGACGAGGCGGAGGACCTGGCCCAGGACATCTTCCTGAAGATCTTCCGGTCGCTCGACACCTTCGATCGGCGGGCGAACTTCCAGACGTGGCTGATCAGCGTCAGCCGCAACCTCTGCATCGATCATTACCGCAGCGTGCGGAAGGAGCGCGAGACGGTCGATCGCGGCGTCGACGCCAGCACGCTGTCGCCGGTCTCGAAAGAGGCCTCGCCGGTGCAGGCGCTCGAGCAGCGCGATCGCGTCGCGCTGCTGCGCCAGGCGATGGCGGCGCTGCCCGAAACGCTGCGGACCGCGGTGCTCATGCGCGACATCCAGGAGCTGTCGTACCAGGAAATCGCCGACGCGCTGCGGCTGCCCGAGGGGACTGTCAAGTCGCGCATCAACCGCGGGCGCACCGAGCTCGCACGGCAAATCCGCAAGCTCCGCGACCGGGATTTCGCGCCAGCCGGTCCGCCGACCCGCCGTTCCGGGCCGGCGCCGCCCTCAAGCACGGGAGTCCACTGATGAACCTCACGACCGACCAGGCCGGCCGCATTGCAATCGTCCGCGTCGGCGAAACGCGCCTGATGTACCCGATCCTCGCGGATTTCGCCTCCACGGTCACCGGCCTCCTCGCCGCCGGCCGGCACGAGATCGTCATCGACCTGACGCCCGTGACCTACATCGACAGCGCCACCATCGGGTGCCTGATGGATCTGTACCGGCAGGTCCACGGGACGGGCGGCCGCCTGAAGCTGTCGGGCGTCCAGAAGCGGGTCGAGACGATGCTGACGATGACGGGCGCGCAGAACTTCCTCGAGATCCATGCCGACGAGCCGAGCGCGCTCGAGAGCTTCGGAGCCTAGCGATGCGCACCATCAAGACGACCTCTGGCGCCCCCATCCCGCTCGACGGCGATCTGCTCGCGATCATGGAAACGCTGTATCGCGAAGTCACCGCACGGCGCGGCCTCGATCGTTCGTTCGAGGACATGGTGAAGGAGATTCACCACATCATCGGGCAGATGGACGACGCCGAACGCCGCACGTACCTGGCCGAGAGCCTGTTCCTCAACACCGTGAAGTACGAGAACGACAAGCTCGAGGCCTACATGAAGCGCCTGTCGAAGTGAACGTCGCACCGCGCCGTGCCGGCACACCTCCGCCTCGGCACGCCCCCGCCCCGGCACGTCGGCGCCGCCGCACACGGGCATTCCGTTCGTGTCCCTGAACTTTCTCGCGACCCGCTTTCAGTGCTCCTGGCCCTGGAGCACGCTCGTGCTGCTGTCCGACGGCCGCCTGGTCTGCGGGTGCGCCGATCCCTACGGCCGGCGCGTCCTCGGCGACGCGCGGGCCGCGACAGTGCGCGACGTCTGGGCGGGGCCGGCCGTCGCCGCCCTGCGCGCCGACCTGAACGCCGGCGGCTCCCGCTTCTGCGGCGACTGTCCGCTGAAACTGCCGCTCGAGCGCGGCGAGGCGCCGGCGCAGCGGCCGCTCGACGCCGGTCCGCTGCCCTCGCGCCTCTACATCGAGTGCACGGCCGCCTGCAACATCTCGTGCGCCGACGCGTGCTGCGCGCCGGAGACCGGCATCACGCGCACGCGGCAGGCCGGCATGCTCGACTTCGACCTGTTCACGCGCATCGTCGACGAGACCGGCGCGTCGCTCGTCCGCATCGACTTCTTCAACTACGGCGAGGCATTCCTGCACAAGCGCGCCATCGAGATGTGCGAGTACATCAAGACGAAGTTCCCGCACGTCTACCTGTACACGAGCACCAACGGCCTCGCCTTCGACGAGAGCCGGGCGCGCCGCCTCGTGCATTCGGGCATCGACGAGGTCACCTTCTCGATCGACGGCGCCCGCCAGGAATCGTACGTGAAGTACCGCCGGCGCGGCCGGTTCGAGAGCGCGGTCGCGAACCTGCGCGCCATGGCCGACGAGAAGCGCCGCAGCGGCCGCGACCTTCCGTTCCTGAACTGGCGGTACATCCTGTTCGTCTGGAACGACAGCGACGAGGAAATGCGCGAGGCGCGCCGGCTCGCAGCGGACGTCGGCGCGGATCGCCTGTGCTGGGAGCTGACCGATCATCCCGAGCACGCCTACTCGCGGCGCTTCGCTCCGGGGGCGCCGGCGCTGGCCGGCATCCGCCGGGAGATATGGGACGACAACAACCTGGGCAATGCGATTGAGGGCGCAACGCCGCGCGCCCGCATCGAGGTGCGCGCGGGCCGGTTTGCCCTGTGGCCCCGACGTCCGCTCGTCGCGCGCGCAGGCGCTCCACTGCGCGTCGAGACGACGGTCCGGAATCTCTCGACGCGTCCCTTTGCCGCACAGGCGACCTACGGGCGGCGCCTCGTCCGGCTCGGCGCGCAACTGTGCGATGCGGGCGGCACGGTGATCGATCGCGATTTCGCACGCGCCTGGCTGCCGCGCACGCTGCCGCCCGGAGACGAGGTCGAGGTGGCCATCGAGATGGCCGCGCCGGGGACGCCGGGGCGCTATGCGCTCAAGTTCGACCTCGTGAGCGAGGGCATCGACTGGTTCGAGCGGTGCGGCTCGGAGACGACGGTCAGGCCGCTGGTCGTCGGTTAGGCGGGGATCGACCCTCAACCTGCTGGCGGACAGCCACATGCCGCACCAATACGGGGGCCGCCCTCTGGACAACGCTCGTGCTCGCGGCGCTGTTGCGCCCGCTCGCGACTCGGCGTAGCATCCCCAGAAAATGGGAGCCGAGCCCCGGCAGCGCCTGAGATTGAAAGCGGCCCTTCTCCTGGGCTTCGGGCTGATATTCGGGATCTGGCTCTTCGCGGGGTCGTACTTCACCCGCCGGATGCTCGATGTCGGACGCCGCGCGAGCGACATCAACGCGCGGTTCATCCAGGCGCAGGAACTGCTCTCCACGGTCCGCGTGCAGCTGCTGCTCGGCTCGGTCGACGTGCGCGACGCGCTGCTCGATCCCAACCCCGCAGCCGCCGCCGAGTACCGGCGCCGCATGGAGCAGACATTCGATCGGGCGGCGTCGGCGCTCCGGCTGTACGTGCCGATCCTCGATTCTGGCGCCGAGCAGGAGCGCGTCGGACGCCTGCAGGCCGAGATCACCGACTTCCGCCAGACGATGCGGCGCGTGCTCGCGACCGACGGCCGGAGTCCCACGCTCGACTCCGACGACAGCCAGTGGCCGGTGGATGCCCGGCTGCTCTTCCGGACGCGCATCGTGCCGAAGCGCGAGCTCGTGATCCGCGTGTTCGAGGAAGTGCAGGGCCTGAACCGCAGCGCCTACGTGCAGCAGCAGCGCGAGCTCGATGAGGTCTACGCGGCAACCCAGCAGCGGCTCTGGCAGAGCATCGGCATCGCGCTGCTGGCGAGCCTCGGCGTCGGCCTGATCGCAACGCTCTACGCCAGCCGGCTCGAGGAGCGGCTGCGCGAACAGCGGCTCAAGGATCTGCAGACCTCGCACGAGCTGCAGGATCTGTCGGCGAAGCTGATCACGGCGCAGGAGGAAGAGCGGCGCAACATCGCGCGCGAGCTCCACGACGAGGTCGGCCAGGTGCTCACCGCGATCAAGGTCGAGCTCGCCGTCGCGCAGCACGCCATCGAGGCCGGCGGCGCCGGCGCGCAGACGCTCGCCGACGCGCGCGCGATCACCGACGGGGCGCTCACCACGGTCCGCGACCTCTCGCAGCTCCTGCACCCGCCGCTGCTCGACGACATGGGTCTGCCCGCGGTCGTCGAGTGGTATCTGAGCTCGTTCGGCAAGCGGCACGGCGTGCGCACCGACGTGCTGCTCGAGCGGATGGACGCGCGGCTCCCGCCCGAGATCGAGACCACCGCCTACCGCATCATCCAGGAAGCGCTCACCAACGTGGCCAGGCACGCACGCGCCGCCTC
The DNA here is from genome assembly GCA_020850715.1 of Acidobacteriota bacterium. Classification (GTDB taxonomy): domain Bacteria; phylum Acidobacteriota; class Vicinamibacteria; order Vicinamibacterales; family CAVVIG01; genus JADZED01. The sequence goes on from JADZED010000053.1 coordinate 61,870, forward strand.
GTGCCGCGTGCGCCTGGAGCGGCGGCCGCTCGCCCTTGCCATCTCCGTCGAAGACGACGGCATCGGATTCGACCCCGCGGAAGCGGAGCGCCCTGGCCGCCGGCACGGGCTGGGGCTGATCGGCATCCGCGAGCGGGCGGCACGGCTCCACGGCACGGCGCGGTTCGAGAGCGCGCCCGGCGAGGGCACGCGCCTGGTCGTGGTGCTGCCGACGATCGCCTGGAATCCCACGCCGCCGGCCCCGGCGCCCGCGGCAGACATCGGACACTCGGAACCCGGACCGGCGGCGGCGCCGGCCGTCTAGGTGGCAGTCGATGGCGAGACTTCGAATCCTGCTCGGCGACGATCACAAGCTGCTGCGCGACGGTCTGCGCAAGATCCTCCAGGAACGCGCCGAGTGGGAAGTCGTCGCCGAAGCGGGCGACGGCCGCGAAGCCGTCCGCCAGGCGCTCGAGACCAAGCCGGACGTCGCCATCCTCGATATCGGCATGCCGCTGCTCAACGGCATCGAGGCGACCCGCCAGATCGTCAGGCGGTTGCCGGAGGTGCAGGTGCTGATCCTCAGCATGCACGCGAACGAGGCCTACATCATCCAGGCCGTCAAGGCGGGCGCGAAGGGATATCTGCTGAAGGATTCAGCCGACACCGAGCTGCTCCGCGGCATCGACGCGCTGTCGGCCGGCAAGTCGTTCTTCAGCCCGGAAGTGTCGAAGGTGATGCTCGACGACTACGTCCGCCACCTGACCGAGAAGGGGCTCGAAGATCGGTACGCACTCCTGTCTGAGCGCGAGCGCGAGATCTTCCAGCTCGTCGCCGAGGGACACAGCAACAAGGCGATCGCCGACCTGCTGTCGATCAGCGCCGCCACGGTCGAAACCCACCGCGCGCACATCCTGCAGAAGCTCGACGTGCACAACACCGCCGAGCTCGTGCTGTACGCCGTGCGGCGCGGAGTCGTGTCCTGAAGAGTGCCGCAGGGGCGTAGGGGTTCTCCACCCCTACGCCCCGTTCTCTATTGCCCTGCTCCGCCCTCCACCCTCCTACCAGTCGAACTTCACGCCCATGCGCAGGACGCGCGGCGGGATGATGTTGATCGGCCGCAGGAAGGAGCTGCCCGAGGAAGCCGTGATGTCCTGGATCGCATTCGCATTGGTCAGATTGTAGAGATCCAGGAAGGGCGACAGACGCCCGCCGGGAACGTCGAAGCCGCGATCCACGCGGAGATCGATCAGGTTGATGTTGTCGTTGCGGCGCGAATTCATCGGTTCGGCGAGCAGCGTCGGGTTGGCATAGTTGAGCGTCGCCGAGAACGTCCGCGCGAAGTTGTTGCCCGCCTGGAAGCGGTACACCGGGCTCAGCTTGAAGCCAGCCGGCAGCTCGAACACGCCGTTCAGCTTGAACGAGTAGTCGGTCGTGTCGTCCTGGCACTTGGCGCTCGCGTTGATACAGCTGTTCGGGTTGTCAGGATACGTGTTCGACGCGGTGCGATACGCGTGCGCCCAGGTGAACGAGTACGAGGCCGACGCCGACCAGTGATTGTTCATGCGCTTGTTCATCGCGAGCTCGATCGTGTCGAACTCCGACTGGCCCGGCACGTTCGTCACGAGCGTCACCGTCGGCAAGCCCACGTACGCGGCCTGCAGGTTGAGCGCGTCGATCGTTCCACCGTCGTCCGGCGTTCCGATCCTGCCGTCGGGACCCGGGTCCCGCACGGTCGTCGGCACGGTGAACGCCGTCGACGGCTGGTTCGTGTTGATGTTGCCGGTGTTCTGCTTCTCGATGCGCCGCACGAAGCCGCCGCGCACGCCGAAATTGGACACGAGCTCGCGCTCGACCCAGACCGACATGTCCAGCGTGTAGGGATCCTGCTGCCCGGAATCGAGTGACGTGGTGGCCACGCCGCCCGACGACGAGATGAGGCGCCCTTCTTCGCCCGGCTCCCACAGGCGGTTGCCATTCCGATCGGTCCAGGCGTGGCGCTTCTGCCAGTTGCCGTTCGGATTGGACGAGCCGGTGCCCGGGTTGCCCCAGTAGATGCCCCAGTTGCCCTTGATGACCGTCCGTCCGTCTCCCGTGACGTTGTAGCTCGCGCCCAGGCGCGGCGCGAAGGTGTTCCACACCCGGACGTGCTTCTGCGCCGGGAAGACCACCGTCTCCGGGAAGAACCGGTCCGCCTCGTGCGACTGCTCCGAAAGGAAGTTGTCGTAGCGGTCGAACCGCAGGCCGAGGTTCAGCGTCACCTTGTTGTTCGCCCGCCACGTGTCGGTCAGATACAGACCGGTGTTCAGCAGCCCTTCGGTCGCGTTCTGCGGGTACCCGAGCAGGAAGACCTCCAGCGGCGCGCCGTTGCGCAGGATGTGCACCACGGTGTTGTACGAGTCGTCGTACTGTCCGGTGGTCGCCGTCTGCCTGAAGATTTCCCAGCCGGCCTTCAGGTTGTGCGTGCCGCCCATGCCCTCCCTGAAGTAGCTCAGCGAGCCGAGCACCTGGTTGCGCCGCGGGTTGGTGTAGTTGTGCTGCGAGGCCCCCGACACGATCCGGCTGCTCGTATCCTCGACGCTCGGCGTACCGACGCCCAGCTCGTTCGTGTTCGTCCAGTCGTAGCCCCATTGCCCGGCGCGAACCTCGAAGAACATCGCGTCGCTCAGGACCGAGTTGTACTCGACCTTCGAGATCCGCGGCCAGTAGTGCTGGTGATACTGCGACTTGTCGTCCAGGTGAATCGAGTTCGTCGCGTTGATCTGGAACCGATCGAGCCGGTTCGGCTGGTCCTTGGTGTTCCACTGGTAATAGCCGATGAACTTGTTGTTCTGGGTGAGCTGGTACGTGCCCTTGCCCTGGTACACGCGCAGCGTGGTCACGAACGGCTTCACCGGGAAGTTGGTCTGCCGGATCTCGCTCTTGCTGTCGCGGACCGCGCCGAACCACCACAGCCTGTCCTTGACGATGTAGCCGCCAAGCTGGACATAGTCGTCGCGGAACCGCGAGGTGCGGTTCGTGTCCCTCGGCTCGAGGCCGCCGCCGCCGGTCACGCCCGCGTCCACCTGCGCGGCATCGATGTTGTACGACTGCCACTTCCCGTCGGTGTAGTTGAAGCCGCCCGTGCCGTGATACGTGTTGCCGCCGGACTTGACGACGAACACCATCATGACGCCGGGCGGCCCCATCTCGGCGTTGTTGCCGACGGTGTTCACCGCGACTTCGTCGTACGCATTCATGTCCACGTAGTTGCCGTTGCCGGTCGTGTTCTCGGTGCCGTTGATGCCTTCGTAGTACGGCCGCTGGCCGCCGGTGCCGTAGGCGGTGAAGCCGACCTGCGTCCCGGCGGCGCTGCCGCCGACGTCGATGCGGTTCATCTTCACGGCCGGGGTTTCCGCCAGCATCGCCCACGGATCGTTGCTGCCGTTCGGCGTCTGCGCCAGCATCTTCGAGTCGAAGCTCGTGGAGATCTTCGTCGCCTGCGTGTCGACCACCGGCGAGGCGCCGGTCACCGTCACCGCCTCCTCGAGGCCGGCGACCTGAAGGGAGATGTTCAGCGTCGCGGTGAACCCGGCGCCGACGCGCACGCCGGTCCGCTTCACCGTCGCGAACCCCGGGAGCTCGAACGTCACGCTGTACACGCCGGGCGTGATCGACACGAACCGGAAAGTGCCGGTGTCGTTGGTCACCGTGTCGCGGGTGCCCATCATCGCCTCGCTGGCGATGGAGACGGTGACGCCCGGCAGTACGGCGTCCGAGGTGTCGCTCACCCTGCCGTCGATCGCGCCGGTCGTCGAACTGACCGTCTGGGCCAGCGCGCCTCCCGCGAATAGGAGCACCAGCAGGACCGTGAAGCCGGCGAAACGTCGCATGTGTCCCCTCCTCTGCTCGAGCAACGCCGCAGGATGCGGTCGTGGCGCAAGGCGGGCACGATACCGGGACGCGCTCCCCCGGGGCCATCCGCCGCGACCCGTATTTTCGATGCGAGAAGGCAGCAGGCGCGTGCGCGTCCGGCAGATTGAATGGAGCTGCTGGATTCCCCTGATGGACCGGGGAGCGACGGCGGTAGGAGGCCGGCCTGAAAGACGGAAGGGCAGACGCGGCCGGTGATGAACGAGCGGAAGAGTGACCGGCCGTGGCGCGCGGCCACGGCCGGTCCGTCAGCGCAGAGCGCTACCAGTCGACGCGCGCGCCGATCCGCAGGATGCGCGGCGCCACGATGAGGATCGGGCGCAGGAAGTTCGAGCCCGAGCTCACCGTGATGTCCTGCACCGCGTTGGCGTTCAGGATGTTGTACAGGTCGAGATACGGCGCCACCTTGAAGGCGCCGAACGCGAAGCCGCGATCGACGCGCAGATCGACGACGTTGATGTTGTCGCTGCGGCGGGCGTTCATCGCCTCGGCGTTGATGGTCGGGTTCGCGTAGTTGAGCTCGCGCGTCACGAAGGTCCGCGCGAAGTTGTCGCCCGCCTGGAGCCGGTACATCGGGCTCAGCTTGAAGCCGCCGGGCGTGAGGAACGAGCCGCCCAGCTTGAACGAGTAGTCGGTCGTCTCGTCCTGCCCCGCCGCGTTCGCGTTGATGAGCGCGTTCGGGTTGGTCGGCTGCCGCAGATCGCGGCTCTTGGTCCACGAATACGAGGTCGTCATCGACCAGTTGGCGCTCATCCGCTTGTTGAGAGCGATCTCGACCGTGTCGAACTTGCCGACGCCGGCGAAGTTGCGAATGAGGTTCACCGACGGCAGGCCGACGTAGGCCGGGGCCAGGTTACGCGCCTGCAGCGTCCCCGCATCGTCGGCCGTCCCGGTCCGGCCGTCGGGCCCTGGATCGGTGATCGTCACCGGGATGTTGAACGCCTCGAACGGCTGATTGGTGTTGAACGTGCCCGACTGCTGCCGCTCTTCCCGGTGCACGAAGCCGGCGCGCACGGCCAGATCCGCCACGAGCTCCCGCTCCAGCCAGACGGAGGTGTCGATCGTGTAGGGGTCCTTCTCGTTCGGGTCGCGGCTCACCGTCGCCTCGCCGCCGTCCGACGAGATCAATCGGGTCTGCTCCCCCTGCTGCCAGACCATGTCGCCGTTCTTGTCCGTCCAGGTATAGCGATACCGCCACTGCCCGTTCGGGTTGAGATCGTTGCTGACTCCGGGGTTGCCCCAGTAGAGGCCCGCGTTGGCCTTGATCACCGTGCGGCCGTCGCCCGTCACGTTGTAGCTGATGCCGAAGCGCGGCGCCGCCACGTTCCACGTCCGCACGTTGCTCACCGCCGCGAACTCGACCGCCTGGGGGAAGAAACGATCGGCCGCATGCGTCTGCGGCGACCGGAAGTTCTGATACCGGTCGTAGCGCACGCCCAGGTTCAGCGTCAGCTGGTTGTTCAGCCGCCAGGTGTCGGTCGCATAGAACCCCTCGTTCCACAGCCCCGCCGTGTTGTTCCAGGGCGTCCCGAGCAGGTACACCTCGAGCGGCGCCCCACTCCGCAGGATATGGACGACGTTGTTGTACGATCCGTCGTTCTCACCCGCCGTGCCGGTCTCCCGGAAGATCTCCCAGCCGAACTTGAAATTGTGGCTGCTGCTCGCGCCCCCCTGCCGGAAGTAGCTCAACGACCCCAGCACCTGGTTGCGCCGCGGGTTCGTGTAGCGGATCCGGGCCGCGCCGAACACCTCGTTGGTCTGCGAATCCTCGTAGCTCGGATCGGTCGTGTAGTTGGTGTCGTTCCAGTCGTAGCCCCACTGCCCCGCCCGCACCTCGACGAACATCGCGTCGTTCAGCACCGAGTTGAACTCGATCTTCGACATCCGCGGCGCGTAGTGCTGCCAGAAGCTGCTCTCCGCCTTCGTATGGAAGGCCGTCGTCGCATTCTTGGTGTACCGATCGAGCCGGTTGAACTGCGCCTTC
>JADZED010000054.1 GCA_020850715.1 Acidobacteriota bacterium
GGGCCCCATTTGCATGTGTCATCGGGAGGCGATCCAATGAAGACGGTTCAGGCGATGCTGGCGGAAGCCGACGCGGCGGTGCCGCGCATCAGCCCCGAGGAAGCCAAGAGCCTGATCGGCCGGGCGGACGTGCTGTTCCTCGACGTGCGCGAGCCGGCCGAGGTCGCGGCGTCGGGAAAGGTGGCGGGAGCGCTCGCGGTGCCGCGCGGCCTCGTGGAGTTCCGCGCCGACCCGACCTATCCGTTGCACGACGCGGCCTTCGACCGGGCCAAGACGGTCGTCTGCTATTGCGCCTCCGGTGGACGCTCGGCGCTCGTCGGCAAGGCGCTGAAGGAGATGGGCTACGCCAACGTCCGCAACCTCGGCGGCTTCAAGGGCTGGCTGGACGCGGGCGGCGAGGTCGAGAAGGCTTGAGGCCGGCCGCGGGCCATGAGCGGCCCTCGGCGGACGCAATATCGTCGGCGCCGGCGCGTGGCGCCCAGGACGTCCGCAATCGGAGTGCAAGGAACTTGATTTCTGATATGCCAGACGATCAATCTGATCTCTGAAGGACCTTGAACGAAGGGGCAACGATCGCATGAATGCCGCTACAGCCGCGATCGATCACCCCGACATCGGCGAGATCGTCGCCGTCGACACCTTCCCCGCCCATCTGCCGATGGCCAAGATTCTGGCGACGTCGACGCACCGGACCGCCTATGGCGCCGTGCTGTTCGTACGCATCCGGACGCGTGGCGGCGCCGAGGGGTGGGGGGAGGCCGGGGTCGACCCGACGATGTCCGGCGAGACGCTGGCGGGCATGCGAGCCGCGGTCGAGCAGCACCTGAAGCCGCGCCTCATGGGGCTCTCGGTGTTCGACCGGGTGGCGCTGAGCCGGCGCTTGCGCCATCAGCTCTACGGCAATGGTGGACCTAAGGCGGCCGTCGACATGGCGATGCTCGACGCGGCCGGCCGGATTCTCGGTGTGCGTGCCGTCGACCTGCTCGGCGGAGCGGCGCGCGGCACGGTGACCGTGCTGCGCCTTGTCGGCGGCTCGACCGTCCTGGAGCAGGACGTCGAGGAGGCGCGTGGGCTCGCCGCGGAGGGCTTCAAGGCCTTCAAGCTCAAGGTCGGCATGGCGCCGATCGAGCAGGAGGCAGCGACCGCCGGGGCGCTGCGGGCGGCGCTCGGCCCGGACGCGCTGATCGGCGCCGATGCCAACATGGCCTGGGACGTCGCCCGGGCGCAGCGGTTCGCACGGCTGGCCGCCCCCTACGATCTCGCCTTCATCGAGCAGCCGGTGGCCGCAGGCGACGTCGCACGCATGGCCGCCGTGGCGGCCGCTTCGCCCGTGCCGCTGGGCGCAGACGAGGCGATCCATGGCGTCGGCGACATCCTGGCGCTGGCCGAAGCCAGGGCGATCGGCGGGGTCAGCCTGAAGACGATCAAGCTGGGCGGCCCGACGCCGCTGATCGCCGCGGCGGTGCTGTGCGACGCGATCGGCCTTTGCGTGAACCTCGCGATGGTCGTGGAATCGACCCTGGGATCGGCCGCCATGGCGCATGCCGCCTGCGCGGTACCGCAGGCGGATTGGGGCGTGAGCCTGGGCTCCCTGCTCATCACCGACGATCCGGTGGTCGAGCGGCTGCAGTGCCGCGGCGGCGAGATCGCGTGTCCCGCCGGGCCGGGCCTGGGCGTGACGGTGGACGAGGCACATCTGCGCCGGCTCGCACCACCGTGACGGGTTACGGAACCTCACGGCACCCGTCTTGTATGCCAGTTGCCGCACTGATAGCGTTCCAGGGCGCCTCGGTCGCATTCGCGCGTGCCGCGGGTCGGGTCCAGCCTCGCACCGGAAGAAACGCGCATGACGAAGATCGCGCAGGTGTCCGTCGGCACGCTCGCCTACGAGCCGGAGGTGCAATGGCAGGCACCGGGCACCAAGCAGGTCGCCACCTTCGTGCGCCTGCGGACGGCCTCGGGCATCGAGGGTGTCAGCGTCTCCTGGAATGATTCGCCCTCGCCATCGGCGATGGCGCTAACCATCAATGCCTGGTTCGCCGAGGTATTGGTCGGACGCGACGTGCGGACCCATCCTGCGGGCTTCGAGCGCGATCTGAAGCGCGCCGCCTGGAACGGCACGTCCCCCGTCGCGGTAGCTGCCATGGACAACGCGCTTTGGGACGCCAGGGCCAAGGCCGAAGGGCTGCCGCTTCACGCGGTGCTCGGCACGCGGCACGAGGACCTGCCGGTCTATGCCGGCTCACGCGCCGAACTGCTTATGGCATCGGCCGAGGAGGTGGCCGCCCACGTCATGGAAGCGCGTGATTCGGGGCACGCAGCCTACAAGCTGCACCTCTGGGGCGGCTGGCGGGAGGACATCGCGGGATGCGAGCTGGTGCGCCGACGGATCGGCGACGGCTACGGGCTGATGTTCGATCCGATGGAGCGCTACGCGCTGGGCGAGGCGGTCACGGTGGCGGCCGCCCTCGAACGGCTGGGCTTCCTGTGGTTCGAGGACCCGATCTCCTGCGAGCAGCGTCAGGCCTATGCCTGGCTGGCGGCGCGGGTGAAGATCCCGCTCGTCGCGGCCGACGCGCTGCAGTGGAGCTTCAACGACTACGCCGACGCCGCGGCGACACGGGCGCCGATGCTGTTGCGCCTCGATGCCGGCCGCCAGGGGCTGACCTTCTGCCGCCGGGTCGTCGAACTCGCCAACGGATTCGGCGTCGGCAGCGAGATCCACGCCTTCGGCCCGGAGGCGAATTCCGTAGCGGGCCTCCATCTCGCTCTGGCACAAAAGCCGGTCTCGTACTACGAGGCGTGCTTCCCGAGGCGCGACTTCGAGATTCCGGGGGTCGACGTGCCGACCCATCTCAACGCGGCCGGCCGCGTCCCGGCGCCGGCTCGGCCCGGGCTCGGCCTGGACATCGACTGGCCGTCGCTCGCGCGCCGGATCGATTGGGTGGCGGGGCGACCCTGAGCCGCGCAGTCCGAGGGAGGCGGGAAGCGATGCCGCGGATCGCGCAACTGGAGCTCGGCTACGTGAACTACGAGGCGGGCCGCGCGGAGGTGCGGTGGGGCGCGCACCGGTTCCGCCACGGCGCGCTCGTCGCCCGCGTCCGCTCTGCCGACGGCGCGACCGGGCTCGGGCTCGCCTGGGCGCACATCGACGACGAGGCGAGCTTCGCGCGCGCCGCCCGCTCGGCGCTCGCCGCGACCGTCGTCGGCGCCGACGCCCTGACGCCACACGAGACCGGCCGGCTCTGCCAAGGCCACGCGTATGCGGCCGGGGTCGTCCGCGCCGCGTCGGTCATCGAGATGGCGCTCTGGGATCTCGCGGGACGGCATCTCGACGTGCCGGCGTACCAGCTTCTCGGCTGTCGGCGCCGGTCGCTGCCGGCCTACGTCATCTCCGCCGAGGAGTTCGCCTTTCGCTCCCCCTCGCAGTTCGTCGAGCTGGCGCAGCGCTACGTGGCGGCCGGCTTCCACGCCTGCAAGTTCCATCTCTGGGGCGAGGCCGCGCGCGACATCGCGGCCTGCCGGGCGATCCGCGAGGCGGTCGGCGACGACGTCGCCCTGATGCTCGACCCGGCGAGCCGCTACGGCCGCGACGACGCACTGCGGGTCGGGCGCGCGATCGCTGAGCTCGGTTTCGTCCGCTACGAAGATCCGCTGTCGCCGCTCGACGCCGCCGGCTATCGCTGGCTCGCCGAGCGCGTCGCAGTGCCGCTGGTCGTCAACGAATCCCTGCGCTGGGGGATCGAGGAATGCACGGCTGCCGCGCGGATGGGACTGGTGCAGGGCTTTCGGCTTGAGATCGGTCGGGCCGGCATCGTCCATGGGCGGGCGCTCGCCGCCGTCGCCGAGGCGAACGGTGCCGAACTCGACATCGCCTCGCTCGCGCCGCGGGGCGGGCTCGATCTGTGCCTGCACTTCGGGCTGTCGGCCGGCGCGACCCGCTGGTTCGAGCATCACGAGGCGCTCGGTCTGGAGGAGGTGCCCGGGATCGCATCCGGCTTTTCCGTCAACGACGGGGTGGCGCGGCCGGGCGCGGGGCCTGGTTTCGGCTTCGCCGTCGACTGGAAAGAGCTCGACCGCCACTGCACCTGGATCGGGTGAGGCGCCACGCGCAGGCTGGCCTCGCCCTTGCAGAAGTGGTCGCCGACCGGCAAAGATGACAGTCGGCACGGCTGGCATGCCAGTTGCCGCGCGACGAGCCCGGAACGACGGTCGAAGGGGACCTGAGGATGGCTCTCATTCAGTTCGAGGACGTCGGCAAGTCGTTTAGGACCCGCAAGGGCGACGAGTTCACTGCCGTCCGCGACTTTTCGCTGATGCTGGAGCGCGGTGAGTTCTTCTGCCTCCTCGGGCCGTCGGGATGCGGCAAGACGACGGTACTCGCGATGCTCGCCGGCTTCGAGGCACCGACGGCCGGCCGCATCCTGCTCGACGGCAAGACGATCGACGGGCCGTCGCGCGACCGCGGCGTGGTCTTCCAGGGCGACGATTCGCTCTACACATGGCTGAACGCCGAGGAGAACGTCGAGTTCGGGTTGCGCCTGCGTGGCGTGCCGCGCAAGGAACGCCGGGCCACGGCGCGGCGCTATCTGGACCTCGTCGGCCTCACCGGCCAGCAGGACAAGTACCCGCCCGAGCTGTCGGGTGGCATGAAGCAGCGCATCCAGATCGCGCGCGCGCTCGCCAACGAGCCGAAGATGCTGCTCATGGACGAGCCGTTCGGAGCGCTCGATGCCCAGACGCGCGGCATCATGCAGCGCGAGCTGCGGCAGATCTGGCGCGCCACGGGGTCGTCCGTGCTCTTCATCACGCACGACATCGACGAGGCGATCAGCCTGGGCTCGCGCGTCGGCGTGATGACGGCCGGGCCGGGCGGGACGCTGAAGGAGGTGATCGCCATCGAGCTCGAGGGTGAGCGATCGCGCACCGACCCCGCCTATATCGGCTACTACGCGCGAATCCAGGAGACCATCCGCCACGAGGTCGACCGCGCGATCCGCCAGTCCGCGGAGGCGGCATGACCGGCACCGTATCGCGCGATGGCGGTTCGCCCGCCGCGACGCCGGTGCGTGCGCCGCGCCGGCCCGAGCGCTCGAAGCTCGCCATGGCCGCCCTGGGGGTGGGGCCCTACCTCGTCAGCTTCGCGGCGCTGTTCCTCACCTGGCATCTGGTCGCCGTCTATGGCGTGCAATCCGTGCTCTTTCCGCCGCCTACCACCGTTTTCGCCAAGGCCGGGGTGCTGATCGCCAACGGTACGCTCTTCGACAACATCTGGGCCAGCCTGCAGCGGATCGCGACGGGCTTCTTCCTGGGCTCCGCGCTCGGGATCCCCATCGGCCTGACGATCGGCAGCTTCAGGTTCGCGCGCAAGCTGATCGAGCCATGGACCGAGTTCCTGCGGTTCATCCCCGCCGTGGCGATGATCACCATCTCGGTGATCTGGTTCGGAATCGGTGAAGAATCGAAGATCTTCCTCATCGTCTACACGACCATCTTCATCGTCATCCTGAATACGGCCGCCGGCGTCGCGTCGATCGCGCCGAACAAGCTGCGCGCCGCGCAGTCGCTGGGTGCCAGCAAGTGGCAGCTCTTCGCGCTGGTGGCGCTGCCCGCCACCGTCCCCTTCATCCTCACGGGCATGCGCCTGGCGATGGCCAACTCCTTCACGACGATCGTTGCGGCGGAGTTCGTGTCGGCGCAGTTCGGGCTCGGCGTGATGCTGTGGAACGGGCGCATGTTCATGCTGATCGACGAGATCTTCGTGGCACTCGTCGCGCTGGGCATGCTCGGCTTCACCGCCGACCGGATCTTCCGGTTCGGCATCTATCGCTTCGCACGCCGGTACAGCCCGGTGGCCTGAGAGGCAACGGGAGAAGGGGAGGACCATGAGGATGAACAGGTTGCTCGCGGCGGCCCTGCTGGTGGCCGGCCTCGTTTCGGCCGGCACGGCGCAGGCCCAGAAGGCGAAGATGACGATCGCGACCGGCGTCGACCCGTCGCTCGGCACCTTCTACGTCGCCAAGGTCGGCGGCTTCTTCGACAAGCACGGCCTCGACGTGCAGCTCAACACGGGGCCCAGCGGTTCGGCGATGGTCGCGTTTCTGGTGCAGAACCAGGTGCAGGCGGTCCTCGCCGCCGAGCAGGCGGGCATCCAGAACTTCAACCTCGACAACAACGTCGTCGTAGCGGCGCAGGCGATGCAGATGCTGCGCTACTTCGGCGTCGTCGCGCGCAACATCGACAGCGTGGAGGGCCTCAAGGGCAAGAAGATCGGTGTGTCGCTGGGCAGCGCCAGCGAGGTGTTCTGGCGTGCCTTCGTCGAGAAGCTCAACCTCAACCCGCGCGACTACACGATCGTCAACGTCGACCCGCCGGAGATGCTGGCCGCGATCCAGCGCGGCAACATCGACGCGTTCTCGGCGTGGGAGCCGTGGCTGACCCGGACCACCCAGGCCGTTCCCGGCACGAAGATCGTGCGCGACAACGAGGGCATCATCAACCCGCGCAACTTCGTCTACATCAACAAGGGCTGGGCGGCACAGAACCCGGAGGCCGCGGTCGCGTTCATGCGGGCGCTGGTCGATGCGACGCAGCTCCTGCGCAGCAACCCCGACGAGGCGGCCAAGCACATCTCGACCTTCCTCAAGATGGACGCGGCGCTCACCCGGGAGCTGATCGGCAAGGTCAACTTCGACCTCTATCTCGATCAGAGCTCGATCGACCACCTGAAGCGCATCGAGGCGCAGCTGCAGGAAGGCGGCAAGCTCGCCAAGCCGATCGACTGGGAGAAGTTCATTTACGCCGACGTCTTCAGGAAGGTGCAGCCCGACCGGGTGAGCTTCACCCTGCCTAAGTAGCTCGGGCTCGATCGCAGACCATGGGAGGCACGACATGAGCAAGCGCTTGGGACGAGCCGTCGCCACGCTGGTGACGGTCCTCGCATTGGGCCTGGCGGGCGCGAGCGCGCAGGCCCAGCAGAAGACGAAGATGATCATCGCGACCGGCGTCGACCCGGCATTCGCCGTGTTCTACATCGCCAAGGCGGGCGGTATCTTCGAGAAGAACGGGCTCGACGTGCAGCTCAACACCGGGCCCAGCGGCTCGGCGATGGTGGCCTTCCTGGTCAAGAACCAGACCCAGGCCGTGCTCGGCGCCGAGCAGGCGGGGATGCAGAACTTCAATCTCGATCCCAACGTCGTCGTGGCGGCCGAGACCACCGCCCTGGTCAAGTGGTGGGCGGTCGTCGGGCGGAACATCGCCAACATGGAAGGCCTCAAGGGTAAGAAGGTCGGTGTCGCGCTCGGCAGCGGCAGCGAGGTGTTCTGGCTCGCGATCATCGAGAAGCTGAAGCTGAATCCGAGGGACTACACCGTCATCAACGTCGAACCGCCCGAGATGGTCGCCGCCCTGGAGCGCGGCAACATCGACGCCTTCGTCTCGTGGGAGCCGTGGCTGACACGGGCCGTGCAGTCCGTCTCGGGCGCCAGCATCCTGCAGAACAACGAGGGTATCCTGCTGCCCCGCGTCTACCTCTACATGAATAAGGAATGGGCGGAGAAGAACAAGGCGGCCGCTAGCGCGTTCGTCCGCTCGTTGATCCAGGCGAACGACCTGACCTACTCCGACCGCAAGGAGTCCGCCCGTCTCGTCGCCTCCGTCCTGAAGCTCGATCAGGCGTTCTCCGAGAGCCTGATGGAGAAGCTCTCCTACGATATCCGGCTGGTGCAGGGCTCGCTCGATCACCTGAAGATGGTCGAGGGCCAGATCAAGGGGGCGGGCAAATTGGCGAAGCCGATCGACTGGAACGCCTTCGTCTATCCCGACCTGCTCAAGGAGCTGGCGCCCTCCAAGGTCGACTACCGGCTGCCGAATTGACTCCGTGCTCCGCCGCTCGCCGGCCGGGAGGCGCGGCCACCGCCGTGTCTCCCGGTCGTCACCGGCGGGAGTTGCGGGGACCGTGAGATGGGCATGAGCAGGGCGGTCGCCCGGGATGTCGGGCCGGAGAGGAGCGGACGCGGCGGCGCAGACCTGTCGCGCGACGAGATCGTGCGGGCGCTGGAGAACGAGATCGTCTCGGGCACGCTGGCGCCCGGCGATCGCATCGACGAGCGGGCGCTGGCGGCACGGTTCGGGGTGTCGCGCACGCCGGTGCGCGACGCGATCGGACGGCTGGCTTCGCTCGGCCTGATCGAGGTGAAGCCGCGATCGGGCAGCTATGTCGCCGAGATGAGCCTGGATGAACTGCTGCAGCTCTTCGAGGTGATGGCCAACCTCGAGGGCCTCTGCGCGCGCTATGCGGCCGAGCGCATGGATGCGGCAGAGCAGGCCGAGCTGCGCCGCTGCGCCGAGGCATGCCTGGAGCAGGACACGGTGGAGGCCTACGCCGTGGCGAACTTCGCGCTCCACAACGTGATCTATCGCGGCGCCAAGAACGCGTACCTGGAGACGCTGACGCGCCAGGCGCGGCACCGCGTCGGTGGTTACCGCAACTACACGTTCCGCCTGCCGGGCCGGCTCCGGCGGTCGGCCGAGGAACATGTCGAGATCGTCGATGCGATCTGCGCGGGCGACGCCGAGCGGGCGCATGCTCTGATGTTCAAGCACGCCGACATCAAGCGCAGCGACTTCGCACCGTTCGTCGCTGCGATTGGGCAGCGCAGCAGGCGGATGTCGTAACGCCCGGCGCGGCGGGTCCTTCCCGGCCACCAGGAGGTATGCGTTGAGCCAGCCCTTGCACAGTCTGACCGCCGTCGAGGCCGCGATGCGGATCGCCGGCGGCACGATCACGGCGGAGACCCTGGTGCGGTCGTGCCTGGAGCGGATCGAGGCGCGCGAGCCCGACGTCGGCGCGTGGACCTTCATCGATCGCGACGGGGCGATCGCTGCAGCACGCGCGATCGACCGCCAGCCCGGATCCGGGCTGCTCCGCGGCATCCCGATCGGCGTGAAGGACGTGGTCGAGACCGCGGGCATGCCGACCGGTTACGGCTCGCTCATCTATCACACCCACCGGCCGATGGCCGACGCGGTCTGCGTCACCCAGTCGCGTGCAGCCGGTGCCATCGTGCTGGGCAAGACTGTCTCAACGGAGTTCGCTTTCCGGCGGGCCGGCAAGACCTCCAATCCGCACGACCGGCGCTATTCGCCGGGCGGCTCGTCCAGCGGATCGGCGGCGGCCGTCGCCGACACCATGGTGCCGCTGGCGATCGGCACGCAGACCGGCGGCTCGGTGATCCGGCCGGCATCCTACTGCGGGGTCTACGGGCTCAAGCCGAGCTTCAACCTCCTCAGTCTTTCCGGCGTGCGCCATCTCGCGGAGTCCTTCGATACGCTCGGCTGCATGGCCCGCACGCTCGACGATGTCGTGCTCTATCGCGCGGCGCTGCTGGGCATCGCCCACCGGCCGCTGCCGCGCGACGTCGCGGCGCCGCGCCTGGGCTTCTGCCGCACACCGTTCTGGGAGGAGGCACAGCCGGCCATGCGGGCGATGGTCGAGGAGAGCGTCGCGCGTCTCGCCGCGGCCGGCGCCACCGTCAGTGATTTCGCGATCGCGGACGACGGTCGCGCCGTGCTGGATGCCTGCTGGGTGATCAACAAGTTCGAAGGCGCACGGCTCTTCGCATATGACGCCATGCATCATCCCGACGGTATCTCGTCGGCGGCGCGCCAGCTCGTCGAGGAGGGCAGCGCGATTCCGCTCGACGCCTACTTCGCGGCGGTGCGCACCGTCGATCGCATGCGCATGCGTCTCGACGCCGACCTCGTGGACATCGACGCCCTGGTGACGCCGAGCGCGCCGGGCGAGCCGCCGCTCGGGCTGACCGATACGGGCCCGATACCCTTCAATGTCCTGTGGACCGCCGCGCACACGCCGGCCCTGTCGGTGCCGGCGGGAAAGGGACCGAACGGATTGCCGCTCGGCCTGCAGCTCGTCGGTCGCCGTTTCGACGACGACCGCCTGCTTCATGCGGCGCGCTGGGTCGAGCGCGCGCTCGGGCTCGTCCGGTGAGCCGCCGGCCGCCCGCCTTCTCAGCGCGCGGCGCCGGCGGACCAGCTTCCCCAGCGGCCGGCTTCCACCGCGGCCAGGAAGTCGGAGACCAGCAGGTTGAACAGCACCGGCTCCTCGGAATTGAGCGTGTGGCCGCACATCGGCAGCACCGCGAGGCCGGCGAAGGGCGCGTGGTCGCGGATCAGGCGCGAGGATTCCGCCGCCGGGAAGTCCTGGTCGCCGCACATCACGAGGATCGGCATCTGCAGGCCGGCGATCGCGTCCCGCAGCTCGGTCAGCGGCTTCCGCTTCATCAGCGCGTTGCGCATCATGTTGGCACAGCCGACCGGCGAGAAGCTGCGCATCATTGCGATGAACTGCGCCCAGCCGCGCGGGTCCTTGTCGCGGAAGATCACGCGCTGGGGCGCGCCTGCGACGTTGGCGACGATGCCCTCCGCGCCGTCGCGCTCGATATCGTCGGCGAACTTGCGGGCGCCGGCGAGCCAGCGCTCGCGATCGGAGGTGCCGGCGCCCGCGCCGGCGACTACCAGCCCCGCGACCATCTGCGGATGGGCGATCGCGAAATTGAGCGCCAGGTTGCCGCCGGTCGCCAGCCCGGCGACGTGAGCCCGCGCGATGCCGAGCGTGTCCAGAAGCCGGTGCAGGTCGTCGATCAGCTGCTCGTGGGCATAGGCGGCCTCGTCGGCCGGCACGCTGGAGGGCGGGTAGCCGCGGTAGTTGAAGGTGATCACCCGGTAGCGCCGCGCGAAGTGCCGCACCTGGAGCTCCCAGGAGCGCATGTCGCCGGCGAATTCGTGGCAGAAGACGAGCGGGAATCCGCTGCCCGCTTCCTCGTAGTAGATCTCGATCCCGTTCACCGCGGCCGTCGGCATGCCTGCTCTCCTCGTCGTCGCTCGGCGGGGCCAGCGGACGTCTCTCGCCGGCGCGTGTCAACGGGGTACAGCCAACGGAGTACGACGATGCCCCAAGTGCCGGCCCAGGACTATGTCGAGATCCAGAACCTGTACGCGCTCTACAACCTCTGCAGCGATGCCGGCGATGCCGAAGGCTACGCCGCCTGCTTCACCGAGGATGGCGTGCTGGTGCTGGCGACGATCGGGCTGACGGTGACCGGTCGCGAGAGCTTCGAGGAGTTCAAGCGCCGGGACAAGGCCGGCCGCCCGCACATCTATCGCCGGCACTGGAACGGCAGCATCCATCTGGAGCAGGTCGACGCGACGACGGTGCGCGGCCGCTGCTACCTGCTCGCCTTCAACGGTACGCCGGCCGAGCTGCCGGCGATCGCCGACTGCGGCGTCTACGAGGATACGATCGTCAAGGAGAACGGCGCCTGGAAGTTCGCCAGGCGCCATCTCGAGATGGACGCGACGACCTTCAAGTCACCTGTCGCGAAGGGCTGAGCGGTGAGCCGCGACCTCCTCGGCAAGTCCGCCGGCGAGCTCCGCGGGCTCGTCGCCGCCAAGGCGGTGAGCGCGAAGGAGGTCGCCACCCGCTTCCTCGCCCGCGTCGAGGAACTCAACCCCCGGATCAATGCAGTCTGCACGGTCAATCCCGATGCGGTGGCCGTCGCCGAGGCGTGCGACCGGCGGCTCGCCGCCGGCGCCCCGGCGCGCGCCCTGGAGGGTGTGCCCTTCGTCGTCAAGGACATCCTCCAGACCAAGGGCCTTCGCACCACGTTCGGCTCGCAGATCTACGAACATCATGTGCCCGACGAAGACGCGATCGCAGTCGAGCGGCTGCGGGCAGCGGGCGCCGTCCTCATCGGCAAGACGAACACGCCGGAGTTCGCCCACGACGTCAACACGACGAACCTCATCTTCGGGCTTACCCGCAACCCGCTGAACCTCGACGTCACCGCCGGCGGATCGAGCGGCGGCACCGGTGCGGCGGTCTGTGCCGACATGGCGCCGATCGGGCTCGGCACCGACCTCGGTGGATCGATCCGCATTCCGTCTTCCTATTGCGGGATCAGCGGCCTTCGCCCCGTCCCCGGGCGGGTGCCGGTCTATCCTTCGGACTACGGTTGGGACACGCTGGTGCAGCATGTCCA
>JADZED010000055.1 GCA_020850715.1 Acidobacteriota bacterium
AGCAGCACGATCAGGTAGACCTCGGGATGGTTCGCCGACACCGACTGCGCGATGCTCTGCAGGAGCATGGTCTTGCCGGTGCGCGGCGGCGCGACGATGAGGCCCCGCTGCCCCTTGCCGATCGGCGTCATCAGGTCCATGACCCGGCCGGCGAGGTTCTCGGCGGCGGTCTCGAGCCGCAGCCGCTCCTGTGGGTACAACGGCGTGAGATTCTCGAAGAACAGCTTGTCGCGCGCCTGATCGGGCGCCTCGAAGTTGACCGCCTCGACCTTGATCAGGGCGAAGTACCGCTCGCCCTCCTTGGGCGGCCGAATCTGCCCGGACACCGTGTCGCCGGTCTGGAGATCGAACTTCCTGATCTGCGACGGCGAGACGTAGATGTCGTCGGGCCCCGGCAGGTAGTTGTAGTCGGGCGCGCGGAGGAAGCCGAAACCGTCGGGCAGCACCTCGAGCACGCCTTCCGAGAAGATGAACCCGCTCTGCTCGGTCTGCGCCTTCAGGATCTGGAAGATCAGCTCCTGTTTCCGCATCCCGGTCGCGCCTGCGACCGCCATGTCCTTGGCGATCTGCGTGAGCTTCTGGATGCTCATGTCCTTCAGGACCGTTATGTTCAGTCCCTCGCCAGGCCGGCGACCCGTCGAGCCGCCGCCGGGCGGCGGCGCCGGCGGCACCGGCGGCGCGTCGGCGGCGACCTCGGCGGCCGTCGGGCCGGATTCCTTGTCGGTGGGCGTGGTGCCGTTGGAGGTGCGCGCTGGTGCGTGCCGCTTCTGGTTGGTTGGCATGGGGATCAGATCTCGTAAGGATTTCGACCGATGGCCACGATGCTGCAGGCGACGATGGGCTTCAGCTGCAGAGCTCTTGCCCGGGCGACGACGGCATCGGCGTCGGCGCCAGGATTCAACCACACTTCGGGGATCCTCTTCAGCGCAATTTCTTCCATGATCCGTTCACCCGCCTCCGGCGGGACATAGACGGTCGCCATGTCGATGGCGCCAGGCACGTCGAGCACCGACGGGTACGCCGGAAGACCCTCGACCTCCGCTTCGTGCGGGTTGATCGGAATCACGGTGTCGCCCTGCTGCCGGAACGCGCGCAGCGCGCGATTGCCGAACTTGCTCCGGTCGTTGGACGCGCCGATCACCGCGACCACCCTGGCCATCGATCTACCAGGTGGCAGCGGGACGCTGCGCCGCGGAAGGTTCCAGCCTGCGGCTACAGCCCGCGATCGGCTGAGCAGCGCCGGTGACGGCTTCGCGGATCCGCCGCATCGTCTCAGGCGGCCGGCACGCCGGACGCCACGAACTCGAGCAGCCGCGCGCTGCCCTCGCGCAGCACTGTCATCGACGTGGCGTACGAGAGCCGGATGAAGCCGGGGGCTTCGAACGCCTCGCCCGGGGTGACGGCGACGCGCGCCCGCTCGAGCAGCGCGTCGGCGAGTTCGGCCGACGTGGTCAGTCCGAGACCCGCCAGCACGCCGCGCACGTCGACGAACATGTAGAAGGCACCGGCCGGCCTCCGGCAGCGCAGCCGCGGCTCCGCCGCCAGCCAGTCGTGCAAGCTGTCGCGTCGCACCCGGTACTCGGCCAGCATCCTCGTCACCGCATCCTGCGGTCCGGTGAGCGCCGCGATAACCGCTTGCTGCGTGATCGACGACACGTTCGAGGTGGCGTGGCTCTGGATCGCGCTGCACGCCGCGATGAGCGGCGCCGGGCCGAGCAACCAGCCGCACCGCCAGCCGGTCATCGCGTACGCCTTCGAAGCCGAACCGCACAGCGCCATCCGGTCGCGGCACCGGTCGGCCAGCACCCTGGGCAGATTGTGAGCGACCGCATCGTAGATCAGCTTCTCGTAGCAGAGATCCAGCACGATCCAGATGCCGCGGCGGGCCGCCTCGTCGGCGACGGCTGCCAGCTCCGCTTCCGCGATCAGCGCCCCGGTCGGATTGCACGGCGAATTGATGACGATGCCGCGCGTGCGCGGCGTGATGCGCTCGAGCAGCGCCGAAGCCCGTATGGCAAAGCCGTCGGACGGGTCGCCCGGTACGAGGACCGGCGTCGCTTCGGCGAGCCGGACCTGTTCGGGGATCGATGGCCAGGCGGGCGCGTGGACGATGACCTCGTCGCCGGGCCCGAACAGCGCCAGCGCCGCGTTGTAGAGCGCCTGCTTGCCTCCGGCCGTCGCCATGACCTCGGCGTCGCCGAGATCGATTCCGTAGTCGGCCTCGTAGCGCGCGGCAATCGCCTGCCTGAGCTCGATCGCGCCGCCGACCGGCGTATAGCGGGTGAAGCCGGCGCGCAGCGCCTGGTGCGCCGCCGCCTTGATCGGCTCCGGCGTGTCGAAGTCGGGCTCACCGGCACCGAAGTCGATGACCTCGACGCCGCTGCGCCGCAGCCTGTCCACGGCTGCCGTCACCTTCATGGTCGGGGAGCCGGCCATGCGCATCATCCGTTCGGCCAGTCTCATCATGCGTGATCAGCGCACGGGTTGTGCCGCCAGCTTCTCGCGAAGGCGTGATTCGACCATCTCGGGCACCAGGCCGCTGACGCGGCCGCCGAGCGCGAACACCTCCTTGATGAGCCGGGAACTGATATAGGTGTACCGCTCGGCCGGCATCATGAATACCGTATCGACGCGCGGCGCGAGCCGCTGGTTCATCAGCGCCATCTGGAATTCGAACTCGAAGTCCGACACCGCGCGCAGGCCCCGGACGATGACCTGCGCCCCGCGCCGCTCGACGTAGTCGACCAGCAGGCCATCGAACGTGTCGATCTCGACGTTCGGCAGGTCCCCGAACACGCCGCGCGCGATCTCGAGGCGCTCGGCCGTCGTGAACAGCGGCGCCTTGTCGGCGTTGATCAGGATCGCGACGACGATGCGGTCGAACAGACGCGCCCCGCGGGAGATGATGTCCACGTGGCCGTTGGTCAGCGGGTCGAACGAGCCGGGATAGACCGCTAGGGTTGCCATGCGTAAAACGCCAGCGCGCTGTCGCCGGCCGCGACGAGCCGGGTCTGCGCCAGAGGACCGATCCGCGTGGGCAATTGGCGCCGCCGTGCGTGTTCCAGGACCACGAGGCCATCGGGCGCCAGGAGCGCCGCCGATGGCGTGAGCACCGTTGTGATCTGCGTGTCGCTGTCCGCGTAAGGCGGGTCGAGCAGAATCAGATCGAACGCCGCGCCGCGGGCACGTAACTCGTCGAGCGCCCGCTCGGCGCTGGACTGGATAATAGCACAGCCCTCCGCGATTCCGCAGTGGGCCAGGTTCCTGGCGATCAACGCCCGCGCGCGACGGTCCTGCTCGACGAAGACGGCCGAGGCCGCGCCCCGGCTCAGGGCCTCGATGCCGATGGCCCCGGTGCCGGCATAGACGTCCAGCACGCGCGCCCCGACGACGCGCGGCGCGAGGATGTCGAAGAGGGTCTCGCGGAGCCGATCCGAGGTGGGCCGCAACCCCGACCATGTCGGCGCCTGCAGGCGCCGCCCCTTGTGCGTCCCCGCGATCACCCTCAAGCCCGAGCCCCTGTACACCGATGCCCGACCAACACTACCCGACTTCGATTAGCCGGAACCGAAGCTCCCAGTTGCGCACCAGTCTGGCCACCTCGCCCGCGGGTGGCTTCGCCGTCTCGAACCACTGCCCCGCTTCCTGCTGCGCCGCCTCGAGCAACTGGCGGTCGCGGACGAGATCGATCAGTCGGAAGGTCGGCACGCCGGCCTGGCGCGTGCCGAAGAAGTCCCCCGGCCCCCGCTGCTGCAGGTCGCGCTCCGCGATCTCGAAACCGTCGGCCGTCTCCGTCATCGTCTTGACCCGCTCGCGCGCGTCGTCGGACAGCGGCGATTGGTACAGGAGGAAACAGTACGACTGCCGGGCGCTCCGTCCCACGCGTCCGCGCAACTGATGGAGCTGGGCCAGTCCGAAGCGCTCCGCATGTTCGATCAGCATCACCGTCGCGTTGGCGACGTCGACGCCGACCTCGATGACCGTCGTGCAGACGAGCAGCTGCAGTTCGCCGGCGGCGAACGCCCTCATCACGCGCTCTTTCGCCTCCGCCTTCATCCTCCCGTGCAGCAGGCCCACGCGGCAGGCCGGGAAGACGTCGGCGGCGAGATGATCGGCCATCGCGGTCGCCGCCTTCACGTCGACCTTCTCCGATTCCTCGACGAGCGGATAGACGACGTACGCCTGCCGGCCCGCCTCCAGCTGATCGCGGATGAAGGCGTAGATCTCCCCGCGCCGCGACTCCGGCTTCGCGGCAGTCCGCACCGGCCGCCGCCCCGGAGGCAGGTCGCGGATCGCCGACACGTCGAGATCGCCGTACAGCGTGAGCGCGAGGGTGCGCGGAATGGGGGTGGCCGTCATCACGAGGACATCCGGGTGCAGGCCCTTTGCGCGCAGGAGCGCGCGCTGTACTACCCCGAAGCGGTGTTGCTCATCGATGACGACGAGCCCGAGTCGACTGAAGCCGACGCCGCCCTGGACCAGGGCGTGGGTCCCGACGACCAGCGCGATCGTGCCCGCCGAGATCTCGGCGATCAGGCGCTTGCGCGAGGCCCCCGGAGTGCTGCCGGTCAGCAGAGCGGCGCGGAAGCGCGACGCCTGCAGGAGGCGCGAAAGGTTGAAGAAGTGCTGCTCGGCGAGGATCTCGGTGGGCGCCATGAACGCCACCTGCAGGCCGTTCTCCATCGCAACGAGCGCCGCCATCAGCGCGACAATCGTCTTGCCCGCGCCGACATCGCCCTGCAGCAGCCGGTTCATCGGCTGCTGCCGCTGCATGTCGCCGACGATCTCCTTCACCGCCAACCGCTGGCCGGCGGTGAGGCGGAAAGGCAGCGCCCGGCGTGCCGACTCGCGGACGTGCTCGTCGACCCGCACGGGCAGCGTCTTGCGCTCGGCGGCCGCGGCACGGCGCCGCGCGAGCAGGCCGACCTGGAACAGGAACGCCTCCTCGAAGAGCAGCCGCTGCTGCGCCGGCGTCTCGAACCGGTTCAGCGCGTCGAGCGAAGCGTCCTCGGGCGGAAAGTGCGCCGCCAGCATCGCCGCATACCGCGTCGGATACTGCCGCGCGCTGCGCACCCGCTCAGGCAGCGCGTCGGACACATCCGGCGACAGATGCTGCAGCGCCTCCCAGACCAGGCGGCGCTGGATCTTTGTCGTGATCCCGCCGACCCTCTCGTAGATCGGCACGATGCGTCCGGTGTGAAGCGTCTCCCCGTCCTCCTCGTCGAGGATCTCGTACTGCGGGTTGGTGAGCTGGAGGCCGCCGCCGCGCATCTCGACCGGTCCGTACAGCACGACCTGCTGGCCGCGAACGAAGACGTCGCGCAGGAACGGCTGGTTCAACCAGACGACGCGCAACGAGCCGCTGTCGTCGCCGACGACCGCCTCGAAGATCTTGAAGCCGGGACGGCGCGTCGCGCGCAGGCCGCAGCCGAGCATGCGGCCGGACACCGACGCGGGCCGCCCGGGCCGAAGCGACGCGACCGGCTGCAGGCGGCTGCGGTCCTCGTAGCGGAGCGGAAAGCGGTGCAGGAGGTCGTCGACGGTCTCCAGCCCGGCGCGCGCCAGGTCGGCGGCGCGCCGCGGTCCGACGCCCTTCAGGTACTGCAAGGGCGTCTCGAGCTCGACATTCACTGCACGATTATCGCCTGACCGCGAAGGACCTGGATTTCCTGAATACGGACCGGCAACTCGAACGGATCGTCGAGCGTGAAGCCGGCGGGATTGTCGGGCGTGCGCGAGTAATAGCTCACGATCTGCTGCAGCACCGTCTTCGGCACCGGCACCCCGGCGACCGCGGCCGATTCGAGCGTGAAATGCCCCACGCCCCGGCTCGTGGCAATCGTGCCGGCCGCCGTGATCGGCACCTCGCCCGACAGATAGCTCATCGGATCGAACATGCCATGCGATTCCCGCCCCGCGCGGACTTCGTCGAGGTCGACGACCGCGCTGGCCGACACGCGCCCGGTGCCGAGGATGGCCACGGTGGGACTGGTCACGCCGGGGGGCAGACTGGAGCCGGCGTCGTACGCCAGGAACGAGTTCAGCTCCTCCTCGGTGATCATCGTGCGCACCGCCCTGCCCGGCGGGCGTGCCGCGACCTGCTTGATCGCCGCAACCTTCGTCTTGAGGAGATCGGCATCGCGCTTCGTCGTCTGGGCATCGGCTGAGAGGCCGGCCGCCGCGGCGACGCACAGCAGGATCACGAAGGCGCGGCGGGAGCACATGGCTCGATTCTACCCTCTCGGCTGGCGCGGCCGGGCCGCGCGCACAGCGGGCCGCGCGCTCTGCCGCGCCCGGCTGACGAGGTCCAGCTTGCGCCGTTCCATCAGCACCTCGAACGCGCGAAACCGCGCCTGCTGGCGGACGTCGAGCACCTGATCGATCTGCGCGTAGGCGGCGCGCATCTCGTCCGCCGTGCGCGTCTCGAACGCGCGCAGTTCGTCGAGGCGTGTCTTGATGTCCGCATCCGGGCTGGCCGCGTCGGCGGCCAGCCGCTGCAGCTCGGCGGTCCGGCGCGTACGCTCTCCCGTCGCCCGCCGTCGCGCGTCCTGCAGCGCCTTGAAGCGCATGAGGAAGCGGGGATAGCTCTCGTCGCTGATCTCGAGCAGCTGCTGCGCCTGCAGCAGCGCATAGGCGTCGAACATGCGCTGGAGCTCCGCCGGCGCGATATCGGCCGCCGCGATCCCCTCGCCCGCTGCCGGCGCCTGCGGCGCCGACTGTGAGGCCGATGCGGCGGCGGGCGCCGCGGCCAGCGCGGCGAGGCAGGCGGCGGCCAGCCAGCTTCTCCCCCTCATTGCAGCTCCTCGAGCAGCGCATGCGCCTGGCGGCGCTCCACGTCGGTGAGCGCCGCGAATGCCTCGTCGACACCACCCTGCTGCGCGCCGACGGCCATCTGACTCACGCTCTCCCAATCCATCTGTGCGGCCAGCTCCGCCACCAAGTCCAGCATCGGATCGGCGGCCTGGTCGTCTGGCGAGGGTACGGCCGTTCTCGACGCTCCGGCCGCTGCCGGCGCCGGTGCAGCCGGCCGTGCACCGGTCGGCGCCAATGCCCGCGCCGTCCAGAACGCCGCAGCGAAGATGACCGCGAGTGCGCCGGCCAGCGCCGGGCGCGTCACGCGCCACACGATCAGCTCCCGCCAGCGGGCCCGGCGCCCATCTGCCGCATTCGCTGCGTCGTGCACGCGTGCCGACAGATGCTCCCAGAAGGCCGGCGACGGCTCGGGCACGTCGGCGGCGGCCGCCGCCGACAGCGCCGCGCGGAGCTCGTCGAGCTGCCGGCGGCAGCGGGCGCATTCGCGCAGGTGCGGCGGCTCGACGCCGGCACCTTCTGCGATATCCACGAGCCGGTCGGCGCTCACGTGGCGCATCACGCGCGATCCTTGTCCAGCAGCTTCTTCAGATTCGCGAGCGCGTGGAAGAAGTTCGCCTTTACGGCGCCGGCAGTGCTGTCGAGCGCGCCGGCAATCTCCTGATGCGACATCTCGTGATACATCCGCAGGATGAGCACCGCGCGCTGGCGGCGCGGCAGCCGCGCGATCGCGGCGCGGACCTGCGCCGCCCGTTCGCAGCGCAGCAGGCGATCCGACGCGTTCTCCCGTGAGACGTCTGCCCGATCACGCCCGTCGAGCGGCAGGCTCGGCGGGCGCTTCGCGGCGACGCTGTTCAAGCAGACGTTCACGCCGATGCGATAGAACCAGGTGGCGAGCGTCGACTGGCCGCGAAATGCGCGGAGGCCGCGGTAGGCGCGAAGAAAGACCTCCTGAGTGTGGTCGCTCGCATCCTCGTGGTTGCCGAGAAAGCGGTAGCACAGCAGATACACGTTGCGCCGATGGCGCGCGACGACGAGGTCGAACGCGCCGGGCCGACCCGCGAGGCAGGCACCGACCAGCGCCGGCTCGCTCAGCTCATCGAGCGGCGTCTCAGCAGCCATCGCCGGCCGGTCGCCCGAGAACCGTCGGTTCGCCGCCGATTCCCAGGAGCCGGCCCGTTCCGACAGGCCGGCGCGAAGGGTCCACGCCAGTGATGATGACATCGCGTCAGAGCTTAGACCGCGTCCATCGGAGGAAGTTACGCCCGCCGGCGGGGTGCCGTTGACCTTCGCCTTTCTTTTGCGTATAGTCTTCGGCACTGGAGGGCACTCATGCTTCCGCTCACCAAACGGCAGCGCGAAATCCTCGATTACCTGAACGAGTTCATCTCGCAGCACGGCTATGCTCCAAGCCTCGAAGAGATTGGCCACCGCTTCGGCCTTTCTTCGCTCGCGACGGTTCACAAGCATCTGACCAATCTGCAGGAGAAGGGGTTCATCAAGCGGGCGTGGAACCGGAGCCGCTCGGTCGAGATGGTCTCGACGCGCAGCGGCGGACGCGCCGTCGAGCTCCCGCTGCTCGGCTATGTCGCTGCCGGCACGCCGATCGAGGCGGTCGCGTCCTCGGCCACAATCGCCGTGCCCGAAGACCTCGTCGGCCGGAAGGACACCTATGTCCTCCGCGTCCGCGGCGATTCGATGATCGACGAACAGATCCGCGACGGCGACTTCGTGGTCGTGGAAGACCGCAAGTCGGCCGATAACGGCGAGATGGTCATCGCCCTGCTGCGCGGCGCCGACGTGACGTTGAAGAAGTTCTATCGCGATCCCGGCGGGAAGGTCCGCCTGCAGCCGGCCAACATCACGATGCAGCCGATCCTCGTCGAGCCGGATCAGGTCCAGATCCAGGGCGTGGTCGTCGGGGTGATGAGGAAGTACTGAGAGAATTGACCGCTGCCGCCGACTGGCTCCACAATCTGCAGACTGGAGACGGGATGGCCGACAATCCGCCCAAACAGATCAATTTCACCATCGTGCCGGGCGAGACAGCCGCGGCCGGGCGCACGTACGCGAACTTCTGCGCCATCGCTCACACGCCGTTCGACTTCACGCTCACCTTCTGCGAGGTGATGCCGCTCACCGAACGGGAAATCAAGGCCGCCGAGACGGACCACGTGGTCGAGGCGCCGGTGCGCGTGCAGGTGGTCGTGCCGGTCCAGTTCGTCCCGAACCTGATCGCCGCCCTCCAGGAGCACGTGCGCATCTTCAACGAGTCGTACAGCAACGTCGGCTGGAACCGCGCGGACAGCGGCGTTCACTAGCTCACGGCGGCACGCCCGTGAAGACCGCGATCGACACCCGCCGCATCCTCGATCAGCTCGAGGCCCAGCACCCCGACGCCGGCACGGCGCTGGACTACGGCAACGCGTACGAGTTGCTCGTGGCGACGATTCTCTCGGCGCAGTCGACCGATCGACGAATCAACCTGGTGACCCCGGAGCTGTTTCGCCGGTTTCCCGATGCGCACGCGCTCGCGGCGGCGACCCCGGCCGTCCTCGAACCATTGATCCACGCCACCGGCTTCTTCCGGGCGAAGGCGAAATCGCTCATCGGCATGGCGACCGCGCTCGTCGAGCGGCACGGCGGCCGCGTGCCTGCCGACATGGCCGCGCTCGTCGCCCTTCCGGGCGTCGGACGCAAGACCGCCAATGTCGTCCTCGGGCATGCGCTCGGCGTGCCCGGGCTGGCGGTCGATCGGCACGTGCTTCGCGTTGCCAACCGCATCGGGATCGCGGCGTCCGACGATCCCGAGGTGGTCGAATCGCAGTTGACGTCGAAGCTGCCGCGGGCGCGGTGGACCCGCGCGTCCGATACGCTCATCCTTCACGGGCGGCGCATCTGCCGTCCCAAGCCGCTCTGCGACCAGTGCGCCGTCCGCGACGACTGCGACTACTTCGCCCGGGTGATCCTCCCCGCCCGCCGCGCGGCCAGGCCGCGCACGAGCCCCTCCCGTGGAACGCGCAGAGTTCGACCACCTCGTCGCTGAGGCGCTGCGGACGATCCCGCGCCGGTTCCGCAAGGCGATGGCGAACCTGGCCATCGTCGTGGAGGACGAACCGCCGCCCGATCTGCTCCACGAGATGGACATCACGCCGCCCGATACGCTCCTGGGCCTGTACCAGGGGACTCCGCTCACCGAGCGGCACTGGGATTACGGCAACGCCCTGCCCGATCGGATTCTCCTGTTCCAGGGGCCCCACGAACGCGACGCCGAGGATGAGGATGATCTGGTGATCGCGATCGGCGAGACGCTGATCCACGAGATCGGCCACTACTTCGGGTTGAGCGAGGAGGAGATCGAGGAGATCGAGGAGAGGTACTGGCGCGGCGAGGTCGATGTCCACGAGGACACCTAGAATCAGGCCGGCGCGCAAGCGCTTCGGGCAGCACTTCCTCGAGCCGGCCTGGGTCGACAAGGTCGTCCGCGCCATCGAACCGGCCGCCGGCGATACCTTTCTCGAGATCGGGCCGGGGCGCGGCGCCCTCACGTGGCCGCTTGCCGCCCGTGCCGGCCGGGTCGTCGCGTTCGAGATCGATCGCGATCTCGTCGCCGATCTCGACCGCGACAGGCCGGCAAACGCCACCATCGTCGCCGGCAATTTCCTCGAGACGACCGCCACCGCGATCCGGGCGGCGCTGTCGGATCGGGACGCGCTCCGTGCGATCCGTGTCGCCGGCAACCTGCCCTACAATGTCGGGTCGCCAATCCTGTTCAGGCTGATCGAGCTCGCCGAAGCCGGCCTCCCGCTGGCCGACGCGCACCTGATGCTCCAGCGCGAGGTCGCCGATCGGCTCGTCGCGACGCCGTCGACTGCCGACTACGGCGTCCTGTCCGTACTGATCGGCCACCGGGCGGCGGTCGATCGCGTGCTGTCGCTGCCGCCGGGCGCGTTCCGGCCGGCGCCCAAAGTCCGCTCCGCGCTCGTGCGCCTCCGCTTCCATCCGCCGGACCCGCCGGTCCGCGACCTCCGCCTGTTCGACGCGATGGTCCGCCGGGCTTTTACCAGGCGCCGCAAGATGCTCGACAACGCGCTCGCGCCCGAGCACCGCCGGGCGCTGGCTGCCGCGTCGATCGACGGCCGCCGCCGGCCGGAGACGCTGACCCTGGTCGAGTTCGCCCGGCTCACTGAGGCGCTGGCGGAGCCGGGATAGGCGCCGCGGGGCGAGCTGTGCTATAGTTTTCCCCTAAGTCGTACGTAACTCGACGCTTAACCCGCCCCTTACTGTTCAGGCGCGCCCAGCCGCCTGACGTGCCGCTGAACGCGGCCCGCTCGCCGGCATCGCTCCGCCCGGAGTGCGATGCGCTGGCGGCGACGTCGTTTCGCACGCAGAATGCTGGAAATCGTTCCGCTCGGCGGCCTCGGGGAGTTCGGCATGAACATGCTGGCGCTCACCTGGGGCCAGACCACAATCGTCGTCGATGCCGGCGTCATGTTCCCGGAGCCGGAGCTGCTCGGAGTCGACCGGATCATCCCGGATCTGACGTACTTGCAGCAGAAAGGGCGCGTGGCCGCGCTCGTGCTCACGCACGGGCACGAGGATCACATCGGCGGCGTGCCGCACGTGCTGCCGCTGGTCGACGGGCCGGTCTATGGAACCGCGCTGACGCTGGCGCTGGTGGAGCCGAAGCTGGACGAACACGGCGTGGCCGCCGACCTTCGGGTCGTGAAGCCGGGCGACCGCGCGGCCGTCGGTCCGTTCACGATCGAATTCATCGCCGTGACGCACAGCATCCCGGATTGCGTGGCGCTCGCCATCCACACGCCGGCCGGGGTCGTCGTCCACACGGGCGACTTCAAGATCGATCAGACGCCGATCGACGGACGGCATTTCGACGTGCACCGCTTCGCGGCGCTCGGGGCCCAGGGGGTGCTCGCCCTGCTGGCCGACAGCACCAACATCGACCGCCGCGGGTACACCGGCTCGGAGCACGACGTCACCGACGCCTTCGAGGAGATCTTCACCAGCGCCAGGGGGCGGATCATCGTCGCGGCGTTCGCATCGAGCCTCTACCGGCTCCAGATTCTCGTCGATCTGGCGGCGCAGTTCGATCGGAAGGTCGCCTTCACCGGACGCGGGATGATCCGCAACGCCGAGATCGCGCAGCGGCTCGGGCACCTGCGCATCCCGCCCGGCGTGCAGATTCGCGATCTCGAGATCGAGGATCACCCGGCCGGCGACGTCGTCTGCCTCGCGACCGGTTCGCAGGGGGAGCCGATGTCGGCGCTGTCGCGCATTGCCATCGACGAGCACCGCGCGATCAAGCTCGTGTCGACCGATACGGTCGTCATGTCGGCGCGGGCCATTCCGGGCAACGAGAAGACGATCGGCCGCGTGATGAACCACATCGCACGCCGCGGCGCCGATCTCGTGTACGAAGGGATCAAGCATGTTCACGTCTCCGGTCACGGCAGCGAGGAGGAGCTCAAGCTGATGCTCTCGCTCGTGCGGCCGCGCTACTTCATCCCGGTGCACGGCGAGTACCGCCAGTTGTCGCTGCACGGGCGGATCGCGGCGCGGATGTTCGAGGGACGCGAGCCGCGCACGGAGGTCTTCGTCGTGGAGGACGGCGACGTCGTCGCCTTCGACGAGTCGGGGGCGCGGATCGCCGGACGGGTGCCGGCCGGCCGCATCCTCATCGATGGCACGCTGACCGGCGAGGTCGGCGGAGAGGTGCTGCGCGACCGCCGGCACCTCGCCGAGGACGGCCTGGTCGTGCCGGTGGTGGCAATCAACCGGCAGACCGGCGCGCTCGAGGGCACGCCCGAGATCATCACGCGCGGCTTCGTCATGCAGGACAGCGCGGCGCTGCTGGCCGACGGCGCGCGGGCGCTCGCGGCGGCCGTCGAACAGGCCAGCGTGGAAACGCGCACGGACCAGGGCCTGATCAAGGAGATGCTTCGCGTCGAGCTGCGCCGTTTCTTCAAGAAGCGCTCGGGCCGCCGCCCGTTCGTGGTCCCGGTCATCATGGAGATCTGACCCGTGAGCGGATCGACCGTCAGCCGACGCGTCAGCGAGTTCGCCGGGGTGGCGCTGTTTGCCGCCGCCATCATCTGGATCATCGCGCTTGCGACCTACCAGCCCAGCGATCCGGTCTGGTTCTTCAGCACGGGGACCCAGGCGACGCCCGCCAACTTCGCCGGCCGGGTGGGCGCCTTCCTCGCGGAGCTCTCGTTCCAGCTGGTCGGGTACGCCGCGTACTGCATCCCTGCGCTGCTCGTCGTCGTCGGCTGGCACTACTTCTGGTGCTCGAAACTCGACGCCGGCGCGACCAAGGCCGCCGGCGTCGTCCTGCTGCTCGGCTCCATCAGCGCCTTCCTGAGCCTCGTCTTCGGCACCCTCGACCTGTCGGGCAAGGCGTTCAGGGCCGGCGGCTCCCTCGGCGAAGGGCTCGCCGGCCTGCTGGCCGAGTACCTCAACCAGACCGGATCGATCGTCGTGATCGTGGCGCTCATCTTCTTCGCCGTGATCATGTCGACACAGTTCTCCTTTGGCCGCTTCTTCGGCGACCTGTTCGGCGCGCTTTCGGGGACGTTCGGCCGGACCGCGACCGCCGTCCGCGAATGGCGGCAGGAACGCCGGCGGGAGAAGCAGCGCCGCGAGGTGATCGCCAAGCACACGAAGAAAGGCACCGAGATCAAGGCGGCGCCTGCCGCCGCGGCCCTTCCCGATCTCCCCGCCGCGCCGGCAAAGGGCGGGAAGCGTTCCGCGGCAAGCGACGACGAGGGCCCTGCGGCGGCCCCCGGGATGGCCGGTCCGCGCTCGTTCGCGCCCGCCAGGCCCCCCAAGGTGACGCTGCCGCCGCCCCCGGCGCCGCTGTCCGAACCCGAACCGGCGAAGGCGCCCGCCGAGCGCCGCAAGGGGGATTACGCGCTCCCGCCGCTGGCGCTGCTCGATGCGGCGAAGACGGAGCGGAAGATTGACGAGCGCGAGCTGATGGACGGGGCGCGGCTGCTCGAGGAGAAGTCGCGCGAATTCGCCGTCGAAGGGGCGGTCGTGCAGATTCATCCGGGTCCGGTCGTGACTACCTTCGAATTCAAGCCGGAAGCGGGCGTGAAGTACTCGAAGATCACGGGCCTCGCCGAGGATCTCTGCCTGGCGATGCGCGCCGAATCGGTGCTGATCGACCGCATTCCCGGGAAGTCCACCGTCGGCATCCAGATCCCGAACCACACGCGCGAGCAGATCTCGCTGCGCGAGCTCCTGGAATCCGAGCCGTACCGGCGGTCGGCCTCCAAGCTCAGCATCGCCCTCGGCAAGACGATTCACGGCGAGCCCTACGTCGCCGACCTCGCGACCATGCCCCACCTGCTCATCGCGGGCGCCACCGGCACGGGCAAGTCGGTCGGCATGAACGGGATGCTCACCAGCATCCTTTACCGGGCGACGCCCGACGACGTGCGGCTGATCATGATCGATCCCAAGCGCCTCGAGCTCGGCATGTACGAGGACATCCCGCACCTGCTCACGCCGGTCGTCGTCGATCCCAAGGCGGCAGCCAACGCGCTCCGATGGGCGGTGCGCGAGATGGAGGAGCGCTACAAGACGCTCGCGGCCGAGGGCGTGCGCAACATCGAGCAGTACAACCGCAACGTCAACCAGACGATCGCGGAGAAGCACACCCCGGCCGACGGCCAGCCGCGCCGGCCGCTGCCCTTCATCGTCGTGGTGATCGACGAGCTGGCCGACCTGATGATGGTTGCGAGCAACGAGGTCGAGCAGTCGATCGCGCGCCTGGCGCAGATGGCACGCGCCGTCGGCATTCACCTGATCCTCGCGACTCAGCGTCCGTCGGTCGACGTGATTACCGGCCTCATCAAGGCCAATATGCCGTCCCGCATCTCGTTCCGCGTCTCCTCCAAGGTCGATTCGCGAACGATCCTCGACGCCAACGGCGCCGAGCAGCTGCTCGGCCGGGGCGACATGCTCTTCCTGCCGCCGGCCTCCTCGCGCGTGATCAGGCTGCACGGGCCCTATATCTCCGAGCAGGAGTCGGCGCGCCTGGCGAGCTACCTGCGCAAGCAGGGCAAGCCGGTGTACGACGACACGATCACGGCCGAAGAGAAGACGGGCGCGGCCGACGTCGAGATGGAGAAGGACGACCTGTACGACGAGGCCGCCCGCATCGTCGTCTCCAGCGGCCAGGCGTCCATCTCGTACCTGCAGCGGCGGCTCCGCATCGGCTTCAGCCGGGCGGCCCGCCTCGTCGACATGATGGAAGTCGAGGGCCTCGTCTCCCCGGCCGCGGGGGGCAAGGCGCGCGAAGTCCTCGTCGACCGCGGCTATTTCGAGGAAGTGGACGCGCAGCTCCGATGACCGCCCTGCGCGCCTTCGCCGCGGCCCTCGTCCTCTCGCTGCTGGCGCAGCCGGCCCCGGCCGCGCCGCCCGCGGCGGCGCTCTACGAGGCCGCCCTGGCCGACGAGCGCACCGCGCGGGCCGAGCTCGACTCCGAGATGCGTTCGCTCGAGACGCTGCGCGCCGCCCGTCGCATCGTGGCCCGCTACGAGGAGATTCTCCGGCTGTATCCGACCAGCGGCTACGCCGACAACGCGCTCTGGCAGGCCGGGGTGCTCTGCCTCGACCTGTTCGCGCGTTTCGGAATGGAACCGGATCGCGACAAGGGCGTCGGGCTCCTGCGCCGCATCGCACGCGCCTATCCGACAAGCCGCCTGATCGCGAACGTTCCGGCGCAGCTCGCCCGCGCCGACGAGGAATGGGTCCCGGCGCCGCCGCGCCGGCCGCTCGCCACGATCACGGCCATCCGGCGCACCGTGCTGCCCGAGGTCGTGCGGCTCACAATCGAGCTCGACGGCGAGGCGGCATTCCGCGACGAGCGCCTCCCGAATCCCGACCGGGTGTTCGTCGATCTGTCCGCCACCCGCGCCGCGAGCGCGCTTCAGGACCGGACGCTCCGGTTCGACGCCGACGGCGACGTGGTGCGCCAGGTGCGGCTCGGACGCCATCCGCACGACGTGACGCGCGTGGTCCTCGACGCGGGCGGCGTCGCCGGCTACAGCGTCTACCCCCTCTACGATCCGTACCGCCTGGTGATCGAGTGCGTCCGTGCGGCTGGCACCGGGCCCGCCGAAGGGCCCGCGCTGCTCGTCGCACGGCGCACGGCGGGCGACTGGATGCGCACGCTCTCGCCGCGCCTGCCGCAGGACGCCCCGGCGATTGACGAGGCGCGTCAGGCGCTGGTGCGCGACGCGGCTCCGGCGCCTGCGGCGCCACCCGCCCCGGCGCGCGCAGCGGTCGCGGCCCCGGCTGTCGCCTCGCCGGCCGGCGGAGTCTCGATGGCCCGGCAACTCGGGCTCAACGTCTCGCGCATCGTCATCGATCCCGGGCACGGCGGCCGCGACCCCGGCGCCCTGGGCAGGGGCCTCACGGAAGCGGACGTCGTGCTCGACGTGGCGCTGCGCCTGGAGAAGCTGCTGGCCGGCGTGCCGGACGTGGAAGTGATCCTGACCCGGCGAACCGACGTCTTCGTGCCTCTTCAGGAGCGCACGGCAATCGCCAACCGGGAGGGAGCCGACCTCTTCCTGTCGATTCACGCGAACGCGAGCCGCGACGCCGCGGCGCGGGGCATCGAGACCTATTTCCTGAACTTCGCGTCCAACTTGAGCGCGGCGCGAGTTGCCGCGCGCGAGAACGCCGCGTCCGGCGAAGCGATGGCCGAGCTCCCGAACTTCGTGAAGGCGATCGCGCTCAACAACAAGCTCGACGAATCCAAGGACTTCGCCACCCATGTGCAGCGAGAGATGCTCGAGACGCTGCGCGGCCGGAGCAAGAGCATACGCGATCTCGGCGTCAAGCAGGCGCCATTCGTGGTGCTGATAGGCGCCGCCATGCCGAGCGTGCTCGCGGAAATCTCGTTCGTGACCAACGCGCAGGACGCGAAGCTGTTGAAGGGCGGCGACTACCGGCAGAA
Source organism: Acidobacteriota bacterium (assembly GCA_020850715.1). Taxonomy (GTDB): domain Bacteria; phylum Acidobacteriota; class Vicinamibacteria; order Vicinamibacterales; family CAVVIG01; genus JADZED01. The sequence goes on from JADZED010000055.1 coordinate 16,799, forward strand.
GATCGCCGAAGCGCTCTATGGCGGCGTCCGCCGCTATCAGCTGTCGCTGCGGAACGCCAGAGCCGTCGCGCTGCGGTGAGCCGCCGGGCGGCCGGCCCCCCTCGTGGCTCGACTCCGTGCGATGCGGAGTGCGACACACGAAAGCTGAATCCGCCGGCGCACCGGCGGGACGGTCCCCGCGGCCGCCGGCGGCGGCGTTCAATGAACGAGGCCGGAGCGCTACGAGGCGCGCGACCGCAGCCAGAACATCAGCCCGCCGACGAGCAGGCCGATCGCCAGCGCCGCGAGGGCGATCGCGCCGCTGATGCCGAGCGCACCGGTGATGATGTCGGCAATGCGTGTATCCGGCGGCTCGATCAGCTTGACGATGATCGACGGCGGCGCCGGAACCGGCGGCGGGGATTGCAGGAGGAGCATCAGACGTCGAGCGGGTCGAAGGCGAGCCGCGCCAGCGTCCGCACCGCCACGCCGGTCGGTCCCTTCGGCTGATACGGTTTGGCCTCCTCGGCCCAGGCCGTCCCCGCGATATCCATGTGCACCCAGGGCAGCCCGCCGGTGAATTCCTTGAGGAACATCGCCGCGGTGATCGACCCCGCGGGGCGGCCTCCCGTGTTGCTGATATCGGCGATCTCGCTCTGCAGCTGTTCCCGGTAATCCTCGAACAGCGGCAGCGGCCACGCGCGATCGCCGGCAGCCTCGGCCGCGCGCCGTACGTGCGCGACGAAACGCTCCGGCGTGCCGTAGAGCCCGCTGGTCGTCTTGCCCAGCGCGACGACGACGGCGCCGGTGAGCGTGGCCACGTCCACCAGGTGCGTCGCGCCAAGCCGGCGCGCGTACCACAGGCCGTCGCCAAGGATCAGGCGCCCTTCGGCGTCGGTGTTGATCACCTCAACGGTGGTGCCCTGCGCGCTCTTCAGAATGTCGCCCGGCTTGATCGCCCGTCCGCCCGGCATGTTCTCCGTCGCCGGCACCACGCCGACGACGCGCATCGGAGCGTTCAGCATCGAGATCGCACGCATGGCGCACGCGACCGCCGCACCGCCAGACATGTCGTCCTTCATCCGTTCCATGCCGTCAGCCGACTTGATCGAAATGCCCCCGGTATCGAAAGTGATGCCCTTCCCCACCAGCCCGAGGATCGGGGCCGCCGGCGCACCCGGCGGCTCGTGCCTGAACACGATCATCCGAGGCGGCTCGCTGCTCCCGCGGGCCACGCCCAGCAGCAGGCCCATGCCGAGCTCCCCACTCTGCCGCTCGTCGAGAATCTCCACGCTCGCGCCGCCGCCCCCAGCGATCTCGGCCGCGCGCCGCGCGAATTCGCGCGGCGTGAGCGCGTTGCCCGGTTCGTTTGCCAGGCTCCGCGCGAGATTGCTGCATTCGCCGAGCACGCGGCCCCGCGCCACCGCCGCGGCAGCGCCACCCGCTGCTGCCGCGCCGCCGCCGATCACGATGGTCCAGGCCGTCGCTTCGCCCGTGTGCGGCGCGTCGGTCTTGTAGCTGCCGATGTCGAACTCGGAGAGCGTCAGCCCTTCGGCCACCGCGTGGGCAAATGCGCCCGTCGCGGCGTCGTCTGCGGCGCCCGCGCCGCACCGCAGCAGGAAGGCCGCGCGCGCGACCCGTCGAAGGCGGACGGCCGCGCCGGCGGCCGCCGCGACCTTCCGCGCCAGCGCGGCGTCGAAGTCCGCCGCCTTTCCCCCACCGATGAGCGCAACACGGCGGGCGCGCCAGCGTCCGTCGACCAGCGGCGCGAGAAACAGATCGAACGGCTTGCCTTCGAACTCCTTCGACGCGATTGCCCGGCCGACCTCTCCGCCGGTCGCATGGTCGAGCCCGGCGACGCCGTCGCGGTCGTCTTCGAACCAGGGCGCGACCAGCAGGTCGGTCTCTACCGCGGCGGGCGTGCTGTCGGCCGCCAGCATCGTGCGTGTCGTCGTCGCAGGCATCTCCCCATTATGGCCGATGCGGCGCGGAGCCGCCCGAATGCGCTACAATCGCGATCTCGCCGGTTCCCCCCGCAGGAGGCTCGTAGTGCACACTATTCGCGTCCGCCGCGTGCTGCCGGCTGCGATTGCCTGCCTGCTGATCGGTCCGCTCGCCGCCGTGGCCTCGCAGGAACGCAGCGACGCCGACAAGGAACGGCCGAAGTTGACGCTGAGAGCGTCGCCGCGAGCCGGCCGCTCGCCGCTGCGCATCGTCCTCACCGCCGAACTGATCGGCGGCGCCAGCGATTTCCAGGAGTTCTACTGCCCGAGCGTCGAGTGGGAGTGGGGCGACGGCACGGAGTCGGAGGCCACCATGGACTGCGACCCGTACGAGCCGGGCAAGTCCGAGATTCGGCGCCACTTCACCGTCGAGCACGTCTTCAGGGCGGGCACGCACACGGTCTCGTTCCGGCTCAAGCAGAAGGACAAGGTGGTTGCCGGGATCAACACGCAGGTGCAGGTCCAGCCAGGAATCGACGATCGGCCATAGGGAGGCGGGGCGCGCGCTTCGAGAGGAGCCGCCGCGCGCTCAGGCAGGGGCGGCGTCGATGGCCATGGCGATCCCCATGCCGCCGCCGACGCAGAGCGCGGCCACCCCGTAGCGCAGACGCCGCGCGCGCAGCGCATGGATCAGCGTGGTGAGAATGCGCGCGCCGCTCGCGCCGATCGGATGGCCCAGCGCAATCGCGCCGCCATTCACGTTCACCTTTTCCGCTTCGATGCCAAGCTCGCGAACGACCGCCACCGACTGCGCCGCGAACGCCTCGTTCAGCTCGAACAGGTCCACCTGCTCGATCGCGAGTCCGGCGCGCTCGATGACTTTGCGCACGGCCGGCACCGGCCCGATGCCCATGACCATCGGGTCCACCCCGAGCGTCGCGTGGCCGAGGATGCGCCCCAGCGGCACGGCGCCAAGCGCCGCCGCCTTCGCCCGGCTCGCGACGACCAGCGCGGCGGCGCCGTCGTTGATGCCGGAGGCGTTCCCGGCCGTGACCGTCCCTCCCGGGGCGAACGCCGCCTTCAGCGCGGAGAGAGCGGCCTCGGTCGTGCCGGGCCGCGGATACTCGTCGATATCCACGCGTACCGGCTCGCCCTTGCGCTGCGGGACGACGACCGGCACGATCTCGTCCCGGAAGGCGCCCTCCCTGATCGCCTGTTCCGCACGCTGCTGGCTGCGGGCGGCGAAGGCGTCCTGGTCGGCGCGCGAGATGCCGTAGCGGCGCGCCACCTCCTCCGCCGTGGCGCCCATGTGGCATGCGTTGATCGCGCAGGTCAGCCCTTCTGCGATCATCGAGTCGACCACCTCGGCGTGCCCCATGCGGTAGCCCCAGCGGGCGCCCGGCAGCAGGTACGGCGCGCGCGACATCGACTCGGCGCCGCCGGCGACCACCGTGTCGACGTAGCCGATGCGGATCGCGTCGGCGGCATGGGCAACCGCCTGCAGTCCCGATCCGCACACGCGATTCACGGTCTCGGCCGGCACCTCGACGGGGATCCCGGCCTTCAGCGCCGCCTGCCGCGCCACGTTCATCCCGGCACCTGCCTGCAGGACGCAGCCGAGCACGACGTCGCCGACCTCGGCCGGCGGCACCCGCGCGCGGGCGAGAGCCTCGCGGATGACGACGGCGCCCAGGTCGGCGACGGAGACCTCCTTCAGCGCCCCGCCGAACGCGCCGATCGGCGTGCGGCAGGCGCCGAGGATCATGGCGTCGCGGTCGGCGGTCACTGGAACCGCCCGATGTCCGCAGGGACCAGCAGTTGCGCGCCGGTGGCCTGACGAACGGCATCCAGAGTGGTGTCGGCGGCGATCTCGCGCAGGCGCAGCCCAAGGGGCGTCACGTCGATCACGGCGAGCTCGGTCACGATCTCGTGAACGACCTTCAGGCCGGTAAACGGGAGCGTGCAGCGCTTCAGGATCTTGTGGCCGCCGCCGCGGGTTGCGTGCTCCATCGCAATCACCACCCGTCTGGCGCCCGCCACCAGATCCATGGCGCCCCCCATGCCCTTGACCATCCTGCCGGGGATCATCCAGTTGGCAAGATTGCCTTCCTCGTCCACCTGCAGCGCGCCGAGCACGGTGAGGTCGATGTGCCCGCCGCGGACCATGGCAAACGAATCCGCGCTGTGAAAATAGGCGCAGCCGGGCTGCTCGGTGACCGTCTCTTTTCCGGCGTTGATGAGGTCGGGATCGACTTCGTCGGGCCGCGGGTACGGCCCCACGCCGAGCATTCCGTTCTCCGAGTGCAGCGTGATGTGAATACCCGGCGGCACGAAGTTGGCGACCAGCGTCGGCATGCCGATCCCGAGGTTCACGTAGTCGCCGTCGTGCAGCTCGCGGGCAATGCGGCGGGCGATGCGTTCGCGCGGATCCACGATCAGGCGGCTCCGCGGATCGTCCGCCGCTCGATCCGCTTCTCGTAGCGGACGCCCTGGACGACGTGCTTCACGAAGATGCCGGGCGTGATCACGTGGTCCGGATCGATCTCGCCGGGCTCCACCAGCTGTTCGACCTCCGCGATCGTCGTTGCGGCGGCCGTAGCCATCACCGGGTTGAAGTTGCGCGCCGTGCGGCGGTAGACGAGATTGCCGAGCCGGTCGCCCCTCCACGCCTTGATCAGCGCGAAGTCGCCCTGAAGCGGCCGCTCGAACACGTAATGGCGGCCGTCGAGCTCGCGGACCTCTTTGTGCTCCGCCGCCAGCGTGCCGTACGCGGTCGGCGTGTAGAAGCCGGCGATCCCGGCGCCGCCGGCGCGGATGCGCTCGGCGAAGGTCCCCTGCGGAACCAGCTCGACCTCGAGCTCCCCCTCGAGGAGCTGGCGCTCGAACTCCCTGTTCTCGCCGACGTAGGTCGCGATCATCTTCCGTACCTGCCGGTTCTCCAGCAGGAGGCCGAGGCCGAATCCGTCGACACCGGCATTGTTGCTGATGAGCGTGAGGCTCCGTGTACCGCGATCGCGCAGCGCCTCGATCAGGTTCTCGGGAATGCCGCAGAGGCCGAACCCGCCGACCAGGACGCGCGCCCCGTCGGGGATCATTGCCACCGCCGCGGCGGCGTCCGGCAGCACTTTGTTCATGGCCTCAGTGTACACAGGAGCCGCCGGAGGCAGGCCAGAATCGCAGAGTCCAGGCGGATGGACGCCCATCGGGATCCACAGAAGATCGAGAGCACCGGAGACGGTCGGGGTTCACGGGAAACGAGGAGGAGCCGGACACGGCCGGCCGGCAGGGGGGTCGCGCACGAGACGGGCACTTCCCCGCCGGCGCGGCGTCGTGCGTACGCGTCCGCGCATCGAGGAGTCCGGAAGCTACAAGGAATCGCGCCAGCGGGCTGCCGACGCGAAGATCTCGGTCAACTGCTCGCCTTCCGGCAGGTCGCGCCGCAGGCGCTGCAACACGGAAATCAGCGCGTCGAGTGCCGGCCCGATCTCGTCGGCGTTGGTCGCGGCGACGTCCTTCCAGATATCGGCCGGGCTGCCCGCCAGCCGGGTCGTGTCGGCGAGGCCCCGGCCTGCGAGCGCGAGCCCTTCGGCGCCGACATGGCTGCCCACCACGTGCATCAGCGCGCTCGCGGCGATCTGCGGCAGGTGGCTGAGGAACGCAAGCAGGCGATCGTGCTCCGCAATCGTGAGCGTGTGCGGCTCGCCGCCGAGCGCGGTCGCGAACGCGCCCAGCTTCTCGACGGCCGCGCCCCCTGCGTCGCCGGCCGGCGTGAGCAGCCACGGCCGCCCTTTGAACAGGTCCGGCCTCGCCCGCTCGAGCCCGCCTTTGGCGGCGCCGGCGAACGGATGCCCGCCGACGAAGGTGAAGCGCGGCGGCAGGTGCCGCGCGGCGTCGGCGATGGCCCGCTTCGAGCTGCCGGTATCGGTGACGATCGCGGCGGTCCGCACGTTCTCGTCGAGCGCGCCCAGCAGCTCGATGTTCTGCCGCACCGGCGCCGCCAGGATCACCAGGTCCGCCTCGGCGAGGACGATCAAATCGTCGGCCGCGACGTCGATCGCGTGCAGCCGCATCGCCGTCTCGAGCACGTCCTTGTTGTCGACGCCGATCACGAGCGCCTTCGGCCAGACCTGCCGGGACGCGATCGCGATCGAACCGCCGATCAGCCCGAGGCCGACGATGCCGATCCTCTCGAAGACGATCGGCGCATTCGACGGCGGCTGCCCGGGCTGGATGAAGGGCAGCGACATCGCCGGTCAGCTGCCCCAGCCGCGGCGCATCACCGGCTCGAGGCAGATACTGCGGCCGATGGCCGGCGCGATGATCCGCAGCTCGGCCATCAGGCGGTCGAACTGCGACGGGAACATCGACTGGGCTCCGTCGCTCAGCGCGTGGTCGGGGTCGCAGTGCACCTCGATGATCAGCCCGTCGGCGCCGGCCGCAACGGCGGCGCGGGCCATCGGCGCCACCATGTCGCGCCGGCCCGCGCCATGGCTCGGGTCGGCGACGATCGGCAGATGGCTCAGCTTCTTCACCACCGGGATCGCCGAGATGTCGAACGTGTTGCGCGTTGCCGTCTCGAACGTTCTGATGCCGCGCTCGCAGAGAATCACGTCGGTGTTGCCGCCGCTCAGCACGTACTCCGCCGAGAGCAGCCACTCCTCGATCGTCGCCGAGATGCCGCGCTTGAGCAGGACGGGCTTGCGCACGTGCCCGAGCTCGCGCAGCAGCGTGAAGTTCTGCATGTTGCGCGCGCCGACCTGGAAGATGTCGCAGTACCTTCCGATCACCTCGATCTGGCTGATGTCCATCACTTCGGAGACGAGCATCAGGCTCTCGGCGGTCGCCGCCTCGCGCAGCATCTGCAGCCCTTCTTCGCCGAGCCCCTGAAAGCTGTAGGGGGAGCTGCGCGGCTTGAACGCGCCGCCCCGGAAGATCTTCGCGCCCGCCTTGCGCACGGCGGCGGCGGCCGCGCGCACCTGCGGCTCGCTCTCCGCGGAGCACGGCCCGGCCATCACGATCACCTCGTCGCCGCCGATGCGCACGTCGCCGATGGTGACGACCGTCGGTTCGGGCTTGAACGTGCGGCTGGCGAGCTTGAACGGATCCGAGATCCGAATCACCTCGTGGACGCCGTCGAGCAGTTCGATCAGCTTCGGATCCGGGTGCCCGCGGCCCACCGCGCCGAGGACGGTTCGCGTCACGCCCGTCGATCGATGGACGTCCATTCCCATCTCGACCAGCCTCGAGACCACCTGCTCGATCTGGATCTCCGAGGCCCCTTCTTCCATTACGACAACCATGGCGTCTACTGCCTCCCGCGTACTTGTCTTCATGTTGAACATTCAGCCCGCGGCCGACTCCCCGTGCGCGACCCGGCGCTCCAGCGTGCGCGCCTCGTCGATGATCCGCTCGAACAGCCGGGCGATCGCCTCGGATCCGAGCGGACCCTCGACCGCGATGCCGCGGACGTGCTCGATCACCAGCTTCTCGCGCTCCGGCTGATAGATCGGCACCTGCTGAAGCTTCTTCTGCCGTCCAATCTCGCAGACGATGCGGGCGCGTTCGTTCAGCAGCCGCACGATCACCTCGTCCACCCGGTCGATGTTGTTCCGCAACTCTTCAAGCGTTGGCATGCGTGGTCCCCTTGGGCGTGGCGGCGCCCTTGAGCCAGCGAACGTAGGCCTCCACGCGATCGACGACATCCGGCGAGTGGCCGGCCTCTCCAATCAGCGACACCAGCGCGCTGCCGACCACGGCCGCATCGGCACAGGCGTTCACCTCGGCCACGTGTTCGGGCCGCGAGATGCCGAACCCGAGCGCGAGCGGCAGATCCGTGTGCGCCCGGATGCGCTGCACCATCTCCGAGGCTCCGTCCGCGACGCGATCCCGCGCCCCGGTCACGCCAAGCCGCGAGATCCCGTAGAGGAACCCGCGGCCGAGCGCCGCCGCCTTCCGGATCCGCGCGTCGCTCGTCGTCGGGCTCAGCAGGAAGATCGTGTCGAGCCCACGCCCGGCCAGCGTCTCACGGAAGCTGTCCGCCTCTTCTATCGGCAGGTCGAGCGCCAGCACCCCGTCGACCCCGGCGCCGGCCGCGCGCCGCGCGAACTCGTCGACGCCCATACGGAGCAGAGGGTTGGCGTAGCTGAAGATCACGACGGGCGCCGACAGGCCCGGACGGAGCCGGGCGATCAGGCCGAGGGCCGCCGTCAGGTTGCTGCCCGACGCCAGGGCCCGCTCGGTCGCTCGCTGAATGACCGGACCGTCGGCGAGGGGATCGGAGAACGGCACGCCGACCTCCAGCACGTCGGCCCCTCCGCGATCGAGGGCGCCGAGGATCTCCCCCGACAGGCGGAGATCCGGGTCGCCGGCGGTCGTGAACGTCACCAGGCCAGGCTGGCCGCCGGCACGCAGGCGCGCGAAGGTTGCGGCGAGGCGGCTCATCGCCGCGCCCCGCACGTCCGCCGCCCGGCGGCCCGTCCACGCCGACCGAGGCCCGCCTCGCCGGGGAGGCGTCGCGGCTGGCTGCATGGCCCGGCGCTGGAGCCCCCCCGGCATGCCCGCCCTTCGCGCCTTGTCATGCGGGCGCCGCGCTCGGTGAGCCGTTGGTCGTGCCGCGCGGACGGGTTACTGGGCAATTGCGCTCTCCACACTCTGGACGTCCTTGTCGCCGCGGCCGGACAGGTTGATCAGCAGCAGCGCGTCGCGCCCGAGCTCGCGGGCCACGCTCCGCCCGTGCGCCAGCGCATGCGACGACTCGAGCGCCGGCAGAATCCCCTCGAGGCGCGCCAGCATCTGGAACGCGTCGAGCGCCGCCGCGTCGCCTGCGCAGGCGTACTCCGTGCGGCCCAGTTCACGCAGCCAGGCGTGCTCGGGGCCGACGGCCGCATAGTCGAGCCCCGCGGAGATCGAATGGGTCGCCTCGATGTTGCCGTGTTCGTCCTGCAGCACGTAGGTGCGCGTGCCCTGCAGCACGCCGGCGCTGCCGCCCGCAAAGCGGGCGGCGTGGCGCCCGCGCTCGATCCCTTCTCCGCCCGCTTCCACCCCGATGAGGCGGACCGCCGGGTCGGCGATGAAGGCGTCGAAGATCCCGATCGCGTTGCTGCCGCCGCCCACGCACGCCACGACGGCGTCGGGGAGGCGCCCGGTCTGCTCGAGGATCTGGCGGCGGGCCTCGCGGCCGATGATCGCCTGGAATTCGCGGACCATCAACGGGTACGGATGCGGACCGAGCACCGAGCCCAGAAGGTAATAGGTATCGTCCACGCGGCCGACCCAGTCGCGCATCGCCTCGTTGATCGCATCCTTCAGCGTGCGGCTCCCGCCGTCGACGCCGACCACTTCTGCGCCGAGCAGCCGCATGCGGAACACGTTCAGCGCCTGGCGCGCCATGTCGTGCGCGCCCATGTAGACGCGGCACTCGAGACCAAGCAGCGCGCAGGCGGTCGCCGAGGCGACGCCGTGCTGGCCGGCACCGGTCTCGGCGACGATGCGGCGCTTGCCCATGCGGAGGGCGAGGAGAGCCTGGCCGAGCGCGTTGTTGATCTTGTGCGCGCCGGTGTGCGTCAGATCCTCGCGCTTCAGCAGCACGCGCGCGCCGCCCCACGCGGCGGCAAGCCGCCGCGCCTCGTACAGCGGCGTCGGCCGTCCGACGTAGTGCGTCAGCAGGCGCCCCAGTTCGGCGCCGAACGCCGCGTCGTCGCGCGCCGCGAGGTACGCGCGCTCGAGCGCCTCGATCGGCTCCACGAGCGTCTCCGGCACGTAGCGCCCGCCAAAGGCGCCGAAATAGCCGCGCGCGTCAGGATCGCGTCGCGTCAGGAACGCCATGCAGGGCCTCGAAGAGGGCGCGGAGGCGCCCGTGATCCTTGATGCCGGGCGCCTGCTCGACGCCCGACGAGATGTCGATGCCAAAGGGGCGCACGCGCGCCACCGCGTCGGCGACGTTGTCCGGCTGCAACCCGCCCGCCAGGATCGCGCGGCGGCGGGCGGCGACGGCGGCCGCCGCGCGCCAGTCGATCGTCTGTCCGGTGCCGCCGCGCCGGCCGACGTCGTGCACGTCGAGCAGTAGCGTCACGTGCCCGGGCCAGGCGCCGGCTCCCCGCGGTTCGGTGCCCGCCTCGACGGCCAGCGCCTTCACCACCGGCCGGACGATGCGGGTCAGGTCGGCGACCTTCTCGTCGCCGTGGAGCTGGACGGCGCCGAGCCTGACCAGCGACGCCACACCGTTCACGTAGTCGGGCGGCTGATTCACGAACACGCCGACGCTCGTCACGAACGGCGGCAGCGCGACGGCGATCGCCCGCGCCCGGTACGGATCGATGAACCGCGGGCTGCCCGGCCAGAAGATGAAGCCGACCGCCGAGGCGCCGGCCGCGACGGCCGCCTCGGCGTCCCCGAGCCGCGTGATGCCGCAGATCTTCACGAACACGCCGAACCTCCCCTGGCGCCGGTCGAATCCGGTGCGGCCGCCATCGCCAGCAGCGCCCGCAATGCGCTCCCCGGCTCCGCTGCCCGCATGAACCGCTCGCCGATGAGGAACGCCCGATAACCCTGGTCCCGAAGCGCGACCACATCGCCGGCGGTCTTCAGGCCGCTCTCGCTGACGGCGACGACCTCCTTGGGCATCCTCGCGATCAGGTCCTCCGAGGTGCGCACGTCCACGTCCAGCGTGCGCAGGTTGCGGTTGTTCACGCCGACGATCGAGGCGCCGGCGTCGATCGCGCGCTGCAGCTCCGTGCGGTCGTGCACTTCGACCAGCGCGTCGAGACCCGCGCCGGCCGCGTCGGCGACCAGCGCGGCGAGCCCGGCCTGGTCGAGCGCCGAGACGATCAAGAGGACGGCGTCGGCGCCGGCCGCCTTCGCCTCGAGGATCTGGTAGCGCGACACGATGAAGTCCTTGCGAAGGATCGGCAGGCCGGTCGCCGTCCGGACCGACGCCAGATGGTCCAGCGATCCGTCGAAGAAGGTCGGCTCGGTCAGCACCGAGATCGCCGCGGCGCCGGCGTCGGCGTAGCCGCGGGCGATGGCGGAAGGATCGTAGCAGGGGCGCAGGACGCCTTTCGAGGGCGAGCGGCGCTTGCACTCGGCAATCACGTTGATGCGGCCGGTCCGCGCGAGCGCCGCGCGGAACCGCCCCGCCTCGCCCGCCTCTCCCGTCTGCGCCGCGAGCGCGGCCATCGGCACGCGGGCCTCCCGCGCCTGCACGCTCCGGCGCGTACCCGCGACGATCGCGGCGAGCAGATCAGTCAACGAATTCCCCCCCCGTCGAGATCGCCACGAGCTGCTCGAGCGTCCTGCGCGCATCGCCACGGTCGATCGCGCGCGATGCCTGCAGGATGCCCTGGTCGACCGACGGCGCCGCCCCGGCGACAAAGAGCGCCGCGCCGGCGTTCAGCAGCACCACGTCCCGCGCCGGGCCGCGCTCGCCGCCGAGGATCGCCTCGATCACCCTTGCGTTCTCGTGCGCGTCGCCGCCTTCGAGCGACGCCAGCGCGGCCTTCGGCAGCCCGACATCGGAAGGATGCAGGTAGAACGTGTTCACCGAGCCGTCGCGGCACTCCGAGATCTTCGTGTAGCCGGTCGTCGTCAGCTCGTCGATCCCGTCGGCGCCGTGCACCACCCAGGCCCGTTCGGACCCGAGCAGCAGCAGCGCGCGGGCCATCAGTTCGGTGAGCTCCGCGCGCGGCACGCCGACCAGCTGGCGCGTCGCGCCGCCGGGATTGGTCAGCGGCCCCAGCAGGTTGAACGCCGTCCGCACGCCGAGGTCGCGCCGCGTCTGTGCCGCGTGCCGGAACGAAGGATGGAACGTCTGCGCGAAGAAGAAGCCGATGCCGGCCTCCGCCAGGCACCGCTCCACCACGGTGGGCGCAGCCGTGATGCGCACACCGAGCGCCTCGAACACGTCGGCGCTGCCCGACCGGCTGGAGCTCGAGCGATTGCCGTGCTTGGCGACGCGGACCCCGCAGGCGGCGACCACCAGCGCCGCGCAGCTCGAGATGTTGAAGGTGCCCGAGCGATCGCCCCCGGTGCCGCAGGTGTCGAACACGCGCTCGTATCGCCGCGCCGTCGGCACCGCGTGCGCGCGCATCGCGCGGGCGAGGCCGACGATCTCTTCCGGGCGCTCTCCCTTCATCGCCAGGCCGATCAGCAGGCCGGCGAGCTGCGCCGGCGCCGCGCGCCCTTCCATCATGGCCGACATCGCCGCGGCGGCCTCGTCGGCCGTGAGGTCCTCCTGCCGGCCGAGCTTCTCGATCAGCTCAGGAAACATGTCACGCCAATCCGTTCTCGAGGAAGTTGCGGAGCAGCGTCCGCCCCTCGCCCGTCAGGATCGATTCGGGGTGGAACTGCACGCCGTGCACCGGCCAGACGCGGTGCCGCAGCCCCATGATCGCGCGGTCGTCCGAGGTCCGCGCCGCGACCTCGAGCACCGGCGGCAGGTCCTCGTCCGCCACGACCAGCGAGTGATACCGGGCGGCGGTGAACGGCGCGCTGAGGCCCGCGAACACGCCGCGCCCGTCGTGCTCGACCCTCGACGTCTTGCCGTGCATCGGCGCGGCGGCGCGCGTCACGCGCCCGCCGAAGACGGCGCCGATCGCCTGGTGCCCGAGGCACACGCCCAGGATCGGCGTGGTCCCGCCGAGCCGCCGGATCACCTCCATGGTGATCCCCGCGTCCTCCGGGCGTCCGGGGCCGGGCGAGATCACGATACGGTCGGCGCCGAGCGCGGCAACCGCCTCGGCCGTCGTCTGGTCGTTGCGCACGACCTGCACGTCGGCGCCGAGCTCGCCCAGATACTGCACGAGGTTGTAGGTGAACGAATCGTAGTTGTCGATGACGCAGAGCACCCTACAGCCCCTCGTGCGCGAGCTCGAGCGCGCGCAGCAGCGCGCCCGCCTTGGCCCGCGTCTCCTCGTATTCGGCGGTCGGATTCGAGTCGATCACGATGCCGGCGCCCGCCTGGACCAGCGCCCGGCCGCGCGACATGATGACGGTGCGGATGGCGATGCAGAAATCCAGGTTGCCGGCGAAATCGAGGTAGCCGACCGCGCCGGCGTAGAGTCCGCGCCCCACCGGCTCCAGCGCGTTGATGATCTGCATCGCGCGCACTTTCGGCGCGCCCGAGACGGTGCCGGCCGGGAAACACGACACCAGCGCGTCGAGCCGGTCGCGATCGCCGGCCAGCCGCCCCTCGACGACCGAGGTCAGGTGCATCACGTGCGAGAAGCGTTCGAGACCCATGAACTGCGGCACCCGCACCGAGCCGAATTCGCACACGCGCCCCACGTCGTTGCGCCCGAGATCGACGAGCATCACGTGCTCAGCGCGCTCCTTCTCGCTGCGCTTCAGTTCCTCGGCCAGCCGCATGTCCTCTTCGTCGGTCTTCCCGCGCGGCCGCGTGCCCGCGATCGGGTGGGTCTCGACGCGCGGCCCCTCGACGCGCACCAGCATCTCGGGCGACGAGCCGACCACCGACACGCCCCCCATCCGGATGAAGTACATGTAGGGCGACGGGTTCACGTGGCGCAGCGCGCGATAGACCGTGAACGGGTCCGCCGTCACCTCCGCCTCGAACCGCTGCGAGAGCACGACCTGGTAGATGTCGCCCGCGGCGATGTGCTCCTTCGCCGCGCGCACCTGCTCCTCGAACGCCGCCTGCGTGTAGTTCGATCGCACCTCGAGCGCGCCGGCCCGCGGTCCGCGCGTGCGCGACAGGCTGCGATCGAGCTCGCGCTCGAGAAACTGGATCTTCGCGCACGCGAACTGGTAGAGCGATTCGAGATCCTCGTCGGCGGTGATGCGCGCGTTGGCGATGATGAGGATGCGGTGCTGCACGTGATCGAAGGCCAGCACCGTGTCGAACAGCATGAAGCCGGCCTGGTCGGCACCGTCCTGTCCCGCCCCCAGATCGCCGAGCACCGGCTCGAACCACGACGAGGCGCCGTACCCGAGGTACCCGACCGCGCCGCCGGTGAAGCGCGGGAGGTCGGCGACAAACGGCGAGCGGAAATCGGCCATGAGACGGCGGAGCGTCTCGATGAACGGACGCCCGCTCAGCGTCGTCATCCCGCCGCGCTCGATCGTCGTCCGGCCGCCGTCGGCGCGCAGGATCAGGAACGGATCCTTGCCGAGAAACGAATAGCGGCCCACGTGCTCGCCGCCTTCGACGCTTTCCAGCAGGAAGGCGTAATCGGAGTGCTCGGCAATCTTCAGGAACGCCGACACCGGCGTCAGCAGGTCCGCGACGATCTCCTTGCAGACCGGCACGAAGGTGCCGCGCCGCGCCAGTTCCTTGAACGTGTCAAACGAGGTGATGTTCATCGCGCGCGAACTCCGCCAGCTGCTTCAACGCCGCTTCCCGCATGACCCCGGGCTGGGGCTTGACGCCGGTCCACCACTGGAACTGCTCCTGCGCCTGCGCCACGAGCATCTCGAGGCCGCCGACGACCTGGCACCCGGCCTGCCGCGCTTCGCGCAGCAGGCGCGTGAGCGGCGGGTTGTAGATCAGGTCGTACACACAGGCGCCGGTCAGATCCGCCGCCGGCAGCGGCGTCTCGTCCCCTTTCGGGTGCATGCCCACCGGCGTGCAGTTGACCAGCAGGTCCCAGCTCCCCGCCGCCGGCGGCCACCCGCCCGCGCTCGCCGCCGTGAGCCGCGCGACCTCCTCGGCCCGCGCACGGTCGCGCGCGTGGATCCGGACGGCCGCCCCGGCCGCGGCGAGCGCCGAGGCGACCGCGCGCGCGGCGCCCCCGGCGCCGAGCACCGCCGCGCGGGTCCGCTCGAGCGGCACGACGCCCCGGAGCGTCGACAGAAAGCCGCTGGCATCGGTGTTCGCCCCGACCCAGCGGCTCCCTTCGATCCGAATCTTATTGATCGCGCCGATCCGGCGCGCGACCGGACACGCTTCGTCGACCTGCTCGAACAGCGGCACCTTGAACGGCACGGTCACGCTGGCGCCTCTGAGCCCGGCCGCGCGCGCGAACCGGACGAAATCGGCGGCGCTCGCCGCGGGGAGCGGCAGGTACACCGCGTCGAGCCGCGCGGCGGCGAACGCCGCGTTGTGCATGGCGGGCGAGACCGAATGGCCGATCGGCGCCCCGACGAGCCCGTAGACGCCGGTCTGCCGGCCAATCGATCTGAAACGATAGCCATCGAGCAGCGTCCGCAGATCGACCTGTCCGAGCTCCGCGAGCGCGCCCGCGGAGGTCCACGGCGCGCCGGCGCGTCCCGCGAGCACGCGGGTCGCCACCCCCGCCTCGCCCATGCCGATCAGAATCAGATTCGCGTCGCGGGCGGTCTGCGCCGCCAGATCGAGCAGCGGCACGCAGTCGCCGAGGCACGTCGTCTGCGCCGCCACCTTGACGACCTCGGCGCCGGTCGCCTGCATCGCCCGGACCCGCTCGTTCAGATCCCGCGGCACGCCGTCGAAATCGTGGGTGGAGAGCACGATCCGCCGGCCATCCGCCTGCCCGACCAGTTCGGCGAACCGCGCGCGCCACTCGACGTCGACGTATTCGGCGCCGAGCGCCAGCGCATCGGCGAGAATCCGCCGTCGTTCCTCTTCCGCGCCGGCGAAGCGGCCGCCTTCCCACGTCGGCCGGCAGGTCACGACGACCGGCAGCCGCCGCCCCTCCAGCGCGCCGGCCGCGCTCGGGTCCCTCACCGTGTCGAGCCGGAGCTCGACGAGATCCGCGCCCTCGACCGCGTCGCGCCGACGACGCAGCTCCGCCATCGTGGAGGCGGTCACGGTGGCGCAGACCGCGGGCGTCGGCATCGATACGACAGACATGGGCACAAAAAAAGCCTCTTCAACCGGCTGGGCTGAAGAGGCTTGGTTTCACTCCGTTTCGCGGTGGCAGGTCAGGCCAAGGCGGATGCCTCTTCAATCGGGCTCCAATACCACCAGGACGCAAACCGGCCGGGGCCGGCCGGTGGGACGTCCAGACGATTCACAGCCGGCGAGCTCAGGGGCGGATGACCAGACACTGGAAGACCGGACGATACCAGAGCAGGTCGTCGGCTGTCAACATGAATGCCCATTTCTCCTTGACCAGCAACGACTTCGTCTCGTATAACGGGATCGGTCCCCTCATGATGCTCCGCCGCCTCCTCGTCGCCCTGCTGGTTGCAGCGCCCGCGCTGGCCGGCGTGCAGGCGGATGCCCCTCCGATGCCGGTGTCGGACATCCGGCCGGGCATGGTCGGCATCGGCCGCACGGTCTTCAGCGGGACCAAGGTCGAGGAGTTCGAGGCCCACATCATCGGCGTGCTCGACAACGTCATCGGCCCCCGCCGCAGTCTGATTCTCGCGAAGCTCGAAGGCGGGCCGCTCGCCAGCACCGGCGTCATCGCCGGGATGAGCGGCAGTCCGGTGTACGTCGACGGCAGGCTGATCGGCGCCGTCTCCTACGCGCTCGGCTCGTTCTCGAAGGAGCCGATCGCCGGCATCACACCAATCGGGGAGATGACCGACGCGACGATGATGAACGGCGTGCGGCCGGCCGGCGCGCAGGTGCACGTCGACTTCCCGCTCACCCGCGACGGCCTGACCGCCGCGTTCCGTCAGGCGCTCGACTGGAACCGCCCGTTCGCGGCGCGCGCCTCGGACGCGCGCCTCACCGGCGCCCAGCAGGTGGCCGGCCTCGCGGATGGACGGATCGGGACGCTGCTGCGCCCGATTGCGACGCCGCTGGCGATGGGAGGCTTCGAACCGCGCGTCGCCGACACGCTCGGCGCCGCGTTCAGCGACCAGGGCTTCATCCCGACCGGCGGCGGCGAACCTGCGCGCGGCCAGATGCCCTTCGACGGCCCGTTGAAGCCGGGAGACGCGATCGGCGTCGAGTTCGTCAACGGGGATCTGCAGCTGGGCGGCACCGGCACGGTGACCCACATCGACGGCAACCGCGTGTACGCGTTCGGCCATCCGATGTACAACCTCGGGCCGACCGAGTTCCCGATGACGCGGGCGTACGTCTACACCGTTCTCCCGAGCCTCTTCTCCTCGATCAAGCTCTCGAGCACCGGCGAGATCATCGGCACGTTCCTGCAGGATCGCGCGACCGCCATTGCCGGCGAGCTCGGCCGGGGGCCGCGGATGATCCCGATCGCGCTCACGCTCGAATCCGATCGCGCGCCGAAGCGCACGTTCCATTTCAACGTGGTGAACGATCAGCTCTTCGGTCCGCTCATGAGCTATGCCAGCATCCTGAACACGTTCAGCTCGTACGAGCGGCAGTTCGGCGCCGCCACCTTCGCCGTCCGCGGCGAGGTGCGGCTGAAGCACCACGACGCCATCAGCTTCGACAACGTCTTCGCCGGCGACCAGCCTTCCACCGGCGCGGCGACCTACGTCGTGGGACCGATGGCGGCCCTGATGGGCAACGAGTACGAGAAGGTCGATCTCGAGGCCATCGACCTCACGATCACCGCGACCGAACAGCCGAAGACGGCAACGCTCGAACGCGTATGGCTGGACGACCCGCGGCCGCGCGCCGGGCGCACCGTACCGCTGAAGGTGCTGCTCCGCACGTACCGCGGCGACGACGTGCTCCGCACGCTGCCGATCGAGATCCCGGCCAACGCGAGCGGCGCGCTGTCGGTGCTCGTGTCCGACGGTCCCCGGCTGAGCGCCGCCGAGTCGCGCGAGGCGCGCAGCCCGCAGCAGCCGCGCAGCGTGCCGCAGATGATCAGACAGTTGAACAACGCGCGCCGCAACAACGCGCTCTACGTCAAGCTGCTCGGCTCCGACGCCGGCGCCGTCGTCAACGGCGAGCTCCTCTCGTCGCTGCCGCCGTCGGTGCTGTCGGTGCTCGAGGCCGATCGCAACGGCGGCAGCTTCAACGCCCTCTACAACGCGACGCTGGGTGAATGGGAGATCGCCACCGATTCGGCGGTGAGCGGCACGCGCACGCTCAGCATCCAGGTGTCACCCCGCTGACTCGCGGTCATTTCCGGCGCGCGCGCCGCCGCCACACAACCATGCTGAAGCTCCGCTCGCGCCATCCGGCCGCCCGCCGGATTCTGCGCTCCCTCTCCGCCGCCGCGCTGGGCGGCCTGCTCGCGCTGCCGCTGGCTGCCTCGACGCCGAAGTTCTTCCAGGTCGCCGCACAATCCGAGTTCCTCGAGGGCGAGCTCGACAACCTGTCGATCGACGACAACGGCCGGCTGATGCTTGGCGCGGCGACCGACCTGGTGCACGAGACCGCCGCGCCCTTCCTCTGGGCGATCACGGCCGGCCCTGACGGTTCGATCTTCGCGGGGACCGGCAACGAAGGGAAGGTCTTCAGGATCGACGCGCGGGGCAACGGCGCGCTGTTCTTCGATGCGCCAGAACTGGAAGCGCACGCGCTCGCGCCTGCGCCCGACGGCGGCCTGTATGTCGGCACCTCGCCCGACGGCCGGATCTACAAGGTCGACCGCAACGGCGGCGCCACCGTATTCTTCGATCCCGACGACAAGTACATCTGGGCTCTCGCGGTCGACGCCGCCGGCAACCTCTACGCCGGCACGGGCGACAAGGGCCTGGTCTACAAGATCGCGCCCGACGGCCGGGGCGCGCCCTTCTACGCGACCAAGTCGACACACGCCACCGCCCTTGCGTTCGACCGCGGCGGCAATCTGCTCGTGGCGACCGGCTCGCCCGGCAAGGTGCTTCGCGTGGATCCGCAGGGCAAAGCCTTCATGCTCCTCGACTCGCCGTTCGACGAGGTGCGGGCCCTCCGTTTCGACGCCGACGGCGTGCTCTACGCCGCCGCTCAGAGCGGGCGCCCCGCGAGCGGCGCCGCCCCGGCGCCAGACGACATCGACCGGCCGGCGGCCGGCAGCGCCGCGCAGCCGGTCGCGTCGGTCTCGGTAGACGTCACCTCCATGGCGATCGTCGACACGTCGGGGGGCGGAGGATCCACGGGCTCGACTCGGGAGGACCGCCGGGCGCCTCGGGGCGCCGTCTATCGCATCCTGCCGGACGGCGTGTGGGATCTGCTCTGGGAATCGCGCGATGATGCTCCGTTCGACCTGACCTTCGATCAAGGGGCGCTGCTCATCGGCACCGGCAACGCCGGCAAGATCTACAGGCTCGAGGGCGAGCCGCTTCGGCCGACACTGGTCGCGCGCGCGGTGGCCCAGCAGGTGACCGCCTTCCTGAAGGACGAACGCGGGCGGATCCTCTATGCGACGGCCAACCCGGGCAAGCTCTTCCGCCTCTCGACCGCCCGCGCCACGAGCGGCACCTACCTGTCCGCGCCGCTCGATGCGGGAATGGTCGCCACGTGGGGCGCGATCACCTGGCATGGCACCACCGCCGACGGCACGCGGATTGACGTGTCCACCCGCTCGGGCAACACCGGAACGCCTGACGATACGTGGAGTCCGTGGTCGCCGGCCTATGCGACGAGCGGCACGCCGATTACGAGCCCCAAGGCGCGCTACCTGCAATGGCGTGCGGTCCTCTCGGGCAAGGAGCGGACGCCAATCCTGACCTCGATCACCGCAGCCTACCTGCAGCGCAACCTGCGCCCCGAGGTGGAGTCGATCACCGTGCATCCGCCGGGCATCGTCTTTCAGAAGCCCTTCTCGACCGGCGAGCCCGACCTCGCCGGCTTCGAGGGCCAGACCACGCCCGAACGCAAGCTGAGCGACGCTGCGATGACCGCGCAGAGCGGGGGCGGCTCGGCCTCCTTCGGCCGGAGGGCCTTCCAGAAAGGGCTGCAGACGATCGCCTGGCGCGCCGGAGACGACAACGGCGACGATCTGGTCTTCGACGTCGTGTATCGCCGCGAAGGGGAAACGGCGTGGAAGCCCATCAGGCGCGGCGTCGTCGAACCCATCCTCGTGTGGGACACCAGCACGGTGCCCGACGGCACCTATTTCGTCCGCATCATCGCCTCGGATGCGCCGTCCAATCCGCTTGGCACGGCGTTGACCGGGGAGCTCGACAGCTCGGCATTCGACGTGGACAATACCGGCGCGACCATCGCCATCCGCGACGTGGCCCTCGAACGCGGCAGTACGGTCGTGACCTTCGACGTGACCGATGATCACTCACCCATTCGGCGCGTCGAGTTCTCGCAGGATGGCCAGCAGTGGAGGGCGATCTTTCCCGTGGACGGAATCTCGGACTCGCCGAGCGAGCACTACGCGCTGACGATTCCGGGCGAACTGGCGTCGCGGGGGTTGACGCTGCGGGCCATCGACGCCATGAACAACACGTCCACGACCCACGTGGACAAGCCGTGACGGCGGCGATTGCGAGGCGGCCGCGCCGGGCGCCGGCCGGCGCGGCCGCCCAACGCTAACCGACGGCCGCGGACAACCGCGAATCGAGCGACGCAGCCTTCCTGCCCCTCGCGATCGGCGGCGCCGTCGCGAGCGGCGGTTCGGGCGCCCCGGCACGCACCGTCGTATTCGCCACCAGCCAGACAATGTTCACCGCGACCGGCATGCCCTGCCGCTGCGCCGGCTGGAATCGCGTGCGCGACATCGCGTGCATGAGGCCCTTGACCACCTGTTCCTCGTGCGCGATCGGCCGCCCCCCATCGTCGAAATCGAGCAGATCGAGATTTTCGATGCGTCCTTCGCGCGTGACGACGGCGGTCAGGGCGAAGACCGCATCGCCGTCGCCGGCGGCGCGCGCCGAGATGGCTGCGTCGAGCGCCACCGGCAGGCTGAGCTCCACGCGGAAGCGATCGGGGAGCGGCAGCGGGATCGTGCGCGGATCGATCGAGACCGGGTATTGGTTCGACCCGGGCGACGCGAGCAGGTTCATGATCGCGGCCAGGGAATCAGGACGTTCGGCGGTGGCAAAGCGCATCATGCCGAGCACGATGACCAGGCAGGCGGCGGTCGCGAGCGCCGAGCCCACGCCGGCGTAGACCAGGCGGGTGTCGTAGGCCATCTCCCTGATGCGCGCCCGGAACGACTGGGTCTCCTCCGCCTCGAGCCGGCTCACGACGGCAGCGCTGAAGTCGGGATCGTCGTGCGGCAGGATCGCGCGGCCCGGCGCCGCGTCGCGCAGGACGGCCCGGATGAACCGGAGGCTGCTGTACTGGTCCGCGCACCCGGTGCACCATTCGAGATGCGCGCTGACGGCAATCTGGTCGGCCACCGGCAGCTCGCAGTCGTGGAAAGCGTGAAGCCGTCGCCGCGTGGCCCCGCAGCTCAGGATCTTCATGCGGGCCTCGCTTCGTCCAGGTCGAGCCTCAGGGCCCGCCGCGCGCGCGTGAGACGCGACTTGACGGTGCCGACGGCCAGACCGAGGGAATACGCGATCTCTTCATAGCTGAGCCCGTCGATTTCGCGCAGCACGATCGCCGTGCGCTGGTCGAACGGCAGGCGGTCGAGCGCGGCCTGCAGCCTGGAGGCCAGCTCCTTCTGGGCCAGCACGCGGTCGGGGGAAGCTGCCCCTCCTTCCATCGGGAAGTCTCCGTGGCTTGCGACATGCTGATCGAGCGACACCTGATCGGCGCGATGACGCCGCCGCCAGAATCGATGGCGGTTGCGCGCCTGATTCACGGCGATGCGGTAGATCCAGGTACGGAGACTCGATTGGCCGCGGAACCGGTGGATCGTGCGGAAGACGCGGAGAAAGACTTCCTGGGAAAGATCGAGAGCCTCGTCTCGATCGCCCAGCAGGTTCATGGCGAGCTGGATGACCATCCGCTGATGGCTCGCGACCAGCTCCGTGCAGGCCGCTTCGTCGCCGGCGGCGCACTGTCGGATGAGGGCCGACTCGCGACCATCGACGTCCGACCAGCCGACGACGCGCGCCTGTTTCACGAGCTCCCCAGAAATGGCCGACACCGGGCGGAACTCCTGTGACTATATCACTTGCGCGCGAGAAACCCTGCCTGAATGTTAGACCCCGTCCCGGCGCCGATGTTCCGTGGCCCGGCGTCTGGCGCTGCCGGCCGAGGCGGTTCTCCTGCTAGCAGCCCGTGGTGAAAGAGTCGTTTTCAACTGTCGACGGGCAGCAACTCGAAAGGGTGACTCGGCGTGAATCCGTGTCGAGTGTCGACCGGTTGCGTGCCAAGAGTGATCTGCAGGTCTTCAAC
>JADZED010000056.1 GCA_020850715.1 Acidobacteriota bacterium
AAGAACTGAAGCAGCGCACCCTGGCCCGCTCCTGACTCCGACACATGACACACGAACGGAAACGCATCGCGCCCCGCCCGCCCACGCCCTCGACGCGGGCCCGCGACACCGGGCCGCCGACCGGCCGGCTGCCCGACGATCTTCTCGCCGAGCAGGTCCGGCGCTTCGAGCTCTTCACGGGCGTCGGTGCGGGCTTGTGGACACTCGGGCTCGCCATGGACGGTTTGATTCTGCCGGCCGTGGCCGGCAGGATCGTGTCGGGGAGCGTGATTGCCGTCGAAGCGGGCGTCGTCCTGATTTCCTTCGGCCTGTTCCTGTACGTCCGCTACGCCGGCGGCACCCCCCAGTCGAAGACCGACTTCAGCCTGTGGTACATGCTGGCGAACGCGGCGGCCGTGGCGCTGCTGAACACGGTGATACGAGTGCCCACGACGGAGCACATGGGGCACCTTTCCTGGATCACGATCGTGATTCTCGTGTCGTCGATGATCATGCCGAGCACGCCGCGTAAGACGCTGGTGGCGTCGCTCGCGGCCGCATCGCTGGATCCGCTCGGCATCTGGATCGCAGACCTGCGTGGCCTGCCGGTACCGTCCGTCGCCGGCACACTGGCCTTCTACATGCCGAACTACGCCTGTGCCATTGTCGCGACGCTGCCGCCGCTGTACCTGCAGCGCCTCACCCGCCGCCTGCGGGAGGCGGAGGACCTCGGCAGTTACCGGCTGATGGAGCGCCTCGGGCAGGGCGGCATGGGTGAAGTCTGGCGGGCCCATCACCGACTGCTCGCGAGCGACGCGGCCATCAAGCTGGTCCGCCCGGAGGTGCTCGGCGTCGGAGACAGTGACGACGCGAAGCTGCTGCTGCGCCGATTCGAGCGCGAGGCGCGCGCGACGGCCGCGCTCAGCTCCCCGCATACCATTCAGATCTTCGATTTCGGGGCGACCGACGACGGGACCTTCTATTACGTGATGGAGCTCCTGACCGGCCGCGACCTCGAATCGCTCG
Organism: Acidobacteriota bacterium; assembly: GCA_020850715.1. GTDB lineage: Bacteria > Acidobacteriota > Vicinamibacteria > Vicinamibacterales > CAVVIG01 > JADZED01. The sequence continues at coordinate 1,006 of JADZED010000056.1, forward strand.
TCCGCGACTTCGGGCCGCTGCCCGCCAACCGCGTGCTCTACCTGCTTCGGCAGGCGTGTCACTCGCTGGCCGACGCGCACGCCCGCGGCCTCGTCCACCGCGACATCAAGCCGGCCAACGTCTACGTCTGTCGTATGGGGCTCGACTACGACTTCGTCAAGGTGCTCGACTTCGGGCTCGTCAAGCTCCAGGGACCGCAGACCGCCGGTCAGTCGCTGTTGACGATGGACCACCGGGCGAGCGGGACGCCCGCCTACATGGCGCCTGAAATCATTCTCGGCGAGGCGGACGTCGATCGGCGCGCGGACGTGTACGCGCTCGGTTGCGTCGCCTATTACCTCCTCACGGGGCAGCTCGTCTTCGAGGCCGAGACGCCGATGAAGATGCTGCTGCAGCACGTGCAGGCGCGTCCGGTGCCGCCGTCCCAGCGCACCGAGCTGCCGATTCCGCCGGAGCTCGACGACCTCGTCCTGTCGTGTCTCGAGAAGGATCCCAATAAGCGCCCGCAGAACGCGGAGGAACTGCTGCGATTCCGGTGGGATTGCAGGACGTGCGAGCGATGGACCAACGAGCTGGCCAGTGCGTGGTGGCAGGCCCACATGCCCGATCTGACCGGGCCGCTGACGGTCGCCGGGGTCGAGGAAGGCGGCGACGCGGATCGGCGCGTCGTCGCTTTCCGGTAGGACACCAGGGTCATGACTGCAAACCGCACGAAGGGCGGGCTCGATCGCGCGCTGTCCCTCTTCACCGATGTGAAGGCCGGCGAGGGCGCGACGGCCCTGCTGCTGGCGTTCAACATCTTCTCGGTGCTCGCGTGCTACTACGTCCTGAAGACCGTCCGCGAGTCGCTGATCCTCACGGAGGGCGGCGCGGAGGTCAAGAGCTACACGGCGGCCGGGCAGGCGCTCCTGCTGGTCGCGTTCGTCCCCGCCTACGGCTGGCTGGCGTCGCGCGTCAGCCGCGTCCGGCTGATCAACGGCGTCACGCTATTCTTCGCCTCGCACCTGGTCATCTTCTACGTGCTGGGCGCGGCGGGCGTGCACATCGGCGTGGCCTTCTTCCTGTGGCTCGGCATCTTCAGCCTCGTCGTCCCCGCGCAGGTGTGGGCGTTCGCCAACGACTTGTACGACAGCGAGCGCGGCAAGCGGCTGTTCCCGCTGGTCGGGCTGGGGATGTCGCTCGGCGCCTGGGTCGGCTCGACGGCCGCCTCGGCCCTGTTTGCCGGCCTCGGACCGTACCGCCTTCTGCTGGTATCGGCCGCCGGCATCGCCCTGTGCCCGCTGCTCACGGTGTGGATCGAGCGGCGCGAGGAGGGACGCACGCGCGCCGCCGGAGCGGCGGCCTCGGTTGCGCCCGTCGGAAAGGCCGGAGGCTTTCAGCTGGTGCTCTCGCAGCGGTACCTGCTCCTCATCGCTCTCCTCGTGATGGTGCTGAACGTCGTGAACACCGTGGGCGAATTCATCCTCGGGAAGCTGGTGGTCGAGCACACGGCAACGGCCGTGGCCGCCGGCACAGCGGGCGGGCTCGATCAGGCAGCGCTCATCGGCACCTTCTACGGCGACTTCTACAGCTGGGTCAATCTCGTCGGCTTCCTTTTTCAGCTGCTGCTGGTCTCGAAGATCTTCAAGTACATCGGCGTGCGGGGCGCCTTGTTCATCCTGCCCGTCGTGGCCTTGTTCAGCTACGGGATGCTCGCGTTCCTTCCCGTGCTCGCCATCGTGCGCGTCGCAAAAATCGTCGAGAACAGCACCGACTATTCGATTCAGAACACGGCCCGCCAGGCCCTGTTCCTGCCGACGAGCCGCGAGGCCAAGTACAAGGCGAAGCAAGCCATCGACTCATTCTTCTGGCGCGCGGGCGACCTCCTGCAGGCCGTGATCGTCTTCGTCGGCGCCAGCCTCGCGTTCGGCATCCGCGGCTTTGCCGCGATCAACCTCATCCTCGTCGCGGTCTGGTTCGCCCTGGTGGTGGGAATCGTCCGTGAGCACAGGAAGATGACCCCAATCGACACCACCGAGACGGCGGCCGCCGCGTGAACCGTTCGACACGAATCGTCCGCGGGCTGCTGGTGCTCGGGCTCCTCGGGTTACCGGCGCCCGTCGCCGGACAGGACACCCGCGCGGCCATCATCGCCTCCGAACAGGCTGAAAAGGCGAAACGCCTGCATCCGTACGAGCCGAGCCGGGCCGAACGAATCGTGACGAGCGTGACGCGCGGCCTGACCGAGACGCCGACCGGGCTCTATCCGGCGCTCGGCAGTGTCTATAGCGGCGGAGGCTTCGCGCTCGGTGCAGGGTATCGCCGTTTCTTCGGCGACCGCGCTATCTGGGACGCCAGAGCCCTCCTCTCGGTGCGCGCGTACAAGCTCGTGGAGCTGGCCGCCAGCTCGCCGGGGCATGCCGCCGGCCACGTCGACGTGTACGCACGTGCGACCTGGCGGGACGCGACTCAGGTCGCGTTCTACGGACTGGGGCCTGACAGCCCGGAGGACAGCCGGGCCACGTTTGGACTGCGCGAGGCCTCCATGACGGGCGGCGCTCGCGCGCGGACCGCGCGATGGATCGTGTTCGGCGGCGCCCTGTCCTACGAGGACTACACGACATCGTCCGCGCCAGTGCCGTCGGGGGCCGGGGGCGGCGTCTCGTACATCCACTCGACCGCCTCCACCGGCATCGACTGGCGGCCCGCGGCCGGCTACGCGCGCCGCGGCGGTCTCTACGAAATCGCTTACCACAACTACGCCGATCGCACCGGAGCCTTCGACTTCGACCGCGTCGACGCCGAGATCGTCCAACACATCCCGATCCTGCGCGAGAACTGGGTCTTGTCGCTGCGCGGACGCGTCCAGACGACGCTCGCCGACGGCGTGGTGCCGTTCTTCCTGCTACCGTCGCTCGGCAGCGGCAGCACGCTGCGCGCCTACAGCAGCTGGCGCTTCCGCGATCGCCACAGCGAGCTTTTTTCCGCGGAATGGCGGTGGATACCCAATCGCCTGGGTCTGGACATGGCTCTCTTCTATGACGTCGGCAAAGTGGCGAGCCGACGCGGCGACCTCGATTTCGACGGCCTCAGGACCGACGTCGGGATTGGGGCGCGATTCCACGGCCCGGCTGCAACGCCGCTGCGCATCGAGCTGGCCCGCGGCAGCGAGGGCCTGCGCCTCGTGTTCGCAGGGGGCCCGGCGTTTTGACGATGCCGCACAGGACCCTCGTCGCTGTTCCGGCCGCCCTGTGCGCCGTCCTCGTCGCCGCCGTGGCCGTGTCGAGCGCCACGCGCACGTTCTACGAGGACGATCCGCTGCTCCGGGAACCGGAAACGCAGGATGCCTCGGGCGTCCAGGAGCGCGCGATCGATCTCATGTTCGATCTGTCGCTGAACCTCTTCGCGCGCCCGGGCGATCCCGCGGAGAACGTCCGCGCCCAGAACATCAATACCATCGACGAACTGCCCGACTCGAACTGGTTCACGAACCGGATTCTCTCCCGACCCGTCTCTCCGGAAGAGGCTGCGCGCGGCCCCCTGACCGGATCGGGCCCGGCGCCGGGTCCATGGACGGTGATCCGGGACAAGCGGGCGGGATTTGCGCCCGGCTTCACGATGCGGGACTCCGAAGGCGGGATCTGGTTCGTCTCTTTCGACGCCCGGGGGTACCCGGAAGCGGCCACTGGCGCCGTTCTCGTCGCCAACAAGATCTTCTGGACACTCGGTTACTGGCAGGTCGAGAACCATCTCGCGGCGGTCCGGCCGGAGAACATCGTCGTCGACGCGTCCGCCACGATCAGGCCCCCTTCCGGCGTGCGGCGACAGATGACCCGAGGCGACGTGGAGGACGTGCTCGAGCGCGCGCATCGCAGCGCCGACGGCTCGTACCGCGCGATCGCCTCCCGCGCCGTGCCTGGACGGCCGGTCGACGGGTTCTTCTATCACGGCACCCGCTCCGACGACCCGAACGATCTCGTCCACCACGAGCACCGCCGCGAGCTCCGGGCTTTGAAAGTCTTCGGCGCATGGACCAATCTCGTGGACATGAAGGCCGGCAACACGCTTGATTCCGTGATCGTGGAGAACGGCCGGAGTGTCGTGCGGCACTACCTCCAGGACGTCGGGTCCACGTTCGGGAGCGGCGCGAACGGGCTGCGCGAGTTCGACGAGGGATGGGAGTACCTGTTCGAGGGGCGTCCGGCGCTGAGGCGCCTCGCGAGCTTCGGGTTCGCGCTGTCTCGATGGCAGACCCTGGACTACGAACGGCACGACTCCATCGGCCGGTTCGAGGGTGACGCCTTCGATCCGATGGCCTGGAAGCCCCGCGTCCCGACGGCGGCCTTCCTGCGCGCCAGACCAGACGACACGTTTTGGGCGGCCCGCCGAGTGATGGCCTTTTCCGACGAGATGATTCGCGCCGTCGTCGCGACCGGGCAGTACAGCGACCCCGCCGCCGCGCGTCACCTGGGCGACGTCCTGATCAAGCGGCGCGACGCAATCGGGCGCGCCTACTTGCCGGCGATCAATCCGATCATCGACCCGGCGCTCGACGGCGCCGGCGTCGTCACGTTCCGAAATGCCGCGGTCGATGCTGGCGTGGAGGCGGCCCCGGCCGGCTACACGGCGGCGTGGTTCGCGTTTGACAACGCGACAGGCGAGAGCCGACCCCTGACGACCACGTCCGGGCCTACCACCCGGCTTGCGGCTCCGTCCAGCCTCTCCGGCGTGCAGACCGGCTTCGTTCGCGTCGATCTCGGCGCGACAGGCGCGCCACGCTCATCCTGGGAACGACCGGTACAGGCCTACTTTCGCCGCGAGACCGGCGGATGGCGCCTGGTGGGATTCGAAAGACTCCCCGACCCATAGCCCGAGTGCGGTATCCTGAGGGAGAGTTCAGCTCATCATTCCCGACCGGGAGCAGCCGATGAACGCGACCCGCTCTTTCTGCGTCTGTTCCATCTTCGTGGCGGCAATCGTCGGGGATCCGTCTCCCGTCCTGGCCCAGGCGGGTCTGATGCCGCCGGCGGTGACAGAGCAAGCGTCCGCGACCACGGTCGAGTCCTCGCCTGTCGTTCCGTCATTCTCCCAACTCTTCACGACCACGGTCGGCGATCTGCGGCGGCTTCCCTCGCGTGACAGCGCCACCTGGCTGACCGTGGGAGCGGCGGCCGCGCTGATCGCCCACTCCGGGGATGCCCAGGTCAGCGCCACCCTTTCCGGGTCGTCCGCCCGGAGGACGGCCACGTTCGAACAGGGTTCGATGGTCGGGGCGATGCCGTTCCAGGTGGGCGGTGCGCTGGCGACGTATACGGTCGGACGACTCACCAGGAGTCCTCGCACCGCGCGGGTCGGCGCCGACCTCTTCCGCGCGCAGGTGCTCTCGCAGGTCGTGACGCAGGCGATCAAGCTGAGTGCCCGGCGCACGAGGCCTGACGGCTCCGCGCTGTCGTTTCCCTCGGGCCACACGTCGGCGACCTTCGCGTCGGCGACGGTGCTCCAGCGGCACTTCGGATGGAAGGCCGGCATTCCCGCGTATGCCGTCGCGACCTTCGTGGCGACGTCGCGGATCGAAGAAAGACGTCATTTCCTGAGCGACGTCGCGTTCGGCGCCGTGCTCGGCATCGTGGCCGGCCGCACCGTCACCGTCGGGCGCGGCGATGCCCGGTTCGCCGTTGCGCCGGTCGCCACCAGCGGCGGCGGCGGCATCGCATTTACCTGGGTCGGACGCCGCTAGCGCGATGATGCGCGTCGTCGGGCTCGTGCTGGCGCTGCTCGCGCTCGCGACGCCCGTCGCAGGGTCGGGCTCGGGCCGGGCCCTCCAGGCGCAGGAAGACGTCGGCGCTCCGCGCGCCGAGGCGCCGCTTACCCTCCTTCAGATCAACGACGTGTACTCGACCGTGCCGATCGGCGGCCGCGGGGGGCTCGCGAGGGTGGCCACGCTCAAGCAGCGGCTGGCGGCGGCCGGACGCACACCGTTTCTCATCCTCGCCGGCGACTTTCTCTCCTCGTCGGTCGCCTCTACCGTCTTCAAGGGCGAGCAGATGATCGCGGCGCTCAACGCCGCCGGGCTCGACCTGGCCACGCTCGGCAATCACGAGTTCGACTTCGGCGTCGACGTGCTGATCCAGCGGATGGCGGAAGCGCGGTGGCAATGGCTCGTGGCCAACATCGTGGACGTCCAGACCGGGAAGCCGATCGGCGGCGCGGCCCCCTACGTCGTGCGCACGTTCGGGACGCTGAAGGTCGGCTTTCTCGGCCTCTCGCCAACGACCGAGGGGATCGGCCTCGCCGATCGGACGCGACTTCGGTTGATCGATCCGCTGGTGGCGGCGGGGACCTACCTGCCGATGCTGAAGGCCGAGCGCGTGGACGTCGTCGTGGTCGTCACGCACCTGACCTTCGCCGACGACCGCGCCCTCGCCGAGCGCTTTCCCGAGATCGACATCATCATCGGCGGCCACGAGCACTTTCCCATCGCCGCGGCGGAGAACAGGACGCTCATCAGCAAGGCCGGCGCGGACGCCAGGTTCCTGGCGCGCATCGACGTGAATCGGCGGCCATCCGGCGCCATCGAGCGCTTCTACGAGCTCGTGCCCGTGACCGGTGAGCTGCCGGACGAGCCGGGCACGGCAGCCGTCGTCGCTTCGTACGAGGCGCGTCTCGGCGGCGAGCTCGACGTGGCTGTCGGTACGAGCGCCGTGCCGCTCGACGGCGTCTCGCAGCGGTTGCGGTCGTCGGAGACCAACCTCGGGAATCTCGTCGCCGACGTCATGCGAGCCGACACCGGCGCCGACATCGCGCTCGTCAACAGCGGCGGCATCCGCGGGGATCGCGTATTCGGCGCGGGCGCACTGACCCGCCGGACGCTCCTCGAGATCCATCCGTTCGGCAACGTGGTGTGCATGGTGGCGGTTCCGGGCCGGATCGTCCTCGCGGCGCTCGACAACGGCGTCTCTCGCCTTCCCGCCGCGGCGGGGCAATTCCCGCAGGTGTCCGGCCTGACCCTGCGTGTCAACCCGCGAGCGGCGCCGGGCAGCCGCGTCAGCGACGTCCGCATCGGCGGCGAGCTGCTGGATCCGGCAAAGACGTACACCCTCGCGATTCCCGACTTCCTGCTAACCGGGGGCGACAACTACACGATGTTCGCCGGCGTGCCCCTGCTGATCTCGCCATTGGCCGGCCATGCCATGGTCGCCGCGTTCGAAGCGTATCTCGTCGATCGCCGGGAGATCGCGCCAGTCGCCGATGGCCGCATCCTCATTGCCCGGTGACCGCGCCTGGCGCGGGCTCAGGAGGGCCGGATGGGGTGGCGCGCCTGTGCGGCGCGCGCTCGCAGCGGTTGCCGTCGCCGTATGCGTTCTGGCGGCCGCGCCGGCCGCCGTGTTCGGTCAAGCGCGATATGACCCGACCCTGACGCCGAGACCGTCCCTGCCCGCCGGGCGCGCGACCGGGCCATGCACGATTGACGGCCACCTCGACGAGCACGCCTGGCCGCACGCC
>JADZED010000057.1 GCA_020850715.1 Acidobacteriota bacterium
AAACGACAGCGCGCCCTCAGGAGGGACCGATGGGGAAGATCTCGCGCGGGGAATTTCTCGGACTGACGGTCGCCGGCGGCGTCGGGCTCGGCCTGGGCGGGCCGGGCGGCGAGGCGGCGGCGCAGACCACGGGAGGCGGTGCGCCCGGCCGGCCCGACCTGGTCGTCGTGAACGCGACGGTGTACACGGTCGACCCGCAGCAGCCGCGCGCCGAGGCGTTCGCGGTCAAAGACAGCCGGTTCGTCGCCGTCGGCAGCACGGCCGACGTCCGGAACCTGGCGACCCAGGGGGTCGAGGTGATCGACGCCGGCGGGATGACGGTCACCCCCGGTTTCATCGACGCGCACTGCCACCCGATGGGCGGCGGCACCAACGAGATCGTCGCCGTCAATCTGGATCTGCGCAGCATCGACGATCTGAAGAAGGCGCTGCGCCTGCGCGCCGAGAAGACGCCGCCCGGGGAGTGGGTCCAGGGCTACAAGTACGACGACACGAAGTACACGGACGGCCGGCAGATCACGATCCAGGATCTGGACGAGGCGGCGCCCAACAACCCGATCTACGTGTCGCACCGCGGCGGTCACGTCTACTGGTACAACACCAAGGCATTCCAGCTCGCGGGCGTCACCGCCGACACGGCCGATCCGCCCGGCGGGAAGATCTACAAGGAGAACGGCCGGCTGACCGGGAAGGTGGCCGAGACCGCCAACAACCTCTGGAGCACCCTTCGCCCCAGCGGCAGCACGCGCGCGCAGCGGCAGCAGGGCGTCAAGGTGATCTCGGAGCAGATGACCGCGGCCGGCCTGACCTCGGTGCACGATGCCGGCGCGTCGGTTGACGGGGTGATGGCGTATCAGGACGCCTATCATGCGGGCGAGATGAAGTTCCGCGTCTACATGATGTGCTCGGGGACGGGCGCCGGGTTCGCGGGCATGAAGGCCGCCGGCATCTATACCGGGATGGGCAACGAGTACCTGCGCATCGGCGGCATCAAGTTCGTCGGCGACGGCGCCTGCTCGACGCGCACGATGTACATGCGCACGCCGTACGCCGGGCGCCCGGACGACTACGGCATCCTGCGCATGACCCAGCAGGAGATCGACGACGCGGTCGAGGACGCGCACCGTCACAATTTCCAGGTCGGCATCCACGCCAACGGCGACGCGATCATCGACATGGTGCTCAAGGGCTACGAGCGGGCGCAGAAGAACTGGCCGCGCCCCGACCCGCGCCACCGGATCGAGCACTGCACGCTGGTGGACGACGACCTGATCCGCCGCATCAAGGCCTCCGGCTCCGTCCCGACGCTGTTCTGGACCTACGTCTACTACCACGGCGACAAGTGGGTCGAGTACGGCGAGGAGAAGCTGAAGTGGATGTTCTGCCACAAGGCGCTGCTCGACGCCGGCATTCCCGTGCCGGGCGCCTCCGACTACGTGCCGGGGCCGTTCGAGCCGATGATGGCGGCGCAGAGCTGCGTGACGCGGAAGGACTTCCTCGGCAAGACCTGGGGCCTGAACCAGCGGGTCTCGGTCGACGAGTGGCTGAAGATTGCCACCTATTGGGGCGCGTACGCCTCGTTCGAGGAGCACGTCAAGGGCACGATCACGGCCGGCAAGTACGCCGACTTCGTCATCCTCGGCGCCGATCCGCACGAGGTCGACCCCGACACGATCAAGGACATCAAGATCCTCCGGACCGTCGTCGGCGGCAGGACCGTACACCTGGCGGCGTAGGCCTCAGGCGAGGACTGGCGTGCTCGCGTCGCCGTGCAGAAACGATGGGGCCGGAGCGCGTGGCGCCACCGGCCGGCCGTGATCGCCGTGCGGATTCGCCGGAGACGGTTCGCGTGCGGCTCGCTCTGCCTCCTGGGTCTCGTTCTCGTCGCCGGCGGAGCGGTCGCCGGAGCGCAGAGCGCCGCCCCTCCGGTGGAACGGATCGATCCCGAGTCGCTCCCCAGGCCGGCCTTGCGGGCTGTCCGGACCGGGGCGCCGATCGCCATCGACGGCAGGCTCGACGAGCCGGCGTGGCAGGAGGCCGAATCGGTCTCGGACTTCTGGCAGATCATTCCGCGCGACGGGTTCCGCATGGCGGACCGAACCGTCGTCCGGGTGCTGTACGACGACGACAACCTGTACGTCGGCGCCAAGATGTACCAGGCGCAGCCGGACAGGCTCCGGATCTCGGGGCTCGAGCACGATCCGCCTCCTTACGCCTCCGATTCGTTCGGCGTCGGGATCGATCCGAACTTCGATCGCCAGAACGGGTTCGTCTTCTCGATCAATCCGGCGGGGGCCGTCTGGGATGGTCAGGGCTTCAACGACAGCCGCTACGTCAACGGCGCCTGGGACGGCGTCGTCTCGGTTCGGACCCAGCGCGATTCGGACGGGTGGACGGCTGAAGTCGCCATCCCGTTCACGACGCTCCGGTTCAAGGCGGCCGACGGCGATCAGACCTGGGGCATCAATTTCCTGCGCCGCGTCCTCGACCGCGATCGCCGCGTCGATGCGTTCTGGGCGCCGATGCTCCGGCGGAACGCGATCCATACCTTCTCGAGAGCGGGGACGCTGACCGGCCTGCGCGGAATCAAACAGGGACGCAACCTTCAGATCAAGCCGTGGGTTGGCGCGTCGCACGATGCCGGAACGCTCAGGCCCGCCAGCGATCGCGGGGGCCAGGCAGGCGCCGGCCTCGACGTGAAGTACGGCGTCACCTCCCGGCTCTCGATGGACGCGAGCCTGTTCACCGATTTCTCGCAGGCCGAGGTGGATCAGGAGCAGCTCAACCTCACGCGCTTCTCGCTGTTCTTTCCCGAGAAGCGCGAGTTCTTCATGGACAACGCCGGCATCTTCACGGTCGGCGACGTCAGAGAGAGCGGCTATCGCACCGGATCGTCGCCGTCGAACTTCTCGCTCTTCCACTCGCGCCGCATCGGTCTGTCCGGCGATCGCCGGCCCATCCCCATCGTCGGCGGCGGCCGGCTCACGGGGCGCGTCGGGGACTACGAGGTCGGGGCGCTAACCATGCAGGCGCGTGAGTTCGGCGACTCCGGCACCAGCGGATACACGCCCGCCGAGAACTTCTCGGTCCTGCGCCTGCGACGCTATGTCATGGGCAACTCGGACTTCGGGGTGCTGTTCACGAACCGCCAGGCCACCACCGCCGGCTTCGAGGACCTCGCCAATCGAACCTACGCGGCCGACCTCAACCTCCGGCCCTACCGGCGCCTGGTCGTCAATTCCTACGTCGCGGCATCTCGTGAGCCCGGGGCCGCCGGGGATCGTTCGGCTGCGCGCGTGAACGTCGCATGGCGAGACCAGTTGTGGGACCTGTCCGCGTTCGTCAAGCGCGTCGGCGACGGCTTCAATCCGGGCCTGGGGTTCGTGCAGCGAACCGGCATGAAGCAGGTGTACGCCACGGCCGGCGCACACCCCGCTCCGCCCATCCGGTCGGTCGCCGAGCTGAACCCGTACGTCGAAATCTCGACCATTGCCGGCCTGGACGGCGTGCTCGAGACGCGGGACGTGACGGCGGGGTTGGGCGCGGAGCTGAATTCCGGGAGCAGCATCAGCCTCACGCGAACCAGCAGCTACGATCGGCTGGAAGAGGTCACCTCCATCGCCGGCGCCAGCGTGCCGAGCGGGGTCTACCAGTACAGCGAGACGGCGTTTTCCTTCACACCGAACGCGTCAGGGGCGTTCTCCGCCTCGTTGTCGGGCAGCCGGGGGTCGTTCTACGACGGCGATCGCTCGGCGGTCTCCTCGTCGGTGCTCTTCAGGCCGGACTATCACCTGACGGTGAATGCCCAGGCGCAGTACAACGCGGTGACGCTCGGGGGGAGATCCTTCACCGCCGACATCTACAGCGCCCGCGTGCGCTACGCCTACGACACCAGGCTGTCGGCGATGGCGTACGTGCAGTTCAACAACGCGACCGATGAAGTCGTCGGGAACTTCCGGATCACGATGATCCATGCGCCGCTGAGCCACCTGTTCCTCGTGCTGACCGACCGCCGGTACGTCGGGCCGGACGCGCGCCCGTCGACTCTGCTCGAGCGCAGCTTCAGCGTGAAGTTCACGCGGCTCTTCCAGTTCTAGCGGCCCGTGCCCGCGTCACCACCTCCCACTCGGCCCACCCCCCGCGGTCTCACGCGCTCTCTTTCGGATACATCGTCCTGCCGCCGACGACCGTCCGGTTGATCTTGATGTTCATGATCTGATCCGGATCGACGTCGTGCGGATCCTGCTCGAGCACGACGAAATCGGCGAGCTTGCCCGCCGTGATCGAGCCCTTGGTGGCCTCCTCGAACGACGCCCAGGCGCCGTGCATGGTGGCAATCCTGAGCCCCTCGTCGACGGTCACCTTCTGGTTCGCGCCCCAGACGTGTCCCGTGTAGTCCTTCCGGGTCACCATGCTCTGCAGCGCCATGAGCGGCTCGAACGGTCCTGGCCCGTAGTCGGAGGCGCCGGCGACCTTGATCCCGTAGTCGAGGAACCAGCGGTGCGGCATCATGGCCTGCATCTTTTCGTCGCCGTACTGCACGAACTTCTCGCCGTGGTAGTAGACGTAGGTCCAGAACGGCGTCGGGATCGCGTTGATCTTCCTGATCCGCGTCAACAGGTCGGGGTTCAGGAGCGAGCAGTGCTCGATGCGGTGCCGCCGATCCGGATCGGGCCACTTGGCGAGCGCGCGCTCGTAGGCCTTCAGCACCATGTCGATGGTCGTGTCGCCGTTCGCGTGGATGCCGACCTGGAAGCCGTGAGACTGCGCGTCGTCGACCGCCGCGTGGATCTCCTCCTGCGTCATCGTGAGGATGCCGTAGTCGTCGGTGCCGACGTAGGGGGTGCTCATGCGCATCGTCCGCTCCGAAAGGGACCCGTCGGCGGCGAACTTCGCCCCGCCGATGCGAACCCATTCGTCCCCGAAGCCGGTGTAGACGCCCGCGGCCTTGAAGCCGGCCAGGACGTCGGCGCCGCGCACCATGAGGTACACGCGATGGCGCAGGTCGCCCGCTTTCCTGGTGTCTTCGTACGCCATGATCTTGTCGTGCCCGGCGCCGGCATCGTGGATCGTCGTCAGCCCGGCGGCGGTCAGCAGCCCGGACATGTGCGTCATGCCCGCGCGGCCGCGCTCGCGGGTCTGCTCGGGGGTGAAGGTCTCCCGCATCCCCACGTTCTGGAAGACGTTGCGTGCGAGCTCGGCGACGCGGCCGGTGAGATCGCCGCCCGGATCGCGGAAGAAGCGGCCGTGCTGCGGATCCGCCGTGTCCTTCGTGACGCCGGCCAGCTCGAGTGCCTTGGTGTTGTACCAGGACGTGTGGCCGCCTCGATGGTTGACGGCTACCGGGTGATCGGTCGTCGCCGCGTCGAGGTCGCGCCGGTTCAACGTGCGATCGAGCTTCGTGTCGTCGAACATGAAGCCGGTAATCCAGAAGCCGGGCGGCGTCGACTGCGCCTTCTTGCGGATTGCCGCCTGAATCTCGGTGACCGTGCGAAGGTTGGTGTTCACGCCGTACAGCTCGCTGACGCCGCTCGCGTGGTTGTGGCAGTCCATGAAGCCCGGCGTGATCGTCATGCGCTCGGCATCAATCACTCTGGTGCGCGCCGTTGCGAGATTGCGGACGTCGGCCGTCGATCCGACCGCGGCGAACCGCCCGTTCTTGACCGCGAACGCCTCGGCGCGCGGCTGTGCGTCGTCGACCGTGTACACCTTCGCGTTGACGACAATCAGATCCGGCTCCGCCCCCGGGCCGGCCGCGGGAGCGGGCTGCGCGGCTTTGAGCGCCGGCAGCGGCAGCCCCTTGGCTCCGTAGGCGCCCGCGAGCACGGCGCCAAGGCCGAGGAATTCGCCGCGTGTGTATTTCGCCATCGGTCTGCTCCTGACCATGAAAGAGGATCGCCGAAGCCTTGACGTGAGGGCCCGGCGAGGGAGTGGGGAAGGGGTTCGCCGCTACGCAAGGCGGCGGCCAGATTTGCGGCCGACCGGATCTGGCGCAACGATGAGAGATCGCGCGGTTCGCCGGGATACCGTCATGAGCAGCGGGCACGCGTGCCGGATACCCGGCGCGGCTCCGGCGGCTTCGATCGCTTCGACCGCGCGAGCCTGCGGATCGGTCCGCCGTTTGTCCTTGACAAACCGTTCCTCGAACCGAAAATGAGCGCTCGGAACCATTCCGCCGGTATTCGTCGCATGGCGCCCGGGTTCATCCCCGTCCCGCTCATGGGTTGACCGCCAAGGAGGCCGACATGGCGAGATTCACGCGCGCAGAATTCCTTCGTGCGAGCGGCGCGCTCTCTGCGGCTCTCGGCATCGGTGAGTGGCCCGCCTCGGCGGCGCCGCCAGCCCAGGCTGGATCGCGTGGTCCCGGCGCGCCGGCCGACCTCGCGGTGCTCGACGCGCGCGTCCTGACAATGGACGCCGCGCTGCCACGTGCCGAGGCGTTCGCGGTCAAGGACGGCCGCTTCATTGCCGTGGGGCGGTCCGCCGATGTCAGGAATCTGGTCGGCCGTGGCACCGAGGTGATCGACGCGACCGGCATGACGGTGACGCCAGGGTTCATCGATACGCACGTGCATCCGGGCGGCACCGACGAACTGACGAGCGTCAACCTGTCGCTGCCCACGATTGCGAAGATCCAGGACGCGCTCCGCGAGCGCGCGAAGACGACGCCGCCGGACACATGGGTCGAGGGCTTCAGCTACGACGACACGAAGGTCGTCGACGAGACCGGCAAGTACCGGCGGATCACGCGGCTGGATCTCGATGCCGCCGTGCCGGATCGGCCCGTCCGCGTGACGCATCGCGGCGGTCACATCTCCTGGTACAACAGCAAGGCATTCTCGATGGCCGGGGTAACGGTCGACACCGCCGATCCGCCAGGCGGGACGTTCGACAAGGAGGCCGGCCAGCTCACGGGGCTCGTTGCCGAGCGCGCCAACAACGCGTTCCGGAACGTCGGGAAGACGATTCCGGTGACGCGCGACATCCGCCGGAAAGGGGTTGGGCTCATCTCCGGTCGAATGGCCGCCGCGGGTCTGACGAGCGTGTTCGACGGCGCGACCAGCGTCGATGCGATCGCCGCCTATCAGGACGCCTATCGCGCTGGCGAGATGAAGTTCCGCATGCACATGAGCGTGTCGGGCGTCAAACCGGGCGGCCAGGCCTACGAGGGTCTCAAGGCCGCCGGCATCACGAGCGGCTTCGGCGACGACTGGCTCGAAGTGCGGAGCGCCAAGTTCTCGGCCGACGGCTCGGCGTCGGGGCGCACGATGGCCATGCGCACGCCGTATGTCGGACGCCCGGACGACTTCGGCATCCTGACGATGACCCAGCAGGAGCTGAACGATTCGGTGGAAGACGCGCACCGGCACGGATTCCAGATCGAGATTCACGCCAACGGCGACCGCGCCATCGAGATGGTGCTCAACGCCTACGAGCGGGCTCAGACCAACTGGCCCAGGCCCGATCCGCGCCATCGGATCGAGCACTGCACGCTCGTCGACGACGGACTGCTCGCGCGCATCAAGACGCTGGGCGTCATCCCGGAGGCGTTCAACACCTACGTCTATTTCCATGGGCCGAAATGGGAGGAGTACGGCCAGGAAAAGATGCAATGGATGTTCGCGCACCGGTCGTTCCTCGACTACGGGATCCCGGTCGCGAATGGGTCCGACTATCTGCCCGGACCGTTCGAGCCGCTGATGGGGCTGCAGAGCATGGTGACGCGGAAGGACTACCGCGGCGTGGTCTGGGGACCGAGGCAGAAGATCACGCTGGACGAGGCGCTCGTCGTGAGCACGATCAACGGCGCCCGAGCCTCGTTCGACGAGGCGAAGAAGGGCACGATTACGGCCGGCAAGCTGGCCGACTTCGTCATTCTGGCGAAAGATCCGCACGACGTCGATCCCGACACGATCAAGGACATCCCGATCGTGCGGACCGTGACGGGGGGCAAGACGATGTTCCTCGGCTGACACGCCGGATGCGGACGGAGCGAAATCCGGCGATGGATCGCGGATGGCCGTCCGGCGTCCGGCCGCGATGCCTGGCCGGCGGCTACCGGAACGTGTAGCCGACGCCGAACTTGATTTCCGGGCTGTCGACCAGACCGGCCTTCAGCTCGGTGAAGAAACCGCGTTGATGCTCGGCGCCCACCAGAATGGTGAGCCCGCCGCCGGGATTGGTGTCGCGGGAGGTCCGCACGACGTTCAGCGCGGGTCCGCCGCCGACGTACAGGCGCCAATCGGAGCGCGGCAGCGCGAGCCGGTGGACGAACTCCACGTTGAAGCTGACCACGGTGCGATCGCTGCCCACGCCCAGCTCGACGTTCGGGCGGAACCACAGCATCTCGGCAACCGGACCTGCTTCGACGTGCGCGCCGAGATAGAACTGGTCGGGAGATCCGCTCACCCCTGCGCGCACGCCTCCATCCTGCGCGTGGACCAGACCCGGTGCGGCAAGGATCGACATCAGACTGAGGCAGACGACCGCGGCACGTCGATGATGCTTCATGTTCCCCCGTGTAATTCCTGGACGCCCTGTTCGAAACGCGGACGGCGCCGGACGGCCGCGTACGCGTTGATCGAAGGAGATCGGGCTGGCGCGCGAAGAGAATGCAAGCCCCAGGCCGGGCCCGGCCGTCGCGGCCACGGATCAATCGTCGCCGATCCCGGGCGGCCGGCGCGCTACTCCTCCCGCAACGCCTCCAGCGGATCCGCGCGCATCGCACGCCGCGCCGGCACGTAGCACGCCAGCGCTCCGGCGATCAGCAGCATCGCCGCAACGACCGCGTACGACGCCGGATCGGCCGGCGTCACGCCGAACAGCAGGCTCTCGAATCCTCGCGTCAGCCAGAACGCCGCAACGATCCCGATCCCCATGCCGGCCGCCATTGCCGCCAGCCCCTGGCCGATGACGAGCCGAAAGACCAGCCACGGCGTCGCCCCGAGCGCCATGCGGATGCCGATTTCCGTGCGCCGTTGCGTGACGGCGCAGGCCATCACGCCGTAGAGGCCGGCCAACGCCAGCACGAGCGCCGTGCCGGCGAACACGCCGACCAGCGTCAGATTGAAGCGGCGCGGACCGAGCGACGCGGCGTAGATCTCGTCGAAGGTCCGGAACCGAGGCGGGACGTCGGGCGCAAGGCTCCGCAGCACGTCGCGCGCCGCCGCCATCGTCGTGCGCGGGTCGCCGGTCGACCGCAGCAGGACCGTCGCCGAGAAGCGCGGGCGCTGATCGAGATTCACGTACACGGTCGGCCGCGGCGGCTGCTCGAGACCTCTCTCCCGCGTATCGCCGACGATGCCGACGATCGTCAGCGGCCGGACGTCGCCGTCCATGTTGCCGAACTGGATCGTGCGTCCCAGCGGATCGACGCCCGGGTATTCCCTTCGGGCGAGCGATTCGCTGATCAGCGCCGCGTGCGGTGCGTCGGGCGCATCGCGGCCGTCGAAGAATCGTCCGCGGACGAGCGGGATGCCCAGGGCCTGGAAGTATCCGGGGGTGACGGCGCAATAGTCTGCCGTGCCCAGCCGCTCTTTCTTCGCGAACAGCGCCTCGAGGTCCTCGATGCCCGCAAACGTTTCGCCAGGCGCAATCTTGCCGAACAGGCCATCCGGCAGGCCACCGTCGAGCGGCAGGACGCTGGCCGCGGCCGCGCGTTCAACGCCGGGGATGGCCTGCAGGCGATTGAAGAGATCGGCGTAGAAGGGCGCGAGCTGCGCCTTGGCGGTGGGATCGTCCGAGGACGCCTTCACGACGTCGATCGCAACGATGTCCTCGGTGCGGAACCCGGGATCGACCGACAGCACGCGGAGCAGGCTTCGTCCGAGGAGAGCCGCGCCGATGAGGAGAACGACGGTGAGCGCCGTCTGCGCCGCCACGATCGCCCGCCCGATGCGCTGGCGCGACGCCCCGCTCGCCTGGCCCCGTCCGGCGTCGGCGAGAAGGCTGCCTGGCGCACGCGCCGCCGCGTGCGCCGCCGTCGCCAGCCCGAGGCCGATTGCGACCAGCGCCGACAATCCGGCCACGGCCGCCAGCACCGGCCAGCTCACCGAGACATCCTCGAGCCGCGGCAGGCCGGCGGGCGCGCGCGACAGGAGCGTATCGAGCCCGAGCATCGCGGCAAGAAGACCGGCGCCGCCGCCAGCGGCGACGAGCACGAGCGATTCGGCAAGGAACTGGCGAATCAGCCGGCCGCGGCCGGCGCCGAGCGCGCACCGCACGGCGAGCTCCCGCTGCCGCGCCGCTGCCTGCGCGAGGAGGAGGTTGGCCACGTTGGTGCAGGCGATCAGCAGCAGGAGCAGGACCGCGCCGAGCAGCACGAAGAGGGTCGCGCTCGTGCGTCCGGTGAGCGAAGCCAGCAGCGGGACGACCTCCGCGTCGATCATCAGATAGTCGCCCTGCTCGGGCAAGGTGCGGACGATGTCGCGCGCGATCCCGCTCAGGTCCGCCGACGCCTGCGCCACGGTGACACCCTCGCGCAACCGGCCGATGCCGTAGGCGTTGTGCGAGGTGCGGCTCGTATTCGCCGGGTCGAGCTCATCGGGAATCCAGACCTCGGCGTTCGCGGGGAACTCGAACCCGGCAGGCATCACGCCGACCACCGCGTACACGCGGTCGCCGATGCGCAAGGGCGTATCGGCAAGATCGAGCGGCGATCCAAGCGACCGCGCCCAGTAGCGGTGACTGACGACCGCGACCGGTGCCGCGCCGATCCGGGCATCGTCGGCGGCAAAGGCGCGCCCACGCTCCGGCTGGACCGCCAGCACGGCGAAGATCTCGCGCGTCACCGAGGCCACCGTCGTGCGCGTCGGCTCCTCGCCCCCGGCCACGGCGACGACCTGGCTCGCATACTTCGCCAGCGCGCTGAACGAGCGGCTGCGGTTGCGGAAGTCGGTGAAGTTCGGATCGGCGAGCCGGGAACGTCCTCCCCGGCTGTTCACTTCCCAGATCGCCATCAGCCGATCCGGCGCGGGATACGGGAGCGGCCGCAGCAGCACGCCGTACACGACGCTGAAGATGGCGGTGGTCGCGCCGATGCCGAGCGCGAGCGTCGCGATGGCGACCACGCCCGCGCCCCCGCTCCTGGCAAGGGTTCGACAGGCGTGGCGGAGGTCGAGCAGGAATACGGTCATCTCCGTCTCTCGGGTGGCACCCTGACCGGGATGAGACGAAGGATGCGCGCGGAAGTTCGATATGACCTGCGTCATACCGGCCCCCTGCCCGCGGATCCTACGCTGGCCTGTTCCAAGACAGGAGGATGCGCATGAGCCAGATGGCCGATCGATTCACCAGCATGTTCAGGGACGAGCACCGGGCGGTGCGCGATTCGCTGCTCGATCTGGTCGACGCCTTCACGGCGCGGGACATTCCGCGCGCGGGGACTCTCCTCGGTCGGATCGCCGGCCTCACGGGGCCGCACTTCCGGTACGAAGAAGAAGTCATGTATCCGGCGTTGGTCGGGCTCTTCGGTCCGGCCTACATCGCCAAGCTCTACCAGGACCACAACCAGGCCATCGGGGCCGCGCAGGGGCTGGTCGCCCTCGCCGGGAAGAGCTCGTGGAGCGACGACGACGTCCGCAAGGGCGTGGAGCTCACGCGCGCCATTCTTCCCCACGTGAGCGATTGCGACGGGCTGTCGATCATGGTGGAGCGGCTCGGGGACGGACAGATCGGCCAGATCTTCACCGCACGGGATCGCAGCAACGCGGCCGGTCTCGACCTGCTGCGCTGGGCCGCGGAAGTGCGGCGCCCGCCGACGCTGCCGGCGGCGTAGGCGGCGCCAGGCGCTTGGCGATCCCGGTCGTCCACGACAAGTGGGTGCCCGTCGTCGACGACGCGCGATGCACCGGGTGCCGCCTGTGCGTCGACGCGTGCGGACCCGCCTGCCTCGAGATGGTCGCCGGCCTCGCGGTCCTCGTGCGGCCCGACGCCTGCGGGAGCGAGGAGCACTGCATCGATCCGTGCCGCGACGATGCCATCCACATGCGGTGGGTGCCCTCGACCGGCGATCGGCGTGTCGGTCGATGGACGCCCGCATGACACGGCGCGGGCCGGAGCGAGCCGGGACGAGCAGCCGCCTGATCGGCGTCGGCCGCTACGCACCCGAACGCGCGGTCGAGAACGCCGAGCTCGAGTCGCAGCTGCGGCTCGAGCCCGGGTGGATCGCGCGGCGAACCGGCATCGCGAGCCGCCGCTACGCGGCCGACGATGAAGCGGCATCCGATCTGGCGGTGCGCGCCGGCGAGGCCGCGCTCGCCAATGCCGGACTGCCGCGCGCCGATGTGGCGCTCACGCTGCTGGCCACGTCGACTCCGGACCATCTGCTGCCGCCGTCGGCGCCGCTGGTCGCCCACCGCCTGGGGCTCGCCCGTTCCGGTGCGGCCGATCTGGCGGGCGCCTGCGCGGGGTTCATCTACGCCCTGACGCTCGGTGACGCGTTCGTGCGGACGCATCGCCGGCCGGCGCTGGTCGTCGCGGCCAACGTGCTCAGCCGGCGGATCAATCCTCTGGATCGAGCGACCGCCGTGCTCTTCGGCGATGCCGCCGGCGCCGTCGTCCTCGCCCCCTCGGATGATCCGGCGACCGGCGTGCTGGGCGTCGATCTGGCATCCGAGGGCGCTCGGTACGATCTCATCCGCGTGCCGGCCGGCGGCAGCCGCCGTCCCTTCGCCGCCGGGACGCCCGCTTCCGATCTCCTGATGGAGATGCCGTCGGGCCGGGCGGTGTTCGCGCACACCGTCGCGATGATGACGGCCAGCGCGCGGCGCGCGCTCGCGGCCGCCGGCCTGGCGGTGGACGACATCAGCCGCTGGGTGCCGCACCAGGCGAACGGGCGCATCTGCGACGCCGTGCGCCGCGCGCTCGGACTGCCGGCCGAGCGCGCGGTGATGACGCTGGAGCGGTACGGCAATTCCTCCGCCGCGTCCATCCCGTTTTCCCTGGCCGCCGGCGCCGAGGCCGCGCCATTGCGGCACGGCGAGCGCGTGCTGCTGGTCGCGGCCGGAGCCGGTCTCGCGGGCGGCGCCCTGGTCTACGGCTGCTGAGCCGATCGGGCGCCGGCTCCAGTCTCGCGCCCTGCGCCCGTGCGAGGCCGGAGCCCTGCCGGTCGCGCGGGCTGCCCGCCCCGACAGGCTGCGACCCGCGACCCAACAATGATAGGCTCTCGAAAATGGCCACGTTGATCGTCACCGGCGGCGCCGGCTTCATCGGCTCCAACCTGGTGCACTACGCGCTTGCACAGACCGACGCCCGCATCGTGGTCGTCGACAAGCTGACGTATGCCGGGAGCCGGGCGAGCCTGGGCGGAGCGCTGGGGAACGCGCGCGTCCGCTTCGTCCAGGAGGACATCGCCGACGCCGGCGCGATGGCGCGCGTGATCGACGAGGAACGCCCAGACGCCATCCTCAACCTGGCCGCGGAAACGCACGTGGACCGGTCGATCGACAGCCCGCGGCCGTTCGTCGACACCAACATCGTCGGGACGTTCGTGCTGCTCGAGGCGGCGCGGCAGTATCTCGCGCGGACGCCGGCGGCGCGCGAGCGCTTCCGCTTCCTGCACGTGTCGACCGACGAGGTCTACGGCACGCTCGGGCCCGACGGCAGCTTCTCGGAGGACGCGCCGTATGCGCCAAACTCGCCCTATGCGGCGAGCAAGGCGGCGGCCGATCACCTCGTGCGCGCCTACGGCCAGACGTTCGACGTGCCGGTGCTCATCACCAACTGTTCGAACAACTACGGCCCGTACCAGTTCCCCGAGAAGCTGATCCCGCTGATGATCCTGAACGCGCTGGACGGCCGGCCGCTGCCGATCTATGGCGACGGCGCGAACGTCCGCGACTGGCTCCACGTCGAAGATCACTGCGCGGGGCTGCTGCTCGTGCTGCAGCGCGGGCGGATCGGCGCCAGGTACAACATCGGCGGCGGCGGCGAGCGGACCAATCTGCAGGTGGTCGACGTCATCTGCGGCGCGATCGACGCGCTGCGCGGCACGTCCGGCGCCGACGCGGCCGCGAGCTGCGCGCGCCTCAAGGTGTTCGTGCCGGATCGCCCGGGGCACGACCGGCGCTACGCGATCGACGCCACGCGCATCCGCCAGGAGCTCGGATGGGCGCCGCGCCACCCGTTCGAGGACGGGCTGCGGCGCACCGTCGCCTGGTACGTCGAGCATCGCGACTGGTGCGAGGGCGTGCAGGCCGGCCGCTACGATCGCCGGCGGCTCGGCCTGGCGGCGGCATCGGTGAACGCATGAGGGCGACCTCGCCGCGCCCGGCCGGTCCCGGGTCGGCCGCTGCATGAAGGGGATCGTCCTCGCCGGCGGCACCGGATCCAGGCTGCACCCGCTGACGCGGGCCGTCAGCAAGCAGCTGATGCCGATCTACAACAAGCCGATGGTGTACTACCCGCTCTCGACGCTGATGCTGGCCGGCATCCGCGACGTGCTGGTCATCACCACGCCTCACGAGCAGGAGGGCTTCCGGCGGCTGCTCGGCGACGGGAGCGAAATCGGCCTTCATATCGAGTACGCGTCGCAGCCGAGGCCCGAGGGGCTGGCGCAGGCCTTCATCATCGGGCGGGAGTTCGTCGGCGCCGATCGCGTCGCGCTCGCGCTCGGCGACAACATCTTCTACGGCGCCCACTTCTCCGACTACCTGCGTGCGGCGGCGGCGCGCGAGACGGGCGCCACCGTCTTCGGCTACCAGGTCCGCGACCCCGAGCGCTACGGCGTCGTGGAGCTCGACGAAGAGGGCCGCGCCCGCTCGATCGAGGAGAAGCCGGTCGCGCCGCGCTCGTCGCTGGCCGTCACCGGCCTTTACTTCTACGACAATCGCGTGCTCGACATCGCCGCGCGCCTCACCCCGTCGGGCCGCGGCGAGCTGGAGATCACCGACGTGAACCGGCGGTACCTTGCCGACGGCCAGCTGTGGGTGGAGCAGCTCGCCCGTGGCATCGCCTGGCTCGACACCGGCACGCACGAGTCGCTGATGCAGGCGAGCAGCTTCATCCAGGCGATCGAAGAACGGCAGGGCCTGATGGTCGCCTGTCTCGAAGAGATCGCGTTCCGCATGGGCTACATCGGCGCCGGCGACGTGCGCCGCCTGGCTGAGGCGATGAAGGCGAGCGCGTACGGACAGTACCTGCTCCGCACGATCGCCCAGGAGCCCTGAGCGGATGCGGTTCCTGCACACCGCGCTGCCGGGCGTCGTCGTCGTCGAGCCGGACGTGCATCGCGATCCGCGCGGCTTCTTCCTCGAGACCTATCACGCCGGGAAGTACCGCGCCGCGGGCATCCGAGAGATGTTCGTGCAGGACAACCACTCGCGCTCGACAATGGGGACGCTGCGGGGGCTGCACCTGCAGCGTACGAAGATGCAGGGCAAGCTGGTGCGCGCCATCGAGGGAGAGATCTTCGACGTCGCCGTCGACGTCCGGGCGGGATCGCCCACCTTCGGACGATGGACGTCGGTCACGCTATCGGCCGGCAACTTCCGCCAGTGCTACATTCCGCCGGGCTTTGCGCACGGTTTCTGCGTGCTGAGCGATTCGGCCCAGGTCGAGTACAAGTGCACCGCGCTCTACGATCCGGCCGATGAAATCGGTATCGCCTGGAACGATCCGGCGCTGGCCATCCCCTGGCCCGTCGCGAGCCCGATCCTGTCGCTGCGCGACGCGGCCAACCGGCCGCTGGCCGACATGCGGGCGCTGCTGCCGTCGCTGCCGCAAGACGGCGGCGAAGGGCGCTGAGCTCGGCGCCGGCCCCGGCGTTCTTCGCGGCCGTCTTCCGGTTGTGGGCGGTGATCGCGACTACTCCGGCGGCGGGAGCCGGTCGGCCGGGATGTTCAGCGCCTCGGCGATCGCGCGCAGCTTCTGCTGCACGATCGCCGCGTTGCGGGGGCCCATCCGCAGCAGCTGCTTCTGCGCGTCGGACAGGGTTTCGATCAGCGGATCGACGTAGCGATACGCCGAGGCGCCCTGTGGCTTCAGCGCGAGCGGCCCGGCGGGCGCCGGCGTCTCGAGCAACTGCACGATCGCCTGCTCGAGCGCCCGGTCGAACGTCGTATCGGCGTTGCCGAGCTCGGCATACGCCTCGTCGAGGCGCGGCTTGAGCATCGTGTAGAGCCGCGCGGCTCCCGCCGGATCGATCGACGCCGCCGCGTCCGCCAGCGCATCGTAGCGCTCGTAGCTTCGCGGATCGATCCGGGTGCCGTCGGGCCCCTCGATCACCGTGAACGGCGCCGGCGGCCTGAGCGCCCGCAGTTGCCGCGCGGGCGTCTTGCCTTCGGCCACGTTGTCCACGACCACGGTGAAGTTGCGGATCAGGCCGTCGGTCGCGAGCCATGCGGCCACCTGTGGATGGGTCGACAACTGCCGCACCATCTGCCGCACGATCGGATCGGACTCGCCGAGCGGCGGCAGGTCGATCGCCGGCGCTTCCTCGCCAAGCGGCCGGCTCGGCGCCGCCGCCGGCGCTGTCGCCACGGCGGTTGCCGGCGATTCTTCGACGGGCGACGCCGGGCCGCCGCGGAAGAAGATGGAACCGGCCGCGATCGCCGCGATGAGCGCCGCCGCCACCGCGGCCCATCGACCGACCGGACGCTTCGGGTGCCGAGGCTCAGGCGGCTCCTCCGCCGCACGCTCGAGCGCGTCGTCCCACGGATCGGACATGACGATCAACCTCCCTCCCTTCACTCTACGACGCCTCAGGCGCGGAAACGGCCGTCCCGCCGCCGGGAGAACTGTCGAGATCGCCGAAGCTGCGCGGACGCGGCGGTCGCACGTATAATGGGCGGTCCAGCTTGCCGCCCTCTCGCACGACCCTCAACGAAGCATCGACCATGACGGCGCTCCGCCGATTCGTATGCGTCCTGGCCCTGTTCGCCGCGCCGGCCGCGCCGGCGGCTGCCCAGGTGGAGGGCGGGCGGGCTGTCGCGAGAGCGACGCGCATCGCCGACCCGGTATCGGTCGACGGCGTCCTCGACGAGCCCTTCTGGGAAAGGCTGCCGCCGGTCACCGGCTTCGTGCAGCGCGAACCTGTCGAGGGCGCGCCCGTCAGCGAGCGGACCGAAGTCCGCGTCGCCTACGACGACAGGAATCTGTATTTCGGCTTCAACCTGTACGACGCCGAGCCCTCGCGCATCGTCCGGAGCGTGCTCCAGCGGGAAGGGCCGTCGCAGAACGACGACCACGTGATGATCGGCCTCGACACCTACCACGATCGCCGCAATGCGTACATCTTCGGGCTGAATCCATTCGGCACGCAGGAGGACGCGATCATCACCGATGAAGGGCAGCCGGAGTGGAACTGGGAGGGGGTCTACGCCAGCGCGGCGCGCATCACGAGCTCCGGGTGGACGCTCGAGGTCGCGATCCCCTTCTCCACGATCCGTCTGGCGAACGTGCCGGATCCGACGATGGGCATCGCCTTCTACCGGCAGATCCGCCGGAAGAACGAGGAAGCGACCTGGCCGGCGATCGGCCGCGACTTCCGCAACCAGTTCTTCCAGGTCTCTCAGTACGGGACGCTCGAAGGGCTCAGCGGCATCGCGGCGGGCCGGAACCTCCAGATCAAGCCTTACGTGTTCCTGGGCGCCCGGAACCCGGCGGTCGATCTGTCCCCGTCGACCGAGATCACGCGGAATGCCGGCGCCGATCTCCGGTACGCGGTCACCTCGAACGCGACGCTGGACCTGACCTACAACACCGATTTCGCGCAGGCTGAAGCCGACAACGCGCAGCTGAACCTCACGCGCTTCAGCGTGTTCTTTCCGGAGAAGCGCGACTTCTTTCTCGAACGCAACGGGCTGTTCGCCTTCGGCGCGCCCGGCAATCAGAGCGGCTTCCGCCAGCAGCTCGAGGCGGCGACCTTCTTCAGCCGCCGCATCGGGCTGAACCAGCCGGTGCTCGGCGGCGCGCGCTACAGCGGCCGGAGCGGCATCCTCACCATGGGGTACCTCGACATCCAGACCCGGGACGAGGGCGCGCTGCAAGGGCGGAACTTCGGGGTTGCGCGCGTCAAGGCCGACATTTCGCCGCGGCGGACGATCGGCGCGATCTTCACCAACGTTCAGGGGGGCGGCGAGGATCCCAATCGGGCGGCGGGGGCGGATCTGGCGTTCCGCTTCATGCGCAGCAGCGCGATCACCGCCTGGATCTCCAACGTCTGGGATCGGCGGTACAGCGCCTCGACCGCCGCCGGCAACGTCGATCTGCTGCTCCGCAACGACCGCTACAGCTACCAGTTCGACTACCTGAACGTCGGCCGGAACTTCGACCCGGCCATCGGCTACGTCCGCCGCCTCGACATGGTGCGCCACACGCACGAGGTCGGCTTCCATCCGCGGCCGGCCGGAGGCGCCGTGCGCCAGTTCCACGTCAACGTCGGCGGCTTCCAGATCTTCGGGCAGGATGGCCGGACGCAGTCGACGAACGGGTACCTGAAGTTCGCGGCGAACATGCAGAGCGGCGACGAGGTCGGAGGCGCGATCGCGGTCGACACCGATCGCCCCGCCTCGCCGTTCCAGATCGTGAGCGCCACGCTGCCGGCCGGACACTATGCCTACACGCACCCGCGCCTCTACGTGAACACGAGCGACGCGCGGCGGATCTCGGAGCAGTTCAGTTGGGAGACCGGCGGCTTCTACGGCGGCACGAAGACCAGCTACACGGGTCTCGTGAACCTCAAGATCAAGCCGCAGCTGCAGGTCTCCTACAACTTTCAGCGCGACGCCATCAGCCTGCCGGTCGCGGGCGGCCTGTTCGCGACGCAACTGCACGGCGTCAACCTCTTCGTCGCGGCGAACCGGAACCTCTACTCGAACTCCCTGCTGCAGTACGACAACGTGTCGCGCCGCTTCCAGGCGAACATCCGCATCCGCTGGATCCACCGGCCCGGGAGCGACCTGTTCCTCGTCTTCAATACGAGCCGCCGGTTCGCCCCGCCGGGCGAGCCGCGCGAGGCCGACGACGACCAGCGCGCGGGGATCCTGAAGCTCACCTACCTGATCGGCTTCTGATCGCGCGTCAGGCCGCCGGCGGCCGTCCCGGCACCGGGCCGCGAAGATTGGAACGCTGTCCCGGCGCCGCAGCAGGTACAATTCCGCCGCCGATGGGCCGGCGCCTGCGTGGAATCCTGTTCGCCCTGCCCGGCGCGCTGCTCGCAGCGGCCGGCGCGCTGGCCCTTCCGCCGCCCCAGGCCGGGCCCGTACGCCCGCCGGCGATCCCTCTCGAGACGGGCGAGCAGATCTGGAAGGCGGGCTGCGTCGCCTGCCACGGCGCCGACGGAGGCGGCCAGCCGCAGAACGTCGCCGGGTTCGAGCCGCCGGCGACGTTTCCCGACTTCGCGGACTGTGCCACCTCCACCGTCGAATCGGATCTGCAGTGGCGCGCCATCATCACCAACGGCGGCCCGGCGCGCGGCTTCTCGCGGATCATGCCGGCGTTTCGCGATCTCCTCACGCCGCGCCAGATCGATCTGGTCATCGCGCACATGCGCACGATGTGCCGCGAGACCGCCTGGCCGCGCGGCGACCTGAACCTGCCGCGGCCGATGATCACCGAGAAGGCGTTCCCGGAAAGCGAGACCGTCGTGTCCGGCGCGATCAACGCGCAGGGCGACGCCGGCGTCGGCTCGACGGTGATCTACGAGCGGCGCATCGGCGCGAAGGCCATGTGGGAAGCGTTCGTGCCGTACGCGTTCGCGCGGACCGGGGGCATCTGGCGTGCGGCCTTCGGCGATCTCGGCCTCGGCTACAAGCGGGCGCTCTTCCACCGCACCGAGACCGGAACGATCGTGAGCGCCGGCGCCGAGCTCGTCGCGCCGACCGGCAGCCGCGCGGCCGGCACCGGCGGGGCGTCGACCGTCTTCGAGGGTTATGGCGCCTACGGACAGATCCTGCCGGCCTCCAGCTTCGTGCAGCTGCATGGCGGCATCGAGCTGCCGGCGCATCCCGACAAGGTGCCGCGCGCCTTCTACCTGCGGGCGGCGATCGGCAGGACCTTCGCCGGCGGAGGCGGCCTCGGCCGCCGGTGGACGCCGATGATCGAGATCGTCGGGGATCGCGAGCTCGAACGGGGCGCGGTGATGGAATGTGATGTCGTGCCGCAGCTGCAGATTCCGCTGAACAGGCGGATGCACATCCTGGGCAGCATCGCGCTGAAGGTGCCTGCGGTGCAGGCGGCGGGACGCGCGCGCCAGGCGATGTTCTACCTGCTCTGGGACTGGATGGACGGCGGCCTCGCGGCGGGATGGTGACGTGAGCGGACGCCTCTTCCTTCGCCTCGCGGCGCTGCCCGGGCTGCTGCTCGCGCTTTCCGCCGGCGGCTCGATCTCGGCACAATCGCCGCCGGCGTCTCCCGGCCGGCACGAGGCGCCGGATGTCTCGGCCGATCCGCATTTCGGCGCGCACTTCCAGACCTCCGATCGCTGCGTGGCCTGCCACAACGGGCTGTCCACGAGCGGAGGCGAGGATGTGTCGATCGGGCTCGGGTGGCGGACGAGCATCATGGCGAACTCCGGGCGGGATCCCTACTGGATGGCCGGCGTCCGCCGCGAGACGATCGATCATCCTGTGGCGGCGGCCGCCATCGAGGACGAGTGCACCATCTGCCACATGCCGATGATGCGCTACGAGTCGAAGCTGGCCGGCGGCGCCGGCCGGGTGTTCGCGCACCTGCCGCCGCGGCCCGACCGGCTCGCCGACCGGCTCGCCGATCGGCTCGCCGCCGACGGCGTGTCGTGCACCGTCTGCCATCAGATCGCCCCCGACAACCTCGGCCAGCGCGACAGCTTCGTGGGAGGGTTCCGGATCGACGAACGGACACGCCCGGGCGAACGCTCCATCTTCGGCCCGTTCGACGTGGACGCCGGCCACGCCACCGTCATGCAGTCTTCGTCGGCGTTCCGGCCCGTCGAGGCGGCACACGTCCGCGACTCGGAGCTGTGCGCGACGTGCCACACGCTCATCACCCAGGCGCTCGATGCGCAGGGGCGTCGGGTGGGATCGCTGCCCGAGCAGGTGCCATACCAGGAATGGCTGCACAGCGAATTCCGCGAGACGCGCAGCTGCCAGTCGTGCCACATGCCGGCCGTGCGCGGCGACACGCCGGTCGCTTCGGTCTTCGGCGAGCCTCGCGCGGGCATGGCCAGGCACACCTTCGTCGGCGGCAACTTCTTCGTGCAGCGGATGCTCAACCGCTTCCGGAACGATCTGGCCGTCGCCGCTCCGCCGGCCGACATGGAGGCCGCCGCCGCCCGTACGATCACGCACCTGCAGGCGGAGTCGGCGCGCCTGACCCTTCCGCGCGTCGCGCTGCGCGACGGCCGCCTCGAGGCCACCGTGGCGGTCGAGAATCTGGGCGGGCACAAGCTGCCGACCGCCTATCCATCGCGCCGCGTGTGGCTGCACGTCACCGTACGCGATCGCGAGGGGCGCACGATCTTCGAATCGGGCGCGCTCGCCGCCGATGGTTCGATCCAGGGCAACGACAACGACGCCGATCCCGGACGCTTCGAGCCGCATTACCAGGAGATCTCCGACGGCGAAGAGGTGCAGGTGTACGAATCGGTGATGGCCGGCGCGGACGGCCGGATCACCACCGGCCTGCTCACCGCCGTGGGCTACGCGAAGGACAACCGCCTGCTGCCGCGCGGTTTCGACAAGGCCGGCGCGGGCGCCGACATCGCGGTGCACGGCGAGGCGGCGCGGGATCCGGACTTCGCCGGCGGAGGCGACCAGACGCGCTACTCGATCGCGATCGACCGGGCGCAGGGGCCGTTTCAGATCGACGCCGAGCTCTGGTATCAGCCGATCGGGTTCCGATGGGCGATGAACCTCAAGCCGTACGACGCGCCCGAGCCGCGTCGTTTCGTCGACTACTACGAAGCGATGGCCGGCGCGTCGGGGGTGCGCCTGGCGCACGCGGCCGCGCTGGCGGACGGCCGCTGACGGACGCCGGAGTCCGGACTGCCGGCGTGCGGATCGTGCGGGTGCGGCTCATCCTGGAGCGTCGCACGCACGGCGTCGCGAACCGGCCCGCCCGTGACGCGCCTGATGCCACGCAGCGCGGGGGCTGCGCACGGCAACGACCGCCGCGCCCTCCTTCAGGAACCGCCGGAACGGTCGCCGGGTCCGGGACGCTGGCCCTGGTTCTCCGGGAGATGCTCGCCGCCGCGGCGAGGGCCCATCAGCTGATTCAACATGTCGATCGGCAGCGGGAACACGATGGTCGAGTTCTGCTCCGATCCGATCTCGGTCAGCGTCTGCAGGTAGCGCAGCGTGATGGCGACCGGCTCGGAGGCGATCACGCGCGCCGCCTGCGACAGCTTCTCCGAGGCTTCGAGCTCGCCCGCCGCGTGGATGATCTTCGCGCGCTTCTCGCGCTCGGCTTCCGCCTGCCGCGCCATCGCGCGCTGCATGTCGGCCGGCAGGTCGACGTGCTTCACCTCGACCGCCGACACCTTGATGCCCCACGGGTCGGTGTGCAGGTCGAGGATCCGCTGCAACTGCTGGTTCAGCCGTTCGCGCTGCGACAGCAGATCGTCCAGCTCGACCTGGCCGAGCACGCTGCGCAGCGTGGTCTGCGCCAGCTGCGACGTCGCGTACAGGTAGTTCTCCACCTCCACGATCGCGCGGCGTGGATCCATGACGCGGAAGTAGACCACCGCGTTGACCTTCACCGAGACGTTGTCGCGGGTGATCACGTCCTGCGGCGGCACGTCGAGGACGATCGTCCGCAGGCTCACCCGGACGAGCCGGTCGATCGGCGCGAACACGAGCGCGACGCCCGGCCCTTTCGGCTTCGCCAGCAGCTTTCCCAGCCGGAAGACGACGCCCCGCTCGTACTCGGCCAGGACCTTGATCGAGCTCACGATGTAGAGCACGACGATGAGCAGCGCTATCAGCATGGGAGAGATCGCCATCGGACACTCACTCCTTCGCAACGGTCAGCGTCAGCCCGTCGATGCCGACCACCCTGACGCGGGCGTCCGGCTCGATCGGGCGGTCCGCCACCGCCGTCCAGATTTCCCCATGCACCGAGACGCGGCCGCCGTCCGCGTCGATCGCGCTCAGCGCGGTCCCGACCTGGCCGATCATGCCGCTCGCGCCGGTCGATGGCGGCTGCCGCTGCGCGGCCACCGCCAGGCGCACGAGGAAGGCGGCGATGGCGACAAAGCCGGCGACGACCGGCAGCACGACGGCGAGGCCGACGCGCAGTTCCGGCGATGAGGCGTCCATCAGCATGAGCGAGCCGAAGACCAGGCTCACCCCGCCGCCGAGCGTCAGCAGCCCGTAGCTGGTGACCTTGATCTCGAGCGCCAGCAGGAACAGCCCGAACAGCATCAGCAGCAGCCCGGCATAGTTGACCGGCAGCAGTTGCAGCGCGAACGCGGCGAGCAGGAGCGACACCCCGCCGACCACGCCGGGCAGGATCGCGCCGGGCGTCCAGAGTTCGATCGTCAGACCGAGCATGCCGAGGCTGAGCAGCAGATACGCGACATTCGGGTGCGCGATCGCGCTCAGCATGCGCTGCCGGAGCGTCATCTCGACGTCGGCGATCGGCGCGCCCGCCGTGTGCAGCACGATCGTCGAGCCGTCGAATCGCCGGATCGTGCGGCCGTCGAGCTGCTGCAGCAGATCCGGCACGCCGGCCGCCACGAGATCGACGAGCGGGGGCGACGCGTTCAGCGCTTCGTGCTCGGTGAACGCACGGCTCTGGTTGACCGCCTGATCGGCGAGCGCGGCGTTGCGATGCCGTCCTTCCGCCAGCGTGCGCGCGTACGCCGCGATGTCCTGCGCCGCCTTCTTCGACGTCGTTTCGTCCATGGCGCCCCCGCCGCCGGCGACCGGGTGCGCGGCGCCGATGTGGGTGCCCGGCGCCATGGCGGCCACGTCGGCGGCAATCGTGAGCAGGAACCCGGCCGACGCGGCGCGCCCGCCCGATGGGGCGACGAACACCGCGACCGGCGTCGAGGCGCGCAGCATGCGCGACACGATGACGCGTGTCGAGTCGACGAGGCCGCCCGGGGTGCGGAGGATGAAGATCGTCAGCGCCGCGTGCGTCTCGTCCGCACGATCCATGGTCTGCACCATGTACTCGGCGGCGACCGGGTGGATGATCCCGTCGTATTCGGCGACGACCACCCTCGCCGGCGCGGCGGCCGGCCCGGGCCGCGCCCCGGCGGCCAGGACGCCGGCAACGAGCAGCAGCCTGTGCAGCATGGAATGCGGGAGCAGCCGGCATCGGGCCGCCCTCGCCCATCCATCATCGTACCTGACCCGCCGTTCGCCAAGCCGAATCGTGCCGGAGCGCCGGAGAGCGGCGCGCAGGGCGTGTGCCGGGCCGCCGGGCGGGGCTGCTGCGCTGTCGCCGTCGCTCGTGAAGCACGGGCGCGGGTGGCCGGAAACGGGGCCGCCCCGCTCGGCGCGCAGGCGACTCCCGTGACGCGCGCGGTTTGCCGGCCACCCCGGGGTTCCAGACGCGCGGCTGTGCGCGGCGGGCGGGCGGAGAGAGTTTGTTCGCGGACAGGAACCCCCGGCGGCGCTTTGCAGGTTGCCAGGACGGGGCACTCGAGACCGGCGAATTACGGACTGCGAATTGCCGTTGCTGACGGCGGGTTGTTAGACTGGTTGCCGACTGCTGCTGGCGAGTCGCCCGAGTCGCCTCACGCAGCCCGATGGAGGAGCGAGCATGGCTCAGACGATGACCTGGCGATCGAGCAACCCGGCGCTGGGCACCGACGCCTTCCGCGGCGCGCGGGGCGCGTTCGGCGCGGAATCGATGACGGTCGCCGGCACGGTGCACCGGACCGGCATCTCATTGGTCCTGATGCTGCTGGCGGCCGGCTACGTCTGGAACCGCGGTCCTGCCGACAGCGGCGTCGGCGCGTTCGTCATGGGCGGCGCCATCGGCGCGCTGGTCGTCGCGATGATCACGGTGTTCAAGCAGACGTGGGCGCCCTACACGACGCCGGCGTACGCCGTTCTCGAGGGGTTCGCGCTCGGCGGGATCTCGGTGGTGTTCGAAGCCGCGTATCCCGGCATTGCGAGCCAGGCGGTGTTCCTCACCGCGGGCACGCTCGGCGCGATGCTCATCGCGTACAGCGCCGGCGTGATTCGCGCGACCGACAAGTTCAAGCTGGGGGTCGTCGCGGCGACCGGCGGCATCGCGTTGATCTACGTGCTCAGCTTCATTCTGGGCTTCTTCGGCGTGAACATCCCGCTCATCCACTCCAACGGCACCTTCGGCATCCTCTTCAGCCTGTTCGTCGTCGCCATTGCCGCGCTCAACCTGGTGCTCGATTTCGACCTGATCGAGCAGGGGGCGCGCCGCGGGGCGCCGCGCTACATGGAGTGGTACGGCGCGTTCGCGCTGCTCGTCACGCTGGTGTGGCTCTATCTGGAGATCCTGCGGCTGCTCGCGAAGCTGCAGTCGCGCCGCGAGTAGGAGTGCGGGCGTCTCGATCGCGCTCAGCGCGGACCCGTCAGCGCACATATCACGAAGGTGTAGTCGGTGTCGGCGAACGTGCGCCCGATGACCGGCGGCAGCGGCTGGCCGATTCTCCGCATCTCTTCGTACGGCGCCGGGCAGGCGGACTGCTGAACGATGGCAAAGCGATCCACGGCGGGCTCGGGCGCCGGATTGAACCAGAGGAAAGGGGCCCGCAGGATCGAGCCCGTCTCGACGACGGCGTACCACGCCTTCGAATCGCCCCACAGCACTGAACCTGGGGGGACGGCTTCGCGCACGGCCGCGGTCACGACCGTGTCGTAGTTGCGCGCCTGGCGCTGAACGGTCGTCGCGGCCAGCCGCGTGCCGAAGATCGTCGCCGACGACGCCGCGATCATGAGGAGCCAGCCGGCGATCAGGCCCGTGCGAAGGGGAGCCCGTGTCTTCTCCGTGCCGACCGCCCACGCGGTTGCGCCGCCAACGGCCAGCGAGAGCGCCAGCATCGGGTAGAGCACGTAGTAGCCGGACAGCTTCTCCATCACGAACACCTTGAACAGGACGACGGGGACGATCAGGCCGGCGAGGGCACGACGCTTCTGGCTCGCCAGATCCGGATCGGAGACGAGCCACACCACTCCAAGAACGATCAGGCAGAAGATGGGCACGTCGTACAGGCGATGGACCCAGGTGGTCGCTTCCAGATCCAGGTTGGCGAAGCCGCTCGACATGGCGGTCTTCCAGCGTCCGACGCGCAGCAGCGTATCGAGGCCGTGCGGGTCCGCGATCAGGACCGCTGCGATCCACACGGCAGGGGCGATCGCTGCGGCCAACCCGAAGACGACGGAGGCGCGGATCCGATCCGTCCAACCCCCGGGCAGCGCGAGCAGAAGCGCGGCGACGATGGCCGGTCCGTAGGACATGGCCGTCAGGTG
Source organism: Acidobacteriota bacterium (assembly GCA_020850715.1). Lineage (GTDB taxonomy): Bacteria > Acidobacteriota > Vicinamibacteria > Vicinamibacterales > CAVVIG01 > JADZED01. The sequence continues at coordinate 26,379 of JADZED010000057.1, forward strand.
ACACATGACGGCGACTCCGCACATGGCGCCGGCGGCCGCGGCGGCGCGCCACGACTTCGTCGACAGGCTGTGGCTCAGGGCGAGGAGCGAGAGGGTGCAGATTCCGGCCCATCGTGAACGCCGATTCCGGTCGAACGTGAACGCCGATTCCGACCGATGCTGAACACCGATTCCGGGCATCATGAACGCCGATTCCGGCCATGGTGAACACGGATTCCGGT